>JAZQGS010000065.1:0-14989 GCA_045540195.1 Acutalibacteraceae bacterium
TGGCAATGGGAATCGTATAAAGAGAAATAACACTATAAGAGAGCAATGAATAAATTATCCGATGCGAGTTACACGGTATTATAAACTACAATTTATCGAATTGTTTTGTGTCGACATCTAAATCGGTGCAACTTGCCAAAAATATCCTCATTCGTAAGAATGGGGATTTACTTTTTTCTTTTCAGTTTTGATTTTTTTGATATGATAGTTTTTTCTTTCGTTGCAACGAAGTACATCTTTTGATATAATAAAAATACCGGTACATCGGAAGGAGAAAGAATATGAAATATAGCGTTGATAATAATCTTGATTTATTTGAATTTCATGATGCTGAGTTTTCTTTTGTTAGTTTTGATAAAAACGAACTTGTTCTCTCGGCAAATCATCTTAACATACATAAAAACATACCGCAGAATCCTCACGACTGCGATATGGAAATTGACCTTACTGAATTACATTTCGGCGTATTCGATGTTATTTCGTTTGAACCGATGCGGAAATATAAGGTGGATGATGACGGAAACTGGTATACGGATGAGCCGCAAATAATTTATGACGGGAAAGAAGCCAAAGACCGCTTTGTAAATGAAACAAAAAACGGTATCACCATCAACTGTATTGAGATTTATAAGAAGGAAAACAAATTTTATATAGAATTAAGCACCTGTGCAAAAGCCTGCTTTTTTGCAACGGTCACTTTTGACAATGTTTTTGTCGAATGGAACGAATACTGCAATAAAGCGTGGTATGAGCTGCATAAGCAATATATCCGAAAAGGATATCTGATTACACCCACAGGCGAGGAAGAAACAGAAATACACATTGTTCATCACTTGGAAGATATGTATTATCATGGCAAATTTGAAAATGGACCAACCGTTAATGTCGGTGTAAAATATAACGATGAACAGCTTTGGGGACAAGGTAAAGATTATTTGTGGGCAGATGCTTTCGCTGATGCGCAAAAGCAGTTGCCCGACGGTGTCTTGCTAAAATGCTGTATGACTTGCCGACATGGAAATATGTGTCCTTACGGAAACGAGCCGGGAAAGCTTTTCTGTACAAAAGATTTAATTGTTAATTCAAAAGACGATATGTGCAATATATTTGATAACAGTGAAACAAACGGAATATATGAAAGAGAAAAATTTGTCGCAGATAATTGTGATGAATACATTCCGCAAAGCAGTGATTATTACACATATAACGATTATTTGCTTTACTTTGACAAGTAATATCTGAATCGGTTAAACATAATCCTCATTCGTAAGAATGGGGATTTACTTTTTCCTTTATTTTCGGACAGAGATGTGGTAAAATATTTTCGGAAATTTACTCTGAAGGCAGGAGATGCTTATGTCAAAAAGATATTCTCACATAATTGTAATAGGTGTTGACGGTGCGGGTGCGTGGTTCAGGGACGCCGATACTCCCAACTTTGACCGCATTTTCAGTTCAGGTGCTGTCACTTACGGTGCGCTCTCCTCAAAGCCTACAATCAGTGCTGAATGCTGGGGTTCGATGCTTCTGGGTGTAGGTCCCGAAGTACATAAGCTCACAAATGAAATTGTTTCCACCACTCCTTATGATATAAGCTCCCCCTACCCTTCGCTGTTCAGACGGATTCGTGAGGCTTATCCCGAGGCTGTGCTCGGCTCATACTGTGACTGGAATCCCATAACATACGGTATAGTCGAAAACAATGCCGATGTTTCCTGCGCAACCGCAAACGACACGGAGCTCACTCCCCTTGTGTGTGACTATATTATTAAAAACAAGCCCGACTTTCTTTTTATTCATTTTGACAGTGTCGACGGTGCGGGTCACCGCAGCGGCTACGGACTTTCTGAATTTCTCGCTCGTATCCACGAGGTCGACAAGCTCATAGGCGATGTTCATTCTGCCATAAAGCAGGCAGGAATCCTCGACGACACTCTGTTTATGGTCATTGCTGACCACGGCGGTACAAATGATGAAAACCTCAGAGGCAGCCACGGCGGCTGGACTGACGAAGAAAAGTATGTCACCTTTGCGGCATCGGGCCAGGGCGTGAGTCATACAGAAATCGGAGAAATGAATATCCGCGACCTTGCGGCTATTGTGCTTTATGCTATCGGAATTGATGCTCCCGAATTTGACGAAAACGGCTGGACATCACAAATTCCTCTCGGACTATTTTCAGGATACGAAGGAGAATACCACGATATTTCTCATCTGACGGGCGCGGCAAAAAGAATTTCAAAGGTTCATCATTCATCAGAGCTTGTCTTATAATCACAGCAAATTTGTATTTTGTTGTTTTTGTGGTAACTTTTTATTGATTTATGTTTAGATACTAATATCCTAAAGAAGTGTAAAGGATGATTGTTATGAAAAATATTTTCGACTCAAATTTCAAAAAGATTAAACCGACTCAGGGAAAGGATTATACTATCCCTCAGATCGACCTTAGCATAAAGCCTGATGGTATTGATAAAAAGTTTGATTATCTCTATGAGCTTGTAACAGTTGATAACTCAAAGCCGTATCAGGCTCATCCCGACAGCGTTCTTCTCAAGAACGGCAACATTCTTTGTATGTATCCTGCGGGACACGGCAAGGGTGCCGTTATGACAAAAATCAGCACCGACGGCGGTCTATCCTGGACTGAGGAGCTCAAAAATAAGCCCGCAAGCTGGGAAACCTCACGCGAGACTCCGACAGTTTACCGTCTGCAGTTCACCGACGGCAAAACCTCGGATAAAATCATTATGGTATCAGGTAATCCCAAGTGGCCGAACGAGCCGACAACAGGCGGATTCAACTATTCTCTCTCGTCTGACGAGGGTGAAACCTGGACAGAGTTTGACCTTGTTTTTGATAAGAAAAGTGATTTTCCTATTATCCCGATTGTTGCACTTGCAAGCCTGACTCAGCTCAAGGAAAACGGTAAATTTGTCGATAAGTGGATGGGCTTCTTCCACGATCCTGATTTCCATAACTATAAAACCATTCTCACATTTGACGAAAACGGCAAGCCTCATTGGAGCAAGCCTGAAAAATATTTCTCGGCTCACCGCGACTATGAAGCACGCTCAAATATGTGCGAGGTTGAGGTTATCCGTTCAGATGTAGGTCAGGGCGATGAGCTTTGTCTGATTTCCAGAAGCAATTCGAAGAAAATCAATTCACTTATCTCATTCTCAAAGGATGAGGGTAAAACCTGGAGCCGTCCCGTTGAAGCACCCGCAGCACTTAACGGCGAGCGTCACAAGGCCGACTACTCACACGACGGCAGACTTTTCATCACCTTCCGTTCTATTGAAAGAGGTCCTCGTGCGGTTAAAACTGCTGTGCAGAAATGGAGCAGTGAGGGCTGGGTTGCCTGGGTAGGCACTTACGATGACCTTAAGAACTCAAGAGAGGGTCAGTACAGAATAAAGCTTGCTCACACTTATCTTAAGGATCAGACAGCGCCTCAGTATTCGGCAAACGCCGATACTGGCTATTGCGGAAATGTTGTTCTTGATGACGGCACTATCGTCACCGCAACATACGGAATATTCGATAACACAGACATTGTTATTTCAACAATAGACAACAAGAGCGAGGGCCGCACATACATCGCCTCAAAGCGCATCCGTCTTGAAGATACTGATGAGCTTGTAAAGTTAGTCAAATAAATTGCATTCAAAAAACAGGCAGGGCTTTAATTTAAGCTCTGCCTGTAATTCTTTATTATTTTTTAACGGGATTGAGAGGTGCTGTATGCCAGATGTCGCGTGCATACTCATTGATAGCACGGTCACAGGCAAAGCGGCCTGCTCCTGCGATATTCATAAGTGACATTCTGTTCCATACATCTCTGTCCTTATAAAGCTGTTCAGCCTTGAGCTGTGCTGCCTTATAATCTGCAAAATCAGCAAGCACCATATACGGATCATTATGAACGATAGTTCCGCCGATTTCAGGGAAGGTCTTTCCTGCGATGCCGTTGTTAATAAAGTCAATAACGCGTCTGATATCGGCGTTATTTTGATAATAATTCATTGGGTTATAGCCGATTCTCTTGAGGTCGTTAACCTCAGGAGTGCTCATACCGAAGATGATGATGTTATCCTCACCTACTGCCTCATGAATCTCAACATTCGCACCGTCCATTGTACCGAGAGTAATTGCGCCGTTAATCATAAGCTTCATATTACCGGTACCGCTTGCCTCTGTACCTGAGAGAGAAATCTGTTCACTGATATCAGCAGCAGGCATAAGAGCCTCAGCCATTGAAACATTATAATCCTCAAGATATACAACCTTGAGTCTGCCTCTGACATCGAGATCGTTGTTGATAAGATCACCCAAAGCACAGATAAAGCTGATGATTTTCTTGGCCATATAGTAGCCCGGTGCAGCCTTAGCCGCAAAGATATAGGTGTGCGGTGTGAAGTCACCGTCGGGATTCTCTTTAATGGCAAGATACCTGGAAAGAATGTGGAATGCGTTAAGATGCTGACGCTTATACTCGTGAAGTCTCTTGACCTGAACATCAAAAATAGAATTCGGATCAATGTCGAT
Source organism: Acutalibacteraceae bacterium (assembly GCA_045540195.1). Taxonomy (GTDB): domain Bacteria; phylum Bacillota; class Clostridia; order Oscillospirales; family Acutalibacteraceae; genus CAG-488. The sequence goes on from JAZQGS010000065.1 coordinate 4,552, forward strand.
ACCGTTTCTTTCCTTGACAATTTTTGCGATTTTCTGCTTATTGCGGAACTTGATATCCTCAAGCTTTTTGAGAACCTCCTTATCGTCCGCATAAGCTCTGAGCTTTTCGAGCTCAGCTCCGTCATAAATGAACTTATTGCCGATAAGCTCTGTGATAAGTGCCGTAAGCTCGGGGTTTGACTGACACAGCCAGCGTCTGTGAGCGATACCGTTTGTGACATTCTTGAACTTGTCGGGTGTTACTGAATAGAAATCGCTGAACACGCTCTGCTTGAGAATCTCAGAGTGAAGTGCAGAAACACCGTTGACGCTGTGCGAGCTTGCAACAGACATATTTGCCATACGGATAACGCCGTTGGAAACGATTGCCATACGCTCGACCTTGTCAGCATCACCTGTTGAATTCCAGACGAAGCTGCGCCAGCGGTTGTCAATTTCCTTTGTAATGCCGTAGATTCTCGGAAGAAGGCGCTTGAAGAGATCCTCAGGCCAGCATTCGAGAGCCTCAGCCATAACGGTATGATTTGTGTATGCGATTGTCTGTGTAACGATATTCCACGCCTCATCCCAGCCGTATCCGCATTCGTCAAGAAGAATTCTCATAAGCTCAGGGATTGCAAGTGTCGGATGTGTATCGTTGATATGAATTGCAACCTTTTCGGCAAGGTTGTCGATTCTGCCGTAAATGCGAAGGTGGTTGTTGATAATATCCTGAATTGAAGAAGAAACAAGGAAATATTGCTGTCTTAAACGAAGGCTCTTTCCCTCGGGATGATTGTCTGCGGGATAAAGCACCTTACTGATAACCTCAGCCATTGCATTATGCTCCATTGCGCGCATATAATCGCCCTGATTGAACATATCCATATCGAGTCCCGGTGCCTTGGCTGACCAGAGACGAAGCACGCTGATTCCCCTGCCGTCCTTACCTGCGACATACATATCGTGCGGTATAGCCTTGACAATCTTTGCATCGCGCTGTTCAATATGGTGGTAGCTGTGATCCCAGATTTCGTCAATCCAGCCCTCAAACTTGATGTCAACAGCTTCCTCCTCACGGGGAACAAGCCATACATCACCGCCGGGAAGCCAGAAATCGGGCATCTCTGTCTGCCAACCGTCAACGAGCTTCTGACGGAAAATACCGTATTCATAAAGAATTGTGTAGCCCTTTGCGTGATAGCCCTGTGTTGCAAGACCGTCAAGATAGCAGGCTGCAAGTCTGCCGAGGCCGCCGTTACCGAGACCTGCATCCGGCTCGCAGTCGTAGAGCTTCTCAAGCTTGATGCCGAAATCCTTAAGTGCGGATTCCATTGTCTTTGTAAGATTGAGGTTGTAAAGATTGTTTTTAAGCGAACGGCCCATCAGAAATTCCATACACAGATAATAGACCTTTTTGGTATCAGCGGTCTTTGCTTCGTTGTGGAATTCCTTTCTGCCCTGCATCATCATATCCCGCAGGATGAGAGCTATCGCCTTATAATAATGCTCATAGGTTGCCTCCTCGGGTGATACACCGAAGAAATGCGAGAGCTTATTATAAATCTGCTCTTTTGCTTCTTTTTTTGTCATTTTGTAGTTCATTGCTATTCCTCCTTGGGCTCGACAATAAATAATATTCATTGTACTGTTTTAATTTTATACCATAATGAATAAAAATACAACACCGAATGTCAATTTGTTATAACAAATTTTCAACGATTTTTTGTGCGTTTTGACAAATATTTTCACTAATTTATCCGAAAAGGAATTATACTTTATAATAAATGCACAAAATGCCGCAGTTTACTTTACAGTAACAGCAAAATAATAATATTCAAAACTCAAAAAAATGTCGAAAAAGGCTTTTCTCAAATAAGAAAATATAGTATAATAATTTAAACATCGCCTTATTTTAATATTGGCAGACTTTTGCATAATATTCTGCGGAGGTATATTTATGAATAAAAATAAAATCAGACTCACCATCGGCGGTCTTGACTACAGACTTATGTCAGAAGAGGACATCAACTATATGAGAAGTCTCGGCGAAGAGGTTGACGAGACTATTTCAGGTCTTCTTCAGACTCACTCAAAGCTTTCTCAGGTGCAGGCGGCTGTGCTTTGCGCTCTCGATTTTGCTGACAAGTATCATCAGGCTGAGAGAAATGCCGATTACCTCAAGGCACAGATTCAGGTTTATATGGAGGATGCCGCAAGAGCCAAGACAGAAGCAGAGATGGCTCGCAGGGAGGCCGAGAGAATGACAAGAGACCTTCGCAGCATCAGACGAAGCCTCGAAGAAAAGGATCAGTTATAATGAAGACAGAAATACTTGCACCTGCAGGCTCTATGGAGTCTGTTATTGCCGCCGTCAGAAGCGGAGCGGATGCCGTTTATCTCGGAACAAAGAGCTTTAATGCACGCCGCAATGCTGATAACTTTGACGGTGACTCACTTAAAAATGCTGTCGATTACTGTCACAAGCACGGTGTTAAGGTGCATCTGACATTGAACACGCTTATCTCGGACGGCGAGCTTGACGACGCTCAGGAGGCCGTCCGTCTTGCTTGTGAAGCAGGTGTTGACGCAATTATAGTGCAGGACCTCGGACTTGCGGATATCATACGCCGTTGTGCGCCCGATATGCCGATGCACGCATCCACTCAGATGAGTGTGCAGACTCCCGCAGGTCTTAAAAAGCTCAAGAAGCTGGGCTTTACCCGTGCCGTACTCCCCCGTGAGCTCAGCCGTGAGGAAATACGCAAGCTCTGCGAGAATTCTCCGATTGAGCTTGAATGCTTTGTTCACGGTGCGCTTTGTATGTGTGTTTCGGGTCAATGCTATTTCAGCGCAATGCTCGGCTCAAGAAGCGGAAACCGCGGAGCCTGCGCTCAGCCGTGCCGCCTCCCCTTTGGCGCGCCATACGGAACGGGACACGATCTGAGTCTCAAGGATCTTTCTCTTGTGGATTACATCAGAGAAATGTCAGAGATGGGTGTCTGCTCATTCAAAATTGAGGGCAGAATGAAGCGTCCCGAATATGTTGCGGCTGCTGTCAGGGCTTGCAAAAATTCGGTTGACGGAATCACGGACAACGAGCTTCGTAACGACCTGAGAAGTGTTTTTTCACGCTCGGGATTTACAGACGGCTACTATAAAAACGAGCTCGGCATCGGTATGTTCGGCATAAGGCAGAAGGATGATGTTACCGCCGCTGCAGGCGTTCTTAAAAAGCTTGAAAAGCTTTATGAAAAGGAAGTTGCTGACACAAGAGTTGATTTTGCATTCACGGGCTTGCTCGGTGAGCCGTTATCACTTGCCGCTCAGGCAGGAGGCAGAAATGTTTTTGTTGAAAGCGAGACTCAGCCTCAGCCTGCAATGAACAAGGCAACAACCGAGGATTCAGTCCGTGCACAGCTTGAGAAATGCGGCGGAACAAGATTCTATCCGGGCGATATTGACATTGAACTTGACGAGGGTGTGTTTATCCCCGTTTCCGAGCTTAACCGCCTCAGACGCGATGCTCTCGACAAGCTTGAAAACACAGAAAAATCCGCAATTAAGGAATTCAGGAATGAATTTGTCACAATCAAGCCTCATCAGGGCGGCAAGAAGAGACTTATCTGCCGTTTTTCAGACATAGACAGTATACCCGAAAACTGGGATTATATTGAGCAGGTCATTGTTCCTCTCGGATGCGAAAGACTTGTAAAAAGGTCTGTCCGCGTCAGCGTTGAGGTACCGCGCGGTATTTTCTCAGACTATGATAAAATTCTCGAAAAGCTCGTGCAGGCTAAGGAATACGGCATCGCAGAGGCTTGGGCAGGTACGCTTGACGGCATTGCTCTTATTCAGAAGGCAGGGCTTAAGGCAAATGCCTTCTTCGGCTCAAATGTATTCAATTCGCGTTCGGTAAAGGTGCTCGAGGATATGGGAGTCAACAAAATTCTGCTCTCAGCCGAGCTTACCCTGTCTCAGGCTCAGTCAATCGGCGGTGAAGCACCGCGCGGCGTTTTTGCCTACGGCAGACTTCCGCTGATGCTCACAAGAAACTGTCCGCAGAAAAACGGCAAATCGTGCTCTGACTGTAGGCAGAACGGCAAGCTTGTTGACCGCAGAGGTGTCGAATTCCCGATCGAATGCCGTATGGGTACAAACGATATTCTCAATTCTGTTCCCGTATTTATGGCGGACAGATTAAGCGAAATACGCAACGCAGACTTTATGCTTCTTTATTTTACAAAAGAAAACAAACAGACCGTCAGTGAGGTTATCTCGGCTTATATCGGCTCAGGTAAAGCCAAGGGCGACTTCACGAGGGGCTTGTTTTACAGAGGTGTTGAATAATGCCGTTTATCAGACAGGCTGAAAAAAATGATATTACAGGCATCGAATATGTCTGCCGTATGACCGCAGGTCCCGAATCGAGAAGGAGAGAAGATATCGGACGAAAAATGTCTCTCACCTATTCGACATATTATGCACGGTGCGAACAGGAAACCTGTTTTGTGCTTGATGACGACGGTAAGGTCGCAGGATATATTCTCTGTGCGCCCGATTTCAAGAGATATATAAAAGGCTTTCACAAAAACGAAATTCCGCAGATATGGAAGATTGATAAACGGCATTGCATTTTTGCTTACATGATGCCGCTCGGATATCTCCCTTTTATAAAGCAATACCCTGCCCATCTTCACATCGATTTGCTCGATGAGTATCAGGGCAAGGGCTACGGCACAAAAATGATTCAAGCTCTTATTGACAGACTCATAGAAAAGGGCATTTCAGGAGTTATGCTGATTGTCGACAAGGACAATCACGGCGCTCAGCGTTTTTATGAGCGCGCAGGCTTTAAGAAGGCTGTTTCACTTTTCGGCGGAGTCGTAATGACAAAGAAGCTGTAACAAAATCACCCGAAGACGAATCTTCGGGTGATAATTTTTTATGCAGCTGAGGCGAATTCGTCCTCTTCCTTTTTGCCGATGTTATAAATAAACTTCATCGAAAGGAAGGCAATAAGTGAGCCTGCCATAAGAAGTATGAAATAAAGTGACTTTACCTTTGAGCCGAAGTCAGGTGCCTGAACGGCATTTTCACCTTCGACAAAGTTGATTGCCACAAGTCCCCAGGATACAACAGCCTGTCCGACACCCTGAGCAAGCTTGCGGAAGAACGAATAAAGTGCGTACAATGAGCCCTCCTCGCTCTTGCCTGTCTTTCTTGTGCTGACACCGATACAGTCAGCAATGATTGCCCATACGGAAATCTGGAAAGCGGCATTACCGAGGTTGAGTCCCATAAGACAGAAGATATAGAGAATCATACCCTTGCTGTCAGGAGTAATGGGTGCAAAGAGTGAAAGAATACCCGAAACCGCACCGACAAACATTGTTACAACAAGAACACTCTTCTTACCGAATTTCTTTGTAAGCTTACCGATAAGCGCCATAAAGATAATCATAGGAGCATAGCTGCCGATCATCGCAATACCGACCTTATCAGCATCCTTGAAGAAATACTGAAAGACCATATTGTTAAGTGACATTGTTGAGTTGATGAGTCCGACAGCCGCAACGGTTGCGATTGTCGCACCGATCATTGCGCGGTTTGTAAAATACGATTTAGCTGATGAAATAAGAGCCTTGAAGCCCGTTGTATTCTCGGCAGCATCGCTGTGTACGCGTTCCTTGACAAGCTTAGTTGTTCCCCAGAGAACAAAAAACGCAATAACCGACATAACGATTGCAACAGGAAGAAGTGTTTCGCCCTTGAGAATCTGGATTTCTTCACCTGTCTGACTTGTCTGCTTGCTGTATACAATACCGGGAAGCACGATCATAACAATGATTGCAGGCAGAGCCGCACCGATGCTTCGGAAAGTTGAAAGTGTAACTCTCTGCTGCGGGTCATCCGTAATTACCGAATGAAGTGAGCCGTAAGGAACATTGACCATTGTGTATGCAATAGACCACAGACAGTATGCGATAAGACACCACGCATATTTTGCGGCATAGGGGAAATTCTTGACAGGAGCAAAAAGCATCACATTAAAAATAACCAAGGTAACGGCACCGAGGATAATCCAGGGCATATATTTACTCTTTTTGCCGATACGCTTTGTGTCAACGAGATTGCCTATTACAATATCGTTGATGGCATCAAAAGCCTTTGAAATAAGAATGATTGTTGCATAATGGCCTGATTCGATACCGATATACTGCAGATAGAACAACTGCATAAATGTTGACACGAGCTGGAACGAAAAGTTACATCCCATATCTCCCATAGCGTAGCCGAGCTTATCCTGCCAGCCGAACGGTCTGACGGAATTCTGCGGCGAATTTTTTTTGCCCATTTATATCATCTCCTTAAAAACATACGGGATGAAATCCCATAAGTTCATTCTACATTGAAATAATAAAAAAAGCAAGTAAAACAGCTATATAAAACAGTAAACATATTTTAACAATGTGTTCCACTTTTACCGCTCAGATTGACATTCCCACTATTTTGTTATAAAATCTGAGTGAAATTAAAATATACAGGAGGAGCTTTTATGAACAAGTTTGTTAAACTGATTGCCGTCGTTATGGCAACCGTTATGTTGATTTCGGCGTGTGTCATCCCCTCTTTTGCGCAGGGTGATCGTGAGGTGGATAAAAGCAGCTTCGCAACCGATTATCCGTACATTTTCGTGCACGGCATGGGCGGTTGGTCACCTACAAATAAGTTTTATGAAATGTCTCCTTATTGGGGCGGCGGTCTCTGGCTCTCAGACAATGACCTTATTAAAATTTTAAATGATCAGGGCATTGAGGCTTATGCTCCCGCAGTCGGCCCTCTCAGTAGCGCGTGGGACAGAGCCTGTGAGCTTTACGCCCAGCTTGTCGGCGGCACGGTTGACTATGGCGAGGCTCATTCAAAGGCACACGGTCACGACAGATTTGGCTTCACTTATGAGCCGATTATGGGTGAGAGCTGGAATCTCAAGGATAAAATCAATCTCGTCGGACACTCCTTCGGCGGTGCGACAGTCAGACTTCTGACATCACTCTTAGCCTACGGCGATAACGATGAAATGAAAGCAACAGGCGCACAGACAAGTGAGCTTTTCACGGGCGGTCACGACTGTGTGCATTCGTGCATAACGCTCTCAGCACCTCACAACGGAACTCAGGTTTCAAATATGCTTTATGACCTCACGGGTCCGTATTATGTTATTGTTATGCTTTATAATATTATCGGAACTCTTCTCGGTAACGATTTTATTGTATTCTCATTGCAGATGGGACATTTCGGACTGACTCCCAAGCAGGATGAAAAGAGAGCAAAATTCAGCTTTGACAGTATCAACAACTATTATCAGTCGGGCGACAACTGCTACTATGATATGACGCTCAGAGGTGCTGCCGAGCTTAACAGTAAAATCAAGCTGAGCGAAAATACATATTATTATTCCTATTCAACAGCCGCAACCAAAACAGATTGCTTCGGAAAGCAGCGCATATACAGCAGCGTGACACCGATTTTCTACATCTCATCACTGATGCTCCGCATTTCTGAGGGCAAGACCTACGACGGCGTTACCATCGACGGAGACTGGGCAGTAAATGACGGAATCGTTCCGCTGAAATCCGCCAGATATCCTCTTTGTGATGAGGCAACCGCGCTCAGCTATGAAGAAAGCATCGAAAACGGCAGAAAAATTGAAAGCGGAAGATGGTACTATATGGACACGCTTGTAGGTACTGATCATTTCGATTTCTGCGGCACAAAGGACTATCCGACATCGTTTGAGGATTTCTATTTCTCAATGATTGAAACAGCAAACTCAAGATAAATCGAGCATATAAAAAGCAGCTTGCCATAAAGACAAGCTGCTAAATTTTTATGTCGTTACGCCGTAGAACTCCAACAAAGCAGGATTGATGATTGTATCTGTATAATCAAAGCAGCTTCCGTGGCCGCCACCGACAATCATAAGCTCCTGTGCATTCGGGATATTCTTTGTAATACGCTTTGAATGAATTCTCTTTATCATATCGTGCTGACCGAAAATATTGAGAACGGGTACCTCGATAGTCTGAAGATCCTTAAAAGTAAGATTCGGCTGATATACCATAAGTCCCTGGATGTCACGGCGGTTAAGATCCTCAGTTGTCTGAGTGAACGCTGCCTTGATTGCAAGACCGAGATATTTCCAGATAATGCCTATCTGATCGATAACCTTTGTTCCGAGAGGATTGATATTCGAGCCCATAATTACGAGAGATTCGACTCTTTCGGGATGTGCAACGGTAAACACCATACCGAGGTTTCCGCCGTCGCTGAAGCCGAAAATTCTTGTCTTTTCAACACCGAGTGTATCAAGCAATACAACAAGGTCATCACTCATAATTTCAAATGTGAGTCCGTCATCACCGCGGTCGGATTTTCCCGTACAGCGGGGTGAAACAGTTATAACCTTAAAGTGCTTAGACATCTCAGGAAGGATACTACCGTCAAAGCAATGCATATCTCCTCCGTTCGGCGGAAGAAGAAGCAACGGCTCAGCGTTAAGATCACCGTAAATGCCGTATTCGATTTTAACACCGTTATTTTCGACGAAGCCGTACTCAGTCAGCTCAGGCATCGCAGAATCTGTCTGAGCATAAGCCGCAGGTGCACAGCACATAATAAGTGCAACACAGAGCAAAAGTGAAATAATTTTTTTCATAATAACACTCCTACAAAAGTTTATAGTTACAATATACTACCTTTCGGATGATTTTGCAAATTAAATTTTAATAGTCTTAATTAAAATTTAATTGCATACTTTTATGTTGACAAAAGGTCTGCGGTTTGATATAATTGTGAGCGTTGCCAATACAACAAAATATTTTTCGAGGCGTAGCTCAGTTTGGTAGAGTGCCTGCTTTGGGAGCAGGATGCCGCAGGTTCAAGTCCTGTCGCCTCGACCAGAAAAACCGACAAGTTTCGACTTGTCGGTTTTTCAATTAAATCCACCCTTACGGGTGGGTGAAATCGTCTTCGACGATGAAATCCAACTTCGTTGGATGAAATCCGCCTCGACGGCGGATGGGTGGATTTAATTTCATCTGAGGCAAAGCTGAGGATTTCATCAGCGTTAGCTGATTTCATCCTTGCGTCAGCAAGGATTTCATTTTCTGTAAGAGTTCAAATTCATACGCAAAACTGCCGTAAATATCTTTTTCAAAAGTAATTTATGCAAGTTTTTTTATAATAAATAAGCTCAATATTATTTTAATTAGAAGAACTAAGTGGTATAATTATAAAAACAAACTAACATCCAAGGAAGGTAATATATATGTCTGCTGTTTTTAAAATAACTGATCGATTCAAAATAACCGGCAGAGGAATTGTTTATACTTTAAAGCCAAACGAAAATATCACTATAAAAATCGGAGATTGTTTGTTTGATTTATGTGGTCATGAATTTAAAGTAATTGGAATCGAAAAACCTCACAGATGTTGGGAATATATGCCGCCTATTGAAACTCTTCCTATCGGAATCTTAGTTGAATTGAGCAGTGGATTTGAAGCTGAAGGCGATGTTTTAATTATGAAAAATGAAAAATAATAGTTTATCGATATCTCTAGCCTTAAATCAACACACACCTTTGTTAAATATGAGTTAATGTTTTCAAGTTATAGGTTATAGGCTATATGCCAAAACCAAACCCCGACGGATTTCTTGCTGCGAAATCTGTCGGGGTTACTTTTTCAGTTATTGCGTTACAAACAATTCCTTTATCAGCTCGGGGAGGTTTTTGATGTCAGAAAAAACTGCTATCAAATCCTTAAAAATCCATTTGATGAGATTCATAAAATTGTTTTGGTCGTTTTTAACTATCTCAAGCTCCTGAGTGTTTTCTGCAAAGTCCTCTGTTTTGATAAACGTAAAATCACATTCTGCCGCAGAGTGGTCGGATATTGCTTTTCCTTTATCGTTACAAACCTCGATAAAGCGGAAATCGCTGACAACGATATCAACACCGCCGCCCGACTTATACATAAATCTTTCGACAGAGTCCCAATTACCCCCCGCAGGAAGACCCGAGATATGCCACTTGTGCAGGTTAAAGTAGTCACCGTTCTTGTGGTATTCTATCCACGCATCCTTAAGTCCGCAATCGAGATAAAGTGTTTTATAGAGTGCGCCGTCGTCCTCGTGGGTATGCATATAGTTATTGAAGTCTCCCGTTATAATCACAGGTCTGTCATTCTCAGCTGAACGAGCCTTTATGAATTCGGCGAGCTGCTTATACTGACTTGATCTTGCCTTGATTGAGCCTTCGCCGCCGTAAGCATCCGCGTGCAGATTATAAAAATCCACGTAAATGCCGTTGCCGACATCTATAACCGTATATGTAAAGCCTTTCGGTGTAAGGGCATCGGAGCCGTCGGAAAGAATACCGCTCTCTACATTCCAGCT
>JAZQGS010000066.1:0-6554 GCA_045540195.1 Acutalibacteraceae bacterium
GAAAGGGAAGGTGCCCGACAGGGCGGATGGGTGGAGCGTAAGCGACCAAAAAGTTCTTTGATTTATCTTGTTTTTCTCGTTGCTTCGCAACGAACCCCTCAGTCACGACTTCGTCGTGCCAGCTCCCCTTTCAGGGGCGCCGTTGTTCTACTGACTTTTTATTTCTTCCCGACAAATTAAAACTTGCAAAAAACAGGGCAGGGATATTCCCTGCCCAAAATTTTTCAAAATTAACAATTTATCTCATAAGAAAAAATAAACAAACAATATAAAAACTATCAGAACAGCCATTATTATACCGATTGTCAACAGCAGATTTTTCTGCTGATTAGCTGTGGTCGAATCTACAAATTTTCTTGACTTTTTCCAAGCATAAAACAAGGAACCAAAAAGCATAACTGCTCCCAAAGCGAGCAATACATTGACTATTATTTCAAATACATTGCCCACGGGATTTTCGGACATATAACGCTTCAATATCAGAATAGGAGAAAGAATCAAAAGTGTGTACATTATATATTTGTTATGTACTTTTGTTTCATCATTTCTTATTTTAACTATCTCATAAACAGCCACAGCCATAATACAAAGCATTGCCAATACAAACAATCCGGACGGCATAGTGTTTAAAAAAGATGACATTTTTTAATTACTCCTTTAATTTAAGTGTTAATACCCCACCGCGAGTCCGAAGAGGAGCAGAGCACTTGTCAGCACAAGGTTGAGTGCCTGGAACTTCCAACTGAATTTAAACCACTTGCTATAGCTGACATCCGCAACGCCGAGTCCTATAAGCAGGGCGGGATTTGTCGGATAAAATACATTCGAGAATCCGTCACCGAATGCAAATGCCACAACGCAGAGCTGTGCCGAAACGCCGAAAATCTGTGCCATAGGTACAATCAGCGGAATGAGCATAAACGCCTTTGCCGAGCCTGACGGAATAAAGAAATTCATGCCGAGCACAATCAGATAAATAAACAGAATAACCGCCCATTTCGGCATATCCTGAGCGAGTCCGACCGCGCCGTGAAGAATAGTGTCAAGCACCTTTGCCTCTTCGAGTGTGAATTTGATTGACGATGCCATAAGAATCATTATAACCGCAGGGAAGATGCTCTTGACGCCCTCAAACGAGGTTTTTGCAAGAGACTTGCCCGCCATTCCCGAAACGAGAGTTGCGGTGATTCCTGCCGCGAGGAACATAACGGCAACGATAATCATTGTGTAATCCTGAAGCGCAGGGATAAAGCCTGAGCAGAGAATTGTGAGAATTCCCACGCCGAGAATCGAAACAAAGCTGCTAAGTCCCTTATCCATTTTCTTGTCTGTCGCGAAGCTGTTGATTTCGTTTTGTGAATTCAGCGGCTTCTCGACCTTTTTGGCGTGACGCATCAGGAATGTGAGAAGAAGAGCGTAAATCAATACAAAAGACACGGCTCTGAGCCATGCGCCCGAAAACATCGGAAGACCTGCGAGCTGCTGTGCAACACCGACCGTGAACGGATTGCATATACCCGACGCAAAGCCGCATCCGACGGCAAGAAGGCTCATTCCGACACCCGTCAGGGAATCCCAGCCGAGGTTTATCGCGAGCGCAACAACAATCGGCACAAGCGGAACAACCTCTTCAAACGAGCCGATCATCGCGCCCATTGCCATAAAGAAAAAGGTTACGACCGCAAGAAGTCTGTAACGCACCGCGCCGAATCGCTTTACCATACGGTCGAGCATATATTTCATAAGTCCCGACTTGTCAAGCGCATTGAAAATTCCGCCGATGACAAGCAAAAATACGATAACCGCAATCAGCGTTCCGCTGCCCGATGCACCGAGAACGAGTATCGGTGAGAGCGCCCATTTCCACAAGGGAATACCGCCCTCAACATTATAATATCCGCCGTTGACATCAATGAGCATATTTCCGTTTGCATCCTTGAAGCGGACATATTCACCGCCGGGGATGACAAGAGTTAAAATATATGATGCAACCATAAGAACAAAAATAACCACAATCGCGGTGATGAAGGACTTGACGCTGACATTGAGTCCTTTTTCCTGTTTCTTATCCATTTTATGCCTCCCTGATTATGTATTTATAAAAATCAACTGCCGTTGCAAGTGAAGAAACATCAACATTTTCATTGATTCCGTGTATGCTTTCAACCTGTTCGTCAGACATAAAGAACGGTGCAAAACGCACGCAATTATCGCTGACGCGGCACATAAATCTGCAATCTGATGCACCCGTCATTATCCACGGCGCTGTGCGTACATCACCGAAGCATTCGCTGACCGCTCTTTCAATAAGTCTGAATGGCTCACCGCGGTAATCGGTAACGGAAGAGTCCGTACCGGGGTCAAGAACAACGGTTTCTATATCAAACTTTTTTGCAAGCTGAGTAATTTCTTCAATGCTCGATTTTCCGCCCTGGTGGTGAGAAAATCTCATATTTCCGATCACCCAGGCCTCCTGAGGAAGGACATTCGTGCCCTCAGAGCCCGATGCCATTGTGAATGCAACGGTGGTTTTGAGCATAGCGTTGCCTGCCGCCGAAACAAAGGGCATTGCCTTTTTGAGTACGGGCGCAAATGCCTTTGAATGTGAAAGTATGAATTTAAGCGGTCCGCTCATCGACTGAGCAACCGATGAAAATGTCTTCTCAACCGTGTCGGAGACCTCAGCCCTGAAAAGCTTTCCCTTTTCGACCTCAGCCATAAATTTTCCGAGGCGCACAAGCGGTGTGTTCTTGCCGGGAGTTGAAGCGTGTCCGCCCGATGAGCGCGCAATGAATTTAAGATCAGCGCATCCCTTTTCACCGACACCGACCATAGCATAACGGCCCTTTGCACCGCCGATAGGCTCCTCGAGAATCATTCCGCCCTCGTCAAGCACCATATAAAAACGGATTCCGCGCTCAAGCAGAGTCTTTGAAATGTTATCCGCGCCCGAGCCGTCGCATTCCTCGGTACAGGCGGATTCAAAATAAATATCGCGCTCGGGGATAAAGCCGTCAGCCGCGATTTCGTCCGCCGCCTGAAGCATAGCCCACAGACCGCCTTTAGTGTCAAGTGTTCCGCGTCCCCAGACCTTGCCCTCGGCAACCGTGCCTGAAAACGGCGGATATTTCCATTCGCCCGATGCTTCAACAACATCGTGGTGATTCATAAGTAAAATCGGCTCGCCCTTACCCTTGCCCTGCCAGTGCATAAGGAAGCTGCCGTCAAAATCCTCAAAGGTACAGACCGCGAAAAGAGAGGGAAACATCTCACGAAGCAATTCGTGAAAACGGTAAAACTTTGTTTTATCTGTCTGATTATAGATCGAAATCGTCTCCGCCTGAATGAGCGTTGACAGCCTTTCGGCATAAATCCCGTTTCTTGACACCAAAACCCCACCTTTTACAAATTATGCCGAAATATTATATCACAACTCTCTGACAATGTGAAGAGTTATTACAAAAAAGAAAATCCCGAAGGTCATTCGGGATTTTTTATATGAGCTTATGACTCACTCTGATTCAGCTTAAACGCCAAGCACCCTTTTAAGAGTCTCTCCTAGGATGTTTTCTTTGGCCGTGTCAGAAATGTTAAGGCTTCTGAAGCGTTCCATTTCATATTTTATATAATCCGCGCCGTGGAACGGGAAATCGAGTCCGAAAATCGAGCTTTCTTCATCCGTCTGAGAGATAATCGTCTCGAGCTGTTCGTTTGAGAGCGTCCAGGCGTCGATGCCCTCACAGTCGCTGACGGATGTCCAGCCGGCAAAAACTCTCGGATGCACATCTCCTCTTGAGTTATTGCACATTACGGCAAGTGATTCGTTAAAGAAATGATATCCGCCGAGGTGCTCGAGGCTGAATCGAAGCTTCGGGAAAAACCAGCCGACCTCGTCATACAGAATCGGGCGAACACCCTTTAATCTGTGCCAATGCATTCCGCAATGGAAGGTGATGAAAAGCCCGAGCTCCTCTGCCCTTTCGTAGACCTTGAAGGCATCCTCACCGTCGATATCAAACTCCTGATAAGGCGGATGCATCTTGATTCCCTTAAAGCCGAACTCTGCAATGCGGTCAACCTCGTCACGCAGATTTTTTGTAAAATCCACCGTGCCGAAGCCGTAGAGGTCAGGCTCGTTCTTTATGGCCTTTGCGAGCCACTCGTTCGGAGTGTCTGTGCGTCCGCACTCCTCGAATCTGTCTGAAAACGGAGCAAAGCAGACAGCCTTGTCGATTCCGCAATCGTCCATAAGCCGTTTGAGATTGTCGATTGTGCCCGAAGGCTTGATATCCTCGGGAAAAACATGAGCGTGGTTTGCAAAAATCATAACATCATCTCCTTTGTGAATTTAGTTTATCACGGCACCTTTTTTATGTCAAGAATGACGAAATGTTGTACGGTTTATTGACAAAGACTTTTTAAAAAATTATACTGAAAATACCAAAACAAAAAAGGAGTGTTTCCTATGAAAATTACATTTATGGGTGCAGGCAGTACCGTTTTTGCAAGAAATGTTCTTGGTGACTGTATGTGCACACCCGCCCTTCGCGAGTCTGAAATCGCACTTTATGACATTGACAAGCAACGCCTCGAGGATTCCGAAATCATCCTTAACGCTATCAATAAAAATGTAAATGAAGGCCGTGCGAAAATTTCGACCTATCTCGGTGTTGAAAACCGTAAGGATGCACTCCGCGGAGCTAACTTTGTTGTCAACGCAATTCAGGTCGGTCTCTATGACCCCTGCACAATTACAGACTTTGAAATTCCTAAGAAGTACGGTCTTCGTCAGACAATCGCCGACACACTCGGCATTGGCGGAATTATGCGCGGTCTTCGCACAATCCCCGTTCTTGAGGACTTCGCACACGATATGCAGGAGGTCTGCCCCGACGCGTGGTTCCTTAACTACACAAACCCGATGGCAATTCTGACAGGCTATATGACCCGTTATTCGGGCATCAAGACAGTCGGTCTTTGCCACAGCGTTCAAAGCTGTGCAAGGGATCTTCTTGACCATGTAGGTATGCTCGAGGAGGTCGGAGAAGGCAATTACTACGACAGAATTGCAGGTATCAACCACATGGCGTGGCTTCTTGAAATTCACGACAAGCAGGGCAACGACCTTTACCCTGAAATCAGACGCCGTGCTCTTGAAATCAACGCGAAGGCTCTCGCAACAAACGACCCCGAAAAGAAGCATCACGATATGGTGCGCTTTGATTATATCAAGCGTCTGGGCTATTACTGCACAGAGTCGAGTGAGCACAACTCCGAATACAATATGTTCTATATCAAGGACAAGTATCCGAATCTTATCGCAGATTACAACATTCCTCTCGACGAGTATCCGCGCCGCTGTATCGAGCAGATTGCAAACTGGGCAAAGCAGAAAAACGAAATTCTCGCAGACGGCAAGGTTACACACACCCGTTCAAAGGAATATGCTTCTTATATTATGGAGGCAATGGTTACAAACAATCCGTACAAAATCGGCGGTAATGTGCTCAACACTGGTCTTATCGACAACCTTCCTGCTGATGCCTGCGTTGAGGTACCGTGCCTTGTTGATTCAAGCGGCGTAACCCCCTGTCACATGGGCAAGCTCCCCGTTCAGCTTGCGGCAATGAATATGACAAACATCAATCCGCAGCTTCTCACAATCGAAGCAGCCGTTACCAAAAAGAAGGATCACATCTATCAGGCGGCAATGCTCGACCCGCACACAGGTTCGGAATTAAGCATTGACGATATCGTCAAGATGGTCGATGAACTCATCGAGGTTCACGGAGATTGGATGCCGAAGTATAATTAAGTTTACAAACAGCACAACGCCACCGGTTTTTGACCGATGGCGTTGATTTTTTATTTCTTCTTTTTTGCTTTTTCTCTTTTATAACCGAAAACCTTTGCGATTACTTTTTCGTAATCGTCCTTTGTTTTCAGCGAACAGGTTACTTTTTTAAATCCGTTTTCAAGCTTGCGGACTTTATAGCCTGCCAAAAACTTTCTTTTTTCAACAGCAATCTTGCATTCTCTTATATCATTGTTGAAAAAGATATGATATCCGTCAAGAATCGGTACAAAACGCACCGCAGAAATATGCTCGCCTCGTGCAAGCTCATTCTTGACAGCCGCAACAAAGCCTGTCAGCAGAACTGCCTTGGAATAATCCTCATAAGTGAGTTCTTTTTTCTCCTTGGTTTCAGCCTTTTTTGCCTTTGCCATAAAATCACCTCATCATTTTGTAAGAATATCCGTTTCGATATATCTTACGCCCAAATCGTAGACCATTTTTGCATCCTCGATTGTGTTGACCGTCCAATATGAAGCGTTGATTCCGCTGTCGATTGCAAGGCGGATTGACTGCTTGTCGTTCTGGTCAAAATGAGCAGAGAGCCATACCTTATCGGAAATTGACTTTGCCTCGGCGATATTTTCCTTGGTAATTCTGCCGACGAGATACCACAGCTCAATTTTATCGTTGAGCTTGTAAATCTCTTTAAGCTGCTGAAGGTCGAAGGAAATAACAATCGCGCTGTCTTCAAGTCCCT
>JAZQGS010000067.1:0-40250 GCA_045540195.1 Acutalibacteraceae bacterium
GCACTTGCAACCTACGGCGCAGACGCAATCCGTTGGTATTTCTATACAAACTCTGCTCCGTGGCTCCCGAACCGTTTCCACGGCAAGGCAGTTACAGAGGGTCAGCGTAAGTTTATGGGTACACTCTGGAACACTTATGCTTTCTACATCCTTTATGCAGATATCGACGAGTTTGACCCGACAAAATATGAGCTTGATTATAACAGCCTTTCTGTAATGGACAAGTGGCTTCTTTCAAAGCTCAACTCAATGGTTAAGGTTGTTGACAATAACCTCGAAAACTACAAAATCCCCGAGGCTTGTAAGGCACTTCAGGAATTTGTTGACGAGATGAGTAACTGGTATGTACGCCGGTGCCGTGAGCGTTATTGGAAGCAGGAGCTTGACGAGGATAAGATCAACGCTTACCTCACACTTTACAACGCACTTGTTACGGTTGCAAAGACAGCCGCTCCGATGATTCCGTTTATGGCTGAGGATATCTACCAGAACCTTGTATGCTCTGTTGACAAGAATGCAGAAGAGAGCATCCACCTTTGCTCATTCCCCGAGGTTAATGAGGATTACATCGACGCTGACCTCGAGAAGAATATGGACAGCGTTCTCAACATCGTCGGTCTCGGCAGAACTGCAAGGAACGGTGCTAACATTAAGCACCGTCAGCCTCTCGGCTCAATGCTTGTTAATGCAGGCGGGGCACTTGACGGGTATTTTGCAGACATCATCAAGGAAGAACTTAATGTCAAGGAAATCACATTCGTCGACGAGGCAGATGAGCTTATGAGCTATAACTTCAAGCCGCAGCTCAAGACACTCGGTCCCAAGTACGGCAAGCAGCTCGGCGAAATCCGCAACCTTCTTGCTGAGCTTGACGGCACAGCAGCAAAGAAGGAGCTCGACGCTAACGGCTGCATCAAGCTTAACATCAGCATCGGTGAAATCGAGCTTACCGCAGACGACCTTCTTATTGAAGCAATCCAGAAGAGCGGTCTCTTCTCCGTTTCAGACTTCGGCGTAACTGTTGCAATCGACACAGCGCTCACACCCGAGCTTATCGAGGAAGGCTTTGTCCGTGAGATTATCAGCAAAATTCAGACAATGCGTAAGGACGCTGACTTCAATGTAACAGACCACATCATCATCTCCGTTGCAGGCAACGACAAGATTGCCGAGCTTATCGAGAAGAACAAGGATTTCATCTTCACCACAGTTGTTGCAGACGAAATCACCTTCGGCGAAGCAGACGGACACACAGCAGAATGGAACATCAACGGTGAGAAGGTAACCTTCGGCGTTAAGGTTTCGGAATAACAGAACAAACAAAACGAGCAGTAATAGCCAAAACGGTTATTACTGCTCTTAATTTTTATCAGTCAGCCTTTATTCTGTAAAGCTTTACGCTGTGGGGCGCAAGCTTTGCGGTGTGGGAGGCTTTTATTTCGAACTCCTCGTCCTCCCAGATAAAGATTGATATGTATATGAAAATAGGACAAGCTATTGTTGCTTGGTTTTCGAGTACAGATTTTATCTGATTTTTCGTATCGCTCCTTTGATCCATTTTTTTGATGTTTTAACAAAATTTGATTTTCTAACAGATATATACAAACGAAAAAGCAATCTATTTCTGTGTTTATATGAATTGATTATGCATCTAAAGAAAATTGCTCTCAGATTGATATAAAGACAAATTGGACTGATGTTATATAAATATGGTAAATATTCTTTTGCAAAAGACGCAGAAAAGCAATCTAACCTTTCGTTTTCCAGCAATGATAACCAATGGAATATTCCTTTTATGGCATCTTGCATTTCTAGCGCAGTCATTATACGGTCCTTTTTACTTTCTTTAGAGAAAAAATTCTTTTGTACCTCTAACACATACTTCCACACATTTATACGCTGTCGTATACTTTCTTGTGATAATGTATTAGATATAGACGAACTGACATGCCTATAAAAATACAGTGGCTTTTCCGTTACAACCCTTTCAGTAGGATAACCTTTCATTACCTTGAAATGAAGCAGGTAATCTTCAGCTAAATGAGATACATTTTCATCAAAAAACAGGATACCATTCTTTTCTAAAAAGTCCTTGTTTTTTATACTTTTTACACTATAACAAGATCGCAATTTTATATTAGAGTCAAATTTATCAATATCTTTATCATTATATTTTATAGTGTTACTTGCGAAACGATGCATTCCAATCCAAAAAACATCAGCAGGTTGTTCCTCTATTTCTTTTACTATTAATTTTACTGCGTATTTTGGGATAAAATCATCTGAATCTACAAACCAAATGTATTGACCGGATGCTATTTTCAATCCGCTATTTCTTGCTCCTGCTAGTCCGGTATTTTTTTGATGAATAACCGTCATGTTAGAATTGTTTTTCGCATATTCATCTAGGATTGATCCGCAATTATCAGGTGAGCCGTCATCTATGCAAATGATTTCGTAGCTATCAACCGAAGCATCTTGTTTTGTCAAAGAATCCAGGCATTCTTCTATGTATTTTTCAACATTGTAAACCGGGACAATTATGCTAAGTGTTGGTTGTTTATCCGATAATTCTATTTTCTCCTTCACTTTGTCAGCTCCTATATGATGATTATTTGGTAAGAAAACTATATTTCATCTATCATTTTTACAATGCGGAAACCTTCGGCATATTCAACTTCATTTGCATATCCCCAAATGTGATTTCGCTCAATTATTGTATCAAACAACCGGTTCATTCTGTTATGTTCTGTTCCATATTGTGCAAGTGCTACCTTTTTTTTATCTATGTAATCACTGATGTTAACAAAAAAAGTCGGATAAAATGAATTATCAAGGATATATCCGTTTGATTGGTATTCCAAGATGTTCGCGCAATGTCTTGCCGCCGTTAAACAGATGTTGTTGGCTTCAATATGATCTCTGTTCATATCCTCATTAAAATGTATGAATACCGTATCAATGTTATATTTAAAGATGATAGCCTCCAAACGTTGCATAACCGGTTTACTGTAAACCAAACTGGAACATTCTTCAGTTTCAAACGGCAGTTCTTCTACTCCTAAAATGTCACATGCTCTTTTGCTTTGAGCGACACTGGAATCATAATTAACATTAACATTTCGCTGTTCAAAATTCGTGACATTATCTGTTAATGTTACTTTATAAACTTTTTTGCCAGCATCTACTAATTTGGCTGCAGTTCCACCCGCACCTAATTCAGCATCATCAAAGTGAGCACCCACTATCAGTATTTGATTCATACTTTTCATTTCACTTATCCCCTGTCTTTGTACAAAAAAGTATAGTAAAAACGATAATATATAGCCTTTATCTTTCTCCCAAACATACTATACTTAATTTTTTTGAATGCTTTTTCGTGTAGAATTTCTCTTAAACCTTTACTTTTTAATTTTTGTATGTCTTTATCCATATTAGGGCGTAAATATTCATCGTATACGCCAAGGTTATTGTAATCTATATTTGTTATGCCATTTTTTTCAAACATCGGAATGGTATCTTTAAGCCATTTCCCTTGATTTATTCCGATATTATCTCTTGGCTTCAAATAGTATAAAAAGCAAGGAGAAGAACATCCGTAATTTTGTGCAAATATTTTTTTCTTAAGGGCAATACTTCTTGCATAACTCTCGCGTTCATATCTCCACGGATTTTCATCAGCATATAACATTTTCATTAAGAAATCTTTCCTGAAAAGAGTTATACACACATGTGCTCGACTAATGAGATTCTTTTTTTGTTCAACAAAAAAAGAATCGGAATCAAATTTTGTATTAAATTTTTCATCCCGCGATACACCATGAAAAATAACCGCTCCGATTTTGTCATCTTCTTGCATTAACTGCAGGGCTTCATCAAAAATTGATTCATTCACATAATCCCAAATAAAATAATCTTCTAAGAAGAAAAGAACAAACTCCGTTTCAACTTGCTTAACAGTATTTCTAATTCTCCCTGTCCAACTTTTATTATTGGGATTTAAAACAGTTTTTACATATTTTAGTGATCCTTCATATTCTATCGTTTCACTGTTTAAAAGAACTTTGCGCGGATGATCGATCCAATACTTATCTAGCAAGACAAAAAAAGGTTCCCATGCATCTTTAAATTTATCACATGAATTGACGACAATTGTAATATTTTTATATTTCTCAAATTTTTCCACGCACGCCTCTTCCTTTCCGTTTTTTGTTTTTATATTGTATCATTAGGCATTGCTTTATAGCCATATCTTGTTCATATTCAAATAGTTTCATTTGCCAATAATGCGGTTTATCTTCAACCTCAATAAAAACACCTTATCTGTAAATTGCGTTATCAACCTATCGGTACGAACATTATATCAATATTCTATGATTATTGCAACTTTTTTCTATCGTTCACCCCTCATATCACAACATACAGCAGAATGGAACATCAACGGCGAGAAGGTAACCTTCGGCGTTAAGGTTTCGGAATAACAGAATAAACAAAACGAGCAGTAATAGCCAAAACGGTTATTACTGCTCTTAATTTTTATCAGTCAGCTTTTATTCTGTAAAGCTTTACGCTGTGGGGCGCAAGCTTTGCGGTGTGGGAGGCTTTTATTTCGAACTCCTCGTCCTCCCAGATGTCGTAAACCTCGTATTCGTCCGCCTCGGGAAGGTCAACAAAGCTTTCCTTTATAATATCCTTTATATTAAATGAAACGCTCATTTCCTTCGGACCCTTGTTGAGAAGGCAAACCGCAAGCTCTCTGTTTTCAAGCGGCTTTACAAGCACATCGGTAAGTCCGTTTGTCTTGATTCTGCGGCACTGGATTCCGCGCGCATCCTGATTGATTGCAATCGCGGATTTGTTCGACACTATTTTCAGCACCTTGTTATCCTTGTCAACAGTTCCGTCGGGACGGATAAATTCTCTCAGGTCATTACCTAAGATAAGCGGAGCGCAAAGCATACACCAGAGTGAGAAATGCGCTCTGTTTTCATCGTCGGTCAGCTTGCCGTTGCCGACCTCAAGCATATCGGGGTCGTTCCAGTTGCCGACACCCGAGTGCTTGTAAAGAAGCACCGTCGCCTCATAAATTCCGATAATCGATGTCCAGAACGGCTTGATGTCGGGCGTAGTCCTCCAGAGATTACCCGCGGTATGACCCCATATCCACGGTCTGTTTCTGCCCCATTCGCAGATCGAGAAGCAAATCGGCTTTTCCTCCCTGCCCTCTCTTTCGGCAACAAGCCTTGTTGCGCGCTGAAGCTCCTTACCCATATTGCGGTACTGCTTTGCGGCGGAATCCATTCTTGATGCGACGGGATTGTGGAATTTAAAAGAATTTCTGCCTGCCTTCAGATTTACCGTTATCTGATTTCTGCCGTCGTGGGTAAAGCCCTTTGTTCCGGGCTCGGTGAGTGTATAAACATCGGTGTCGTTGACAACGATTTCAAGATATTTGTCCCTGAGTCCTGCCTTGTGAAGCCCGAGCGTGAGAGCGTATTCTCCGCCCTCTTCGATATTTACATTATTAAAATACATCGAGCCGCCGCCCGCTTCAAGACCGCTTATGTACTTACCCGTGCCTGCCATTTTTTCGTCGGTAAGAAGAATCGCATCACCGCGAAGCTCGGCATCCTCGGCGTGAAGAACGATTCCGTCACGGCAGCCGGGTTTTGTGAGCGTTACGGTTGAAATTTCGGGAGCGTTTGTCGGAATGGGAATGTTGTGACAGAAGTCATACTTGAAATATTCAACTCCCCACTCGGCAAAGGTTTCGGCATCGGTGCGCTCGTGATAAAGGCTCGACGGAAGATCCTCGCAGGTCAGCGTGCCGTTTGAGGTGTAGATTCCGAGCTTGAGTCCGAGGGCATTCACCTTTTCGGTCAGAGCCTTGATTCCGCTCGGGAAGGTCGCAAGATCGCCTTGCAGTCTGCCGTTTTCGTCGCGCGCCGACGACATCCAGCAGTCATCGATGTTGACATAGGTGTATCCGCAATCAGCAAGTCCCGAATTTTTCATTGCCTCGGCAATTTCTTCAATCAGGTTTTCGTTTATATGATTTCTGAAAAGATTCCAGCTCGGCCAGCCCATCGGCGGAGTGAGCGCCGTACCGTTGTAAAATCTGTCCGCGCCGTTCAGATGAATCTGCGTTGATGCCATCAGCTTTTTTGCCGTGCACACGGGACAGAGCTTGTTTTTTCGTAAAAACTTTTTGATATCGGCCATAATAAAACCTCCCATTTTCTATGTGGAAATTGTAGCATATACTTATAAAATTGGCAAGCGTGACGAAAATCAAAAATAAAAAAAATTTTTTTAAAAAACCTCTTGACTTTATCGATTGAAAGTGCTAAAGTTTAAAGCACTAAAGCTTTAAAGCGGTAAATTATTCATATAAGCCGCTCTTATCACTAAAGTCAGGAGGAGTTTTTATGACAGATATGATTATTAAACTTGGTATGCTGATTCTGTTTTTCGGCGTGATGATAAGCGTCGGCCTTTATTGCCGCAAAAACTCCACCGATGTCAACGGATTCGTTCTCGGCGGAAGAAGCGTCGGCCCGTGGCTGACAGCCTTCGCATACGGAACATCTTATTTTTCCGCTGTTGTTTTTGTCGGCTATGCAGGTCAGTTCGGTTGGAAATACGGTATTGCCGCAACCTGGGCAGGTATTGCAAATGCACTTCTCGGCTCACTTCTCGCGTGGGCTGTTCTCGGCAGACGCACCCGTGTTATGACACAGCACCTCAACTCTGCAACAATGCCGCAGTTTTTTGAGAGCAGATTTGATTCAAAATCTCTCAAAATTGCATCCTCTGTAATCATTTTCATTTTCCTTATCCCCTACACAGCATCACTTTATAACGGTCTTAGCCGTCTTTTCGGTATGGCTTTTGATATTGATTATTCTGTTTGCGTTATCATTATGGCGATTTTCACCGCAATCTATGTTATCGCAGGCGGATATATGGCAACCGCAATCAACGACTTTATTCAGGGTATCGTTATGATTATCGGTATTATCGCCGTTGTTGCCGCTGTTCTTAATTCAAAGGGCGGATTTATGGCGGCTCTTGACGGACTCGGACAGGTTTACGATCCCTCCGTTTCCGAAACACCGGGTGTTTTTGCCTCTTTCTTCGGTCCCGACCCGATAAATCTTTTCGGTGTTATGATTCTTACCTCACTCGGTACATGGGGACTTCCTCAGATGGTGCAGAAGTTCTACGCTATCAAGAGCGAAAAGGCTATCAACAAGGGTATGATTATTTCAACCTTCTTTGCCGCTGTTGTTGCAGGCGGATGCTACTTCCTCGGCGGCTTCGGCAGACTCTTCTCTGATGAAATCGACATTGCCGCAAACGGCTTTGACTCGGTTATCCCGACAATGCTCGAGGGGCTTCCCACAATTCTTATCGCAGTTGTTGTTATTCTCGTTCTCTCGGCTTCGATGTCAACACTCTCTTCACTTGTTCTGACATCAAGCTCAACGCTTACGCTCGACTTTCTCAAGGGTAACATCAAAAAGGATATGTCAGAAAAGCAGCAGCTTCTTATTATGAGACTCCTCATTGTTGTTTTCATCGCAATTTCGGTTGTTATTGCCATTGTTCAGTATAGGTCAAGCGTAACCTTCATCGCACAGCTTATGGGCGTTTCTTGGGGCGCATTGGCAGGTGCATTCCTTGCTCCGTTCCTCTTCGGTCTGTATTGGAAGCGCACAACAAAGGCAGGCTGTTGGGCAAGCTTCATTTTCGCATCAGTGTTTATGATTGCAAATATTGTTCTCAAGGATGTATTCCCGACAGTTCTTCAGTCACCGATCAACGCAGGCGCTTTCTGTATGCTTGCAGGACTTATTATCGTTCCCGTTGTCAGCCTTATCACAAAGGCTCCCGACAAGAAAAAGGTTGATGAAATCTTCACCTGCTACGACAGAACGGTAACCGTAAAAGCAAAGCATTCAATCGAAACTGAATAAGTTTTTCCCTCACAAAAAGATAAGCGCTCCGCCTTGGCGGAGCGCTTATCTTTTAATTTAAACCTCTTCAAAGGTTACTTCACTTATCATCTTATCGAAAAATTCCGTGCATTCTGTGAAAACACGCTTTCCGAGATCGGCAATTTCAGGCCAGCTGATGTTGCAAAGCATTGAGAACTGTTCACCGATATTCTCAGCGGCATCTCCGCCCTTTTTGAGCGCGAGAAGATAGAAGGTGAAAGCACCTCCGTCTGAGATGTTATCGTAATAGCCGCTTTCGTTTGCCTTTAAATAGTCATACATCGCGGTGCTTGCACTGTCCGCAAGAAATTCGACCACAAGATTTTTCTGAATACTGTATTCTGCAACAAAGGTCATCAGCACACGCACCTGATAAAGCAGGGCGGCAGTCATATTGAAGCCGCTCAGATCAACAACATTATCCTCAGGTCTGACCCTTGCCATACTCTCACCAAGCGCAATAGCCTTGTCTCTGTTGCCGTTTGCGATGTGAAGCCGTATTTCTTCGGTAAGACACTTAAACTCTGTTGTCTCGCTCACAGGTTTTTTGACGTAGATTTTAATATCTCTGTCATCAGCCATTTTTATTCTTCTCCCAATGAATTATTTTTCTTCAGCAGCAAGCTTTTTCTGCTGTCTGCGGATTTTCGCTTTGTAATTCGCAAATTCGTTGTAATTTGATTCGGGCGTTGTGAATGAGCCGATGCTCACGCAGTATTTATTGTTTCTGCCCTTGAAATCACTGCCGCCGATAGCAAGCAAGCCGTTCTTCTTTGCAAGCTTGGCAAGGCTGAGTGAGGTTTCCTCATCGTGCTGAGGACACCACGCCTCAATGCCGTCGAGACCTGCCGCAACAAGCTTTTCGATAACATTTGTGCCTTCAAACTCACCTGCATAAGCAAGAACTGCAATTCCGCCCGCCTCGTGAACGGCCTCAATAACCTCTTCAGGCTCGGGAAGCTTGGGACGGACAAGGATGCTGTTTTCACCGCCCTCGGTGAAGAGTTCATTGTAAAGCTCACCATAAAGCTCAGTTGTCATTCCGCTCTCAATAAGCGCGGACATTATATGTACCGGATAGACATTCGTTGAGCCCTGAGCGCATTTTAAAACAAGGTCGGCAGAAATCGGGAATTTCTGTGACGCTTTAATCATCATATACTGTGCCGCTCTTTTTCTCGCAAGAAGATTGCGGTGGCACAGGCCTTCAAGACGGTCGGGAGAGTCACTCATATAACCGAGGATGCAGACCTCAGTCTTGTTTTCACTGTCGTATGACGAAATCTCAACACCGGGGATAACCTTGATGCCGTGTCTTTCGCCAATCAGCTTTGCCCTGACGGTACCCGCAAGGCAGTCGCGGTCGGTAATTGCTATGGTGTCTGCGCCGCGTTTTTGAGCAAGAATGATGATATCATCAATGCCCATTGAGCCGTCGGACAATTTTGTGTGACAATGTAAATCTGCCATCATTTGTTGATTTCCTCCCTTTTGTCCTCTAAGAAGGCGATAATAGCCTAATGCTATTATAACGCAAAAGAGCAGAAAATGCAAGCAATAATTTGTTTATAATGGCAAATTTTTGACACAAAACGACAATAAACTGCCGTCAGAATATGCTTTCGATCACCTTGGAGCACTGCACGGGAGAATACACCCAATGGTCGATGTGGTCGGAATCGGTATAATACTTTATCGGCGGTGCAGGATATTCCGCCTCGAAGGCATCAACGATAATGAGCTTTATTTTCATCCGCTCGGGAAGCATACTTTTGATGTAGACACCTGCGTGACAGCCTGCGGTAATGCCCTCGGAATATTCCGCAAGTCCCGCAAGATTCGGAGTAAGCTCAACAAAAATTCCGTAGCTTTCAACCGAACGGACAATTCCGGGCACGGTCTCACCTGCCGAGAATTCGCCTGCATTCTGCTCCCAGGTGCCGAGCAGCTCCTTGTGAGAAAATGTGATTCTTCCGAGATTGTCAACGCTTTTGACGACAACCTTTATCATCTGACCTATGTGAAAGCGCACGGACGGATGCGGAATGCGCGAGACGGAAATACTGTCAATGGGGAGAAGTCCGTTTATGCCTGCACCGATATCGAGAAAGACGCCGAAGCTTTCCATGTGAGCTACCTTCGCCTCGACGACATCACCCGGGCGAAGCTTTGAGATGTAGCTGTCGATACATTCCTGCTGAGCCGAACGGCGGCTGAGAATCGCGTATTCCCTGTCATTTGCATCCCGACGGAAGCCGAGAATATGAAACATCACGGGCTTGTTGACGCGCGAGATAAGTGCGATATCCCTGACAGAGCCGTCACGGATGCCGACCGCGCCCTCGTCATGCGGAATGATGCCGTAC
Source organism: Acutalibacteraceae bacterium (assembly GCA_045540195.1). Classification (GTDB taxonomy): domain Bacteria; phylum Bacillota; class Clostridia; order Oscillospirales; family Acutalibacteraceae; genus CAG-488. The sequence goes on from JAZQGS010000067.1 coordinate 10,367, forward strand.
ATACAGCCGAGATCGACGCGCAGGTCGTGATTTTTGTCGCACAAAAGAGCACGCGCCTCCACAAGAGCACCCGTGAGAAAAGCCTCGTGAAGCGAAGCCGGAGAAGAAAGGATTGCACGGTTTTCAGGCGTTGCGATAAGCTGGCCCTCAGGCTTGAATTTTTGCATAATGTTTTACCACCTTTATTTTTCTACTTAAAATATATGAATGTTTTGCCTGTTGATGACAAAAATGTGTGTGAGTTTTGTGTTCGTTTGGTAAATTGGGGTTTGTGGGGGTCTTCCGGATTTTAAAAGCAATCTAAAGACAGGAATGCCTTCTCTGAAAGGGAAGATGCCCGACAGAGCGGATGGGTGGAGCGTAAGCGACTAAAAAAGCTTTGATGTATATCTTGTTTTCCTCGTTGCTTCGCAACACCCCTTTGTCACTTCGTGACATTTCCCCTTTCAGGGGAAACTATTGAGAGATAGCCACATCAAATAAGAAAAACTCCCCGACAAATCAAAATTTATTTATCTTCTGCTCAGGATTCTTGCCCTTTGCATAATGATGTGGTATAATATAAAATTGACAGAAATGTCATTTCATAACAGGAGGAATTAACAATGGATGTCCGTGTCGGCGATAAGCTCGTGATGAAGAAAAACCACCCGTGCGGCTGTAACACCTTTGATGTGCTGCGTTCGGGAATGGATTTTAAAATCAGATGCGAAAAATGCGGCCACGAGGTTATGGTGCCCAGAGTGAAGGCAGAAAAGAATATCCGAAAAATCCTCCGCGGGGACGAGGAGATTAAAAAGATATAAAAATCGGAGGATTTTATGCTTGATAAATTGAAATCGGTTGAAGAAAAGTTTGAGGACATCAACGCTCAGCTCTGCGACCCCGATGTTGTGTCGGATATGGAGAAATACCGCAAGCTGATGCAGGATGTCAAGCATCTTACACCGATAGTTGAAAAATACCGTGAATACAAAAAGGTTGTTGCCGACCTTGAGGAGGCAAAAATGCTTCTCGACGAGGGCGGTCTCGACAAGGATTTCCGCGAAATGGTGCTCGAACAGCTCGAGGATTCCAAACATCAGGTCGAGGTTATCGGCGAGGAGCTGAAAATCCTGCTTCTTCCGCGCGACCCGAACGACGACCGAAATGTTATTATCGAAATCCGCGGCGGTGCGGGCGGTGAAGAATCCGCGCTGTTTGCCAATTCTCTTTTCAGAATGTATTCGATGTACGCTGAGGCTCGCGGCTGGAAGCCCGAAATTCTCAGCGCCAATCCGACAGAGCTCGGCGGCTTTAAGGAAGTCAGCTTTATGATTAACGGTGACGGCGCATATTCGCGCTTCAAATTTGAAAGCGGTGTTCACCGCGTTCAGCGCGTTCCCGAAACGGAATCACAGGGACGAATCCACACCTCAACCGTTACGGTTGCCGTTCTTCCCGAGGCTCAGGAGGTTGATGTTGAAATCAACCCTGCCGATTTACAGATTGACACCTTCCGTTCAAGCGGTGCGGGCGGTCAGCATATCAACAAAACCGAATCCGCAATCCGTATCACTCACATTCCGACAGGCACGATTGTTGAGTGTCAGGACGAGCGAAGCCAGCACAAGAACAAGGACAAGGCGATGAAGATTCTGCGTTCGCGTATCCTTGAAGCTGAGCGTGAAAAGCAGAACAAGGAAATCGCGGGCGAGCGCAAGTCGCAGGTCGGTACAGGCGACCGAAGCGAGCGAATCCGCACCTACAACTATCCGCAGGGACGCGTCAGCGACCACAGAATCGGACTTACTTTATATAAATTAGAGGCTATTCTCAACGGCGACCTCGACGAGGTGATTGATGCGCTCATCACCGCCGACACCGCTGAGAAGCTGAAATCGGAATAATTCCGAGGTGATTTTTTGATTACGAAATTCTATGAAAAGTGCGACGAAAACGAGCTTCTCGAGGCCGCACAGATATTAAAGGACGGCGGACTTGTCGCAATCCCGACCGAAACGGTTTACGGCCTTGCGGCCAACGCATATAACGGTGAGGCTGTTTCCCGTGTTTTTGAGGCTAAGGGCAGACCGACGGATAACCCGATGATTGTCCACATTTCTTCGATTGAAGAGATTTATCCGCTTGTGACGGATTTCCCCGAAAACGCAAGAAGGCTTGCCGAGGCATTCTGGCCCGGACCGCTGACAATGATTCTGCCGAAATCCGACCTCGTTCCGCGCGAGGTTGCGCCGAGGCTCGAAACCGTTGCCGTGCGTATGCCGTCACACCCGATTGCAAGAAAAATAATTGAGCTTGCAGGCTTGCCGCTTGCCGCACCGTCGGCAAATTCATCGGGCTCGCCGAGTCCGACAACGGCACAGCATGTTCTTCACGACCTTGACGGCAAAATCGACGCTGTTGTTGACGGCGACGAATGTGATGTCGGTATTGAATCGACGGTTATCACGCTCGCAACGAATCCCCCGAGACTTCTGCGTCCGGGCGGAATCACGGTTGACGAGCTCGAAGGTGTGCTCGGTCACATCGATGTTGACCCCGCTGTGCTTTCAGAGCTAAAAGACGGCGTTGCTCCCGCTTCACCGGGTATGAAATATAAGCATTATTCGCCTAAGGCCGAAGTATATATTGTTGAGGGAAGTCTCGAGAGCTTCAAATTCCTTATCGACAGCGACAGACAAGAGGGCGATATGGCACTCTGCTTTAACGGTGAGGAAAAGGATATCCCGATTCCCTGCCTGCCCTTCGGTGACGAGGGCGACCTGAACGCTCAGGCGCATCTGCTTTTTGCAGAGCTTCGGAAATTTGATGAGCTCGGCGCAAAAAGAGTTTTCGTGCGCGCTCCGTCAAGTGAGGGTGTCGGATTGGGTGTCTACAACCGACTTCTGCGCGCCGCCGCATTCAAGGTGATTACACCGCCCGTTATCTACGGTCTGACAGGTCAGACGGGCGCAGGCAAGAGTACTGTTGCAAAAATGCTCAGCGATAAGGGCTATCTCATAGTCGACGGAGATGTTGCCGCACGCGAGGTTGTCAGAAAGGGTTCACCCGTGCTCAGTCAGCTTGCCGAGGAGTTCGGCTCGGACATACTCGACGAAAACGGAGAGCTTATCCGTTCCGCACTTGCTAAAAAGGCTTTCAAAAACGAAGAAAGCAGGCAAAAGCTGAACGCAATCACTCATCCTGCCGTTACCGAATGGTCGATTGATTTTATAAAGAAAAATTTTAACGGGAGCCACAAGGGCGTTGTTATCGATGCCGCAGCAATCTTCGACAGCGACATCCGCCGCTACTGCACAAAGATGATTGTTGTCACCGCTCCCGAAAACGAACGGCTTGAGCGCATTCTCGCGCGTGACGGAATCACCGAAGAGGCGGCAATGCTCCGCATAAAAGCCCAGAAGGATGAGCAATACTATAAGCAAAGAGCTGACATAATTGTAAAAAATTATGCACCCTACAAGCTTTCGCAGGAGCTGGAATTATTATAATCCCGATACCCTGCGTAAGTTGTCAAAGCGCAACATAATATATTATATTTTTTAGTCAATAAATGTTAGGAGGACTCGAAATGAGCGAAGAAAAGACAGAAGTTCAGCTTCTTCAGGAAAAGCTTTGTATGGACAAAAAACACGCCGCCAAGGTGATTGACGACGCTGAAATGCAGAAGGCTATGGACTTTGCAGAGGGCTACAAAAAATTCCTCAACGACAACAAAACAGAGCGCGAGGTTGCGGCCTTTATCGTTGAAGAGGCTAAGAAAAGAGGCTTTGTCGAATTTGATAAGTTCGCAAAGTACAATGCAGGCGACAAGGTTTATTATCTCAACCGCAAAAAGGCAGTTATTCTTGCAGTAATCGGTAAGAAGAGCATCGGTGAGGGCGCACACATTGCGGCGGCTCACATTGACTCTCCGAGAGTTGACCTCAAGCCGAATCCGCTTTATGAATCAAGTGAAATCGCACTTCTCAAGACTCACTATTACGGCGGAATCAGAAAATATCAGTGGCCGACCGTTCCCCTTTCGATGCACGGTGTGATCGTTCGCAAGGACGGCACGGAAGTTGAAATCAATATCGGTGAAAAAGAGGGTGAGCCTCAGTTCATCATCACTGACCTTCTCCCCCACCTTGCACGAGAGCAGAGTGAAAGAAAGCTCGGTCAGGGCATCAAGGGCGAAGAGCTCAATGTTGTTGTCGGCTCTCTTCCGTTCAAGGCTGATTCGGGCAGTGAGCTCGTAAAGCTCAATATTCTCAAGATGCTCAACGACAAATACGGCATCGTCGAGGAGGATTTCCTCACGGCTGAAATCGAAATGGTACCCGCAACAAAGGTCAACGACATCGGCTTTGACCGCAGTCTTATCGGCGGCTACGGCCACGACGACCGTGTCTGCGCATATCCCGAGCTTATGGCAATTCTCGACCTCGAGGAAACACCCGAGCATACAGCCGTTGCAGTATTTGCCGACAAGGAAGAGACCGGCTCTGACGGAAACACAGGTCTCCAGTCATCATATCTGCGCTATTTCATCGCTGACCTTGCAAGAATGGAGGGTCTTATGGGCAGAGATGCACTTTCAAAGTCAAAGTGCCTTTCCGCTGACGTTAATGCGGCATTTGACCCGACCTTCCCCACACCCTTTGAGAGCGCAAACTCGGCTTATATCAACAAGGGTATCGTTGTCACTAAGTATACAGGCTCGGGCGGCAAGGGCGGCACATCCGATGCAAGCGCAGAATTCGTCGGTGAGGTTGTAAGAATCTTCAACAACGCTGATGTCTGCTGGCAGATGGGCGAGCTCGGTGCAGTCGATGCAGGCGGCGGCGGAACGGTTGCAAAATATGTTGCAAATCTTGACATTGATGTTGTTGATGTCGGTGTTCCCGTGCTTTCAATGCACGCACCTTATGAGGTCGTATCAAAGCTCGATGTCTATATGACAAACAAGGCTGTTTCTGCATTCTTTAAAGCGTAAAATGATTAAAATAATGTTCGTCTGCCATGGCAACATCTGCCGTTCGCCGATGGCTGAGTTTATAATGAAAAAGCTTGTAAAGGATAACGGTCTTGAAAACGAGTTTTTAATAAAATCCTCGGCAACCAGCACCGAAGAAATATGGAACGGTGTGGGCAATCCCGTTTACCCTCCTGCAAAGGCAGAGCTCGCACGGCACGGAATTTCGTGCGAGGGCAAGCACGCTGTTCAGCTGACGAGGGATGATTATGATAAATATGACCTTTTCATCGGTATGGACAGTATGAACATACGCAATATGCATCGCATTCTCGGCGGCGACCCCGAAAATAAAGTTCGCAAGCTTATGGACTATACCGACCGCGGCGGCGATGTTGCCGACCCGTGGTACACCCGAAGCTTCGATGTGACCTACCGCGATGTGTTGGCAGGGTGCGAGGGACTTTTAAAGGAAATAAACAAAGAGCGTTGAGTCAGACTCAACGCTCTTATTTTTATATAAAGCTTTTTAATTCTCTGTAAACTCTCGAAACGGGCAGGCCGACGACATTGAAATAATCTCCCACGATTTTTTCAACAAGCACACAGCCCTTGCCCTGAATTCCGTAAGCGCCTGCTTTATCCATAGGCTCTTTTGTGGCAACATAGCTGCGGATTTCTTCATCCGTCAGGCTGTTAAAAACAACCTCGGTTGCTTCGCAGAAATTGCTGATTTTTTCGCCGTGAATAATCGCGACTCCCGTATAGACCGTATGGCTTCTGCCCGAAAGGGTTTTAAGCATTCTGACGGCATCCTCCTCATCCTTCGGCTTGCCGAGGATATCTCCGTCAAGCGTAACCACCGTATCAGAGCCGATAACGACACTGTCGGAGTTTTCATCCGCAACGGCCTGTGCCTTCTGTCTTGCAAGTGACATTACAACCTCGTCGGGGCTTGCGTTTTCAGGGATAACCTCTTCAACATCAGCAACCCTTACGGTGAAATCAACGCCCGCCAGCGTGAGAAGCTCGCGTCTTCGCGGAGACGCGGAAGCAAGAATAATCTCTGACATCACCACAACCCCTTATCACGAAGCATCTTGACCTTGAGCACCGCCGCCTGAGTTTTTCCGTCGCGAAGCTCGTTGTTGAGAACCATTTCAACTGCCTTGTCAAGCGGAATTCTCTCAACATTGAGGAATTCATCCTCGTCAAGATTCTGATTTGTGAAGGTCAGATCTTTCGCGGCATAAAGATGTATAATCTCTCCGCAATATCCCGGTGTGGGATAAAACTTGCCGAGGTCGCGGTAGGTGCTTGCAATACAGCCCGCCTCCTCCTCAAGCTCGCGCTTTCCGCTCTCAAACGGATCTTCTCCGATTTCAAGCTTACCTGCGGGCAATTCTGCGATAACCTCAAGATAAGGATAGCGGAATTGTCGTACAAAAAGAAGCTCGTTTTCATCTGTAAGAGCCGCAACGCAGACTCCGCCCGGATGCTCGACAACCTCGCGGATGCAAGGCTTTCCGTTAGGAAGCTCGGCATCGTCACGGCGGACATTTATTATCTTGCCGTTATAAATATAATTTTTCTTAACGATTTTTTCATCAAGATTCATTGTATTCACTCCAATAAAAAAGGGCAACCCGACGGTTGCCCCCATTTTTTAAAATCAGTCCTCGTCGTCGCAATCGCAATCACAATCGAACTCAAACTCAAGTGTTTCGCCGCAAGCGGGGCACTCGATTGAATCCTCATCGAGGATGCTGTCGTCAAGGCAGATAATCTCGCCGCAAGCGGGGCATTCAACCTCAACATAATCGTCACCGCAGCAACAATCGCAATCGTCGTCGCAGCAATCGCAGTCGCAGTCATCGTCGTCAAAGACATACTCCTCAACATCACCGAGATCCTCGTCGATTTCGTCAACAAGCTCTTCGAGCATTGCGATTTCATCCTCAAGGTCAGCGATTGTGAGTGCCATCTCTTCGATTGTATCGATCATAGCCTTGATGAGCTTAACCTCGTCCTTATCAGCGTCGAGATGTGCCATCTCTGCAAGGCCCTTAAGATATGCAGCCTTTTCTGTAACTGTCATCATTGTAAAATCATCCTTTCGTGGAAATCGGAACAAAGCTTATGCTCTGCCGAGATATTCGCCTGTTCTTGTGTCGATCTGGATCATTTCGCCCTCTTCGATGAAGAGAGGAACCTTAACCTCTGCGCCTGTTTCAAGAATTGCGGGCTTTGTTGTGTTTGTAGCTGTGTCACCCTTGAAGCCCGGGTCTGTCTTTGTAACCTCAAGCTCAACGAATGTCGGCGGCTCAACGCCGAAAACCTTACCCTTGTATGAAAGAACCTTGCAAATCATACCGTCCTTAACAAACTTGAAGTTGTCAGAAAGGTCAGACTCGTTGATAGGCTCAAGCTCATAAGTTTCCTGATCCATAAAGTAGTAAAGACCGCCGTCGCTGTATGAATATTCCATATCCTTTCTCTCGATGAAAGCAGTCGGGAATTTTGCTGACGGGTTGTAGCTCTTTTCTGTAACAGCACCTGTGAGAACATTCTTTGTCTTTGTTCTTACGAAAGCTGCACCTTTACCCGGCTTAACATGCTGGAACTCGACGACCTGAAGAACATTGCCGTCCTCTTCAAATGTTACACCGTTTCTGAAATCACCTGCTGAAACCATACTGTTATTCCTCCGTTTTTGTTTCTTGATATACACGAGGCGGAATGAACAGCCCCGACATATTTTTTGACATTATTATTTTATACTATTTCTATATGTTTTTCAAGTGTTTTCAGATAAAAACAAAAAAAGCCCGATAAAAATCGGACTTTTCTTTTAAATTATCAGTCAAATTTAATTGCACCTGTTGCAACATTGAGAACTGTGAGCGCGTCAATCGAGTTGATTTTGCCGTCACCGTTAAAATCTGCAACTGTCTTCTGAGCAGATGTAAGCTCGAGGCTGCCTGTTGTTGCCTTGAGGATGTAAAGCGCATCTGCCGAGTTAACGGTTCCGCTTGAATTCAGGTCGCCGAGATTTGCAACGCAGTATGACTTACGCATCCAGCCGACTGTTCCCTTGTATGCAAACTTAATCCAGCCGTCAGCCTCGCCGATGACCTTAACGATTGTGTTTGCGGGAACATCTGCAACCTTTGCCGCGAAAGCATTTGCCTTCTCTTTAAGGTCAGCATCCTTGCTTATGCGAGCAAAGTAGCTTGCGAAGGTGTCGGGCACGGAGGGTGTTGAGGGAGACTGGTTGATGTCGGGATTTTCAACATACTTTTCAATATATTCCATTGAAACCCAGCCGCTCTTGCCGCCGTAGGTTGTTCTTGCCCAACCGTCACATTCGCCCGTAACAGTGATTTTCTCACCGTAGGGGATTGATGTGATAACCGAATGCTCAAGTCCTGCACCCGTTCTGAGATTGAGTGAGGGTGAAGCCTTGACAATCGCCTTGTAGGTTACCTCCACGATGTTTGATGACGGAGCCTTGAAGTTTCCGATTGTGAAGGTGTATTTATAAGACTGAACATCACCTGATGAATCCTTGGCTGTTATCCAGTAGGTGTATGTACCTGTGGGAAGCGAGGAAACATCGATGCTTGATGCAGCCTTTGAAAGACTGAAGCTTGTTGCGTTGGGCTTTGCAGTATAATACTGCTTCTGAGCGCCTGCCGCATTGTTGATTGAAACCGAAACGCTTGTTATGTTGTTGTCGGAAACAATCTTGCCGTAAGGAGTGAAGCTTTCACCCTTTGCGGTATCCTTTGCAGGATGATTTGTTGTGATCTTGAGCTTGTCGGTGGAAATCGCGAGACCGTCCTGACGGACAACCATTCTGTCAAGTGAGCCGCTTCTTCGCCACTTATCAAGTCTGAAATATGCTGTATTGCTGTTATATGAATCGTCAACATCAACAACGAGGAAGCCTGACAGCTCAAGGTTTGAGGAGCTTCCGTCGTATCCGTAGATAACGGAATAGTGCTGTGATGTTCTGTGAACAATGATCGGATAGCCTGTCTTGAGCTGATTGTATGCTGTTGTCATACTGAAGCCCTCAATGGTTTTGAAGCCGAGCTTTGACCACATTGCACTGACCGAATAACCGTTGGCTGAATAAACAGCCTGATAAGCCTTTGAGTTGTAATTGCCTGAGGGAAGGTCGTGGCAGTAAGCCTCAACCGTTGCCATTGATGCAATCGCACAGTCACCTCTGCCGGGAGTCTGGCTGATTCTCGGAACGCTGAGCTTGACCGCAGGATACGATGCCGCGCTTGCGCCCAGTCCCATTGCACAGAACATTACAACCGTTGCAATAACCGAAAGCATAAACATTATCAACTTTTTGGTCGATATAGGTTTAGCCATTTGTACATTCCTTTCTTCAGATGAACAGCATAAGCGACTCAAGGCCGCACTATTCACCTTAACAATCTGTTACAAATTGTAACATATTGTAACCTTTTGGTCAATACTTATATTTTGGTCAGTTTCTTTGTAATTTTTGTTAAATTTTCACAACTGAATTTTGTGATTGTTGCCATATCCTCAATTCTGACGCCAAAATTGCCCGGAATATAGATTCCCGGCTCTACGGTGACGATATTTCCCGCCCGAAGCACCTGCTCCGATCTCGGTGAAAGATTCGGTTTTTCGTGAATTTCGAGTCCGACACCGTGTCCCGTCGAGTGTCTGAAGAAATCGCCGTAGCCCTTTTCATTTATATAAGAGCGCGCCGCAAGGTCTGCGTCGGAGCATCTGACACCCTCTCTGAGCGTTGCGAGCGCCCTGAGCTGAGCCTCGAGCACGGTTTCATAAACCCTCACCTGCTCATCGCTGACCTCTCCGAGGGCAACTGTACGGGTCATATCCGAATGATAGCCGTCAACCACCGCACCGTAATCCATTGTGATGAAATCACCGCGGCATACCTTTTTATCTGTCGGAACGCCGTGCGGCTTTGATGTGTTTGCACCCGATATCGCGATTGTCTCAAAAGAAACCGCCTGTGCGCCGTTTCTGAGCATAAAGAAATCGAGCTCGAGCGCAATCTCTCTTTCGGTAACGCCCTCGCGGATAAAGCCGAGGATATGCTCAAACGCCTTTTCGGCAATGCGCTGTGCTCTGACAACGCACTGAAGCTCTTTTTCAGACTTTACCATACGGAGTGTGTCGATGATTTTGTCCGTACCGACGGTTGTCAGCGTAATTCCCTTGAGAATTCGGCGGTAAGCATTAAGCTGTGCGACAGTCAGCCTCTCACTTTCAGCCATAAGCACACGGCAGCCGAACTGTCTGCAAAGCTCGGGCAGCTGCTCAGACACCTTTTTAAGCTCGGCAACCTCACAGCACCTCACCGTATTCTGCGCCGCCTCGATATATCGGCTGTCGGTAAGAAACACCGAGCCGTTACGGGTTATAAGAAGAATTCCGTCACTCGAATCAAAGCCCGTAAAATATCTGCGGTTGGTTTCGGAAATTACAAGAACGCCGTCAGCCGATTTCGGCATCAACTTTATGAGCTCATTCAACATAAAAAATACCGCCTCTCAAAAAAACAGGCAGTCACTCGCGTAACTGCCTGCAATATTAAAAATCAAAGCTTATGCCTTGCCGCCGCAACCGAGAACTGTGTTGATCTTGTGCTCAACCATACCCTGGATAGCCTCACGAGCGGGCTTGAGGTACTGACGCGGGTCGAAGTGGCTCGGATTTTCTGCCATATACTTTCTGATAGCTGCTGTCATTGCAAGACGGAGGTCTGAGTCGATGTTGATCTTACAAACTGCCATCTGAGCTGACTGACGGAGCATCTCCTCGGGGATACCGATAGCATCGGGCATCTCGCCGCCGTACCGGTTGATGATCTCAACAAACTCAGGAACAACTGATGATGCACCGTGAAGAACGATGGGGAAGCCGGGAAGCTTCTTTGAAACCTCTTCGAGGATGTCGAAGCGGAGCTGAGGCTTCTGGCCGGGCTTGAATTTATATGCGCCGTGGCTTGTGCCGATAGCGATTGCAAGTGAGTCAACGCCTGTACGGGTTACGAAATCGTAAACCTGATCGGGGTTTGTGTATGATGCGTCTTCAGCAGAAACATTAACATCATCCTCAACACCTGCAAGCTGGCCGAGCTCGCCCTCAACTGTAACGCCGTGAGCGTGAGCGTAGTCAACAACCTTCTTTGTAAGAGCAACATTCTCTTCATAGGGAAGGTGTGAGCCGTCGATCATAACTGATGTGAAGCCGCCGTCGATGCAGGACTTACATGTCTCGAAATCCGGGCCGTGGTCGAGGTGAAGTGCAATGGGAAGACCTGTCTCCTCAACAGCTGCCTCAACGAGCTTTACAAGGTATGTGTGGTTTGCATAAGCTCTTGCGCCCTTTGATACCTGAAGGATAAGAGGAGCGTTGAGCTTCTTACCTGCTTCAACGATACCCTGGATGATTTCCATATTGTTTACATTGAAAGCACCGATAGCGTAACCGCCTTCGTAAGCGGCTTTGAACATTTCTTTTGTGTTTACAAGTGGCATTTAAATCACTCCTATTTATTTTTACATCAATGATTATAACATTTTTGTGTCGTTTGTCAATGTTGTGACAGGTGTTTTTTTATGATTTGTTGACTCACACCAAAATATAATTGATAAATTGAAAAATATATGCTATATTTATAATAGTTTATTTTGCGAGGTGCAGTATGAACAAATTAAGACTGTCTGAGAAAATGGAGCAGAATAGTAAAATCGCCTTCCTGCGCAGGCTTGCCCTTTCTAAAACGGCACTTGTGCTTCAGGCTGTTATTGCCGCGGCATTTGTCATAATGCGCGGTCTGCCCGTCTTTGCGGGACTCGGCTATACCATGCTCGGCTACGCAATCGTTGCGCTCGGACTTATCATCTGTTTTAACCTCATTGTGTGCGACGACATCATATCGACTCTGCTGCCGTTTCTTCTGGCAACCGCAGTCTCAATACAATGCTATGATTCGTTTGAGTTCTTTCTGCCGTTTTTGTGGCTCGTTCCGATTCCCGTCGTTGCTTTCTTTTTCCATATGATTGTTTACCGCAAGAGCATCGAATGGGGCAAAACCTGGAAGGGTGCCGCCGCGGTTGCCGTTGCCGTCACACTCGGCGGTCTCGGCAAGATTACGGCTCCTGAATATTTCAATCTTTCCGCGCTTTATCACACCTTCGGTCTGGGCATCGGAATGCTTATTGTTTATATTATTATGAACACTCACTACAAGCCCGAGAGAGAACGGTATATCCTGCGCTTCCGTTTTTCTCTGATAATGACTATTCTCGGCGTTTTCTGCGTGTTTATGATTGTCAATCATTACATCGTTTTTTGGGACAGGTTTATGGAAAAAATGAGTCCGCTCGATTTTCAGTGGCGTAACAATGTTTCGACCTTCCTGATGCTGACAATGCCGTTCTCGTTCTTTTTGTCGGTCAAAAGATATCCCTGTCTTTTCCTCGGATTTCTTCAGTATGCCGCGATTCTTTTCACGGGCTCGCGCGGCGGCGCACTCGGCGGTGCGGCTGAGCTTGCGCTGTGTCTTTTTGCGGTTGTTTATTCCGACCCGAAAAACAGAAAAAAGACACTCATTTTTATCGCGAGTGCCGTTGTTCTTGTTCTTGCGCTTTTCACAAAGCCGCTTATTGAATTTTTCGTTCCCGTTATTCTGAGAATCGAGAGCGTCGATATCCGCTCGGGACTCATCGCACGCGCCATCGAGGATTTCAAATCAAATGTCATCTTCGGCAGAGGCCTCGGATATATGGGCAACACCGATGTCCATAATCCGGCAAAGTTCGCGCTTTGCTGGTACCATTCAGCACCCTTCCAGGTGCTCGGAAGCTTCGGCCTTGTCGGCGTTGCGGCATTCAGCTTCCAGTTCTATAACCGAATGAAAACCGTCTGGGAAAGAGTCACACATTTCAACATCACGCTCTTTATTTCTTATGCAGGTCTTTTCCTGATGTCTCTTGTAAATCCCGGTGAATTCTGTCCGATGCCTTACGGACTTATGGCGACGCTCCTCTTTATTATCTGTGACAAAAATAATATTGCCGCTAAAAACAGCGGCAATACAGATGTCGAAGATATTGTGAAAATCAAGCTTTAAATCAGCTTTACCTTTTCGCCGTTACAGGTGAGCGCGGAATAATCGATTTCTCCGTCAACAACGGTGAATGAATAATAGCCGTGACTGCAAGGCTCAAAGTCTACACCTTTATAAGCTGAGCCCGTCACCTGAGTCATAATTATTGTCTGACTTTCAAAGCTTTCAAAAAAGTATATTCCGTGTTCGCTCGAGCGGAAAACCGCCTTTGAAACAAGGTGCTTCGGGAGCTTATAGCCCTTTTCATCCTTCTGAAAAGAATAATAAACCGTGTTCACCGAATCCTTTCTGCCGACGCACACGACGCCCTCGTCGCACTCAGCGTAGGTCAGAAGCGCCTCGTGATAGCGGTAGTTGTAGATATCCTCAACCGTATTGAAGCCGAAAAAGTAATTTTCGACAGGTACAAGCAGAGAAACGGCAACAAGCACCACGGCTGAAAATGCCGAAACAAGAATTGCCTTGCCTATTTTCTTTGTGAACAAAACAAGGATGGCGATGAGCACAAGGAATATCACAAGTCCTGCACCCCATCTGACTATATCGTAAGCCATATATACTCCCCTTTAGTATGTATACTTTATGTTACCACAAGCAAAAATAAATGTCAACGGAGGTCTTTCTTGTGTTTTTCAAAAAGCGGTTTTCTCCGGCAAAGCTGCCCGACGGCTTTACAGTAACGGGACACACGGGATGTATGGGTACACCCGCCAACTCTCTGGCATCAATCACTGCCGCCCATGATTGCGGCGCTCAGATTGTCGAGTTTGACCTGCGCTTTGATAAGAACGGTGAGCCCGTGCTCTCTCACGACGAGCCGACAGGCAACGAGTTTTCACTCGACGAGGCTTTCGCAAAGGTCAGCAGATTTGAAGGTCTTCAGGTCAATGTCGATGTCAAGACAACCTCTCACCTCGAAAAGGTCGTCCCCCTCGCCGAGAAGCACGGCATTCTTGAGCGTATGTTTTTCACGGGAATCACCGAGGACGATGTTGCGGCAGTCAGAGAAAAGTGTCCGGGCGTGCCGTATTATCTGAATCACCCCGTTGCAAACAATCAGGATAAGGAATATCTCGTTTCTCTTGTAAATAAGGTCAGAGACTGCGGCGCAGTCGGCATAAACTTTCATCACAGCAACCTGAGTGAGGCGCTCATTGACGCCTTCCGCCGTAACGGACTGCTTGTTTCTGTCTGGACGGTCAACCGCTCACACGATATGCGCAGAGTTCTTTCACTCGGCCCCGATAATATCACAACCAAGGAGCCGTATAAGCTCAGGGGGCTTCTTCCGAAATAAAAAAATCCGTGAGGCACGCTTCGTAGGGAGTGTGCCTTTGTTATATTCACGATACAATATAATATCGCACCCACAACATCTCCCCTTCCCGATGAGACGCAATCGGGCGGATATTTTGCCATAATTTCGCAACACTTCGTGAAAATTTCACTAAATTTTGCCGGTTTCGGCGGAGTTTCAGGTGGTCGGCGGTAAAAAAACGGAGCTGTTTTCGTCAGTATCTTTCGTTTCTTTTGCGTTTTAACGGCTTTGAGAAGCTCTATCTATAGTGGTTTTTGTTGATAATTGTTGATTTTTCATAATTTATTTTCAATATATTGAAAGCGCAATAGCATATTATACAAAGTTTCGCAACAATTTTGGGCGTAAAGCCATCTTGTTTTTTATTTTTATTATGTTAAAATGGAATTACAAAAACCAAGGAGGCGTTTTTATGAAATCATTCTTATCATTACTTCTTTCAGCAGTTCTTTCAATCTTCGGCGTAGGTCTCGGCGACTGTCCCCCCACCTCCGGAGATGCAAATGCCGCAACGGCTGAGCAGCTTGCTCTCTTTGAAAGTATTGTCGAGAGTGAAACAGCCTGGATCGCCTCACTTCAGCTTGAGAACGGCGCGATCCCCATGACATACACAGCAAACGGTACAGTTAAGATGAATCCCTATTTTGCAGACTTTGCAGCACTCGCACTTCTTGACAGAGCCGACGATTACGCCGACAATGTTAAAAAGTATATGGATTGGCACTTTGCTCACCTGAACACCGCATCCTCAGACTATAACGGTGTTGACGGTACAATCTATGATTACGAGATTACACTCGCAGACGGCAAAATCACTCAGGAAAAGAGTCTCGGCTCTTATGACTCGACAGACTCTTATGCGGCAACCTTCCTTATGGTGCTCAACAAGTACTATGACAAGACAGGTGACAGCGCATACATCCTTAACAATGTAGACAACATTCAGCGTGTTATCAACGCTATGCTTTCAACTCTTCATAACGGCCTTACAATGGCAAAGCCCGACTATGAAATCAAATACCTTATGGATAACTGTGAGGTTTATGCAGGCGCAAGAGCTTGCGGTATGCTTTTCACAAAGGTAAGCTGTGACAAGAGCAAGGCTATCGAAACTCAGTGTGCAGAAGCTGTTGACGATATATACAAGGCAGTTGAAAACAAGCTCTGGAAGCCCCTGAGCGGCAACTATAAGGTTGCAGTCAAGAAGACACTTAACCTTGACGCTATCAAGTTCTCTTGGGATGAATATTATCCCAGCGCAACAGCTCAGCTCTTCCCGATCGCATTCGGACTTATCTGTCCGCGTTCAGACAGAGCTCTCAAGCTTTATAACAAGTTCTGCGACAAGTATGACTGGGAAAACTTTGATTATCCCGATGCATTCTATTGGGGCTCAAATGTTTACACAGCAGCAGTTGTAAACGACCTTGACCGCGTAGTTACTTATATGGAAAACTATAAGGGAATCGCTGAAACTCACGCATATCCGCTCTATAACGCAGATGCAGGTAAGGTTTCAATGGCAGCGCAGATTATGATTGACAGAGCTGCAGCATAAGAATATACAACAAAACGACGGGCATCAAGCCCGTCGTTATTTTTTTATCTTTACTTAACCAATCCGCTGATGAGGCTGAACACAAAGCTGAAAAATCCGAAAATCTTTGCGAAAATTCCTGCATCCTCAGAATACATTTTATGTGTCTTGTTCGTCACCAGATTCTCATTGACGGTGAGATTGTCGATTGTTCCGTCACCGCCGAGCTCACCGACAGTCAGAACAAAGCAATTTTCGGCATCTCCGTGGAAGCCTGCATTAAAATTAGTTACAATCGCATCAAATTGGCGGTCAGCCCTGATAGCCGTCTGTGTGCCGTCACCCGCCGAATACCAGTAACAGAAGCAATCGTGCAGGGTGCTCGCGCCGTTGCTTGTCAGGCGGAAGCCTATCGCAAACTGGTCGCTGTAGCAGTAATCCA
Organism: Acutalibacteraceae bacterium; assembly: GCA_045540195.1. Taxonomy (GTDB): domain Bacteria; phylum Bacillota; class Clostridia; order Oscillospirales; family Acutalibacteraceae; genus CAG-488. Next base: position 26,779 of record JAZQGS010000067.1, read on the forward strand.
GCCAGTTGTTGCCCGTTTCAATAAGAAAGCCGCAGCTGTTCTGATAGTCTGTATAATCCGAATAATAAAGCGGATGCACATTACGAAGCATATTGCCTGCGGACTTGATGTGAACGCCCGTAAAAACATTGCCTATTCGCACATTCGTGATTGTGTTGTCGAAGCCCTCGAGAAGAATTCCCACCGAATCCGTTCTGCCTGTGCCGATGATGTTGACACCCGTGACATCCGTATCAGATGAGCCGCTGTTCGCGCCGTACATAATATGAATGCCGACAACCGTGTTTTTGATTGAGGTGTTGCGGATTGCGGTTTCTCTGCCGCTGTTTACCGAAATTCCGTTTGCGACACCGCTGCCGTCAATGATTCCGCCCTCGAGTGAATAATTGCTGCCCGGAGTGTGGGTATTATTTGCAGGGTCCTTACCTCCGAGCTGGATGATTGCTTCACCGTACTTCCACTCACCGACCGCTCTGATGACGGCAAACTCGGAAAGCTTGAGTGAAACGCTCTTTGTCGGCTCGGCGGGAGTGTAAATCGGCTTTGAAACAAGGTACACACCGTCGGGGAAAAAGATTGTTCTGTTGGGATTCTCGTCAATAATCGTCTGAATCGCATCGGCAACATCGGCTGAGCCGTCAGACGGGATTATATCCGTCACGAGAAGATATCCGCTTTCTGCGTCGGCAGACATACACAAGCACGATAAAATCAGAATTGCCGCCATAAGGCAGGAAAATAACTTTTTCATAAAATTCACCTCTTATTTATACTGATAAACCCTTACATAATCGACGATGAATTCGGCACTCTCGCCATCCTCAAGGTCAATCGGACCGACACCGTGTCTGTCAGCGTAAGCGATTCCGTTATCGCCTGCAACCTCACATGAAAGAATGAGATATTCGGGATTTTTGCTGACTCCGCCCGCAGATGTTCTTGCGGTTTCGATGCCGTTTATGTAGAAAATATATTCGTTTTCGTTCCACTCAACGCCGTAGGTGTTAAATTCCTCATAAGGATTGTTAGCAAACCACTTGCCGAGTCCCACGCCCGTGTGTCCCTCACCGTAGCCGTCATAGTGAATGCCCGTCTGAACACAGTCACCTGCACCCCACCAGACATCCTTGTAGGACATAGACTCAAAGACATCAATCTCCGTTCCGTCCTCACCGGAATCGTTGACATCGTAGACACCGCCGTTCATCATCCAGAAGGCTGACCACATACCCGTAGCCTTGGGAAGAATTGCGCGGCACTCGAAATAGCCGTAGAGGAATTCGTGCTTGCCTGCGGTTGCAACCATACCTGTATAATAGCCTGCGCCGTAGGAATCAGGTGAGCCGAAGGTGTTGCCCTCAAGCGGAGCTGACTTGTATTCGGTAGAAATAACAAGACTTCCGTCGCGCACATCAATCATATCCTTGTGCCAGTATCCGCCCTTGCGGATGGGACCCCAATGCAGAGTGTCGACCGACTGATTATCGTCCCACTTTGTTCTGTCAAGCTCGTCACCGACAAACTCATCCTCCCAGACAAGCTCAAAGCGCTCGTCGAGCTTCAACTCCTGCCCCTTAGGTATCGCAGGCAGGTCGAGAAATGCGGGAAGCTCAGGTGAAATGAACATTAAAATTGATACAAGAATACTGATAAGCTTTGTCATCATAAAACCACCTCATCAATCAGGATAAGAAATCTGTCTGCCCGAGAAGAGAGAAACAATACCTCTGCCGAGCTTATGGATTGTCTTCTGGAAGAAGCCCTTGAACGAAACATCGAGTGCGGTTTTATATCCGTAATCGTCACCCGAGGCGCGAAGGTCATTGATATCCTTAATACTGAACATATCATACCAATGCTCAGCACGGGTTTCGTATTTTGTTGTATCGTTCTCGTCAATCACAAACATTCTGTAGCCGTACTGTGAAGAGAACGCGTCACCGTTATATCTTGTGCTGACAGTATTACCGATTTCGATACCCTTGTATTCGACACCGAAGGCGTTTGTGTGGTCGTGTCCCGAGAAAATACCGAGCACATCACCCTTTTCGACAAGTGCATCAAACTGACCGTCATTCTCATATCCGCAGCACGGAGTCTCGGTCAGCGTGCCGTGATTAAGTGAGTTCGGGTCAAACATATAATACTCGTCCTTGTTATACATGTGGCTGTAAGAGAAAAGGCGTCTTCTGTCTGTCTTTTTGAGTGCCTCATAGACCTCGGGCACGATAATATGCTGGAATGCGATTGAATAAACAGCCTCACCGCCGTTTGCAGCCCTGAGCGCATCGGAGGTCTGCTTATACCATTCGACCTGGTCAGCCTTGACATTGCCGTAATGTCCGTTGCCGTCATAATCGTTGGAGTCAAAAACCCAGACATTGAATTTCACCCTTGAGCCGTCAGACGAGAGAATCGGAAGATTATATGTTCCGCAGCCCGAAAGTGCCTCACCGTCATCAACCGAAACCGAGCAGGAGTATGTGTTGTAATAAGCCATAAGCTCCTCTCGAGACATTGCGCCGACCTCTGAATCGTGGTTGCCGAAAGTGATTGCCGTGGGAATGCTTCTTTCTTCAAAAACGCTCATCAGCTTATCGATAATCTCTTTTGTCTGATTTGCGTCGTCATAGTTCTGAACATTGTCGCCCGTCACAACCACTAAGTCGGGCTTTTCCTTGTCGCAGGCCTTGGCAATAAGCCACACCGATGCCTCGACATTTTCATATTCGAGATGTGTGTCGGTGACATGCATAATCTTAAATCTGCCGTCAGCACCGAACTGTAAATTGCCCTCACGCTGAGCGCCGTCCGCCGCAAAGCCTGTTGTTGAAATTCCTGCCATAATAAACACCGCCATTAAAAATGAAATGAATCGTTTTATGCTTTTCATATACCAAAGCCTCCAATCCTACAAGATCTATTATAATTTGTTTAAAGCAAAAAGTAAATAAAACCCTTGAATAAAATTACAAAAGAGTTATAATTTAATAAATAATGATGAAAGGTTGTTTGTTATGCTATTGTTTTTTCAGAAGGTAATCTGCGTTGTCGTATCGTTCTTTATGACCGTATTCGGCACAATTTCCGGAACAAACTTTAATGATAAGCGTGAAATCTATATTGAGAATGTCGAATCCGTCACCGCTTATTCAAACACTATCGAAACGGCAACTCCGCAGACTCAGGTATATAATATGATCGTCGATCACCTCAACGCACCTCTCGCTGAGGGCAAGACTGAAAAGAAGGTTATCGTTATCGGATATGACGGCTGCCGTGCCGATGCGCTCACCCTTCTTGACGGTGAGGGTCAGGGCTGTATCAGCTATCTTCTCGACACGGGCGCTTCGGCTGAAATCGCATATTGCGGCGGCGTGAACTATCCCGAAATCAACAGACAGGATACCTCAACCGCACCGGGCTGGTGCTCAATTCTTACAGGACAGTGGGCTGATGTTCACGGAATCACAGGTAACTCAATCCGCAAGTCCAACGACCACCTCACACTTCTGACAACCGCAGTTGAGGACGGTACAATCGACTCCTCAGCCTTCTATGCTTCGTGGGACGGACACTTCTCAAATACATTTTCAACATACATTCTTGAAAAAGAATACTGTGAAGAAAAGAATCTCAATGTAACCTTCCTTGATGCCGACGACGACAACGGCACAACCGCAAACATCGTTGCAGACCTTAATCGCGCAGACTGTTCAGACTTTATCTTCCTGACACTCGAGCACACAGACCACGCAGGTCACGACACGGGATTCTCTATCAACAACCCCGACTATCAGAAGGCATTTGCCGACGCTGAGACTCATGGCAGAGAGATTGTCAACGCTGTTGAGTCAAGAGCAACCTATGAAACCGAGGATTGGCTTATAATCGTAACAAGCGACCACGGCGGATATAACGCTGAGCACGGCAAGCTCACCCTTCAGGAGAGAATGACATTTATTGTCGCAAGATAAATCACCCATAAAAAGCTGACACCCGAAAAAGAATGAAAATTCTTCTTCGGGTGTTTTGTTTTAGGATAAGTCCTTTTTAGAAATCAACCTTATAATGTCTTACGGAAATTCCGATAATCTTGTTGTAATCAAGAACATGCATTACTGCGCCGTCATCATTCTTGCCGAAGGTCATTCCCTCAGCTTCGATATTGTCACCGCCGACATCACGCTCGGCGGCAAGAGTCACCTTGCCTGTATCGGGATTGACGCAAAGAATATTTTTGATTGTTCCGTTGTTTTCAATATCCTCTGAAAGATAAAGCTTGCCCTCAAAAAATTCGCCGCCCTGGATGCGGTGGATTTTTTCCATTCCGTTAAGGTCAATTTCACGGACAAGTTTCATTTCGTTTGCCGTGTCATAGACATAAATTGTCTCGATATCCGTCCACTTTGAGGCGTAGAGATAGCCCGTATCGGGGTCAACCGCACACCACGGCACACCGTCGGAATAAATCTCGTTCGGCAGGTCGTAAATATCACCCGTCGGCTCGAGAGTTTCGCTGTCGAATACGACTATGCAGGCGTAGCACTCGTCTCCGCCCTCAACGGGAGCGTAAATTTTTCCGTCATAATAGCTGATTCCGCCGATGTGGTTGTTGCCACGGTCTGTGCATTTTTCGGGAAGCGGATTTACCTTGCTGTCAACCATAGTCATATCTTCAAAGGTGAATTTTGCAAGCGCGGTAAGATTGAGTGCGGTGATTGAGCCGCTTGTATAATAATATTCACCGTCTGTCGTGATGCCCTGTCCCATAAGCAGAGCCTTTTCAAACACAAAATTGTGGGTTGAAACAAGGTCTGCTGTCGGCGTATCCTTCGCGACGGGAGTCGTAAGCATTGAGAGTATCAGAAGCGGCAGGGTGATTATTGCCCAGATTTTTTGTAAAAACATAATCATTCTCCTTTTCTTGTCGGCTGGACAGCCAACAAACGGTTTTTTCTCTCGGGAAGAGAATTTTATCCTTCCTGAAAACTTTACCACCTATCAGGATTTTTGTCAATAAAACAAAGCTCCCTGCCGAAGCAGGGAGCATATCTGATAATATTTAAGCAATCGTTTTTGGTTTATCCTTTGTCAGGAACTTCTGAATGACTATGAGCAGAACTATCGCAACAACACCGACGATATCGGTTACAAGTCCCGGAATAATCATACAAAGTCCGCCTGCGAGAGCAATGATTCTCTGCCACCACGGCATCGGCTTGAGGAGGTAGCCCTCCATACCTGCGGAAACAATGAAGATACCGCAGAGCGCTGTGATAACAAGAAGCACAATTTCGTACCACGGCTTATCTGAGCCGATGATAAGCATCTCAGGGCTGAACGCAAAGATGTAGGGAACGATAAACGCTGTGATAGCAAGTCTCGTTGCCGTAACACCTGTCTTCATCGGATTGGATTTTGCGATCGCGGAGCCTGCATAAGCTGCAAGAGCAACAGGCGGTGTGATGTCGGCAACAATACCGAAATAGAACACGAACATATGAGCTGCAAGAACAGGGATGTCGAGGCTTCTCATAAGGATAGGTGCAACCATCGATGCCATAATAACATAGTTGGCAGTTGTAGGAACACCCATACCGAGAACGATACACATAATCATCGTGAGCATAAGTGCAAAGATCGGATGGAGTCCTGCCGCAGACTGAACGAGCGATGAGAGCACATTCGCAAGACCTGTCTGCTGAACCATAGCGGAGATACAGCCTGCAACCGCACAAGCGAGTGCAACGCCGATAGCGTTCTTTGTGCCGTTAGCGAGTGACTGGATATAGATTTTGAAATCAACCTCAAATTTCTTGTGAACGATTGATTTGACAATACCCTCGATGAGCTTTACGCCGATTGCGCAGAAGATTGCAAGAATCGCCGCCTTTGCTGGTGAGAAATGATTCATTGCAATAACGAGTGCAACAACCGGAAGAAGAAGATAACCCTTTGAGATGACAAGCTTGAAGAAGTTGGGAATTGCTTCCTTGGGAAGTCCCTTGAGTCCGAGCTTCTTAGCCTCAAAGTGAATCATCATAAAGATGCCTGTGAAATAAAGAACAGCGGGAAGAATTGCGGCAATGGCAATCTGTGAATACGGCATACCTGTATACTCTGTCATAAGGAAAGCCGCCGCACCCATAATCGGGGGCATAATCTGACCGCCTGTTGAAGCAGCCGCCTCAACCGCTGCGGCAAACTCGGGCTTGTAGCCGCACTTTTTCATCGTGGGGATTGTAACGGAGCCGCTGCCGACTGTGTTGGCAACAGACGAGCCTGAATACATACCCTCCATTGCGCTGGAGATAACGGCAACCTTTGCAGGGCCGCCCGTTGACTTACCTGCGATTGAGTTTGCAAGATCAACAAAGAATGCACCGATACCCGACTGCTCAAGGAAGGATGCAAAAATGATGAACAATACAATGAATGATGCACAGACATTAAGCGGAGTGCCTGCGATACCCTCAGTTGTATACAAGAGCTTATACATAATCATTCTCAGCGGATGATTTGTTTCGTTGATAATGAACGCATAAGCGATGAATGCCGCGGAAACACAGACAATCGGCAAGCCGACAACTCTTCGGCATGCCTCAAACAAAAGAAGCGTACCGATAATTGCGATTGCGATATCAAGCTCGTTGATTCTTGAAGCTCTGTCAACGATTGCCTGACAGTTGATTGCATAATAGAAGAACGAGCCTGCGCCGAGCACCGCAAAAATATAATCATAGAACGGAACGCGGTTCGGTCTCTTCTTCTCTTTCTTGCTGACGGGGTAAATGATGAACGCCATAAAGACGATTACACCGATAAACCACGACATCTTCTGTCTTTCTTCCATTGTGCCTGTCCAGCCGTCAAACATAACATAGACTGAGAAAAGCACCATTGCAATTTTGATAATCTTTTCAAATATACCTTTAAAATGACGGGTGTTTGACTCTTTGTCAAAGTCCGCCATTAGCCGATCAACATCAATAACCTCGTCCTCATCATTCGACATAGTGATGGGCTTTGTGTTTGTTTCTGACATTATCTCATTCCTTTCGTCAGAATTTCGTAACCCGTAACGATTTCAAAAACAACCCTTGCATTTCTTCCGCACATATTGCGCAGACTGATTTCTTCGCCACGGAGCGTGAGAATATGGTCAGATACTGTTCCGACAATATATCTCAGCGGATCATAGGTTATGTCATAACCTGTAATTATCATATTCCCCTCTTCGTCATACTCGATTTTCTGGTCGCCGTCAAGTGCGGTCTGAACCCCTGCGCCAAATGCGCGGTAAAGAGTGGAATGTGCACGGATTTCTCCGTTTTCGATTTTGAAGGTGTCCCTTACTACGGACTGGTTTACCGAATGAATAAACTCGACAGAAAACATCATACCTTCCTCTGCCTTTTCGGTTATATGCGTCTTACCGGTATCAGAATCGTATAAAACCAGATATTCCTCAGACAGAGCTTTTACAGAAACAGCAGCCGCTGTAATGAAAATCATCAGAACGGCTGCTGCGATTAACTTTCTAAACTTAGACGAAAGCCTGTGGCTCATTATTTAATAGCGCCAACCTCTTTGAAGTATTTTTCTGCACCGGGATGGAACGGAACTGAGATGCTTGATACAGCATACTCAAGGCTCATTTCCTTAGCCTTGTCGTGTGTGTACTCGTCCTTGTTCTCATAGATAGCCTTTGTGAGCTCGTATACAACCTGCTCTGAAAGGTCGTTGCTTACAATGAATGTAGCCTTAACTGCAACAGTTGTTGCATCCTTGTCAACACCCTTGTATGTGCCTGCAGGGATTTTGTACTCAGCATAGAAGCCGTAATCCTTCTGAAGAGCTGCAAGATGCTCAGCATCGATCTCAACGATTACGATCTCTGTTGTTGTTGCAAGGTCTGTGATAGCAACTGTCGGAGCACCTGCTGTGCAGAAGAATGCGTCGATCTTGCCGTCCTTGAGAGCATCTGCTGATGCCTGGAAGCTGAGGTTCTGCTTGTCGATATCCTCGAAAGTGATGTCATAAGCGCCGAGCATCTGCTGAGCGTTGAATTCAACACCTGAGCCGCTGTCGCCGACAGAAACCTTCTTGCCCTTAAGGTCAGCGAGTGTCTTGATGCCTGAGTCTGCTCTTGCGATAACCTGGCAAACCTCAGCATAAACTGCGCCGAGAGTTGAGAATGACTTGATAGCGCCGTCCTTCTCGAAGAGAGAAGTTCCGTTGTAAGCATAGTCCATAACATCGTTCTGAACGATAGCCATCTGAACGATACCGTCATCAATGTCAAGGATGTTAGCCTTGGATGCACCTGATGACATAACTGTAAGCTTTGAGCCAACCTTCTCGTTAAGAACAGTTGCTACTGTGTTACAGAAGCCATAGTATGTACCTGTTGTGCCGCCTGTACCGACATTGATTGCTGTTGATGCGAGACCCTGTGCAGGATCAACATCAGGCTTGTTGTTTGAGCAAGCTGTGCAGAAGAGCGTTGCAAAAACAAGAATAAGAGAAACTACGATTGCTAATTTTTTCTTCATAAAAATTGCCTCCATATTTTTTATTTTCCATAACTGCAATATTGCGGTGACAGAAAAATATTTAGACTATTATAAACCATAATTCCGTTTTTTGCAATACTTTTGCGATTTAAAGCATCCGGAAAAACTGTATTTTTTGAAAATTTATATAAAAAATCAGGTGTTTTGGCCTGCTTTTTTCAGAAATCATCTCAACTAAGATTGAAAAAGCAGCCAAAACAGACTATAATATGATAAGAGGTGATGATATGTCAGTAAGACTCAATGAGGATAAACAGACCGTCGAAAGAATCAAAAACGGACTCAAGGCGAAGGACGGCTATTGCCCCTGCCGCGTTCAGAGGCTACCCGAATATAAATGTATATGCGAGGAATTCAAGGCGCAGATTGCCGACCCCGATTTTGAGGGATATTGTCACTGTATGCTTTATTATAAATCTAAAGACTGAGAGGTTTTGAACTATGGTAACAGAGCTTAAAAAGGATACTTTCAAGGATTTTATTTCAAAAAAAGGAACGGTGCTTGTTGACTTTTATGCCGACTGGTGCGAGCCGTGTCAGAGAATGAAGCCCGTTATGGAGGAGCTTGCTGAGAAGCATCCCGAATTTTCGGTCGGCAAGATGAATGTCGATGAGGATGTTTCTGTCACTCTGGGATATAAGATTGACTCAATCCCTGCCATAATCGCCTTCAAAGACGGCGTTGAGTTCAAGAGATTCATCGGATACCGCCCGATGGAATATATTCTTGTTCATCTTAAATGATAATACGGAGATATTGCTCAGGGCGGTATTCCCCGTTGTTGATTTTTATACTTCAGGTGAAATAAATGAATACCTATTTTAATGAAATAACGGCAAAACCCGTCAACACCGTTGACGGCAAGATTCTTTACAAAATCCCCGCGGGCGCAATGTGCGGCAACGGCGACCTCGGAGTTGTTTTTGACAACGATGAAAAGGATCTCATAATTTATCTTTCAAAATGTGATTTCTGGAAATTCTCCGAGGGTGCAAACAGTGACGGCGGAATCAAGACTGTCGGTAATATCAGAATCAGCGATGTCGGTCTTTCCGAATACAATATCAGACAGTATTTTAACAAGGGCCTGCTCGAGTGTACCTTCGGTAACATCGCAATGGAGTTTTTTGTTGCGCCTGAGAACCGTATTTATTTTGAAATAAAGGTATCCGACGGCAAGTCATTCCCGACAGTTAAAATCGAAATGCCCGACACCTGCAATTCTGAAAACTCAACCTTCATCGAAAGGGATGTTGAGTGTCACTGCCGCAGGTTTTCGGGAGAAAAGGTCAGAATTGAATCGGCGGTAACGGTCTGCAGCCGTGTTATAGGCACGCGCAAGGAAAACGGATTTAAATACATCCGCTATTGCATATCAGTCGTTACGAATTTTGACAGCACCGATTATACTGCAACAGGAATCGAAATGGCGCTGGACGGCAAATATGACAGCGGTAAGGAGCGCACTCAGGAGAAATGGGAGAAATTCTTCTCCGCCTCTAAAATAACCATTGAGGATAAGGAGATTGAGGGCTTTTATAACTCAAGCCTTTATCACCTTGCAGGCTGTATGGGCAACAAGGCGTTCCCTCCGGGTCTTTTCGGCAACTTCATAACCGATGATTTCTTCCCCTGGGCGGGAGATTATCATATGAACTACAACTACGAGGCGCCGTACTATTGCATTTTTTCCGCCAATCATCCCGAGCTTTTTGACGGCTATATGGCACCCGTCAACGATATGAGCGAAAACGCTGAGAAATTCGCAAAGCTTTTCGGCTGTAAGGGCTATGCCTTCCCCGTCAGCTTCGGCCCGAAGGCACTTGATGTTTATACTTTGCCCGGCTGTAAGGAGCACGGTATTCTTTTCCTCGGTCAGAAGAGTCACGCCGCTTATGCGTGCGTTATTCCGATTATGCATTGGTTCTCGACCTATGACAAGGCCTATGCGCGCGAAAACTACTATAACTTTATTCTGAATGTCGCCGCCTTTTGGGAGGATTATCTCGTCAAGGAAAAGGGCAGATATGTAATCAAGAATGATGCGGCACACGAAATTCCGTACTATCGCTGTGAAAAATTCAGATACCTGACTCACAAGGGACAGATTGAGGCAGTGAACGCAATCAATTCGCTCGGACTTGTAAAGCTGTTGTTTGACGGAGTTTACGATATGGCGAAGGAGCTCGGTCTGAACAGTGAAAAATATCCCTTATGGGAGGATATCATCAAAAACCTGAGCGACTTCCCCACCTTCATAAAGCGCGGCAAAAAATGCTTCCGCTATTCAAAGCGCGGCATCCGTTGGAGAAACGAAAACACCGTCGGTCTTCAGCACATTTATCCTGCTTCGCAAATCGGACTTGATTCCGGTGAGGAGCTTTTAAAAATCGCACGAAATACATATTTTATCAACGACAGACGCCTTGACGATAACGGCTCTAACTCTTATCTGCCTGCGGGCGCAAGAATCGGTGTTGATCCCGAATTTCTGCTTGAGGGAATCCGTCAGAACATAAAGGAATTCGCTCTTCCCAACAGAATGTTCCGTCACCACGGCGGCGGAATCGAACATCTGACGACAATCCCTGCGACAATCAACGAGATGCTTTTACAGGGACACGAGGGCGTTATCAGGCTTTTCCCCTGTTGGGATAAAAAATCTGACGCATCCTTTGAAAATCTGCGCGCAGACGGAGCATTTCTCGTCAGCGCAAAGCTTAAAAAGGGTATTATAGCTTCACTCACAATCAAGAGCCTTACGGGCAGACATTGTAAGGTTGAGTGCGACGGCAAGACAACCGTTGTCAGACTCTCAGACCTTCTTAAAGTTCCGTCAGAGAAAAACGGCAGCATTCTCAGCTTTGAAACACAGGTAGACGAAACATACATTCTGATGTAATCAGGGAGGAAATATTATGCAGGAAATAATCAAATTTTTTCTTACAATTTTTACAACTATTTCTGTTCTCGCTTCAAATCTGTTTTTCCCCGCTACGGTTAATCCCGAGAGCAAGGATTTTGAGTTTTCGGCGCTTCGTTATCCCGACGAGGCAATCGTAACTCTCGAGGAGGCAGGACTTACCGAGCAGGAGCTCGTCGGCCGTGCATCGGCTCAGCTTCCCGAATATGTTCAGTCGGGCGGATATGACGACATCAACGGTATCATTATTTCACCCTATTACACCGCAAAGGTCAGCGGAGAGGAAATCCCCGTTTATGCCTCGGTTGTGTTTATCCGCGTTGACGATACGGGCACGCTTCATTCCTTCTCTGAAATCTATGTTGATTCGAGCAAGGATTTTTCGTTCAACATTGAAATCACGGGCGCTGATGTCGAGCTTAAAAACGCTATCGTTCTTCCCGAATCTCACGGCGTTGAGGCTCAGTGCAAGGATAACACCGTGACCGCTTCAATCGACAAAACGGGAATTTATACCTTCCTTTTCAACAATGCAAATCAGTATTACGGCTACACTCTTATTGTCCGTGACCAAATTGATGAGGATGCAGAAATTGCAGAATACATCGAGGAATACGGCGAAGAGAATGTTATTGTTCTTGACAAAGGTGTTTACGAATATGACTATGTCAATTTTGTTTCGCAGAACAACCAGGTAATTTATCTCAGAGAGGGTGCTTATGTTATCGCCAACCACCTCTTTGACATTGACTGTGCCGAGGATGAAAATAAATATTTTGAAGACACCGCGTGGTATCACAATTCAATCGGACTTACGCGATATCCCTTCCTCAATTTCTACAACTGCAATAACATCACCCTTACGGGCAGAGGCGTAATCGACCTTACCCGACTTGACCGCCGTGAAAGACGCGGTGTAGTTTTCACGAACTGTAATAACATCAAGGTCAGCGGAATAAAAATCATCAACTCTCCCGAATGGTCTTTCATTTCCTATTGCTGTACGGGCGTTGAAATCGACAATGTTGATATCATCGGCAACCGCGGAAACTGTGACGGCTTTGCAATATGCAACAGCCACGATGTAACCGTTGAAAACTGCTTTGCAAGAGTTGCTGACGACACCTTTGAGGTCAAGGCTCTCGGCGGAAATATGGACAGCAAAAATATTACCTTCTCTGATTGCATCGCGTGGGGCGGTTATGCAAGATGCTTCGGCATTACGGGCGAGGTCAACAAGAGAATTTCTGATGTCACCTTCCGCGACTGTGCTGTTGTTTACCGCGACGGAATCTGGGATAACGACAGAATCGGCTCTCTCGTTGTTGTAGCGGAGCAGACTGAAGGAAGCATTGACGGTGTCCTTTTTGAAAACATCGAGATTTTCCGCGATGAGGGCAGACCGATTCTCGTAAAAATCTATGACGAGGAAGCGGAAAACTTTGAAATCAAAAACATTGTTTTCAGAAACATTTCTTATACATCATATATGAAGCCGAAAATCGCAGGTACCGACAGCGACACAAACACGGTTCAGGTCGAGCTCGATAACATAACGGTGCGCGGCAAAAAAGCACTGTTCCCGAGAACAAAATTCATAATCGGCAGATATTGCGATGTAACAAAGGCGTAAAAAGCACCCCGACATCGTTTGATGTCGGGGGTGCTTTTTATAGATATAATGTTTAAGCTTTAAAGCTGTGAATTGACCTGTGCCATTGTCTTATAAAAACGATTGTTCTCATAAAGCCCGTTTGACGATTTATGCAATAAGTAAAACAACCTTTAAAAGCATATTATCTTCCTTTCAGACCTTATATTATTGATTAATAAAAGCTTTAATCTTTTCCGCATCCTTATATCCGAGCTGATAAAGCTTTTCGAGACCTTCCTTGTTCCTCGAAGCTGTCTTGACCCCGAAGCACTCCCTCGGGTAAAGTATCAGCACCTTTCCCTGCTTTTCAAGCTC
>JAZQGS010000068.1:0-34636 GCA_045540195.1 Acutalibacteraceae bacterium
TCACCCGTCCGCCACTAATCCATCACTCAGTTGGCCGAAGCCTCCGTCATAATTTCATCGTTCGACTTGCATGTGTTAAGCACGCCGCCAGCGTTCGTCCTGAGCCAGGATCAAACTCTCTAAAAATTATATCTAAACACCCTTTGGTGTTTAAACCATTCTTAGAGCTTAATCGCTCATTTCGTCATTGCTGACGATTATTTTTTATTTCGTTTCCGAAATCTCTGTAAAGTACGTTTTGCTTTCGCAAAACTCAGAAATCTTTTCAGGGTTTTGTTTTCATCGTTGTTTAATTTTCAAGGTGCTAACCACTCTCGCCGATCTCGCGGCGGAAAGTGAAATCATTATATCACCGCTTTTTCTCAATGTCAAGAAAAAATTTCAAATTTTTTTAATTATTTTTTTCTTTTTTTGAGGAAAGCTGATCTGACATATTCGGCAGTGCCTAATAATTCTTTTCTTGAAAAAACAAGGCTGACTGCCAAGGTAATAAACAAGGTAATAACTGCAGCTTCTATTGCAAAGACGACCCACGACAAATAGGAATCGACAGTTAATTTCGGCAACAGATTCACTATCAGAACAGAAAGTGCGGATGCGACAGCTGATGTGACTACCCTTTTGACAAATACCGAAAATTTTCTTTCAAGAATATTTTTTGAAAGATACCACGCATACTGAACGGTTCTGAATGCCATTGCGCACAGTGTGCCGAGTGCCACACCGACGATACCCCAGAAGTAAACGCCTATCATGGATATCACAACATTTATCGCCGCTTCTGCAAACGCGCCGTTTCTTGTCTGTCGGTAATGTCCTGCGGCAAGGGTAAGAATGTTATAAGGTGTTCTGATTGCATAAGCCGCATAAGCCATTACTATAATGTATGCAAATGCAGGTCTGATGTAATTGATATCGGTTATTCCCGCTGTGTAAACTTTCACAAAGGGAATAATCAGTATTCCTGCGCAGGTAAACATAACCGTCACTATGGTATATGACAGAAATTCATACAGGCCGAATTTAACATTGAGGTTTTCTTTTTCGTTTCTTGCAATCATATTGCCGAAGCCCGCTTCAATACCTGAAGAAATTGAGCTTGTTATACTGACAATTCCGTATACGACTGCATGATAAACCGTGTAAACAGAAACCTCGGCGATAGAAAACGCCGCAGAAATCTTGGAGAAAAGAGTCAGGATTACGACATCAGCATTCAGGTTGACAAAATATGCAATATGATGTCCGAGTCCGTCCCAGCGCTGTTTAATAGCCTGTGTATCGGGCTGAGCGGTTTTATCGATCTTATATTTTCTTCGTACATATATATTAAGTATAATCGGACGAAGCACATAAACGGCGGCCGTACCGAGCTTCAGAATATGCACCGATGCGCCGAGCTTTGCAAAGATCACAACCAGAATCGCATTGAGTATGATTGTAAAAATTTGCAGGGTTGCGGTAACATAACGGCGTTGGTCCGCCTGAGTCAGGACGGTATAGGTCATACCGAAATAATACTGAGCAAAGGTACTTATACCGATTATAACAACAAGGCCTGCGGTAAATACCCAGTCAAAGCTTTTATTGACCAGTACCGGAAATAGGCCTGCAAGAACAAACATATATCCGACGAAAATCAATGCGATTTTTCTGAAGAAGTTTTCAGTTGCCTTTACGATTCCGCTGATTTTCTGAGTATCATTATCGGCAAGAGGCTTATACAGTGCCGCGCGTACAACACCGCCTACGCCTGACTCGAAAAGAGTGATATATCCGAGAAACTGTGTGATGGATGAAGCGAGGCCGTTGACCTCGGAGCCGTAGGTACCGATGATTAAACGGGGAACAATAAAGCCGCATATAACAGTAACAAATTGCAGCATCAGAGATGCCGCCGTATTCATAAGAGCCTTCTTGCTTCGCATAATCTCACCTCCGTAACAGATACCATAATATTATATCACTATTTTTTTAAAATTCAAGCTAAATCAAAAGTGCAATATCCCTTGCCGAAAGGTACAAAAGATGTTAAAATAACGGCAGTCAGGATGGTGATTGAAATCAAAGCTTTTGTTCCTACATATTTTGATAAATTCAGGTGTATCGGCGGACTGTGTCCCGACACCTGCTGTATAGGCTGGGAGGTCGATATCGATGCGCAGACAGCCGAAAAGTATTCCTTGATAAACGGTAAGCTCGGAGATAAAATCAGAAAGCATCTTATCCGCGATGAGGACGGGTGTAATATTTTCGCACTTTGTGACGGTGACAGATGTCCTTTTCTGAACGAATGCAATCTTTGTGAAATACAGCTCGATTCAGGTGAAGATGCGCTGAGTAAAACCTGCACCCTTTTCCCGAGATTCTTTGATGATTTCGGAAAATTCCGTGAGATGGGACTCGGCTTCGGGTGTCCCGAGGCGGCTCGGATAATTCTTGAGGACAATCAGCCCTCCGCTCTGATTGAATACGAAGACTGTGCTGATGAGGAATATGATACGGACGAGGATTTCCTCAGGGTTCTGCTTGAATTAAGATGTGAAATGCTTGCAGTATTGGAAAACCGTGAGCTGTGCTTTCGGGAAAAGGTAAACTCTGTACTCGGCCTTGCCGCAGGTCTTCAGAAAGAAATTGACGGCGAAGCCTTTTTTGACGAACCGCAGAACAGAGATTTTGATTTTTGTATAAGTATTCTTAAAGATATGGAGTATATAAGCCCCGAGCGGCAGGCTTTTGTAGACAAGCTTAAAAGCATTCAGATGAATGAAAATATATTTGAGCTTTATCACAGTGATTTTGAAAAGCTGATGAAATATTATATTTTCAGATATCTGCTGAAGGCGGTTTATGATTATGATGTGCTGACAAAGGTAAAATACGGAGTTTTCGCCTGTATAGTAACGGGCAGAATTTATAATTATGCAGAGTCACCCGATTTTGAAACAAGAGTCAAGATTATGTACAGCTATTCTAAAGAGGTTGAGTATTCGGATGTAAATATGGATTTGCTTGACAGGACTCTGTACGAAGATTTCGATGGGGATGATTTAGTTGGAATGTTGTAAAAGATTTTTATGATATACAAAATTACAAACTAAGCAAAAAAACAATACATAAGAAAAAGCATCCTGTTCATTATCACAGGATGCTTTTCTTCATCAAATATCATTAGGATCAATATTCAGTATTTTGCAGATGTGTATTACTGTATCAAAACTTGAGCCGCCTATCCCCCTGGTCAACAGTGTCATAAGTGAACTGTATGGTATATCCGCTACTATGGCAAACTGCCTCAGACTTGAATATCTGTCAAGTATAATGTTTCTTAAATACTGTTCCCTATTCATTGGTTTCAGCTACCTTAATTATCTCAACACCCTGATCAGAAAACGCAGTTAGCTCTTCTTCTTTTCCTTGTTTCCAATCAGTAATGATATAATCTAATCTATTTGCAGAACAAATACTAACAACAGAATCAAAGCCAATTTTTTCTATCGGATAAAGACCGATTGATGTTTTGGAACTGTCAATAACAGCATTCCAAAAACTTATCGCCTGTGATTTATGAATCGATAAACCAAAATCTGACGATATACAAGCTGATGTAATAAAGCACTTATCAAAGCGTAATTTCTTTACCATATCTATTGCAAAAGCATCATAAAAATTACCCTTCGAATCCATTTCACCGCCAAGTAAGATTGTAGTAATGTTTTCTTTTTGACGCAGCTCCTCAGCAAGAATAGTGCTATTCGTCACAACTCTGATGTGTAAATTTTCAGGTATATTTTTAACCATTAAGTATCCCACAGTTGCTGATAAAATAAATATAACATCATTTTCTTCTATCATTGACACAGCTTTTTTTGCAATTTGAAGATAATTCTGTTTTATTTCATTTATATCCTTACAAGTCACACCCTGTGGTTTACTGAATGCAATTTGTCTTGATAGAATTGCACCACCGTGAGTTTTCTTACAAATACCGCTTTTAGCTAATAACCGCAAGTCTCTTCGAGCTGATTCATCCGAAATACCAAATTCTTTTGTAATCTCAGCAACAGTAATTTTTCCGTTGTTTTTTATTCTTTCTGCAATTTTTTCTTGTCTTTCTTCAATGAACATAATTCTTCCTCCAAATAAGTATATCGAATTCGACAATGCTATAATACCACACATTCGGAAACTAATCAACACTTTCGGTAATCGGATTTGCGTATATTTTTATAAAAAACACGGACAGCTTAGCCGTCCGTGTCTGATAACTTATAAAAGTATTCTTCCGCCGATTTCGATTAGGAAGTCTTCGTTCTTTATAATTGATATAAGCTCTGCCTCATCTTTCGGCAAAAGCTTCGTTCTGGTTGCCGAAATGCCTGCAAAGCCCGGATGATGATAATCCGAACCGACAGTCATCACCTTACCCTCTGCCGCCGCATATCTCGCGGCAACCGCTACCCTGCTGTTATGGTTCTGATGAACATTGAAGGCTTCGATAGCATCAAGAAGCGCAGAATCCATTCTGATCATTCCGCTTCTGAACGGATGCGCCTGGATAAGCAGTGAGGATTCCTTTTTATAATCTCTGACAAAGGTCTCGAGATCAGTGCTCAAATAATCATAGATGTCGGAAAGCTCATCGAGAGTAAAGCCGTAAAAAAGATAATCGTTATCACTGTGCTTATGGAATCTGAGCTCAGCGCCCGCATAGACCTTAATTCCGATTTTATCACCTGTCTCCTGAGCAAGACTCAGATCCTTAGTGAACTTTTCAATAGCATTCTTCTTTGACTTCGCGTGAACAGAATCCGCAATAAAATGGTTGGTCAGCGCGATAGCGTCATAACCCGCTTCACAGAATGTTTTCACAAGCTCGTCCGCCGGCACCTCAGAGCACCCGCTTGCGGGATTCGAGTGGGCGTGAAGCTCAACTCTGCACGGATAGATTTTCTTTAATTCTTCTGAAATTTCTTTAGGATTATACATTTTGAGCACCTTATTTCTTTTCTAATGCATTATAGATTATTCCGTGAACTGTTTCGCTGATTTCGTTTGTTTTCATATCAGCAATTTTTTCATAGGGAAGAACCTCAAGTATTTTAAAACGGATTTCAGTCGGTCTGCGGAAACGGTTTTTGTCAATCTGACGGGTATTCTCAATAGCCGCAACCACTATCGGCACCTTGGCTTTTTTCGCTATTTTAAATGATCCGCTTCTGAATGTAAGCAGTCCCTCACCTGTTTTATTCACCCAGCCCTCGGGATAAATACCCATTGAACTGATGCCGTCGGTTATATTCTGAGCCGCCTTATTGATTGCCTTGACAGCCTGACGGTTGTTTTCGCGGTCAAGTCCGATACAGCCTGATTTGAGAATGTATTTTCCGCCGAATCTTATCTGAAGATTCTCTTTTTTCGACACAAATGCAAGATTCTTTTTTCTGAGTGTCCACATTGCGACCATCGGGTCATAGCTTGAAATGTGATTGCACACAAAAAGAAATTTGTCATCCTCAGGCAGCTTTTCGAGGCCCGTTGTACGAATTTTCACCTGAGCGAGCTGAAAATAAAGCTTTAATGAATACAACAGAAGAAATCTGTATGAGTTATGTATGTTTGTGACCTCCTCATTGCCGTCAACGGTAAACGAATAGGCAATGAGAAAAAGAAGATGCAGACCGCAGAACAAAGCTAAAATAACGATATGCATAAGCACAGGAAGCCATATATCCCATACGGCGTTCACAAGATTGAATTTTAAAACCAACAGAATGTCAAGCACCCATGCGATTGACCAATATAACTGAAGCATAACTAAAATCACCGGATCTGAAAATTTATTACATTTAATTATTATAACCGATGTGCCCTGAAAATTCAACAGAACACATCGGCTTTTAATCATTCTGCGGCAAAATTTCCCGTGTAGAGCTGATAATACTTACCCTGCTCTTCAAGAAGCTTTTCGTGACTGCCGCGCTCAATTATTCTGCCCTTTTCAAGCACCATAATTACATCTGAATTCTGAATTGTTGAAAGTCGGTGGGCAATTACAAATACTGTTCTGCCCTTCATAAGAGCATCCATACCCTGCTGAACTATCGACTCGGTACGGGTGTCGATGGACGATGTTGCCTCATCGAGAATCATAACGGGAGGATCAGCCACCGCACAGCGTGCAATCGACAAAAGCTGTCTTTGTCCCTGAGAGAGATTCGAGCCGTTTGAGGTAAGCATCGTATCGTATCCCTGCGGCAGACGGACAATGAAATCGTGTGCATTGGCAAGCTTTGCCGCCGCAATACATTCATCATCGGTTGCATCGAGCTTTCCGTAACGGATGTTTTCCATAACCGTTCCCGTGAAAAGATTTGTCTCCTGAAGAACGATACCGAGTGAATGACGCAGGTCATCTTTTTTGATTTTATTGATATTGATGCCGTCGTAACGGATTTTGCCGTCCGCTACATCGTAAAATCTGTTGATAAGGTTTGTGATTGTCGTCTTACCCGCACCTGTTGCTCCGACAAAGGCGACCTTCTGTCCCGGCTCGGCGTAGAGTGTGACATCGTGAAGGACAAGCTTGCCCTCCTCGTAGCCGAAATCCATATTCTCCATACGGACATCGCCCATAAGCTTTGTATAGGTGACTGTTCCGTCCTCGTGAGGATGCTTCCACGCCCAGATGCCCGTGCGCTCCTTGCATTCGACAATCTTTCCGTCAACCTCTCTGGCATTGACAAGAGTTACATATCCCTCGTCAACCTCGGGCTCTTCATCCATAATTTCAAAAATTCTTTCAGCACCTGCAAGAGCCATAACAATATGATTGAAATGCTGAGAAATCTGAGTGATGTTCGTTGTGAACTGTCTTGTCATATTGATAAACGGAATTACAACCGCAAGTCCGAGTGCCTGACCCGAGAATGAGAGATTATGAACATTCGGAGTGAGGATAAGAACACCGCCGATAAACGCGATAAGAACATAGAGGATGTTACCGATATTACCCATAATCGGCATTAGAATATTCGCAAAGCTGTGTGCCTTTGATGCCTCAGAGAAAAGTCTGCTGTTGATTTCGTCAAACGCCTTACAGCTCTCCTCCTCGTGATTGAAGACCTTGACAACCTTCTGTCCGCTCATCATTTCTTCGATATAACCCTCGGTTTCACCGATTGCCTTCTGTTGGCGGATAAAGTATTTTGCAGAATTTCCGCCGACATGCTTCGTTACGAAAAGCATAAGAATAACTGCGCCGAACACAACAAGCGTCATCCATATGCTCAGATAAAGCATATAGGCAACAAGAATGGTGATTGTCAGCGCCGACATAATCAGCGACGGCAACGCCTGCGACACAAGCTGACGGATTGTATCTATATCATTTGTATAGTATGACATTATGTCACCGTGCGGATGTGTATCAAAGTATTTGATCGGAAGATTCTGCATCCTTGTAAACATCTTTATACGGTTGCTGTTAAGAAAGCCCTGTGATACAACCGCCATAACCATTCCCTGTGTGAAGGTTGCGATGATACCGATGACATAAATACCGCCCATCATCGCAATAAGCGACAGAATGCTTTTTGAGGTTTCTTCATTCCACCCGAGCTTGAGTCCAACTTCGATACGGGAAACAATCTGATTGAGGAACAGGCTTGCAGAGGTTGATGCAACCGTTGAAAATATAACGCAGAAGATAACAACAATCAGCATCCACTTATACTCTTTAAAAAGCATACTCATAAGCCTTTTAAAGGTACCCTTTTTGATCGGGGGTCTCTTAGAGTGCATCGGAGGCTGCTTTTTATTCGGTTTAGTCATCAAAATCACCTGCCCTCGTCTGTGATTCAAATACCTCGCGGTAGATTTCGTTTGATTCAATCAGCTCATCGTGAGTGCCGATTCCATTGATTTTTCCGTTATCGATGACGATAATTTTGTCGGCATCCTGAACGGATGAAATTCTCTGTGCAATGATAATCTTTGTGGTGTCGGGAATTTCCTCACGGAAAGCCTTACGGATGAGCGCATCTGTTTTTGTATCAACTGCACTCGTTGAGTCATCAAGAATAAGAATCTTCGGCTTTTTCAGAAGTGCTCTGGCAATACACAGTCTCTGCTTCTGACCGCCCGAGACATTCGTGCCTCCGCGCTCAATAAAGGTATTGTATCCCTCGGGCATTGCAGAAACGAATTCATCCGCCTGAGCAAGAACACAGGCACGCCTGATTTCTTCATCGGTTGCTTCCTTATTGCCCCAGCAAAGATTCTCTCTGACTGTACCCGAAAACAGAACATTCTTCTGAAGAACAACCGATACGCTGTCACGCAATGCGGTAAGGTCGTAATCGCGCACATCAACACCGCCGACACTGACAGCTCCCGTCGTTGCATCGTAAAGACGGGAAATGAGCTGAATAAGCGATGTTTTTCCGCTACCCGTTGAGCCGATAATACCGACTGTTTCTCCCGATGCGATATCAAGGTTTATGTTTTCGAGTGTATTTATATCGGGATTTGAGTTATATGCAAAATTTACATTTTCAAATTTTATGCTGCCGTCTGAGACCTGCATCACGGGATTTTCGGGATTGCGGATTGTCGGTACCTCTTCGAGCACCTCAACAATACGGTTTGCGGCCGCCATAGACATTGAAATCATAACAAATGTCATCGTGAACATCATAAGACTCATAAGCACCTGCATTCCGTAGGTCATTACAGATGAAAGTCCGCCGACTGTCAGCTCGGTTCCGCCCGATGAAATTATAAGCTTTGCGCCCGTGTAGCAGATAAGAAGCATAACTACATATATCGCCATCTGAACAAGCGGAGACGAAAGCGTGAGCAATCTGTCCGCCTTGACAAAGTTATCGCGCACCTCGTTTGATGCCTTTGTGAACTTCTCTTTTTCATAATCCTCACGGACAAAGGATTTAACGGCTCTTATTCCGCCGACATTTTCCTGAACGGAATTGTTAAGCGCATCGTACTTTTTGAAGATGCTTCTGAAAAGCGGAAGAACCGTTTTCATCATAACAGTCACACCGACAACAAGGAACGGAATACAAACAAGGAAAATAAGCGTAAGCTTAGGGCTTATCCTCAAGGTCATAATAACCGAGAAAATGAGCATCATCGGACTGCGCAGAGCTGTTCTGATAATCATCATAAATGAGTTCTGCACATTTGTGACATCAGTTGTAAGTCTTGTAACAAGACTGGAGGTTGAGAATTTATCAATATTGGCAAACGAAAAATTCTGAACGGCATAAAAAAGATCGTGGCGGAGATTTTTGGCAAATCCGCTCGATGCAACCGCACAGAAATGGCCCGAAAGTGCACCGCAGATAAGAGACAGCACAGCAAGAAGCACGAGAATTCCGCCGTATTTTGCAATTACCGAAATCTCGCACTGATTCTCAATATTATCAATCAGCTTTGCCGTTGTAAACGGAATCGTAACCTCAATGAGAACCTCAAGGGCAATAAACAACGGACTTAGTATGGTCTGAGGCTTGTATTCCCTGATACACCGAGCCAGAATTTTTATTTTATTCATTTTTATCACCCTCCGTATTAAGATTATCTTTCATCCGTCTTATATATTCATTCAGAAGCCGTTTTTCCTCAGGCGTGAATCCCTTTGTCAGGGTTTCCTCAAGCAGAAGCTGATCCTTCTCAAACAGTGAAGAGAGCTGTTCTGCCTTGTCGGTAAGCACAAGCTTTCTGAGCCTTCCATCAGACTCAACCTTCTGCCGTCTGATAAGCCCCTTCTGCTCCATAAGATCAATCACCTTTGAGGCCGTTGAACGCGTAATATCAAATTCCTTTTCAACATCCTTCTGAAAAACATCCTCTCCCCGTCTGAAAGCGAGGTATGCTATTATCCAGCCGTTTGTACCCGTTACCGAATCGATCGTCCTTTTGTTGGGACTGTTTTCGATAAAACGGTGGATTCTGCGCGAAAGCGTGCGAAGCTGTGCGCTGACCAGTTTTTTATCCTGATTCAAGAGTATTCCTCCAAATAGTTCGATATTCAACATTATAGGATTATAATTACCCTGTGTCAATGCTTTTCTGTATAAAAAACAATCAACAATTTGTGCTTTTTGTATAGAAATAATCCAACAAAGAATTTCTATCAGGCTATTGCAAAAAATTTTTATATGTTGTATAATGACAAAAAAACTGAAAGGTTGTTGATTATGAGCAAGAAAGAAAAGAAGGTTAAAGAAAAGAAAGAAAAGGTAACTACTCCTGAGAAGGAAGCACAGAAGAGCCTCATCGTAAGATGCGTTGCAGCTCTGCTTTGCGCAGTTATCGTTTGCATAAGCCTTAACGCAGCATTCGGCAAAATCGCTGAAGCAGTAAAGGCAAGCGAGTCAGTTCTCCCCGTTGCAGGTGTTGTTTCAGGCAACAGCGATTCAACAGATGCACCGTCAACAGACACTCCGTCAGATGTTCCGTCAGATGTACCTGCTGACACTCCGTCAGATGTCCCCGCTGACACACCGACAGACGCTCCTGCTGATACACCGACAGACGCTCCGTCAACAGATGCTCCCGCAAACAAGCCTGCTGACAGCGGTTCAAAGGCTCCTCAGACAAAGGCTGAGGTTGTTGCATATTTCAACACAGCAGTAAACAAGGTAAAGACAAACGCTAAGGCTGTTGATCAGAAGAGCGTTACTAACTATCTTGCAGCATCTCCCACAATTCCCAGCGGACTCAGCGGCATTTACAAGATGCTCGGCGGCGACAGCTGGCTTGACGATATGCTCAAGAAGAACGGTCAGGGCGCAGCTACATACACAGGCGCTGATATCAAGGCTAAGTTCCCCGTTGAGGGCGAGTCTTATGCAAGTAAGCTCACAGCAGCTGATGTTGCATCATATTCATGCACAGAGAAAAACGGCGTTTACACAATCAAGCTCACAACTGTTGCTGATGCAAAGTCTGCTGATGTTAAGCACGGTGGCGGACACGCTCCCAAGGCATTCAATGTTATCCTTCCCGGCGTAGTTAACGACAACATCCCCGGTATCGCAACAAGCCTTGTTGGTACAGCTACCATGAACTATCCTGCATCAACAGTTGTAATCACAGTTGACGCTAAGACAGGCAATGTTCTTACAGCTGATTATGACCTCAAGTGGACAATCAACTTTGATAAGATGGGTGCTGTTATTCCCCTCGGCTCAAAGTCAATCTACACAATCAAGTGGTAATAAACCTGACACAGAAAGACCGACAGAAATGTCGGTCTTTTTTATGTTGAAATCACAAATCAAGTGTTGTATAATGATTATCACAGCATATAAATATACAAGGTCCGGAGGTTTTTTATATGTATATTCTTAATGTTTTAAAATCAATTCTTTTCGGAATTATCGAGGGTATCACCGAATGGCTGCCCATCAGCAGCACGGGACACATGATTCTGCTTGACAGAATATGCTCGTTCAAGGGCGTTTCGGCAGAGTTTTTTGAGATGTTCCTGGTCGTCATTCAGCTCGGTGCTATCTGCGCGGTGCTTGTAATGTTTTGGAACAAGCTCTGGCCGTTCAAGACCATTGTTTCCGAGACAGGCAAAAAGGATTTCAAGCTCCGAATGCCGAGCATCAGACTCTGGCTGAAGGTGCTCGTCGGCTCAATCCCCGCAGGTGTTCTCGGCCTTATTTTCGACGACCTTCTCGACAAGTATCTTTACAATCACATCACGGTTGCAATCACTCTTATTATTTACGGTATTCTGTTCATCGTAATTGAAATGAGAAACAAAAAAACTCGCCCGAGAGTAAAAAAGCTTTCTGAGCTTACCTACAAGGATGCATTTCTTATCGGTCTTTTTCAGGCTCTGTCACTCATTCCCGGTACATCCCGTTCAGGCTCAACAATCCTCGGCGGTATCACAATCGGTACATCAAGAAGAGTCGCATCAGAGTTCACCTTCTTTCTTGCAGTGCCTGCTATGATGGGCGCATCCTTGCTTAAAATTCTCAAATTCGGCTTTGCTTTTTCAGCTATGGAATTTGTTATTCTCATTGTCGGTATGATTACCGCCTTTGCAGTATCGCTGCTTGTTATCAGATTCCTTATGGATTTCATCAAAAAGCACAACTTCAATATTTTCGGAATTTACAGAATCATTCTCGGCGCAATCGTGCTTATTTCATTTTTTATTTCAAGGTGATATGAATCAAGATGCAAAGAAGATATATTTTTGAAAACATTCTCAACTGCCGCGATATCGGCGGATATCCCACACCCGACGGCGTTACAAAATTCGGCAGATTTATCCGTTGCGGAATAGTCAACAGACCTGAGGATTGGGAAATCGAGAAGCTCAACGAGCTGGGTATCGGCACATCAATCGACCTGCGCGGAAATTATGAGGCAGAAGAAACACCGCTGAATCTTGAACGACTCAACGGCGCTGATATTTATAATCTTCCCCTCTTCGAGTTCAATGTCGCAACGAGAGAGGGTATGAATCTTCCGCTTGCGCAGATTTATGCTGAAATTGCGGAGAAGCAGATGCAGAATATTGCCAAGGTGCTCAACACTATTGCTGATGCCAAGGACGGAATCGTTTTGTATAACTGCTTTTTCGGCAAGGACAGAACAGGTATTCTGACAATGCTTCTTCTGAGTATTGCAGGAGTCGCCAAGGAGGATATAATTGCCGACTATCAGCAGACCTACACTTATGTCAAGCCTTACATTCTGACACACGCTGATATTCTCTGGGACACAAACAGCGAAAAGCATTACTCTCTTCCCGAAACAATGGAGGAGCTGATTGAAAGGCTTGAGGAAAAGCACGGCTCGATAATCGGTTATATCAAGGCAACAGGTATTACCGACGATGCGATTGAAAGAATAAGAAAAAAGCTTTGTGAATAAAATTACGGTGCAATCTGACGATTGCACCGTTTCATTTTAATAAAGTACCTTTGAAAGAATAAAGCAGGTCCACAAGGCTATTACAAAGAAGCCTTCGGCGGGAATTGCAAGCTTTGTATAAGGACATCTCCAGCCCTTGTCGACACAAAGAAAAATCGTTCTTGTTACAAACACCGTTGTTGCAAAGAACAGACCGCCCACAAGGGAATAAACTGGTGTTCCGAGTGCGATTGTAAGATAAAGCAGAAATGCTCCGAGAGCAAACGAGATTCCGCCGTAGTAAACTCTGATTTCTGTTTTTCCTGCGTTATCAACAGGCTTGACAGAAAACGATTCTGCATTTTTTATCGGACTTGTAATGAACACGATTGCCATACCGAAGAAATATCCGACAAGACAGATGACCGCTATGCTTGCGGGTACATTGGTAAAGAACAAATCTTTTAAAAATTCCATAATATACCTCTTATTCGATTGAAATAATCTGATGAATATTAACCTCGGGAACAATAAACGAAACCTTGCCGTCAGCATATTCAAACGGGATTTCCTGCAACTGAGGAGCAAGAAACACCTTGTTCGGCTTATCACACTTGACGCTGACGCTGATGTTGTAAAGAGGAACTGTATCCTCAATAACCTCGGTGTTCTCTCCCCTGTTTGTTGTGTGCGCAAAAAGAAGATGCACAAGCTTTCTGCCTTCCTGCTGCATAAGAGTTGCAACACCTCTGTCAGGCATCGAGGTCTCCATTGAGAAGCCGTCACCCATAAGGCGGTTGATGACATAAGAAGCGAGCTCTTTATAGTGGAAATCACCGAACTTGCCGTAGCCTGCGAATACATCCCACGCAATGTAAGCAACATTACCCTTGATAACCGCTGCGGGATATGTGCTCTCGGGATTGTTTGGTGCGTGCTGATGTGAGCAGAAGCGGTCGGGTGTTCTGTTGAAATACGGATTCTGACCGTAGGCAATAACCTGAGCATCATCAACCTTTATAAGGTGTGACTGTGAGCGCATCAGATATTCTGTTGTTCCGTTCACGGTGTCAAAGTCGGGTATGTAATATGTCGGACTGAAAGTGTTTTCACCGAGATATTGCGCGCCTGTATCAACACAGAACTTACCGTTTTCGTCAAGTCCCGAAACACCTGAGAGAAGAAGCTTGCCTCCGTTTTTAAGAAACGCATCAACCTTAGATTTGAGAGCCTCGTCAAATCTCCACGAATCGGGAAGTATGAGGAGCTTATACTTATTGAAATCCTCCTCGAGGTCGACAAAATTATAAAGTCTGTGTGTTTCAAAAAGAATTCTGTTTGCGCCGATATCGGGCTTTACGCTGTCACTGTGCCACGCACCGCCCATAACCTCGGTGGAAAGCACGGCAATATCAGCAACAGCCTTTGCATTCTTACACCACGGCTCCTTCTTTTCAACCTCGTCATAAGCCGCGCCGATAAGACGGAAGGTTGACTCATTGAGCTTGCCGTTCGGATGCATCTGATCACCGATTGAGCAGCCTGCGCCGACCGCAAGTGAAAGTGCAGCTTCATATCGGAGTGCATTAGGATGCTTGAAGCCGCCGAACTCACCCCAGGTCTTATGGAACTTACCTGTCATACCGAGATAATCCTCGCGGATTGTGCGCGCATAGGATGCAGACATCGGGAAATGGTCATAGCTCCATCCGCCTGTCGGAAGGCTTTCAAGCTCGAGGTGTGCAAGTGTGTCAACAAGGTCTCTTCTGCCCTTTGACAGATGACCTGAATTCTGGAAAATAACGGTCTTATCGTTATATTTTCTTATAACTCTTTCAACCTCATCGAGATAGTGTCTGTAAACCTTTTTGCCGAACTCTTTGACATCGTCATCGTTGAGGTAGCTCATACCAAGGCCAGCCATATCCTTACGGCACTTTGCGCAATAGCACATTCTCTCACCGACGATATCGAGGAAAATCTCACAGGGATTATAAACCTGCATTACCTCCTCAATCTCAGCGAGAAGCTTGTCGAGATATCCTGTATTGAAGCACATAAGATGAAATGTTGCACGGTTGAAGTCTCCGCACTCGTTGATGTCGTCCTTGCGTCTGTGAAGCCATTCAGGATGTGCGATTGCATCCTTTTCGTCATAGCCCGCAGAAATATACACGGGAGCCTTTACGCCGATTTCTGCGCAGGCATCAAGCTGTGCCTTGAGAAGGTCGAACTTTAATGTCGGATGCATTTCGTTTACCTTTGAAGGGTGGAACGAATATCCGTGATGGCATTTTGAGAAAACAGTTATGGAATCAACATGGCCGAGTCGGATTGTTCTCTGCCACTCATCCTTATTGAAAGCCGCACCCACATCGGGAATCGCAGGTGAGGTGTGAAAATCAAGATGAACCTGTCTGAATCTGAAATCTTTCATAATATCCTCCTTATTCGGAATAATATTATGATAATATAAATTTTTTTTGTTTTCAATCTTTTTTTATTTAAAAATTTATGTATAATATAATAAAAGGAGTGATACCAATGAATAATAGTGCAATGTTCAAAATCGGTTACGGTCTTTATGTCATAACAGCAAATGTAAACGGATATGACAACGGCTGTATTGTCAATACGGTAATTCAGGTGACAACCGCACCAAACAGAATAAGTGTTACAATCAACAAGGATAACAAAACTCACGATATGATCAAGGATTCGGGTAAGTTTAATGTATCAATGCTTTCACAAAAGGCATCGTTCGATACTTTCAAGCATTTCGGATTTCAGAGCGGTAAAACCGTCAACAAGTTCAAGGACTTTTCAGCTTATGAAAGAAGTGCAAACAACATACCCTACATCACAGACGGCACCTGTGCATTTTTAAGTGCAACCGTCTATTCGTGTGTTGACCTCGGCACTCACACGATGTTCATCGCAAATGTTGTTGACGGTGATGTTCTGTCTGAGGATGAGCCCGTAACATACAGCTATTATCACGCTAACATCAAGCCGAAGCCGCCGACAGTTGAGGTTAAATCGGAGAGCGCTTACAGATGCAAAATCTGCGGATATGTTCACGAGGGTGAGCTGCCCGATGATTTCGTATGTCCGCTTTGCAAGCACGGTGCTTCAGATTTTGAAAAAATCAAATAATATATCAGCTTAATAGTTTTCCGCTGACCGCTATGGTTTCATAGCCGTCGGCGGTTATTTTTTTGAGAACGGATGTTATATCGGCTTTTTCTGTCAAAAGAATGATATCCCCTGCCGAAAAGTGCTTCTTACTCTCATCAGCTGACCATTGCACCGCGAAAAGTCCGAGGCTGAAAACCGCGCCAATACTGTATGTGTCAGGGTTAATGTTATCAAACCGCACAAGGTCGGTATTCTTGCCCGTCAGAAAAGCCAGCTGTTCTATTCTTTCGGCAAGGCGGTCATTGATTTCTTTTTGTGAAAGTGAGGCGAAATCCTTTTCGAGAATCCCGATGCCGTACCCTGAAAGAGCGAGCCATTTTACCTTATCGGCGTGAAGGTCAGAAAATTCTTCACTGATAAAAAAGGTTACCTTATTCTCCCCGAGTGCGGCAGCAAGCGTATCGATATCCGTGTTTTCATACACATTCACAGTGAGTGCAAGCTTATCCGATCTGAGTTTTGTTATGGGGACTGTGCGGATTGTTCCCATCACCGCGCCCACGCTCGCAGGCAGAAATGCTGCCGTCAGACACAGAATTATCATAATTACAGGAATAATGTTGTGTTTTTTTAGCGTTGCAAGCCACAAATCCACCACCTCACTGAAATATATGTCAAAACAAATTGGTAAATTCTAAATTTGCTATTGCTATTTTAACAAATTGTATGTATAATACTATGGTAAAAAGTATGCAGGCGGGTAATGCAATGTATTTTGTTCACTTTCCGTCTGCGGTTAATCCGCACATACGGTGCGGTGGAGGAGTTAAGAACATGCTTGGAAAATATGTTCGCATTAAGGTAACTCATCCAATCCATTCTTACAGCAACGAGCAAGGCTTTACTTATGAACTCAACTATGGTGAGGTTGAGGGCGCAAAGCAGTACACCACCCCCGTTAAAGGCGCATTCATTATGGGCATCAACCACCCTGTGCGCAGCTTTGACGGCAGAGTTATCGGAGTTGTACGCTACACAGACTGCAACGAAATCGATTGGATAGTAGCACCCAAAAGCACAAGATTTATTAACATTGACATCATCAGCGCCATTGACTTCGCTGTCAAGGACCGCGATCACAGCATCGACTGTCTTTATGAGCGTTCGTGCGGAGCGGTTGTTTATCGCAATATCGGCGGAATGATAAGATTTCTGCTTATCAAAAACCGCAGAAGCGCACACTGGGGCTTTCCTAAGGGTCATGTTGAATTAGGTGAAAGCGACCAACAGACCGCATACCGCGAGGTGCTTGAGGAAACAGGAATACATATAAATATACATCCTGATTTCATCACAAAAAGTCAATATACCATTCAGGGCAAGGTTGAAAAAAATGTCACCATTTATCTTGCCTCAACCAACGACACACAGACGAAAATTCAGAAAGAAGAAATTGAGGATTATATCTGGCTCGGTTATGACAAGGCATTGACAAAGCTGCGCTTTGAAAATGACAAGTCAATTCTTTTGAAGGCTTATAATTACCTGGTAAAAAATAAAGTGATATCGGAGTAAAATTATGGAACAGATAATTGAGAGTCTGGTTGAGCTTTTCAGCTCAAAAATCCCTAATGAGCTGACGGTTTTTGTTATCTCCCTTTTCCCCGTTCTTGAGCTTCGCGGAGGACTTATTGCGGCGAGACTGCTTGAAATGGATGCACTTCGTGCGTTTTTCTACTGCTTTGTCGGCAATATGCTTCCGATTCCGTTTATTCTTCTTTTCATCCGCAAGATTTTTGACTGGATGAGAAAATGGAAGTATATGGGTAAAATCATCGCCAGAATGGAAAAGAAGGCGGAGAAGCACAGACCGACCATTGAGAAATACGGCGTTTTGGGCTTGCTTATTCTTGTTGCGGTTCCCCTCCCCGGCACGGGTGGCTGGACAGGAGCACTCGTTGCCGCAGTAATGGATATCCGCATAAGACGGGCGTTGCCTACTATCGCGCTCGGCGTATTCATCGCAGGACTGATTGTCGGCGGAATTTCATTCGGTCTGTTTGCAAACATTTAATAAACAACTGCATAAAAGATAAAGGACGAAGAGCTGATCTTCGTCCTTGTTTTTTATAATATCCATTCATAAAGAATTCCGCAAAGCTCCCTGACATAGTAGGTCGGAAAAACCCAGATTTCCGTCATACCCGAAGCCGCTCCGCTTTCAAGAGAAAGCTCCTTTGCAATCTGCTGAGCACGGTATTCGTGGAATTCATTTGTTGCGATTGCTATATTTTTATTAAGTCCTTCTTTATCAATGATTTGTTTTGAGAATAAAAGATTTTCGCGAGTCGAGGTTGATTTATCCTCTTTATAAAGTCTGTCAGCAGAGACACCCTCAGCTATAAGCCAGCGGTACATACACTCGGCCTCGGAGATATCCTCATCATCACCCTTACCGCCCGAAAGTATGCAGGCTGAGTCGGGGTTTTTATCAAGATAAGCCTTTGCCGCCTTCAGCCGCGCCACCATCATTCGGCTCGGTCTTTCACCGTAAACACGGCAGCCGAGAACAACAACCGTCGATGACGGCTCAGGACGCTTGAGAGCGGCACCGACCATCAGCACGGTTTCAAAAGCTGTAAGTGCAATTACTGCACAAAGCAGTAAGCAAACCGCGGAGAGAAGCAGTTTTCCGACTTTTTTTGTGCGTATTTTTCTGACAGCCGACAAAAGCCGTTTTGAAAAGAATACACACAAAAACAACACGGCGCACACCGCAATTCCGGCAATGTTACCTAAGTTGACAATACCGCTGAAAACAATCGGTATTATGAACCACACGCCGAAAAATGCACATACGGCAAGTGATACCTTTCTTAACTTTTCATTCATTTTCTCATTTCCTTTTTATTTAATTTTATATAACTCCTTGTCGGAGGTATACATCGTCGCACCCTTTCGTCTGCCAAACCAGACAATATTCTTCGCAAAGGAATACCAATCCTCAAAAACACGGTTTTCGGTGAATTCAACCGTCACATCTTTCTTTTCAAGCGGATTGTTATTGCCCGAATAAATATCATCAAAATATTTTGTGAAATTATAGCTCAGAGTCAGTTTTTCGCCCGCCTTATCAGGTCGGCGCAGAACTGACTTCTGATATTTTCTGAGCTCTTCAAAAACCTCGTCATCGATGTTCAGCGATCTTAGGAAGGGCTCTATCTGAGTCTCAAATAAGTCATAGTTATACATACACTCAAGGAACATTCCCTCTTCAAAAAACCACACGATATTGCCGAAAACGGGATTGTGATAGTTCCAATCGCCCTCAAGTGAATGGGTAAGCCTGTCTTCATACCGTGCAAGCACCTTGCCGAAAACGGTATCGGGGTCTGAGAGCGCAAACTCAAAGAGTCTGTTATAAAACTCGCGGTAGCTCATACCCTTTTCATAATGTGCATAAACCGCGAAGCATCTGAGAAGTCCGAGTGAATGGAAGCATTGAAGCGTGACAGAGAAAAGATTGGATTTCACCCACATCTCCTTACTCATCGTTGCAGTTTCCATCACGATTTCGGAATATTCAGGCACCTCCTCCTGAGCTTCAGCGCTGTGAATGTGATTGAACTTAACCTTCTTGGATATGATTCCGAATTTTTTGATATACTCGGGGTCTCCCATAATAGAATTAGGAAGAACCTCACAGTGATATACGCTCACGGAGTTATGCTGACCTGCATCAAGCAGTCTGCACAGTCCGTCACAGAAGCTGTCATAGGTTTCACCCGGCAGACCGAGTATAAGCTCGGAATATGTCGGAATTTTTGCCTGATTATATTTTTTGACTATATCTGCGAAATGTTCAACGGTCAGATTCTTTCTGTTGACATTTCTGAGCGCATCGTCACTGAGGCTCTGATAAGCCATTGTTGCTCCCTTGTCGATATGATACTCGTTGAATTTTGAGCAGATTTCAAAGACATTTTCGTCATTTTCTTTGGCGTAGCAGGGACGGAAAACATCGGGATATCCCGTTGTCTTTTTAAGCTCAATGCAGTAATCGGCAATTTCGACATCCCGTCTGAACATACCGAAATTCGCATCAGCACAAAAGCAGTATTCAATCTTATGGTCAGACAGCCATTTAAGCTCAGCCTTAACCTTTTCCATCGGGAAAAAGCGCACCTTGCTTTTCGCGCTCCAATCACAGTATGCGCACTTATACGGACAGCCTCTGTTGGTCTCAATAACCGTCAGAAGCTCAACTGTTTCTGTTTTTGTAATTTCTTCAAAAAGTCCCGTAAGATAAGGTGACGGAAAATCAGAAATATCGGGACATCCGCCGCGCTGAGTACAGATTGCTTTGCCGTTACTGCGGCAGGCAATATTCTTCACCGCGGTAACATCCTCAGCGTTTTCGAGGGACATAAGAAGTCTGTAAAAGGTTTCTTCTCCCTCTCCGAAAATCAAATAATCTATCCAATCGCATTCCTCAAGAAGCTCGGCACTGTCGTTTCGTACACTGTGACCGCCGAAAATTATCACACATTCGGGATAGAACTGCTTTATCTTTTTAGAAAGCGCTTTGTTGAATTCAACATTCCAGGCATAATTCGAGAATGCCGCAACGCAGGGATTATCCATACGGGCTATTATATCATCGGTATTCTCTCGCTTATAGAAAAATCCACCGATTTCATAAGCCTGTCTGAAATCTTCATATTGCAGGGAATATGCCGCAAGACAGCCCGTTGCATAGGGCAGATAAACAGACTTGTCAAACGCAAAGCCTGCCTGCACAAAATAGACCTTTTTCACGGCACATCCTCCTTTTTAATAAGTTACCTTTAAATTATTTCTTTTTGACGAATACACGGGAGCGTCGTCGCGTCTGCCGTACCAGACATACTGTCTGGCATACTCATCAATGGTCGAAACGGGATTCTCCTCCGTTACCGTAACGGTGTTTTTCCGTCTGATAAGCTCAGGCTTTTTATTATTAAGCACAGCATCAAAATATGCTTCAAAATCGTAATCAAGCCCGATATCAAGCCGTGTCATATTCATCTTTTTGATGATTCCGCGCTGATATCTGATAAGGTTTTCTATAATATCCTCATCACAGCAATACATTGCAATATATTCTCTTATATCCGAATAGAAGCTGTCGGGATTGACGGCACCCTTCATAAAGATATATTCATCAAATCCCCAGGTAGTTTTGCCGAAGCCCTCAAAAACGGTTTTGAATGAATCCTTGCCGTCAATTACATCGTCAACAAAGCGGACACACTCACTGTAAAGCCCTCCGCAAAGGGTGTCGGGATTATTCCGACTCCATTCAATAAGCCCTTCGTAGAACTGCTTATAGCCTATCCCCTTTTCGTTATGGAGATAAATCGCAATCATCATTGTCAGACACATTGTATGCATACCCTGGGCATAAAGCGCAAAAATATATGAACGCTTCCACTCATCGAGTGACATTGAACAAGTCGAAATGATGTTATCGCTGTATTCCCTGACCGCCTCGGGATCAACCGCAGAATGATGCTGTCTGAACTCAGTCCGACAGACCTTTATCTGATATTTATCCA
This sequence comes from Acutalibacteraceae bacterium, assembly GCA_045540195.1. GTDB lineage: Bacteria > Bacillota > Clostridia > Oscillospirales > Acutalibacteraceae > CAG-488. The sequence goes on from JAZQGS010000068.1 coordinate 21,636, forward strand.
CGCTTTCACGGCTTCCGAGCTGAGAATTGGGCAAAAGCTCACACGGATAAACAATAACGCTCTTATGTTGACCGCATTCAAAAAGAGTTGCGATGCCGTCGGCAAAGCTTTCGTATGTTTCACCCGGCAGACCGAGTATAAGCTCGGAATAAGCCATAATTCCCCTGTCGGTATACATCTGCATAAGATTTTTAAAATGCTCGAGGCTCATATTTGTTCTGCCGATATTTTTAAGAGCCTGAGGCGACATTGTCTGGAATGAAAGAGTCGGTGACTTACCGAGTCCTTCATCAAACATCTTACAGCTGAGCTTGAAAACGAATTCATCCCTGTTCTTTGTGAAATTGGTCTTGAACTTCTCGGGATAGCCCGTGCTTCTCTTTGACTCAATCATAAGATCGGTGATTTCTTCGTCACGGTCAAAAAGACCGAAATTCGCATCACTACAATAAATATATTCAATTTCGTTGTCTGCCATCCACTTGATTTCGGCTTTGAGTCTTTCCATCGGGAACATTCTTACCTTTGATTTGAGAACACCCCAATCGCAGTATGCACAGCGGTTCGGACAGCCGCGGTTTGTTTCCCATATAACCGAATATCTGATACTTTTATCCTTGAGTATCTCGTCAAAATACCCCTCAAGATAAGGTGACGGAAAATCAGATATATCACACACGGGTGCAGGCTCGGTTGTGATTACCTCACCGTTTTTTCTGAAGGAAAGTCCGCGTATATTTTCAAGCGGTGTATTATCCGCCAGCGCAAGCAGAAGCTCCTTTGTCGGCACCTCTCCCTCACCGTGAGTAAGAAAGTCAATGTAAGGATAAATCCGCATCTCTTTGGCGTCGGGAGAAATGCTGTGACCGCCCATTACAATCAGGCAGGACGGAAATTTCTCTTTGATTTTCTGCGCGAGCTCCTTGTTGAATTCCATACTCCACACATAGCAGGAAAGTCCCACAAGATACGGATTTTCCATTGAGCCGACAATCGAATCAACGCTGTCGCGCATAAAAATAAACTTTTTCAGGCAGTATTCCTCTCGTATATGCTCATCTGCCCAGACATAGGCGGCAATCGTGCCGATAGAATACGGAAGATAAGCCGATCTGACACCTGAACCGAAAACCGAATTTGTCTGAACAAAATAAATATTTTTCATAGATTGACTTCCTTTCTTCCGTATTTGAATATCTTATTGATTATATCATTCAATATGCATAATGTCAAACGGAGTATAAGTTGACATTTAATTGAAAAGACTAATTACGGTGATATTATGCTTATAATTCTGATACGGGCGGCTATTCTTTATTTTACGGTCACTATCGGTATGCGGCTGATGGGCAAAAGACAGCTCGGCGAGCTTCAGCCGACTGAGCTTGTTGTGACCTTTCTGCTGTCGGAAATTGCCGCAATTCCTTTGCAGGATAACGGAATGCCGCTGACAAATTCTATCGTTTGTATTGCTCTGCTCGTTTCGTTTGAAATAATCAGCTCTGTTATATGTCTTAAAAGCACAAGGCTCAGAGGTGTAATCGAGGGCAACCCCATAATCGTCATCCGTGACGGTGTTATTGACCAGAAAAAACTCAGAGAGCTTCGTTTTTCTGTTGACGATGTTTTTGAACAGCTTAGGCAGAAGAACATTTTTGATATTAACACGGTAAGCTATGCCATTGTTGAAACAAACGGTCAGCTCAGCGTTATGCTCAAGCCCGAAAAAGAGACTGTTACCGCCGAGATGATAGACATAAAGCCTCATCCGTCTGCGCTTATGTGTGTGGTTGTCAATGACGGCAGAGTGATCAGAAAGGCTTTCGGTGAATGCAATATGACCGACAAGAAGCTTGACAGCCTGCTTCGGAAAAACAATGTACAGCTCTCTGACATCCTTTTTATGCTCTATGATAAGAACGAAAACTGTACCATCGTCAAAAAGGAGAAAAACGCATGAAGCGGTTTATTATAGCAATCATTTTGCTCTCAGTCACGCTCGCAGGCAGCATAGGCTTTCATATAATCACAAACAAAAAAATAAATGAATTCATACTGCTTATGGAAAAGGACCGAATTATTACGGTAGCCGACACAGCCTCAGATAAAAGCCGAACTCAGGCGATTTCTGAAATGTGGGATAAGCAAGAGATGTATTTAGGCTGTGTTCTGACTCATCACGAATTGGAAAACCTTGAAACAGGTCTTATGTGTCTTGAAAACTATATGCTTCAGGGCAATACCGAGGAATATATCAAGACTCTTAACGAATGTCTTAATCAGCTTTATCATATCCGCGAAACCGAAAAAGTGGATATAAAGAACATTTTTTGACAAAAAGTGTTATTTTTGAGCCTTGTTTTTAACAGTAATTGCGTTTGACAGTGCTATGACAGTATGCTATACTTTAGTTAATCCCGAAAGAGAATTTTCGGAGAAAAGAATGGAGGTGATAGCATGCTGTGGTTCTGGATAGTGCTCATTGTTGCACTTGTCGTAATCGAGGCTGTAACGGTTCAGCTTGTAACGATATGGTTTGCAGTTGGTGCGATCGGAGGTCTTATCGCCAGCGCATTTAACCTTGATATCTGGCTTCAGGTTCTGATTTTTGTTGCAGTATCGGCTATCACATTGCTGGTAACAAGACCGCTTGTCAAACGCTTTACCGAAACACACAAAGAGCCGACAAACGCTGACCGCTTTATAGGACAGACCGCTGTGGTGACGGAACCGATTGATAACATTCACGGTAAGGGTGTGGTTGTCATCGGCGGACTTGAATGGACGGCAAGGACAGTCGACGGCTCGGAAGTAGAAAAAGACGCGCTTGTAACAGTTGAAAAAATCGAAGGCGCAAAACTGATTGTTAAATAAGGAGTTATATTATGGAATATGTTGCAATAATTATTTTGATTTTCCTTCTTATGGTTATTACCGTTCTGGTTATCGCCAATGTAAAAATTGTTCCCCAGTCAAGAGCTTATGTTGTTGAAAGACTTGGCACTTACAAAACCACATGGCAGACAGGTCTTCATATCAAAATCCCCTTCTTTGAAAGAATCGCAAGAAATGTATCCTTAAAAGAGCAGGTTGTGGACTTCCCTCCCCAGCCCGTTATCACAAAGGATAATGTTACAATGCAGATTGACACGGTTGTTTTCTTCCAGATTACAGATCCGAAGCTTTATGCATACGGTGTTGAAAATCCGATTTCTGCTATCGAAAACCTTACCGCAACAACCCTTCGTAACATCATCGGTGAGCTCGAGCTCGACCACACTCTTACATCAAGAGATACAATCAATGCTAAAATCCGCGGCATTCTTGACGAAGCAACTGACCCGTGGGGCATCAAGGTAAACAGAGTTGAGCTCAAGAACATCCTTCCCCCGCGTGAAATTCAGGACGCGATGGAAAAGCAGATGAAGGCTGAACGCGAACGCCGTGAATCAATTCTCCGTGCTGAGGGTGAAAAGGCAAGTCAGATTCTTGTTGCCGAAGGTAAGAAGGAATCTCTTATCCTTGCCGCTGAGGCAGACAAGAGAGCCGCAATCCTTCACGCTGAGGCTGTCAAGGAATCAAAAATCCGCGAGGCTGAGGGTGAGGCTGAGGCTATCAGAACTATTCAGCAGGCTGAGGCTCAGGCTATCGAATTCATCAACAATGCTAATCCGTGCGAGGGCTATCTGACAATGAGAAAGCTTGAGGCATTCGAGAAGGCTGCTGACGGTCAGGCAACAAAAATTATTATCCCCTCGGAAATTCAGGGCGCGGCAGGTCTTGCGGCGGGAATTACCGAAACTCTAAAAAAATAAATGCGACAAAGACGGTATGAAGTGTTGAACTTCATACCGTCTTCTTTTTTTCTCTTGTCTTAAACAGAAAAATATGATAGAATTATGGTGAATAATTTTGAAGGAGTGTACCTTATGGCAAGAATACTTATTGCTGATGACGAAAGTAAGCTCAGAAGACTTGTCTGTGACTTTTTACGCCGCGCAGGTCACGAGCCTATTGAAGCATCGACCGGTAAAGAAGCTCTCGACATATTTAACACTGATCCGAAAATTGAACTTTGTCTGCTTGATGTTATGATTCCGGAGGTTGACGGCTGGGAAATCTGTCGCCAGATCCGCAAATCATCAAGCATTCCTATTATTCTGCTGACGGCCAGAAGCGCCGAATTTGATGAAATCACCGGCTTTGATGCAGGTGCGGATGATTATGTGACCAAGCCCTTCAGTCCGACCGTGCTTATGAAGAGAATCGATGCTCTGCTCAGACGGGCAAATATCCGCAGCGCAAAGAACGAAAAGGATATCATTACCCTTGACGGCCTTGTAATGAACAATGAGGCTCATCAGGTAACTATTGACAACAAGCCCGTTGAGCTGACTCTCAAGGAGTATAACATCCTTCAGAAGCTTATCTCAAGCCGCGGAAGAGTTTACACAAGAGAACAGCTTCTTGATGACATCTGGGGCTATGACTATGTCGGCGATGCAAGAAATGTAGATTCCCATGTTGCAAGACTCCGCGGTAAGCTCGGCACCTGGGGTGTTGAGCATCTTAAAACAATCTACGGCATCGGATACAAAATCGAGGTGAACTGATTTTGACCGACTATAAGCAAAAGCCGTTCAGGCTTTTTCCGAATCTTACGGTACAGGTCTTTGTTCAGTTTATTCTGATTTTCCTTCTTATCGTTTCGGTCGTTCTTTTTTCGTCAAGCTCGTTTTATATGAGTATGATTGAAAGCACCTATATGCTTCAGATGCAACAGACCGCAACAAGTCTGCAAGGCATCGACTTCAGCTCACCGTCAGCTGTTGATGAAATTGAGGCTATCGAAACAGATAAGGATATGCTGATTGAGATTTATTCAAAAAGCGATATAAACACCGATAAATTCGATAAGAATGTCTATTCAAAATACTATTACCGTATTCTTAACGGTGATACAGGTACGCCTGTCTCTTCCGCTGAGCCAAAGCCTGTTATTGACTATCTTAATTCCCCCTTTGAGCTTCAGGATAAATATGATGACGGCTCCTTTGTCGGTATTTCGTCAAATACCCTGACCAAGGAGGAGCACTTCGTGCTTGTCACACCGAGTGAGGACGGCAGCTTCCTTTTCGTAGCTGCAATCAATCATTCGGCAATCGAATCACAGGCAAAATCTATCGCTGTTTCTGCTATCATTATTGCCTTTGTTATTTTCATTGCGGTTTCTATTGCGATTTATTTCTACATCACACGAATCACAAAACCGCTTAACGACATCAACCATGTTACAAAGGTTATGGCTGAGGGTAAAAACAAGACTATACGGATTCCCACGCGCGATAATATATTCAAGACGGATACCGATGATGCGATTTTTAACATCAATATGCTCTATGAGTCTCTGATGCTCACTCAGGAAAATCTTGTCGAAAAATCTGAATTCCTCGCGGCTCAGCTTGAAGAAAAAGAGATTGAACAAAAATCAAGAGCTGAGTTTATTGCCGATACCTCACACGAGCTTAAAACTCCGATTTCGATTATACAGGGCTATGCTGAGGGTATCAAATATGTGCTCAATGACCATAAGGCCGCCGAGGAATACTGTGACACAATCATTGAAGAGTGTGGAAGAATGACTGATCTTGTTGTCAATATGATGAGTCTTTCAAACATTCAGCATTCTGGCGATCTGAAGTGTACACATTTCTCAATAAACGATTTTATCGACGACAGACTCAAGCTTCATCAAAAGGTATTTGAGAAAAACAGCATTACTGCCGAAAGCAGAATCGACGAGCAGATATACGGCTATGCCGACACCTCGAAGCTGCAATTTGTTATCAACAATCTGATTTCAAATGCAATTTCATATATCGGCGGTGACGAAAAGCTGATAATTGTCAGCTATGAGGATCTTGACATCTGTTACCGTATCAAGGTGTTCAACACGGGATATAATATTCCGCCCGAGGATATTCAGAAGCTGTGGGACAGCTTTTACCGTCAGGATGCCGCAAGACTTCGTTCCGAAGGTCATTTCGGACTCGGTCTTTCAATCGTCAAGGCTGTTCAGGATGCCCACTCACAGCAGTGCGGTGTTGACAACGCTGACGGCGGTGTTACCTTCTGGTTTGATGTAGCCAAGGGCAGGCAGGAAGAAATTACAGAATAAAATAATAAAGCTGACGAGCGTTGACACTTTCGTATCAACGCTCGTTTTTATATGCAATATTTTATTTAAAACTCAAACTCGGGAAGGAAATCCTTGTGTGCTTCCTTCATTTCTGCATAGCACTTTGTTGCCTTTTCCCAGTCGCCTACAAGAGGATGAACAAGAAGTCCCTTGATTGCCGCTTCGTCTGAGCCTGTCTTTGCAGCCTCAACAGTAAACTTCTCATAAGCCTTTACAACACGCATAAGTGCGATAATGTGGCTGTTTGTAAAGTTTTCAACCTTAATCGGCTTTGCGCCGTCAGCACCGATGATTGACGGAGCCTCAATGATATCATCGTCATCAAGGAAGTCAAGTGTTCCGTTATTCTTGACATTGACAACCTGAACATCGTTGATGTCATTTGCAAGCGAGTTGATAAGTGAAACTGCTGCAAGTGAATACTTGTGGCCGCCGCGCTTATCAAGAAGTGCGGGCTTGATGCAAAGCTCTTCATCGTTATACATCTCAAGAAGCTGCTCTTCGATTTCCATACAAACCTGAGCTCTTGTCTTGTCGTCTGTTCTCTGATGCTCGAGCTTTGCCTCTCTGCAATAATAATACTGAAGATATGATGAGGGAAGTCCCTGAACAGCCTTAAGGCATTCAAGATCAAAGCCGTCATCCTTGATGTTAGCCATAACCTTCGGTGAGAAGCCTGATTCGATAAGTCCGGGAAGAAGCTCTTCGCCGTTCTTCTTGACAGATGTAATCCAGCTCAGGTGGTTAAGACCGACATATTCAATATCAACATCCTCACCTGTGATTTCCTTGACATCGTCAAGCATATCGATAGGAACATTGCAAAGACCGATATTCTTTACATTTGTATTGTTGAGAATAAACTCAGTGATAATACCTGAGGGATTTGTAAAGTTGATAAGCCATGCATCGGGACAGATCTCTTCTATTCTGTCGCAGATGTGTTTGATAACAGGGATTGTACGAAGTGCCTTGAACATACCGCCGATACCTGTTGTCTCCTGACCGATGAGGCCGTATTTCTTGGGAATACTCTCGTCAAGGTGACGGGCAGGAAGCTTACCTACACGGATCTGTGTTACAACGAAATCTGCGCCCTGAAGAGCTGTATCGACATCATCTGTCAGAACAACCTCGCAATCGATGTTTGCCTTTTTGAGCATACGGATGCAAAGATCACCGACGATGTTTCGTTTTCTGTCATCAATATCCATAAAGGAAATTTTCTTGAGCTTGAGTGAATCCTGAGCCTTGATGAAACCATCAACGAGCTCGGGGCAATATGTACTGCCTGAACCGATAACGGCTACTGTAATTTCTTTCATCTGAAAAACCCTTTCTTATTTATACTGCTGGAAAATCCAGTTGACACAGCCTGTTACGGGCGGCTGTGTGAGCTTGATAAAGCTGAGCTTTCTTCCGCTTGCCTTGACAGCCTTATCCATAAGCGCCTTGAGATAAATTTCTGACGGAAGCTTTGTATGGATTGAACCTGAAAGAACAACCTCTACAACCTCATCCGTAAAGTTAAGTGTATTAAGGTGAGCCGCAATGAGAGCTGCTCCTCTTTCTGCCATATAGTCGATGATATCAAGAACTACCTTGTCGCCGAGCTTTGCCGCATCAAAGAAAAAGTCGATAAGACGCATAATGAAGCTGTCTGCATCCTCTTCCTCAAACCTTGAAACGAGTGCAAGGAACTCTTCCTTTGAAGAGAGCTTATATTCATCGAATACCATTTTGGTAAGCGCAGTCTTGCGGATGCCGAGATATACATCGTCGTAGATGCTCTTGTAGGTCTGGCTTGCAATCCAATGGCCGTTACCGACATCACCCGAGAACTCAGAAAGACCTGCAAGCTGAAGCATCTTGCCGTCGGAGTCAATAGCATTACAGCAGGTACCTGTTCCGCAGTTGAAGCCGATTGCCGCAGGACCTGTTGAGCCTGCCTTTACGACAATGAAGCCGTCGTTGTAAATCTCAAAATTTTCGAGACCGTAGTCAAGAAGACGCTTCTGCATCTCATCATGCTGATACGGATGGTCAATACCTGCAAGTCCCATAAGTGTGAAAGAAACATCCTTAAGAGAAATGCCTGCTTCCTTTACAAGCTTTTTAAGGCCGTCCCAGATGATATCCGCAGCCTCGTCAAAGCTGCCTTCCATATTTTCGTGATTGCTTCCCGGTCCCTTGACCATAGCAACCATTTTTTTGTCCTCATCAAAAAGGGCATAAGCGGTTTTTGTTCCGCCACCGTCAACACCAATGTAATAACTCAAGTCGGTATCTCCTTTTTAGTTTATTTTAAATGAACCATTAAAATTGAATTCTGTGCGCAATTACACACATTAGTATTATACAATATATTGGCAATAAAAACAACTGTTTTTTATAAGAAAAGTAAATATTGTATATTATTGCTTTTCGAGTACAATAACTCCGAATTCGGTCTTTGTTGTAAGAGCTTGTAAGCCTTCAAGCTTCTGCTGGTCGGATTTTCCCGTTTTGTAGTAATACGGTGTCATTTTAAAAAGATTTATAATATCTTCATTTGATTCGAGTTCGATTTCGTTTGTTACACGCTCAAGTGTGAGCTGTCTGAAGGCGCTGTCAAAGCTCAGACTCACCTCGTTTTTATAGGGCTTATCGTAGATTGCGGATTTCAGCTCAATCAGGTGCTCCTCAAGCGGAAAGGCTTTTATAAACACGCCTCCCCTTTTTAGTATGCGCAGTACCTCTGACTCAGAATAAGGCGCAAACACGCAGACAACGGCATCACAGCTTTCATCAGGCAAAGGAATATCCGCCGTGCTTGCAACCGCCAGCTTCAGCTCCTTACACCGCTTTGAGCCTGCAATAAGTGCCTGCTTTGAGATGTCGATTCCGAAAACCGTCGGATTCACGAGTGAATTATATATTTTTTCTGTATACCAGCACTCACCGCAGCCGAGGTCGGCAACGATCGAATTGTCATCAGTATTTGCGATAACAGCCGAAACTATTGCTTCACGCAGATTATTGTAATAGCCCTTGTCAAGAAAATCCTGTCTCGCCTTAACCATAATAGAGTCGTCGCCGTGACGCTTTTTTGAGGATTTCTGCGACTGCAGAAGATTTACATATCCCTGCTTTGCCATATCGAAGCAATGGTTATTTTCACATTTCAGCGTTCTGCCCTCCTGCGCGAGCAAATTTCCGCAGACGGGGCATTTGAAATTAGTTTTCATAAAAATCCCTTACTTGAATAATCCTCTCAGCGTACTGAGAGGATTAAGGTTTATTTATTTGCGTTAAGTAACTTTTCAGGTGATTCTGACCACGGAGCATCAATCGGCTCCTGACGGATCTTTTCGGGTGCTGCCCAATGAACTGCATTTGTGATTACTGTCTGGATATCCTTATTGTGGAAGGTCGGACTTGTTTCATGTCCCGGCTGGAAATAGAACACCTTGCCGAGACCCCTGTTCCAGCAGCAACCCGAGCGGAACACCTCTCCGCCGCCGAACCAGCCGAGGAAGATAAGCTCGTCGGGCTCGGGAATATCAAAGCGCTCGCCGTACATCTCTTCAACATCGAGATAGATAAACTCGCCTATACCCTTTGCGATAGGGTGATTGGGATTTATATTCCAGATTCTTTCTCTGTCACCCTCACGCCATTTAAGTGAACAGGTTGTTCCCATAAGACGCTGAAAAATCTTTGAGTAATGTGCAGAGTGAAGAAGAATTATGCCCATACCTCTGAGAACTCTGTCCTGAATTTTTGAAACAAGCTCATCAGGCACATCCGCGTGTCCGCAATGAGCCCACCAGATAAGCACATCCGTATTATTGAGCACCTCATCGGACAAACCGCATTCGGGCTCATCCTGAGTAGCACAACGGATGTTAAGTTCCTCATCCCTGCCGAGAAAACCTGCGATACACGCATTGATTCCGTCGGGATAGACCTTGATGACATCCTCGTCGGATTTATCCTGAATATGTTCATTCCATACTGTTACATTTATCATAAAAACACCGCCTTTTGATTATTTTACCATATTAAAGTGTTATTTTCAACAGATTTTTGTGTGTATCATTGACACACGATTAAACAAAAGGTAAAATAAACTAAACGGAGGGATTTTATGGCTAACATTCTTAATAAAATTATTCGATGGGGCATCAGCGTTTTTGAGGGAGGTCTTTCTCAGGAGCAGTCCAAGTGGGCAAGCGAAGCCTACGACATTCCCGAGGATGCCAAGGCTCAGCTCAGACAGCTTGCCGCCGAAGGCGTCGTTATGCTCAAAAACGACGGCACTCTGCCTCTTAACTCAAAGAAGGTTGCCGTCTTCGGCAGATGTCAGTATGACTATTTCTACTGCGGCTACGGAAGCGGCGGCGATGTCAACGCGCCCTACAAGGTAAGCCTTGCCGATGCTTTACACAATCAGACAGCTTTTGAGCTTAACAAGGAAATTGACAGCTTTTATCATAAGAAGTCCGAGGATAATCCTCCCGACGAAGGTTTTTGGGGACACTGGCCCTTTAACTTCCCTGAATTTGTGCCCGATAAGACTCTGATAAAAAGTGCTTCTGCCGAGTCTGAGGCTGCCGTTGTCGTTATCGGAAGAGCCGCGGGTGAAGACAGAGAAAATTCTCTGACCAAGGGAAGCTATTTTCTGACCGATGATGAAATCGCACTGCTTGACAGCGTTACCGCTGAGTTTAAGAAAACCGTTGTTATTCTTGATTGCGGTAACATTATCGATATGAAGAAAATTGCGTCCTACGGTGATAAGATTTCTGCAATCCTCTACGCTTTTCAGGGCGGTATGGAAAGCGGTAATGCTCTTTGTGATATTCTGACAGGCAAGGTCAACCCCTGTGCAAAGCTGACAGACACGATAGCTTACGATTATGAGGATTATCCGAGCGCGGACAGCTTCGGAAACAAGGAATTCAACAATTACACAGAGGATATTTTTGTAGGATACAGATATTTCGAGACCTTTGCTCCCGAAAAGGTGCTTTATCCCTTCGGCTTCGGTCTGAGCTATACTGATTTTGAAATTGAAAGCACCGACTTTGTCTGTGACGGACAAAGTGCAAGGCTTTCCGTTAAGGTTACAAACACGGGCGCAGTTGCAGGCAAGGAGATTATTCAGATTTACTGCGATGCTCCTGCAGGAAAGACTTCGACAGCAAAAAGAGTGCTTTGCGGCTTCAATAAAACACCCCTGCTCTCTCCCGGTGAAAGCTGTGTAACGGATTTTGAAATTCCGCTTTACTCTGTCAGCTCTTATGATGACAGCGGTGTGACAGGCTTCAGAAACGCTTATGTTCTCGTTGAGGGTGAATATAAATTTATCGTGTCAAGCTGTGTGCGCGGCGGAAATGAAGCGGGCGTTTATAACAATACTTCAACCGTCTGTGTAAAACAGCTTCAGGGCGTATGCGAGGTTAAAAACGGCTTTGACAGAATGGTAAGAAAGGCTGACGGCTCCGCTTCAACCGAGTCTGTACCGATCGGCGGTGTTGACCTTAAGAAACGAATAATTGATAATCTGCCGAAGGATTTGCCTGTCGGTCAGTATAAGGGCTATAAGCTCTCTGATGTCAAGCACGGTAAGGTAACGATGGACGAATTTGTCTCACAGCTTAGTAAACCTGAGCTCGAGGCTCTCACCCGCGGAGACTATACAATGAACAGTAAGCTCGGTGTCAGCGGTAACGCAGGCGCTTTCGGCGGTGTTCTCCCTTCTCTTCGTGACAAGGGAGTTCCTCCGATTATCACAACTGACGGCCCTGCGGGAATCCGTATTTCGCGCAAGCGTTCACTTCTTCCGACAGGTGCTTGTATGGCGGCATCGTGGAATCTTGATTTAATCGAAAAGGTTTATTCTTTTGTTGCCGAAGAAATGAAGGAGGGCGGATCCGGCGTTCTTCTTGCACCGGGTATGAATATACACAGAAATCCTCTTTGCGGACGCAATTTTGAATATTTCTCTGAGGATCCGTTTGTCAGCGGTATGTGTGCTGCGGCGGTTGTCAAGGGTGTTCAGTCACTCGGTGCAAGCGCGTGTCCTAAGCATTTCGCGTGTAACAATCAGGAGGTCAACCGCAGCTGGAATGACTCGAGAGTGAGTGAAAAGGCGTTGAGAGAAATCTATCTCAAGCCCTTTGAAATTGTTGTAAGAGAGGCTCAGCCAAAGAACATTATGACATCCTACAACAAGATAAACTCTGTTTTCAGCTATAACAACTATGATATGGTCACAACCGTGCTTCGCGGTGAGTGGGGCTACAAGGGCAATGTTATGACCGACTGGTGGACAAAGCATTCTGCAAGCCCTGATTTCAAGGGTGTGCGTGACAACGCTTACCGCGTGCGCGCTCAGGTCGATGTTCTTATGCCCGGTGTCAACGGTCGTTTCGGCTCAACAAAGCATCCTGACAAGACACTTTTTGAAACCCTTGGTAAAAAGGACGGAATCACCTTGGGTGAGGCGCAGCGTAGTGCAAAAAATGTATTAAATTTATGTCTTGATTATATTGATTAAAAAGACAGATTTTGATATAATCATTGAAAGAATTAAATAAACAGTGAGGTGAGGGTTTGCGGACATTTTAAAATTTGTCTGTAAGTCCTCACTGCGCTTTTTGAAGGGAGAAACTTAATTATGGGACTTATTAAAGCAGGAATCGGAGCACTCGGCGGCGTAATGGCTGACCAGTGGAAGGAATTTTTCTACTGCGATTCACTTGAAAACGATGTATTGATGGTTAAAGGCCAGAAGCGCGTAGGCGGCCGTTCATCA
>JAZQGS010000069.1:0-54025 GCA_045540195.1 Acutalibacteraceae bacterium
CCGTATTACATCAGCTTTTTCGGCGACCTTATGCTCAAGTATGACTCCTTCCTCGGTAAGGGGGTTTTCAACGAGAGAAACGGGACAACAGGCTAGGACAGAATCCTTTGGGATAACCTTCTTATGTACTGTCTCCCCTACGGCAAGAATGTTATCGGCTACAGCAACACAGATGCTCACTGGACATCCTGCGTTGACTCTTCCTTCAGCGTATTTATGATGGAAGAAAACAACATCGACAACATCAAGAAGACAATGCAGAACGGCGCATTCTTTATGGTTACAAGAAAGATTCGTCCCAACGAGTGGATCGGACCTTCAGAGGAAATTGATGTTATGAACGAGGGTCTCCCCTATCCGATGTTCACAAACATTGCAGTTGACGGTCACAAGATTTCTGTCAACGCAACAGATGCAGAAACAATCCAGTGGATTGCAAACGGCAAGGTTATCGCAAAATCCGCAATCGGTGCTGACACAATTACTCTCGATCTTGATGCAATCGAAGGTGCAGAGAACTTCCAGTATGTAAGAGCTGAGCTTTACGGTGAAGGCGGTCTTACTCTTTCACAGGCATTCGTTATCGACAACGGAGCAGAGCCTCTTGAGTACGAAGAGGAAGAAAAGACCTTCTGTGACAAGTTCCTTCGTTGGTTCAAGAGCACAAAGCTCTGGACTATCATCAGCGAGATAATCAGAGCTTTCGAGTAATCTGAACAGCAAAACCCCCGACATGATGTCGGGGGTTAATCTTTTTGTCAGGCTACTATCAAGCCTTTGTTTATAAAAACTGTAGCTATTGCGAAATAGATGACGAGAGTAAGTGCGTCGACGATTGTTGTAATCATCGGACCTGCCATAAGTGCAGGGTCAAGGCGCATAAGCTTTGCGAGAATTGGCAATGAACAGCCGATTGCTTTTGCCACCACAACTGCACACGCCATTGCGAGTGAAACAACGATAAATGTGCTGCTTTCAATTTCACTGCCCGTTACGAGCTTTGTAAGCCACATTCTGCCGTAGTTAGCAACGGCAAGAACAAGTCCGCAAAGAAGCGCAACGCGGATTTCCTTCCACAGCACGCGGAAATAATCGCGTATCTGGATATCACCGAGAGCAAGACCGCGGATGATAAGCGTTGATGTCTGGTTGCCGCAGTTACCGCCCGTACCCATAATCATCGGAATGGCGGCGGTGAGTCCCACAACCAGTGAGAGCTTGCCCTCAAAGCCTTCAATAATCTGACTTGTGAAGGTTGCGAGGAACATAAGAACGAGAAGCCACAGGATTCTGTTTTTAAACATTGATAAAACGCCTGTTTTCAGGTATTCGTCCTCTGACGGCAAAAGAGATGCCATCTTTTCAAAGTCCTCTGTGGTCTCTTCTTCAATAACATCGACGATGTCGTCGATTGTGATAATACCGACAAGTCGGTTTTCTTTATCAACAACGGGAACAGAAAGAAGGTCGTATTTTTTCGCAATGTTTGCGACCTCTTCCTGGTCATCCATAGTGTTTACGAAAATGAGCTGATCCTCATCGTACATAATGTCACCGACAAGCGCATCCTCAGGTGCAACGATAAGGCGTCTGAGCGGTACTGTACCGACGAGCTTGCGCTTGCCGTCCGTACAGTAGCAGGTATAAATCGTTTCTTTGTCAAGCGCAGTCGCACGGATCTGTGCAATCGCCTGTCTGACCGTACAGGTTTCAGGGAACGAAACCATTTCGATTGTCATAATGCTGCCCGCGGAATTCTCGGGATACTGCAAAAATCTGTTGATAAGATTTCTTGTTTCACTGTCCGCCTGAGCGAGCACTCGCGTAACAACATTTGCAGGGACCTCCTCAAGAAAGTCAACCGCGTCGTCGATGAACATATCCTCAACAAGGCTTGCGAGCTCCTTGTTTGTGATTGCCGAAACAATATTGCTCTGAATTTCACTGTCAAGATAAGAAAAAACATCAGCCGAAGACTGCTTTGGTAACAAACGGAACAGACGAACCTGTTGCTCCTCGGACTCAAACTCCTCCATCAAGGAAGCGATGTCAACGACATTCATTTCGCTGAGCATTTCTTTGATTGCCGAGAATTTGTTGTTAGCCAGCATCCTGCTGATGATTTCAACCATTGATTCCATTTGAACACACCCCTTTTCAGCGGCGAAACGCTGACCGCAGGTGTGTCAGTGATTATTCCGTCAGGAAAGACGCACCTACGGCGATACATTCGCCACTTATTTTGTTTTGAGTTAAATAAGCTATGAATCGTTGCCCGTAACTGCCGTCGCTACTCACGAAAAATTCACCTCTCAAAATTATTATTGACACTTTATTTTAAACCCATAGAATTTAGTTGTCAACCCTTTAGCAATATTTTATAAAGAAAAACGCACTCAACCGAGTGCGTTTTAACATCTGCTTTTTAGAAAGACATTGTGTTCTTACAGGTCCACTTACCCTGGATTGCACCGACTGTGATGTTGATGCCGAGAGCCTTTGCCTGAGCGTTGGCAACTGTAAGCGGCATTTCAACAAGAGTGTTTGTAACTCTGCCCTGTGAGTCGATTGTTGCGGTAATTGTTGTTCCGGGATAGTTGAAGGTACAGCTGTTGATTTTAACTGCCGCGCCGAAGTCG
Source organism: Acutalibacteraceae bacterium (assembly GCA_045540195.1). Taxonomy (GTDB): domain Bacteria; phylum Bacillota; class Clostridia; order Oscillospirales; family Acutalibacteraceae; genus CAG-488. The sequence continues at coordinate 2,640 of JAZQGS010000069.1, forward strand.
ATGACATTGATATCAAGCGGCCATGCGCAGGATGCGTTATACTTAGCTGTTCCGTTGTGTGCGCAGGATTCGGGATTAAGAGTGAAAACGATCTTATAGCCGTTACCGCTCTTTGAAACTGAGATTGTCTTGACAGCCGCATCATAGAGATTTGCAGGAAGAACAAACTGTGTGATATGTGTTCCGTCAGATGCTGTCGGACCTGAGAATGACTTTGTCTGAAGCTTATCGTTTTTCTTTGTATTGTTTGCGATAATGGTGTTTGCAAAATCGTCAGCGTTGATGCCTGCATTACCGATATCGATACCCTGAACAGCAACATCAACATGCTCAGTCTTTGTAGCGTTTACCTTAGGCTGAGAGTATGACTTGTTAAGGCACTTGTTATAGTAAGCGATAAGCTGTGACTTTGAATAGTTGAGCGGATTTTCACTGTTCTGCACGGGTTTCTGCTGCTGTGTGCCACCCTGAGGATTAACAACGGGGCTGTTCGGTACTGTCGGGTTATTGTCGCCTGAGGGAGTCTGCTGAATATCGTTACCGCCCTGCTGAGGTACATTCACATCGGGATTGCCAACGGGGTTATTCTGCTGATCGTTTGTACCCTGCTGAAGCTCGTTTCTGTCAAGGGGAAGAATATTGCCCGTAATTTTATCGATTGATACATTTAAACCCAGACAGGCAATCATCACGCACAGAAGAACTGAGATGGCGATGATAACCTTTTTCCAAGAATTGTTCATAGTTACACTCCTTAAATATACTGAAATATATTTTAACATAAAACGGAGCGTAAATCTACATATTTTTGAAAAAAATTTTATTCAGGTATTCTCGCGGCTTATAGGATGTCTTATCAGCAGCCGTGACAGTGTTTTCGCATTGAAGGGAATCAACGGATAGAGGTATCCCCTGCCCGTCACGGTCTTTGTTGTAAACATCTGAATGATAACAAGCAGAACACCTGCAAGGTATCCCCAGAGACCGAATGCGGCGGTAAGCACAAGTATGAATATTCTTGACAGCTTGAACGCATAGCCCAGCTCAAAGCTCGGCTGAGCAAAATTTGCGATTGCCACAAACGCCATAAAAAGAACAACCTCTGACGAAAACAGCTTTGCGGTAACCGCAAGGTCACCGAGAACGAGTGCGCCGATAACGCTGAAGGAATTGCTAAGTGCATTCGGTGTGTTGAGTGACGCGAGCTTCAGCGTGTCGATAACCACCTCGATTATGAGAAGCTGAACGATAATCGGTACGGTATAATACTCCTTTATCGTGATGAAGCTCAGCCATTCGGGAATGAACTGAGGATTGCTCACAAGCAGATACCATGTCGGTGAAAGCAGCATTGCAAGGGTAAAAATCAGCATACGGATAAAGCGCAGGTATGTGCCGACAACGGGCGGGAAATAATAATCGTTGGTATCCTGAAGAAACTCAAAAAAGCTTGTCGGAATTATCATTGCCGCAGGTGAATTATCCACAATAACGATGATGCTACCCTCAGCAATACACGCCGCGGCGGAATCAGGTCTTTCGGTATAGCGCACCTTTGGGAAGGGATTGAAAACCTGCTTTCTGACAAGACACTCGATAAGACTTTCCTGACTCATAGACAGGGTGTTGACATCAATCTGACTGATTTTTCGTCTGAGCCTTTCGACCGTTTTAAGGTCCGCTTTATTCTGGAGATAACAGATCGCGATATCCGTTCGCGAGCGCGTGCCTGCCTCGTGTACCTCCATAATTAGGTCGCGGTCGCGCAGTCTGCGGCGGATGAGCGCCGTATTGAATATAAGCCCCTCAACAAAGCCGTCGTGCGCACCTCTGAGCACCTTATCGTTGTCGGGCTCCTGAACCGAACGGCGCGGAAAATTTCTCGCCTTAACAAGAAAGCCCGTAGCAAAGCCGTCAACTATCAGAAGCAACGCACCCGAGTATACCACCTTTGCAATCATTCCGATATCTGAGCTGAGATCCGTCTCGATATATGAAAGTGTCGTACTCGCAAAATCCTGTGCTGTTGCATTCTCGGGCAGCGGCTCAGCTCTCAACAGAAAGCTCAGCACCCGTTCAGCGATTTCATTATTGACAAATCCGTCGACATAATAAAGCTTTGCACTTCTTTTGCCGACGCATATACGCGTATTCACAACATCAAAATTCTGATCCACTCTGAAATAGGAATCAAGCATTTTTTCGTTTTTATCAAAAGAATCCGAAAACAACATCTTTTCGTTCATATTACACCTCAAAGATAAACTAAAAATATTGTTTTCAGATTGATTGAAATTATTCTTATGTGTAGTCCTCGTAAAGCTCGACAATCGTATTCCAGGTAATAGGACCTACCTGACCTGTCGGTTCAAGACCGTTAAGTCTCTGAATGGCCTCAACTGCCGCCTTTGTACGACTTCCGTACTGTCCGTCAACGCTTATGACCGGCACGGAAGAATTATTCTGTCCGATTACGCGCAGATACTGCTGAAGCTGTCTGACAACGCTTCCCGTCGCTCCCGTCGTAATGAAATAGCCGGGATAAATCAGATTCGAATAGCTTTTATATGCGGGCGGAAGACTGTTGATCGTGCCGTCGTAGGCATCCTGAATTTTATTCCAGGTGCTTCTGCCGACAATTCCGTCAACATCAAGACCGTAAAGCTTCTGAAAGGTCAGCACGGCATCGTAGGTCTGCTGCCCGAAAATTCCGTCAACCGATATCTGCGGAAGCTGAGGATTGAAGAATCCGAGCACGGCAAGATAATACTGAAGCGTTCGCACGGGGATTCCTCTGTCCCCTCGGCGCAGTACCTTTGAAAACTGCCGTTCGACCTCGCTGAGCGATAGTCCCTCTGAATAAATATCAGTAATATTCTTGACGGCATTGTAGATGTATTTGATTTTATACCAGGTTTCCTTGCCGACAATTCCGTCGGGCGCAAGATTGAAAATGCTCTGGAATTTTCTGACCGCCGCAAGCGTTGTTTCCTCGAAAACTCCCGACGGATTCCTTATTCTCGGAATTGACGGATAATTCCGTCCGATTCTGTTAAGCTGGCGCTGAATGTCACTTACATCCTCGCCTGCACTGCCGAGCCTGAGAAGGACGCCCGGATATGACGGGATGTTGCTCTTGACAGGTGCATTCTGAACGAGATTTATATCGTTGCCGTAGTAATTTTGCAGAATGCGGTACGGTGTATAGCCCTGCTGAGCCAGGGGTACAGTTCCCCACTGCGAAAGGCCTGCACACGAGCCTGCACAATACTGTGCAAAAAGCGGCTGAACCTGCCCTTGTCTGACTATATAATCGTTAAAAATCTCGTCAACGATACGGCTGATATTCTCAAAAATATCTCTTCCGTTGACAAAAGCCTGGTCATACTGTGTGGAGCTTGTGATATCAAAATCATAACCCCTTGAACGGTAATATTCTGTATAAACACGGTTGAGCGCATAGCTTATCTGTGCATAGATGTTTGCCCTGATTGCATTCTCGGGCCAGGTCGGATAAATTTCGCTCGACGCAACATTCTTGATATAATCGGGGAAGGTCACTCTGACATTGCGCGCATTCGAATCAGGCGCACCGAGATGAACCGTTATAAATTCAGGAATAACGGGCGTATCTGCTGCCATCACTGCTCACCTCCGAAAAGAGTCATCGGCTCTGTTTGTGTGACAGTCTGAGTCGGTTCATCACCGTTTGCACTCAGCGGCACAAGCTCAACAGGCTGAATTGATTTGACAGAATCGAACACGGGTATCCCCTCAAAAACCGAAGAGGAAAAGCCGGGTCGGCTGACACGCAGTCCGTAAACCGCATAAGGCTCGATCGTACTGTTTTCATTGAATGAAACTGAGCTGTCAGGCGCCGGCAGGCGGATGTTATCCGCTATACCGTCAACATCACTTGTTCCGCTGAAAAGCTCTCTTTCACCGTCTGCAAGCCTCACAAAAACGCGTACGCTCGCATTCGGCACGGGGAACGCCTGATCAGCCGAAAAAATCTGCACTCTGAGTATTCCGCGTGCGGTGTTGCCTGCAAGAAACTCGTCGTAATCAGCAAAGGGAATCCTTCCCGAAATAACCGCCTGAGTCTCGGGCTCCTGAATATCGCTGACCGTTGCAAGAGTCGGCACCGCCTGAGGCTCGGGCGTATGTACGGAAGACTGCTTTGAGATTTCTACCAGCTCCCGTCGGTATTTTTCAATTATATCCTCAAAATTGTTCATTTAAAAACCTCCTTCGCTTATATACTATGCGAAAGAGGTTTTTGTTGTTATTTTTCTTTTGATGAGCCGTAACCGTAACCGTAGCCATAGCCGTAGTTACCGTACTTGCCGCCGTATCTGCCGTACTTGCCGTATTTGCCGTACTTACCGTATCTGCCGCCGTACTTACCTGCCTTGATTGTTGAGTCTGTCTCAGCGTTGAAGACACAGCCGACGATTTCAGCACCGTTTGCATCGATATCCTCAACCGACATACGGATTCTTGAGAACGGAGAGTGGTCCTCTCTGACAACGAAGATAGCCGCATCAGCAAAGCCTGCGATAATTGAAGCGTCAGTAACAACCGAAGCAGGAGCTGTGTCGATGATAATGTAATCAAACTCATCGCGGATGCTGCGGATAAGCTCCTCTGCATCCTTTGTTGAAAGAAGCTCAGACGGATTTGAAACAGCCTTTCTGTCAGCAAGAACATAAAGATTGAAGGTCTTGACAAGCTTGATTGCCTCAGTGAGAGGAACATCCTGACGGATTACATTTGCAAAGCCGTAGCCCTGCTCGGGAAGTGAGAGAATCTTCGCGATTGACGGCTTTCTAAGGTCAGCATCGATAAGAAGAACTGACTTTCCGTTTTCAGCAAGTGAAAGCGCAATGTTTGTTGAAACAGTTGTCTTACCCTCGTTTTCACAGGCACTTGTAACAAGATAAACCTTGTTTCCTGTTTTTGCAGAGTTGCTTTCAATCTTCGTTCTGATTGCCTTATAGGTTTCGATGAAGGAGAAGCCTGTTCTTCTGTCGGCAACAAGCAAGCCCTTATCTGTCTTATTCTTATTTGTAACAAGCTGAACTGAGCCGAGAACGGGAATGTTAAGCTTGCTGTTAAGCTCATCAGAATTCTTGATTGTATCCTTGATGATGAATATAACAAGAACAAATACACAATAGACAAGCACACCGATAACCGTGCTGACTGTGGCTATAATCACAGGTGAACGGTCCTCCTCGGGAGCTGATGCCTTGACCGGAGTTTCACAGACATTAAGCTGTGCGTTCGGATAAATCTGTTCAACAACATCTGCATAGACATCAACAACCGCCTTTGCGATATTGTATGAGGTCTCGGCACTCTCTGTCTTGACATACAACTCAATCGCGTTGGTTGAGTTGACCGTCTGAACAGTGATACTGTTATTTATAAACTCATAAGAAAGATTGCCGGGGCAAGCCTCACGGACCGCCTCTTTAAGAACGCGTCCCGAAAGGATGTATTTGAATGTGTTTGTAATATTGATCTGAGCTGAAACCGCAGAGTTTTCAACAACCTGATCCTCTGAAAGAGTGTTGACGATAAATGCAACATCGGAGATATATGCCTCTTTGCTTGTCAACTTGCCGACAACGCCGCCGAGAAGACCGCAGACAACGGCAATTATGACAATAAGCCACATTTTCTTAGACAGCTCGAGCAGATATCCGATGATATTGAGCTCAAATCCCTTTTGCTTTGTAGTATTTTCGAAATTATTCAAAACAAATCCCCCGTTCTTTATCTTCCGTTATGGTTTTGGATATATGTGTATTTTCTTCCGTCCGCATCGCCGACATAGGTTGCCGTGTAGGCAATCGCAATAACGATGTGAGGCATTTTTGAGTTATAGGTAACAAGTCCCGTTTCAATCACAACAAGCAGTATCATAAAGGTCAGGAACAAAAGACTGATACGGCTCTTGTGAATAAACGCATTTTTGATGAGCTTGACGATAATATAGGCATACATTGAATAGTATATGAAAAATCCGACGATGCCGAGCTCACTGAGTATCTGCCAATAATTATTATGGCTGTAAACGCCTTGCAGCTCATAAACCTCGTCAATAATTCGTGCGAAGTTACCCATTCCCTTACCGATAATAGGTGCTTCGGCAAACATCTCCTGCGCCAGCTGAATGTAATACGAACGCATATAAAGGCTGTTATCAACCTTTTGCGAACGGTTCTCAAACCAGAAATTAAACATGGATACAAAACGCCTGCCGATGGTATTATATGCGTTTTCATCCTCCATCATCATAAAGATGGTCATTGCCGCAAGTCCGAGAACAAGTATAATATTAAAAAAGTAGTTTTTCTTGTAGACTGACATAAAAACGAACATCAGCGGACCTGCAACAGCCGCAAATAAGGCTTTTCTTGAACCTGACAGAACCACAAAGACCACAAAAATAAAAATCAGAACAGCATACCGCTTTTTGCCCTTGGAGTACATCTCATAAAACGCCATAAGCTCAGCGCAGAACGCAAGGAAGGCAACACCGTTGGCGTTAGCCCCGCTGAAGTGCGAGCCCATCTTTCCTTCACTCCATTGGTCAATCGGAACCACTGAGAATTCCATAGCCACAATAATCGTGACGGACAGTATAAACAGCTTTATCAGCCTTTCAAGGTCTTCAGGCTTGTCAACATAAATCGACACCGAGGTTATACTTGCGATGATAACGACCATACGCAAAAAGTACGACGCCATATAGGCATTGATAAACATTGACCAAAGACACGATATCGCCGCAAATGCAGTAAAAGCAATATACCACGCCGTGTTATAAGGAATGACAACCTTTGAGTTGCGTCTGCCGAGCCACAGAAGCATCGACGCCAGAAGCATTGCGATACCCGTGGCGGTACCTATGAATCTAACCTCGTTGAATGCAAAAAGCGTTATGGTGTTGATCACAAAGGCTATCTCATATATAAATCGTGCGGTATCCTCTTTATCTCCCTTGACAGAGAGAATACCATTTTTAAAAGAGACCATATCGCACCCCTTTTGTTTCTAACCACTTGTTAATTCATCCGCAGATTTCCTCCGCAAATGAAGAAAAATTCCGCTGTGCGTTAAAATTATCCTCCCAGAAGCCGCGGGCGTTTTTGCGCATCGCTTCTCTGTCACTCACAGATGAAAGGATAATATCCTTGATTTTACGGGCTAACTCCTCATCGGTGAAATTCTCAGAAATAAGGAAGCCGTTGTATGTGTCCTTTACAATTTCGCCGACTCCGCCGACATCCGTTGCAAGGACGGGAACCGAAAAGGATAATGCCTCCATCATCGAGACGGGCACGCCCTCGGTTGTGCTTGTGTTTATAAGAAGGTCGACCTTCTTAGTTTTATAAAACTCCCTTACCGCCTCGTTTGTGACCGAGCCGATAAGATTTGTCTGCATAAAGCCGAGCTGAGTGTCGCAGATATTTTTTACAGACTGCATTGTTTCACCGTCACCGATATGAGTCCAGACAAGCCTGCCGACATTCTCGTTTTTGAGAAGTGCGAGTGCCGAAGCAATTCTTTCGATACGCTTGAGAGGAATCATCCGTGAGCACGATACAATATGAAAGCAATCTTCATTCATTTCAGAAATTCCGCCGTCAAAGGTGCCGAGGTATCTGTGTTGCACCTTGTGGCTGAACTCAGGATAATCTGCGAGTATATACTGCTCACCGTTGACTGAGCAGGGATAAAGCATATCAACCGCTGAGAGAAGATATTCTCTTTTCGGAAGATAGCTGAGGATATTTGTATTTCTGTAAACATCGTGACCGTGGGCACGCGATATAAATTTTATATTCTTGCACACGGGCTTTAATTTTTTATATATGCGGTCTGCGACAAGTGCGGCGGCAAAAAACCAATAGCTGTAAACCGTAACACTGTCATATTCGCTGAAATCATATTTACTGAGCACCGCCTCACACATAGCCGCCTCGCGCTCACCGCGCTTGCAGAAATATTCATAGAAAACTCTGTGTCGGATGCTCTTTTTTGCCTCGGGCTCAAGGTTCTTTTTAGGAACAAGAGCGTTGAGTACTCCGCCCGCAAGCGATATCGCACGGCTGACCTTTTTTGAGGTCGGCGTGACATTATAGCAATCAAAATTCTCAGGCACCTCTCTTGAATCCGTAACGCTGTTATCAAGCGCAATCGCAAGAGTGATTACCTTATCGAATTTTTCTGAAAGAAAGGGCGCCTCAGGCTCAATAAAAGCTTCGTCCTTTGTGAACGGATAAATGTTTGTAACAAGTATAAGACAGCTTTTCACACTATCCGCCCTTTCATACAAATTAGGCATATTGTAACACTTTTTCGACAAAAAGTCTATATTTATATCTTATTTTTCGCCGAATTTTTTTACAACTTCCTTATAATGATTGCCCTTATGCTCAAAATTGCGGTAGACATTATAGCTCGGTGCCGCAGGTGAAAGAAGACAAATTCTGCCTTTTTCGGTAAAGCGGTAAGCCGCCTCGACTGCCTCCTCCATCGTATCGACGGGCACGACATTCTTCTTTGAGCCGAGTGCCTTGAGAGCATTGCAGATTTTTGTTCCCGTTTCGGGCATTCCGATAATATTCCTTATCGGACAGGTGTCAAGATATGTTATGAAATCGTCATAGGTGATTCCGCGGTCAAGACCGCCGAAAATAAGTGTATCGATTTCACCGAGTGCATCAACCGCACACTCAACCGCGTGAGGAATTGTCGCGATGCTGTCATTATAAAACGAAATTCCTTTGAATTCACCGACAGGCTCCATTCTGTGAGGGATGCCTGTGAACTCTTCAACTCCGCGTCTGACGGCATCGTCATCAGCACCGAAAAGTCTTGCGGCCGCCTCGGCAAAGAAAATGTCCTGATGGCAATGCTTGCCGATAAGTCTCGGGTTAAGCGTTGTCAGTTCTGACTGAAAATCATTCTGAGGCCGGGCGCTGACGGCAATTTTCTCAGATGAATACTCAGAAAAATCGATAAGTCCGTCAACATTCTGGTCAGCATTGTAAATAAGATAATTTTCTTTTGTCTGATGCTTTGCTATATTGAGCTTCGCGTTGATATATCCGCGATAGCCGTCATAGTGATCGAGATGCTCCTCGTAAATGTTTGTAAAAATCGCAACATCGGGCGATGTGCGGCAGAATTCAAGCTGATGGCACGACATTTCGATAACCGCAATCTTGCCCTGACACTCATCAATAATATCAAAAACAGGAACACCGATATTGCGGACAAGATACGCCCCACAGCCCGCCTGAGTTACGAGATTATAGGTCAGCGTCGAGGTTGTTGTTTTGCCCTTAGTGCCCGTGATTCCGATTTTTTTACACGGTGCATATTCGAGGAACAAATCCACCTGACAGGTAATAAGAACGCCCTCGGGAATCTCGATATTCACAATGGGCACACCCGGAGTTTTGATAACAAGCTCATAATCAAAGACCTTATCCATATATCCGTCGCCCGTGAGGAGTGTTACATTTTTATCATCCAGAGTAATTTCCTTTTTATCCGCAATCGCAAGCGGCTTTTCGGGGAAATATTTTCTGATGTAATTATAGGTTGAAACACCCTCCCTGCCGAAGCCGAGGATGACAATGTTTTTATCCTTTAAAAATTCAATTAAGCCATTACACATAGCGTGCATCTCCGATTAAAACTCACACTCGGCATTACAGCGCTGAGTGCGGATAAGTGAGCCCTTCTCTACGGCTCCGTTTTCAGCTCCGCACCACGGACAATAGATATGGTCCATAGGCGCAGAAAGGTCGGTTGCGATAGGAATACTTGTATCCCTGACAACCTCAAAACGCTTGTAGCAGCAATCACATTGTTTTTTCATTGATTATTCAACTCCAAAAAAGGACGGATTTCCGCCCTTTAATGATTTTTATGTTATCTGTTTGAACCGAAAAGGCTCTGTCTTGCCTTACGGATTTCTGCGATATTTGATGAAAGCACCTCGTCGCTGTTCTTGAGGATATCCTCAACGAACTCAGCGGCGCCGCTGCGGATTTCAGTTGCCCACTTATCAGCCTTTGCACGCAGATCGTTTGCCTGATTTGTTGCGTCGAGAAGAATGGAATCAGCTTCCTTTCTTGCATTGCCGAGCATCTTTTCAACCTCAGCAACAGCCTGAGCTCTGACGCGGTCGGAATATTCGTGTGCAAGGCGTGCGATTTCAGAATTCTCAACCATCTGACGCGCCTGCTCTGATGCCGCTTCAACAGTTGCGTTTGCGTTAGTCTCAGCAGTTGCAACAATGGATGCAGCCTTCTCCTTGGCCTCAGCCACGATTCCGTCAGCCTCTGTCTGTGCTGTCGAAACGATTGATGAAGCCTCGTTGTTTGCCTTTGTTATAAGATTGTTGTGATGTGCAACAACCTCCTGAGCCTTTTCAATTTCGATGGGAAGGTCATAGCGGATGTCTTCAACACACTGCTTGATTACCTCCGCATCAACTGCAATTTTTCCGCCTGAAAGAGGCAGCTTACTGCCTGATTCAATGGTATCTTCGATTTTATCAAGTAATCCCTGTACATTCATCTGTGTGTCATCCTTTCTTTATACCTTTTACAATATCGTCATGCACCGCTTCGGGCACAAATTTTGAAACATCGCCGCCAAGCTGACAAACCTGCTTGACGATGCTTGAGGAAAGATACATATAATCGGCACCTGCCGTTACAAACACCGTCTCAACATCGGGATTGAGCGCCTTGTTTGTAAGCGCCTGCTGAAATTCGTGTTCAAAGTCCGAAACAGCACGCAGACCCTTGACGATTGCATCAGCATTATGTATTCTCGCATAATCTGCGAGAAGTCCGTCATAATAGTCAACGCGGACATTAGGCATATCCTTGACGCAACGGCTGATGAGAGAAACTCTCTCGTCGTGAGTGAAGCATCCGACAGGCTTCTGATGATTTATCATAACAACAACGATAACCTCGTCAAAAAGCTTCGATGCTCTTTTGATAACGCTCAGGTGACCGTTGGTTATCGGGTCAAAGCTGCCCGGATAGATTACTCTTGTCATTGTGCATCATCTCCCTGACTTAATCTGTAAACCGTGAGAGCGAGCTTGCTGTATTTGTATTCACGGTAGATTTCAAATCTTCCTGCCTTCTGCGGCATTTCTTCACCGTAGGGATGCTCACAGATAATCACACCGCCGTCGCTGACAACCTCTGCGGCAAGCGGAAGTGCCTTTTGCAGAATCCCCTTTGAATACGGAGGGTCCATAAAGATAATGTCAAACTTCTTTTTGGTATTTCTCAGGAATGTCATCGCATCACTCTGAAGCACCGCGGAATTCTTGTGAAGTCCCGTGGTCAGAAGGTTTGATTTGATAACGCTCACGGCATCCTTGCTCAGATCCGTAAAGGTCGCATAGGCGGCTCCGCGGCTGAGTGCCTCAATGCCAAGCTGGCCTGAGCCCGCAAAAAGGTCAAGCACCTCTCTGCCCTCAATCTCGAACTGTATTATACTGAAAATTGCTTCTTTGACTCTGTCGGTCGTCGGACGGACATCCTCGCCCTCGAGAGTTTTAAGAACCCGACCTCTTGCCAAACCTGTTATTACTCGCACAGTCAAAGCTCCTATCCTTATTACTTTTTATTTTACATTTTATTATCACATTTTTGACGGTGTGTTGTCAACATTTTTTCTGAAATAATCGAAAACTTTTTGAGCTGTTGAGCGGTTAATTCCCTCAGCCTCGCAAAGTTCATCCACGCTTGCGGATTTAATCGCAGAAATTGTCTTGAAATGCTTCAGAAGTGCCTTACTTTTCTTTTCACCGACACCCTCAATCTTAGTGAGCTTGGTATTGAGTGTTGACTTTTTATGCTTGAGTCGGTGGTATGCAACCGAGTATCGGTGCACCTCCTCCTGAATCGTTGAAACAAGGGTAAACGCCTGCCTTTTGGAGTTAATTGCAATCTCTCCGCCGTCACAGGCAATCGCGCGCGTGCGGTGCTTGTTGTCCTTGACCATACCGTAAACGGGGATATCGTATCCGAATGCTCTTACAATCGGCAAAACTGCATTGACCTGACCGATTCCGCCGTCGAGAAGAATCAGATCAGGCAGAATTCCGAAGCCCTCACCTGTCTCCTTCTCTTCCTCATAGCGGTTAAGACGGCGCGAAATGACCTCTGCCATAGAAGCGTAGTCATCCTGTCCCGAAAAGCCCTTGACAGTAAAACGACGGTAGCTTTTTTTATAAGGAACGCCGTTTTTGAACACAACCATTCCCGCAACATTATCACTGCCTGCGGTGTGTGAAATATCGTATGATTCGATAAACACGGGCGGCTTCGGCAGATTAAGAAGTCTTGCCAGCTCGTCGAGTGCGGCAGTCGCCTTTCCGCTTCTTCCGATTGCAAGCGCAAGCTTCTGTGAAGCGTTGTTGCGGCACATTGCGACAAGCTCAAGCTGTCTGCCTCTTTGCGGAATATTGATTTCGACCTTTCTGCCTGCAAGCTGTGTAAGCCAATCGGACAAAAGCTCCGCGTCGCTCACCTCACCGTCAACCGTCACAAACCTCGGAACGGTGCGCCCCATTGAATAAAAACGGGTGATAAGCTCGTGTCTTGTTTCGGGCAGAGAATCGATTTCATCAAGCATAAAGCACTCGTTGTCACGAAGTCTGCCGTCAAAAAATCTTAGCACGCAAAGACAGAATTTTTCCTCCGACTGAGCAATCGCAAAAACATCCTGCTCCTTGACGGACGAGCCTGCGACCTTCTGCTTCTCTTTGATTTTTTTGATTGAATTTATTCTGTCGCGCAGTCTTGCTGCCTTTTCAAACTCGAGATTTTCTGCCGCCTCTTCCATTTGTGATGTAAGCTCGGCAACTATCTTTGCACTATCACCCTGCAAAAATCTTATCGCAGCCTCGACCGCCTCGTTGTATTCCTCACAGCTCACCTTACCCGCACACGGCGCAGAACACTGCTTTATAAAATAATTAAGGCACGGTCTGCCCTTTCCGATTTCGCGCGGAAAGCTCTTGTTGCAGTGCGGAAGCATAAATATCTTGAGTGCCTCATCAACAGACGACGAAACGCTGAATGAGCTCGTATAAGGTCCGATGTAACGGGCATTATCATCACTTTTTTGCTTGACCGCAGTAATTTTCGGCCATTCGCCCTTTGTAATTCTTATATAAGAATAGCCCTTATCGTCCTTTAAAAGAATGTTGTATTTCGGGGAATACTGTTTGATAAGTGAGCATTCAAGCACAAGTGCCTCAAACTCACTGTCGGTCAGGATATAGTCAAAATCATTGACATTCTCGACCATTCTGCGGACCTTGACGGAGTGTGTATTCTGTGAGCCGAAATACTGGCTGACACGGTTTTTGAGCGCCTTTGCCTTGCCGACATAGATTATCTTGCCTTTATCGTTTTTCATAAGATAAACTCCGGGTGTCAAGGGCAGTGACATTGCTTTTTTTCTGAGCTCGGCAAGCTGCATATACATCCTCCTTCCGCATTCTTACAAAAAATAAAAGGTTGCCGCTGTGGCAACCTTTTAAAAGTTAAATCGAAATAAAATTATACAGCAAAGCCTGTATTTACAAGCTTCACAAGCTCTTCAACAGCCTGCTCCTCATCGGGACCTGCAGCGATAACCTTGATTGTTGTACCGCCGTCAATACCGAGTGAAAGAACACCAAGAAGGCTCTTTGCGTTAGCACGGCGCTCCTCTTTCTCAATCCAGATTGATGACTTGAAGCAATTTGCCTTCTGGATAAAGAATGTAGCGGGACGAGCGCTGAGACCTACCTGATTCTGTACTGTAACTTCTTTCTCAAACATAGCTTATATCTCCCAATCCAATTAAATTCAAAGTAACTTTTAATAATCAGTTTACCACTTGTTAATTATTATATCACAAAACTTTTCATCGTCAACCAATAAACTTCACTTTAAAAATAATTCGGCTTGTATTCCAAACTTGCACTTTTTAAAAACCTTTTGTTTGTGCAGATTTACTATTGGGTGTGCAACATTTTAATGCAGAATGACTATTATTTACTTGCCGTTTTTAAGAGTATCCAAAAATTGCTTGTCTTTTTTGTCTAATTCTGCTGATTCGAGAAGGTCGGGACGGCGCTCGTATGTGCGTCTGAGAGACTGCTCTCTTCGCCACTTGTTTATGTTGGCGTGATGGCCTGACAGAAGAACATCGGGGACCTTTTTTCCGTGCCATTCGTACGGTCTCGTATACTGAGGATATTCGAGCAGAGAGTTATAGTGACTCTCCTCTTCAAACGCAATATCCTCGGCAAGAACGCCCGGAAGCATACGCGAAATACTGTCAGCCAGCACAAGCGCCGGCAGCTCACCGCCCGTAAGCACATAATCACCGATAGAAATTTCTTCGTCAACGATTTCTTCGATAACTCTTTCGTCAATACCCTCGTAATGTCCGCAGAGAATTGCGATGTTATCAAGCTCTGCGAGCTCCTTCACCCTCTGCTGAGTTAGAGTTTTTCCCTGAGGGGACATATAGATAAGATGCGGACGCCTGCCGATATTTTCCTCAAGCGCGGTGAAACAATCAAAAATCGGATCAACCTGCATAATCATACCGAGTCCGCCGCCATAGGTTGTATCATCCACACGGCGGTGCTTATCCTTGGAATAATCGCGGATATTCACACAGTTGATTTCTACAAGTCCGCTCTCGCGCGAACGGCCGATAATGCTCTCGTCAAGCACGCGCTCACACATCTCGGGAAAGAGAGTCATAATATCAATTCTCATCGTCAAAGATTCCTCTCAAAGGCTTGATTCTTACACAGTTGGACGCAACATCAACGGTGACAACAACATCGGGAATCGCAGGAATAAGATATTCCGTACCGTTCCTTGTGATGTGCCAAACATCGTTTGCACCCGTTTCGCTGACATCTGTAAGTGTGCCGTAGCAGATATCAGGATTATCCGCATCCGTAACCTCGCATCCGATAAGTTCGGAGATAAAATACGAGCTTTTTGCAATTTTTGCGTCAGCTCGTCTGATGAAAAGAACGCGGTTGCGCATTGCCGATGCCGATTCCACCGTATCAACACCCTCAAGCCTGAGAATTACAACATTGCCGTGAGGTCTGGCTGAAATCACTCTGACGCTCTTTTCACCCTTATTATCATAATACAAGGTTTTGAATTGTTTCAGAAATTCGGGACCGTCCGCCCACGGATTGACGCGCATTTCTCCGCGCACGCCGTGAGTGCCGACAATCTGACCGACTTCGAGATATTCTTTAATCATAAAAACACCCTAATTCAAAAAGGGTCGACAAAGCGACCCTTTTTATTAGCCATTAGTCAATTTCAACAGAAATCTTCTGCTCGCTGCGGTTTGCAGCTGAACGCATAACAATACGGATTGCCTTAGCAATTCTGCCCTGCTTACCGATAACGCGTCCCATATCGTCGGGAGCAACATGAAGATGATATACGATTACGCCATCCTCATCCGGCTCGTCAACAACAACTGAAACTGCCTCGGGATCATTGACAAGGCCCTGAGCAATCTGTGTCAATAATTCTTTCATCGTTTTACTCCTCCGAGTAGTGCGGAAGATAAAATTCCGTCACCTTTAATTATTTGATGATACCGTTCTTCTTGAAGAGATCCTTAACAGTGTCTGTGGGCTGAGCGCCGTTTGAAAGCCACTTTGCAGCCTTCTCAGCGTCGATCTTGATCTCAGCGGGCTCTGTCATCGGGTTGTAAGTACCGATTTCTTCAATGAATCTGCCGTCACGGGGATACTTTGAATCTGCTACAACTACACGATAGAAAGGAGCTCTCTTTGCACCCATACGACGAAGTCTGATTTTAACCATGATAAATTCCTCCAAAATAAAAAATAATAAAAATTTATATATCAATCACGCAAAGTGAATTGTGCGTGTTGAAAGCTTAGATATTGAATCCCTTCAATGCTGAAAGGTCTGGTCTTCCGCCGCGTCTGCGACGCTTGCCCTTGCCGTTGAGCTGCTTAAACATCTTCTGCATCTGCTTATGCTGAGAGAGAAGTCTGTTGACAGCCTCAACCTCCTGACCGCAGCCCTGTGCGATACGGCGTTTTCTTGACGGATTGAGAATCTCAGGCTTTTCGCGCTCCTGCGGAGTCATCGACTGGATGATAGCCTTGATTCTGTCAAACTGTCTTTCGTCTATATCGACATCCTTGATCTGCTTTTCCATACCGGGAATCATTGAGAGAGTATCCTTGTTTGAGCCCATCTTGCGGACCTGGTCAAGCTGATCCATAAGGTCATTGAGGTCGAATTTATTCTGACGAAGCTTCTTTTCGAGCTCCATCGCCTTTTTCTCGTCAAGCGCAATCTCCGCCTTTTCGATAAGGGACAGCATATCGCCCATTCCGAGAATTCTTGATGCCATACGGTCGGGGTGGAACAGGTCAAGGTCGGTAAGCTTTTCACCGATACCGACAAACTTTATCGGCTTGCCCGTAACTGCTCTTGTTGAAAGAGCCGCACCGCCTCGTGTATCACCGTCGAGCTTTGTAAGAACGATACCGTCAATTCCGAGAGCATCGTTGAAGGATGTTGCAACATTGACTGCATCCTGACCTGTCATCGAGTCGACAACAAGAAGGATTTCGTGAGGCTTGACCTCAGCCTTGACATTCTTGAGCTCAGTCATAAGCTCCTCGTCAATATGCAGACGGCCTGCCGTGTCAAGAAAGACATAGTCATAGCCCTGATCCTTCGCAAGCTTTATTGCCTCGCGTGCGATTTCAACGGGATTTGTCTGTCCCATTTCAAAAACGGGAACGCCAATGCTTTCACCGACAACCTGAAGCTGCTTGATAGCAGCGGGACGGTAGATATCGCAGGCTGCGAGCAAGGGTCTGTGACCTTCATTCTTGAGCCTTAATGCGATTTTTGCACTGTGAGTTGTCTTACCTGAACCCTGAAGACCGCACATCATAACGACTGTCGGCGGATGATTTGCAATCGCAAGGCGGGATTTTGTTCCGCCCATAAGCTCGGTAAGCTCTTCTTTAACTATTTTAATAACCATCTGGGCAGGTGTAAGACTTTCCATAACCTGCTCACCGACGGCTCTCTGACTAACCTTTTCGGTAAAGTCTTTGGCAACCTTGTAGTTTACATCAGCCTCAAGCAACGCAAGACGAACCTCTCGCATCGCACTCTTAACATCGGCTTCTGTCAAGGCACCCTTGCTTTTCAGCCTTTGAAAAGCGGCTTCGAGTCTGTCTGAAAGGCCCTCAAATGCCATAATCGGTACCTCCTATGAATAATTCTCAGTCAGGAGTGTCTGGGCAATCGCTTTAATTTTAGCGGTGCTGTCGTTGACCTCCATAGAAAGGGAATTTTTTCGGTTATATATTGCAATCTCTTCGGCATATTCGATAATCTCGCTCAGGCCGATTTTCATATTTTCAAACCTTGAAACAAGTCCGAGTCGTTCCTCCATCGCGATAAGCTGGGTTTCAGCTCTCTTGATGGCATCGCGGACACCCTGACGAGTTATTCCCTCGTCTGCGGCAATTTCTGAAAGGGAGAGGTCGTCGTTGTAATAGTAGCTGATAAAACTGCGTTGCTTGTCCGTAAGCATATCACCGTAAAAATCAAGCAGAAGAGTTATATCAAGATTCTTACTCACAACCAAGACTCCTTTACCGAAAAATGCCTGTAAAGTTTTTTTCTTTACAGGCACAGATTATACATTATAAGGCTACGATTGTCAAGACCTTTTTTGATATATTTTCAGAATGTTTTCCACATCTTTTTGTGGAAAGCCGTGTTGAAATCTTATATGCAATCAATATCTTGTGTTTTTCAACGATTTTCACCTCTGTATATGCTCAAAGGGTGTGGAAAACCCTGTTGAAAGTGTGCAAAACTTATTTTAAACGGCCGTCAAGATAATCCCTTGCCATAAGCCGTGCCGTTTCCGAAAGGTCAGAAAAACACTCTTTTTTTAGTACATCAAAGGGCTTTCCGACTGTGTCGGTGACATATACCCTTCTTATCGGAGAGCCCTCGGGCAGGGTGATTTTGCATCTTCCTGCAACCGCTATAACGGGGGTTCCGCCCGCAAGCTCAGCCACGCTCGACGGAGCCTTTCCGAGAAGCGACTGTTCGTCGAAGCAGCCCTCACCCGTAACAATCAGCTCGGCTATCGGCGCGAGGATATCCAGTCCCATAGCGCGAAGAACGGTCGGTGCACCCTTGACGAGACTTGCATTAAGAAAGCTTACGAGTCCGAAGCCGAGACCTCCTGCCGCACCTGCGCCCTCAAGCAGGGCGTTATCCGTACCGATTGTCTTTTCGGTCACCTGAGCAAGATTGCGCAAGCCGCTGTCAAGCTTTTTCACCGCGTCAGCATCCGCACCCTTCTGAGGAGCAAAAACACAAGCCGCACCCGTTTCACCGTAAAGCGGACTCGTCACATCGCAAAGCACCTGTATTTGCGCTTCACCCAGTCGGCTGTCAAGTGCCGAAAGGTCAATTTTTTGTATCTGAGCCATACCCGCGCCGTCAAGTGAAACGCTGTTGCTTTCACCGTCGAGAAAACGCGCGCCGAGTGCCGCCGCACAGCCGATTCCGCCGTCATTCGTAGCACTGCCGCCTATGCCGACAAGAAATTTTCTGCATCCGCGGTCGAGTGCCGCTTTAATCAGCTCACCCGTGCCGTATGTGGTTGTAAGCAAGGGATTTTTATTCTCCCCTGCAAGCATAAGTCCGCTTGCCGCCGCCATTTCAATAACTGCGGTACCGTCAGGCAGAATGCCGTAAAAGGAGTCTGTCGGACTGAAGTGAGGTCCGCTGACGGTAACGCCGACTCGTTCTCCACCGAGTGACAGCAGTGCATCGACCGTGCCCTCTCCCCCGTCCGCAATCGGCATACAACGGATATCAAGGGTATTGTCAGCCTTAAGAAATTCTTCCTTTATAATTTCACAGACCTGAGCCGCTGTCATTGTTCCTTTGAAGGAATCGGGTGCAATAATTATCATAAAACCACCTTCAAACCGTATAAATTCTAAACAAAAAGGGACGATAATTCGTCCCTGAAAATCTCTTAAAGCTCAAAATCCTCTTTAGTGAAGCCGCCCGTGCTTTTACGGCGCAGGGGCACTCTCTTGAGCGGATCGTAGCGGAAGCTTCGGCAGCTCGAATCAAGCTGGCGGATTCCCGTTTTGACACAAAGCACGCTCTCACCGTCAGCCGAAAGAATTCCGTGTGAGCAGATACGGCAGGCAGGTGTTGTTTCTTTTTTATTGATAATGGATTTTTTCATTTTAATCATCCTTTGATTTCTTAACTTTTTACATTATATCACAAACCGTATTTTCTTGCAAGTTTTATACTTTTCGTCTCGGAAATTCCGTTATCATAAATGCACTCAGCGCGAGCATTGCCGCGGCGGCAGGCGCTGAGACAGAGAAAGCCGAGGGCATCACATCACCCGTTGACGAAAAAACGCTGACCTCGCACGGAAATACCTTTAAAAAAAGCTGTGCAAGCATTGTCGCAACACCGCCGTGTATAAGACGGGACAGGCAGAAATAAGAATATTTCATGCCCGTCTTTTTTATGTAAGGAAACAGCTGGCAATGTACGGAGAGTCCCGACCAGCCG
This sequence comes from Acutalibacteraceae bacterium, assembly GCA_045540195.1. Lineage (GTDB taxonomy): Bacteria > Bacillota > Clostridia > Oscillospirales > Acutalibacteraceae > CAG-488. The sequence continues at coordinate 22,361 of JAZQGS010000069.1, forward strand.
AGCACAAGTGCCGTAACACACAGCGGGAAGGCTTTGGTTGACTGAACACATCCTCCCGTAACCTCGGTTATGACGCTTATCCAACATAAAGCGTTATCCGATAACGGCAGACAACGCACAAGCGCATTCGCGCACGAAAAAAGGAGTATCCACGCGCAGAGCATCAGCATCGAATTCGTCGCGCTGAGCACACTCTGAGAAACAGACTCGGCAGAAAAGCTTTTTTTATCAGCCTTTTCTTGTCTTTCTGATTTCTCACAGAAAAATCGCATACAAAAGCCCATAAGCAACGACGAAATGACAAGTGATGCATAGATTATTATACCCGCTCGGGCGCTTGAAAGCATTACGGCACCGACCGTTCCGACAACAAAGGCAGGCCCTGCATTGACACAGAAGGCAAGCATCCGTCTGCCCTGCGCTTCGGTTATGCTCGAGTCCTCGATAAGCTGAGAAATCATCCTTGCCCCGACGGGATATCCGCCGATAAGGCTCATCAGCACAGCACAGCCTGCATCTCCCGGAAGTCGAAAAAGAAAATCCGTCACAGGTGAAATATATCTGCCGACAATTCCGCAAAGTCCCGAACGGATAAAGAAATCCGAAAGAAAAATAAACGGAAACAGCGACGGAATGACTGCCGTCGAGCAAAGAGTAAGCCCGTTGCTGACTCCCTTTATTGCCTCTGACGGTGCGGCAATGAAGCCCGCAATGAAAATAACCGTTGCCGACAGTGCAAAAATAATCTTAACTCTGTAATTATTCAAGCAAATCACCCGTAGATATATATGAGGAAATATCTCTTTTTTATGATAGGAGGATTCTATGCCCTTTCAGGATTATCAGCAATTCAAAGCTCCGCTTTCACACCGTATCTGTGAAAAGCTCGAGTTGCCCGAAGAAATATGCCGCAACTGCGGATACATCGAAATCATATCCAACACCTGCGCCCTTGTTGACGGGTGCAAGGGAATTATGGAATATGACGAAAACACGGTCAGGCTGAGTCTCGGGAAAAAATCCGTATGCTTTTGCGGAAGCAATCTTTCAATCAAATCTCTTTCTATGGAGCAGGCCATGGTTGAGGGACTGATTGTCAATCTGGAGTTCTGCGGTTAATGGTAACGAGAGACTTTATCAATTTTATTTTCGGCTGTGTTACGCTCAGCGCGGATAACGGCTTTGCTGAAAGATTCATCAACACCTGCACCGCCGAGGGAATTCCGCTGTGGGATATCCGCAAAACCAGTTCGGGACTGACGGCAAAAACGAGCATAAGCGGATACAAGAGCATCCGCTCACCTGCGCGCAAAAGCTCTATGAAGGTAAGACTGAGAAAAAAATCGGGTATTCCGTTCATAATCAACAGACATATCCGCCGTCCCGGTCTTGTCGCGGGCTTTGCAGTGCTTGTGTGTGTGCTTTTTCTTTTGTCGGGACATATATGGATCGTTGAGGTTACGGGCAATTCCTCTCTGCCCGACAGTGAAATAGTCGAAGCGTTTGAGTCCGCAGGTCTGACTGTCGGCAAAAGAGTAAAAAATCTCAACCGCGCTGAAATCGAAAGCAAGGCAATGCTTGCGCTCGGCGGAGCGACCTGGGCGGCAATCAACATACGAGGATGCAGGGCGCTGATAAATGTACGCGAGATTCAGAAAATGCCCGAAATCGAAACACATCAGGGAACCGCCAACATCATCGCCCGTAAGGACGGACAGATTGAGCTTATGGAGGTTTACCGCGGCTCTGCGGCAACAAGCCCCGGTCAGACCGTAACAAAGGGTGATATGCTGATAAGCGGCATCACCGAAAGCAGAACACAGATGAATCTCTTCACCGATGCTGACGGATATGTTGTAGCTAAAACAAAAATCGGAGTTGCCACTCAGACTGAGTACAGACAGACCGTGCTTTTGCCTAAGACAAAAAAAATATGGTCGGTGTATTTTCTCGGTATCGAATTTCTGCCTGCAAGACAAAACGAGGGCATCTGTTATGAACGGCGCGCACGGCTTAAAATCGGCGGGAGGGCACTGCCCTTCGGTATAAATTACAGGCTTTATACCGAGTTTGAGGAAAAAGAAAAAACCATAAGCAAGACCGAAGCCTCTCTTATGGCATTGAGTGAATATTCGCTTGAGCATTACCGCAAAACCGCGCACGCTCAGATAATTGATGAAAAGCTCAGTGTAACACAAAACGACGACGGTATCGGAATCACGGGAGAATACTCCTGTTACGAAAATATCGGTGAGCTTTCACCTTTTGAAACGCAGGAGGAATCAGCCGAATAAGCCTTTATACTTATTGCTTCTTGCCATCGAAAATGCGTCATCAGGAGAGACGATGATGTGGTCAACAAGCTTTATTCCGACCGATGCAAGAAGCAGTCTTGCCTGCTCGGTGGAGCTTACATCCCTGAGCGACGGCACAGCAAAGCCGTTTGGATGATTGTGTGCGAGAACAAGGAATTTTGAATCAAATCTGAGCGCCGCCTCAATCAATGTTCTTGAATCTATTTCAGCGGTGTCGGGTGAGCCGTCACAGACCTTTGTGCATCGTCTGACTCTGCCGTTGGCGTCAACACTCAGTGCAAAAACAATCTCTTTTGTCTGGGCCGACAGCTTTGCCACGGCATAGTCGAGAACACTCTGACTGTTTCCCGAAGAATCCTTTATAAATGCGCTGTTTTCAGAATATCTGAGTGCGATATCCTTGGTAAGCTTAATGAGAATCGCGGTATTCTCACCTATTCCGTCAATCTTCTTGAGATCCTCAAGCGGTGCGTCAAGCACGCCGTTGATGTCACCGAAGCTCTCAATCAGCGCGTGAGCAATTCCGTTTGTATCCTTATAGGGTATGCCGTAAAAAAGCAGAAGCTCAACAATATTATGATCCGCCATCGAGCCGATACCCTCCCTGAGGTATCTTTCGCGGACCCGCTGTCTGTGATCCTTGTGGATATTTTTCTTTTCCATTGGGCTGAACTTCCTTTCAATATTATTGACGGAAAATAAACGGTATGATAAAATTACTTGTACAGGAAAAAACAGAAAGGACGATAATATGCCAATTTCCTTTGACAAAGAACGAAGAATTTTCAAGATTGATTCGTTGAGCTCAACCTACGCGATAGGTATTTTCCGCGGTGAATTTCTTGTTCACCTCTACTACGGCAAAAAGCTGCCCGACAACAATCTTGTTTCAACCGCATTCAGAGGCGGATTTGCTTCTATTTCTCCCCTGACCGCATCAACCGCCGATGACGGATATTTCTCACTCGACATTCAGCCGATGGAATATGCCTGTAACGCAAGCGGTGATTTCCGTCTTGCCGCTCTTTCAATAAGAGACAGCGAGGGCAGAAGCACAACCGATATCAGATATGTCGACCACAAAATTTACAGCGGCAAGCCGAAGCTCAAGGGCCTGCCCCATACATACTGCAACTCAGACGACGAGGCTGATACACTTGAAATTTATGCTTTTGATAAGTTCACGGGCGCAAGAGTTACTCTTTGCTACACCGCCTTTAAAAATCATAGCATAATTACGCAAAGTGTCAAGATAGAAAATACGGGAAATGAGGCTTTTGAGATCGAAAAAGTCGCAAGCTGCTGTGTCAACTTCCCGTCAATGAGCTACAATATGGTCAATCTTTACGGCACATGGCTTCGCGAAAGAACCGTTCAGACCCGTCATCTCGCTCACGGCATTCAGTCTGTCGCAAGCAAGCGCGGCTCATCGAGCCACAACCATAATCCGTTTGTTGCCCTCGTTGACGATAACGGCGGCGAGGATTACGGTGATGCTTTCGGCTTCAACTTTGTTTACAGCGGTAACTTCGCAATCGATATCGAAACTGACTATATGGATTGCACACGCCTTGTTATGGGTATCAATCCGATTGACTTCACATGGTTGCTTGAGCCCGGTGAGGAGTTCCAGGCTCCCGAGGCAGTTATGGCTTATTCATCAAACGGTCTTGGTGAAATGAGCCGCACCTTCCACGATTTTTATGCTAACAATCTTATCCGCGGCACATGGAAAAAGAAAAAGCGTCCGCTTCTCATCAACAGCTGGGAGGGCTCGGGCTTCGACTTTGACGACGAGACACTCGTGCGCTATGCTAAGCAGGCAAAGGACCTCGGCTGTGAGCTTCTTGTTATGGATGACGGCTGGTTCGGCGTACGAAACAGCGACAACTGCTCACTCGGTGACTGGTTTGTCAATGAAGAGAAGCTTAACGGTCCTCTTTCAAAGCTTATTGAGAGAGTCAACGCCGAGGGTATGGAGTTCGGCATCTGGTTTGAGCCTGAAATGATTTCTCCTGACTCTGAGATATACAGAGCGCATCCCGACTGGTGCGTGCATGTCGAGGGCAGAGACATCTCACCCGGAAGACAGCAGTATGTTATCGATATGACAAGACAGGATGTCCGTGACAACATCTTCAATCAGATGTATGAGGTTCTTTCAAAGAACAACATCGCATATCTCAAGTGGGACTATAACCGTCCGATTTCTGAGCCCTCATCGATGCTTCTTGACAAAAAGCATCAGAAGGAATTCTTCCACCGCTTCATTCTCGGCACATACGAGCTTATGGACAGAATCACCTCTGCATTTCCCGACATTCTCTTTGAAAGCTGTGCGGGCGGCGGCGGAAGATACGACCCCGGTATGCTCTATTATATGCCTCAGACCTGGTGCTCGGATAACACCGACCCGATTGAGCGTCTGCGCATTCAGTTCGGCACATCTATGTGCTATCCCGCATCAAGTATGGGCGCACATGTTTCGGCTTGTAACCGTACGGGACTCGAAACAAAGGCGGCTGTTGCTCTCTGGGGTACCTTCGGCTATGAGCTTGACCCGAAGCATCTGAGTGAGGAGGATAAGGACACCGTAAGAAAGACATCAGCTCTTTATCACAAATATTATGACCTGACTCATTACGGCGACCTTTACAGAATTATCGCTCCGACGGATGATGAATTCCGCTGTGCGTGGTCATTTGTCGCAAAGGACAAGAGCGAGACTCTGCTCACGGTTGTTATCAAAAACAGAACCCCGCACAATTTTCTCAATGTCAGACTCAAGGGACTTGACGAAAACAAGATGTACCGCAACGAGGCTGACGGTGAAATTTATTCAGGCGCTCTTCTGATGAACGCAGGTGTTAATCTTACACTCGGCGGCGACATCAACGGCGGAAAGAGCTTTATGGTTCATTACACAGAGGTTAAATAAATACCGAACAACATAAAAACGCCCGAGCAACTGCTCGGGCGTTGATTTTTGTTTTGTTTATGCTGACTGTGAGAGAAGCATCATAATCTTGTCGACCATTTTGTTCTCTGCATACTCGAGACGGCGCGGGCCGAAGCCAACCTGATATGTCTCTGAATCAAGAAGTGCTGTTGCCTTGTCTTCAAACTCTGTGTTAGCAAACTCAGCTCTGATTGTTGAGTTGTAATACTGACCGTCCTTGCTTACGAAGTACATTACATGGTAGCCGTACTCTGTCTCAACGATCGCTGTGTCACCCTCTGCACGAGCGGGATCAAAAATCCATGCATCAAACTCAGGTACCATTGAGCCGGGAAGAACATTCTCATAAAGTCCGCCTGTTGCCTGTGAGCCTGTATCCTCTGTAAGCTCAGCTGCGATATCGCCGAAGCTTTCTGAGGTCTTGTCACCCTTCTCCCACTCCTTGAGAGCTGCCTCAGCGTCCTTCTTCTTCTGTTCGATTTCCTTCTCAGAAAGAGCCTTACCCTCTGCATCTGTGTTTGCAAAAAGGATGTGACGGACAGAAACTGTATCTACCTGCTTGGGAGCGCCTGTGAGAATGATAACTGTGAATGTCTTCTTATCTGTTGACTCAAACATCTTAACTGAGCCGACAGCTGTCTTTGAATCGAAGAGCCACTTTGCAGCATCCTCTGTGAATGAGCTTGTAACATTTGCCTTGAGCTGGCTTGTCATCTTTGTGCTTGCATCAGCGTCATAGTCCTTTGTATCCTTGTTGAGCTCCTTAACCTTTGCAAGGAATGCAGCCTCATCCTTAACCTCAGCTGCGAATGCCTCAGCATCCTTCTTAACCTTTGCATCAGCCTCAGCCTGACGCTTTTTGAGTGCATCACTTGACTCGTTCTTTTCAGCGGTAAGAGTTGTTGTCTTGAACTGATATGCACGGAAGTCAACAACATCATAAGCTGACTTGTCTGTGTTATACTTCTTGTCGATCTCAGCCTGGTCATAGCCAGCCTTGAGCTTTGCAATCTCTTCCTTATAATACTTGGAAACGATTGTCTCAGCCTTGAGAATCTTCTTGAGGAAGCTTGAGTTCATAAATGCGCCGTAGTTCATACGAAGGAAAGCGTTGAGTGAATATCTCGGCTTCTCTTCGCCTGTTGATGTAGTTGTTGCCTGAGCCTGCTCACGGATCTGATCGAGCTGAGCGTCGATTGCTTCCTTATCAGCGTCTGTAAGCTCACCGTAGCCGGCCTTGATAGCCTCGTTGTAATAAGCCTTCTGAACCTGGATGTTTTCGATTGTTCTGTCGCGGAGATATTCCTCCCATGAAATCTCGTTGCCGTCTGCATCCTTTGTGGTTGTCGTCTGCTCTGACGGGCGAAGTGATATATCAAAGCCGTAGTCCATACCCATTGAGCTGTACTGTGAGATAAGGCTGAGGAACTGGCTGTATGTCTGCATATAGTAATATTCGTATTCAGCAGCAGAAACCTTCTGCTCCTCACCGACACCGCCGATGCTGATCATTCTCTCAAATGTACCGTAGTAATTCAGAACAACGCCGACTGCACCGAGTGCGATTGCAGCAGCAAGAACGATTGAAATAATCTTGCTTGCAGCCTTTTTAGCTGTGTTCTTCTTCTCCATATTTTTGGCGTTCTTTTTTGCAGCCTCCGCAATTCGGGCCTTACGCTCGTCGCGGTACTGTTCCGCCTTTGACTTTTCGTTAGTCATTACATTCATTCCTTTTCTTATGTTTGTTTTCGCCGTCAGGATACGGCATAACATAGTCATTTTAAACTATTTATAACATTTTTACAAGAGCAAAACGCAATTTTTTCGTTTGATATTTATGTTTTTACAATTTGTTTAAAATTGAAGCCTCGTATATTTTGTAGGATATATACAAAAAAGGCCCTGACTTTTTGTGTCAGAGCCTTTCGGTTTTTAATTTAATCAGATATTGTCCTTACCGTATTTCTTTGCTACGATGCCCTTCATTACGAAAAGGAAAGCAACTGTTACAACAACACCGACGGGAAGTACGATTGCTGCACTCTGAACGAAGCCTGCAAGAACATACATCACGAATGAGATTGCTGCAACTGAAATTGCATACGGAAGCTGTGTTGAAACATGGTTAAGGTGGTTACACTGACCGCCTGCAGATGACATAATTGTTGTATCTGAAATCGGTGAGCAGTGGTCGCCGCAGACTGAACCTGCAAGACAAGCTGACATAGCAACGATCTGAAGCGGATCACCTGTATCGAAGATTGTGATAACGATAGGAATGAGAATACCGAATGTACCCCATGATGTACCTGTTGCGAAGGAAATAAAGCAAGCAACAAGGAATACGATTGCAGGAATAAAGCTTGCAAGGCTGTCGGGAACATTGCTCATAACATCGTTAACAAACGGCTTTGCGCCGAGAACGCCTGTCATATTCTTAAGAGCTGTTGCAAATGTAAGAATAAGGATAGCGGGAACCATCGCGATAAAGCCCTTCGGGATGCACTCCATAGCCTCTTTGAAGGTAACAACCTTACGGATGCAGAAGTATGCGATAGCAAATACAAGAGCAATAACACTGCCCCACGGAAGACCTACTGTTGCGTCTGTGTTTGAGAAAGCATCAATGAAGTTTGCACCGTCAAGGATGCCGCCGTTGTAAACAAGAGCAAATACGCAAACAACGATAAGAACAAGAATAGGAAGAACAAGGTCAATAACCTTACCCTTAACGTTGTGACCCTCGTCCGCAACCTCTGCCTTAGCACCTGCTGTGTAAAGGTCGCCCTTGAGCTTTGCGTTAACCTCGTGGATTCTCATCGGGCCGTAATCGAACTTCATAAGGCTCAATACAACGATGAAAACGAGTGTAAGAAGTGAATAGAAGTTATAGGGAATTGCACGGATAAAGAGTGAAAGTCCCTGTCCCTCAGGAGCGTATGAAGCAACTGCTGCTGCCCATGAAGAGATAGGAGCGATCATACAAATAGGAGCTGCTGTTGCGTCGATAAGGTAAGAAAGCTTTGCTCTTGAAACCTTCTTGCTGTCTGTAACGGGACGCATAACAGAGCCGACTGTAAGACAGTTGAAATAGTCGTCGATGAAGATAAGAACACCGAGAACGAATGTTGCGAGCATTGCGCCGGCTCTTGTCTTGATGTGCTTTTCTGCCCATGCGCCGAATGCAGCAGAGCCGCCTGACTTGTTGATAAGAGCAACAATAACGCCGAGAACAACAAGGAAGATAAAGATACCTGCCGTGCCTGAAACAGCGTCAATCAGGGCATTGCCCGTAATAAGGTCCATTGTGCCGGTGAAGCTGAAGTTCGAGCCGAGAATTGCACCTGCAACAATACCGATGAAGAGTGAAGAATAAACTTCCTTTGTGATAAGTGCGAGACCGATAGCAATAACCGGGGGAACAAGTGCCCACCAGGATGCTGTTACATTGCCTTCGCCGCCACATGTTTCGCAAGCAGCCTCGTCAACAAGACCTGCGCCGCCGCAATCCACACAGGGTGCTGTTGCAAGATGTCCGCCGTTCACTGCAGCAAAAGCAAGCAATGCAACGATAGCAACCGCAACCACAGCCAAGACAATTTTCTTTGTTTTTGTCATACTGAAAACCCTCCAAAAATTTTTAAAGAAAAGGACATGGTCAGCGTACCAACCATGTCCCGAAAAAGACTCACTTGATAGCTCTCCACAAAACCGTGACAGTACATTACATATTCTGCAATGTCCCAGCAAAGGTTCAAAAGGCAAATCCCCTTCACTTCGGCGGTTAATCTTTTCACTCTCTGCGTTGCCTTGACCTCTGAAAGCTACTTGTATTAAGCCGCACCTCCATCATTAGTTACGACCATATTCAATTCCATTACAGAAATTCTATCATTGATTGTAATAAAAGTCAACGGTTTTCACAATTTAGTCTTTATTACGAGGCTTGAGCTCGCCCTTGTGATTCCATTTTATTTCCTCTGCAAGGAAATATTCGTTGCCGTCAGCGTCGGTGTAGACAAACCTGCGGTCTGTCTGAGTGAATTCATTATTTCTGTCATAGACGATGTAGCCGTCAGAATCAAGATACACGCGTTCGGAAATATACATCAGCTTGCCGTCAGACGAAACGAAGTGCCGACGGTCAGCCTTTGTCTGTCTGAGAAAGAATTCAGTTCCCTCACGGTCAAAGTATACAACCTCCTCCTGAGAGGCATACGCCTTGCCGTCACGGTCATAGAATTGATTGGCGTTGATGTAAAACACCGAAAAAGCCGCCTCGAAAGCGACGAACACCGCAAGAAGCACGGCAATTATGACAGGCTTATGTCTGATATTCTTTTTGAGAATTGCGCGGATTGCAAACGGAATTGACACGATGTCAATAACAATCATAACCGCAACGATGATATACGGATTCATTATCAGTCACCCCGGGAACATTTTATCACAGTTTTTTATCAATATCAATCCTCAGTCCCTGACGGGGATTTTACTGCATATTTTCGTTTCTGATATCATAACATTATCGTGAGGTGATGTAATGGAAAAGGAAACGATAAACGCCGCACCGACCACGGTCGGTGAAAAAGCGGCAGAAAAAAAGCCCCGTAACACTTCAGATTGCGGCAAGGTTATTTTTGTTCAGCTTGCGGTCTGTGCATTTATGATACTGCTTGTTTTTGTTTCGTGGAAATTCTGTCCGTCGCTTTTCAGCTTTATAAAGGATGAGTTTTCAAGAATTATGTCTGTTGATATGAGCACACAGGAGCTTGCCGATTCTGCGAAGCAGGCTGTGCAGAGCTTTTCGGAATCAAAATCCGAAGAAGAGCCAACAACCGAAACGACCGAGGAGGTCTCTGACGGCAAGGGCGGTGAGGATTCCGCAATCGCAGTTATTGCTACACTCGGCAAAAACGACAACATCACAATTCCGCTTCACGGAAGAATAACCTCGCGGTACGGCTACCGCACAAATCCCATTTCGGGTAAATACGGCTTACACACAGGTCTCGACATTGCCGCCGACGAGGGCACAAACATTGTTGCTGCATATAACGGCGTTATCAAGGATACGGGCTATGGCACAAAAAAGGGCAACTATGTTCTCATGGAGCATTCCGACGGAACAAAGACGCTGTACTGCCATTGCTCTGAGATTCTCGTTGACGAGGGTACCGTCATCCGTGCAGGTGAAACCATTGCTCTTGTCGGCAGTACGGGCTGGAGCACGGGACCGCATCTGCATTTTGAAATACATAACAAAAACGGCTGGTCCTTTGACCCGTTGGATGTAATAAAGGAAAATGACGGCAGAATATGACCTTACGATTTTTAAAATCCGACATTGAAATCGACTTCTGGTTTGTCGCGGTAATAACACTGATGCTCGTTCTTTTTCCCGAAAGCAATGTCGCCGCGTGCTTTCTGATGTGTGTTCTGCACGAGGCGGGTCATCTGACGGCAATGCTTTTTACAGGCAAAAAGGCCGAAAGAATAAAGCTCGGATATTTCGGTATGAAGATTGTGACCGAAAACAGATTTCTTTCCCCTTTTAAAGAAAGCATAATTGCTTTTTCAGGCCCTCTTATCAATCTTATTTTATCCGCTGTTTTTTACGGCTCGGGCAGAACCGATTATGCAATTATCAATCTCGGGCTTGCGGCTTTTAATCTGTTACCCGTGACTATGCTTGACGGCGGACATATAATTTCTGCATTCTTCCCCGACAGTAAAATTCACAAGGTGCTGAGCCTCGGCTGTGCGGTTTTTCTTTTTATCGTCGGTGCGGCGGTTGCGGCACATACAAAAAAGAATTTTACGATAATAATAGTTGCGCTGTATCTTCTGATAGGTGTTATAAGCGAAAAATAAGCGGAGGGGCGTCCCCTTCCGCTTAAATTATTTTAAATACTACAAATAAAATTCCGTAAATTATCGGCTGGTGTGCCATATAGATTTCGAGTGAGTGTCTGCCGATAAATTCGAGCGGCCTGCACGAAACCGAAGAAAGATATTTCAATAAGTCCTTCCTTTCGGCAATTCTGTAAAGAAAATATCCGCACCAAAACAAAAACAGCCACGGAAGCAACGGAAAATAATCTGACGAAGAAAATCCGCCGTGCGGAAATCCGAAAAACGCAGTTATGCTGTTTGCATACAAAAACTCAGGAAGCTTCGCAATCACAAAATCTCCGAAGCCGAGTGAGCCGTTGCTGACATTGTAGGTCAGCGCAAAAAGCACTGCATTGATTATTAAACCGATTAGAGACGGAATCCTTTTAAAGATTTTTTCAAGCGGTATTGTTACAAGCATTGCCGTTCCGATAAGGCTCAGCACTCCGTGCAGGATGATGTTTTCGGGCATAACCATAGCTGTCACGGCAGTGATGACGAGTGAGCAGACAAGCACCGTTACCGCTCTTTTAAGTTTTCTTTTTCCGAGCGAAAAGCAAAAGCCTGAAAACAGAATGAACGACCAACAGATGCTTTGCTGAAAGATGAATCCCGCATCGGATTTATACCACGGTATATCAACACCGAACATATAAACAATATCCCACAGCGTATGGTAGACCACCATCGCGATTATCGCAAGTGCGCGCAGAATATCAAGAACGGTATATCTTGTTTTCGTTTTATCAATCCTTTGCATCATACCAGCTCTTGCCCGAATGAACATCAGCTGTCAGTCTGACATTCATTTTTGTCGCATTTTCCATTTCTTCCTTAACTATTCTGCAGACCTCTTCAGCCTCGTTTTCGGGTGCCTCGACAATCAGCTCGTCGTGTACCTGCATAATAAGCTGTGCCTTGAGGTTTTCTTTTTTCATTCGTTCATAGACCTTGATCATCGCGATTTTGATGATATCCGCCGCCGTGCCCTGAATCGGCATATTTCTCGCAACACGCTCGCCGAAATTGCGAAGCATTGCATTCGATGCCGTCAGCTCAGGCAGATAGCGTCTTCTTCCGAAAAGGGTGCTGACATAGCCGTCAGCCTTTGCATCGGCAATAACCTTCTGCATATAGCTGTCAACGCCTGAGAATTTATGAAGATAGCCCTTGATGTATCTGTCCGCCTCGGCACGGGTAACACCGATATCCTTTGCGAGTGAAAACGCACCGATACCGTAAACAATGCCGAAGTTGACAGCCTTTGCGCGTGTACGCATAAGCGGTGTTACTGCCTCAATAGGCATATTGAAAACCTGGGATGCGGTAATGGTATGAATATCGTCACCCTCGTTGAAGGCGGAGAGCATCCTTTCGTCATCGGCAATGTGAGCAAGAACGCGAAGCTCAATCTGAGAATAGTCGGCATCGACGAGCACACAGCCGTCCTTGGCAACGAAGAATTTTCTGAGCTCCCGTCCGACCTCACTTCTGACGGGGATATTCTGCAGATTGGGCTCTGTTGAAGAAATTCTGCCCGTTCTCGTTTCGGTCTGATTGAGTGTCGAATGGATTCTTCCGTCAGGTGCGACACACTTTTTGAGTCCGTCACAATATGTTGATTTGAGCTTTGCGAGTGTTCTGTATTCGAGCACAAGCGCCACTATCGGATAATCCGCCGCAAGCTCCTCAAGCACATCGGCATTTGTCGAATAACCCGATTTTGTCTTTTTCTTTGCAGGAAGTCCGAGCTTTTCAAAAAGCACCGTGCCGAGCTGTTTTGGAGAATTGATGTTGAACTCCTCGCCCGCAAGGTCATAGATTTTTTCTACAAGCGAATTTATCTGTGTTTCGAGTACTGCGCCGTATTCCTCAATGCTTTGTGAGTCAACAAGAAAGCCCGTTACCTCCATTGAAGAAAGCACCTTTGCAAGAGGCATTTCGATGTTATACATTAGCTCAAGCTGACTGTTTTTCTCAAGCTCGGCATAAGCCTTCTCCCACGCACCCGAAAGCGATGCACATTCGAGTGCAGACGCATCCTGTGTATCGATATTCGGAAGCACTCCGCCGTATTCCTGAAGCATTCTTGACGGGTGATAGTCACTCGCCGAGGGATTAAGAATGTATCCCGCAATCATAACATCGCTGATTTTACCCTTGATTTCAAAGCCTCGCGCAAACGCCCACGAATGAAGCGGCTTTATGTCATAGGTGATTTTCTCTGTCTTTTCATCGGACAGAATATCAGCAAGCTGTGAAGCAAAAACAAAGCTGTTATTCTCCGCAACGAAAACCCCATCATCGGTCAGAAAAGCAATTTTAATAACCTCACCGTCATCATATAAGGGAATAAAATAAATCTTTTCACCGAATTTGATTTCTGACAGCTCGTCAACCGTTGCGACATTTATTTTAACGGTTTCTTCTTCATCCTCCGTTACCATCGGCGCGGCACCGAGTCCGAAGGTTTCTATCATCTTGAACATTTCGAGTGAGGCAAGAAGTCTTGTTGCCGCACCCGCATCGCCCGAAGCCTTTTTATAAGAATCCATATCGGTGTCAATCGGTGCATCGAGTGCGATTGTACCGAGCTTGTGGCTTAAGAATGCGTTATCCTTATCGGCAACGAGCTTTTCGCGAAGTTTCGGCTTAATATCAAGCGTATCTATATTTTCGTATATATATTCAATGTTGCCGTATTTCTGAATAAGCTCACCCGCAGTTTTCGGACCGATACCCGTAACACCCGGAATATTATCAGAGCTGTCGCCCTGAAGAGCCTTAATTTCTATCATCTGCTTAGGAGTAACGCCGTATTCCTCGCGGATTTTTTCAGCATCGTAGGAAACGGTCTGTGTTCTGCCCATTTTTGTTGATGCAAGCAGAACGGTTGTATTTTCACTTACAAGCTGGAGGCTGTCGCGGTCACCCGTTGCGATAAAGCATCTGTCATCCTCACCCATCTGCACGCTGAGCGTGCCGAGGATGTCGTCTGCCTCCCAGCCCTCTTTTTCGACAATTTTATAGCCCATAAGAGTCAGTAATTCCTTGAGCACAGGCATCTGCTCGCGAAGCTCATCGGGCATACCCTTTCTTCCCGCCTTATAATCCTCGTACATCTTATGTCTGAATGTGGGTGCTTTAAGGTCAAAGGCTATTGCCACTCTGTCGGGTGTGCAGTCGTCGAGCAGTCGGTGAAAAATATTCATAAAGCCGTAAATTCCGTTTGTGAATCTGCCGTCCTTGGTTGTGAGCAGCTTGATTCCGTAAAAAGCACGGTTTATAATGCTGTTGCCGTCAATAACGAGAAGTCTCATAAAAAAAGCCTCCAAATAAAACTACAAAAATAGTATATCATACTTTTGACAATTATGGTAGATTCGTGTTAAAATATTTTTTGGTGATTTTGTGAAGATTGGAAATTTAGAAATCAAAGGACATGCCGCTCTCGCCCCTATGGCAGGAGTCGCGGACAGAGCCTTCCGTGAGCTTTGCACAAGCTACGGTGCGGCTTATGTGATAAGTGAAATGGTCAGCTCCAAGGGACTGACCATGCAGGACAAAAAATCAAAGGAGCTTCTTTTTCTCTCAGAGAAGGAGCGCCCTGCGGGAGCTCAGATTTTCGGTGATAACCCCGCCATTATGGCTGAGGCGGCAATAAAGACGATGGAATTCAGTCCCGACTTTATTGACATCAATATGGGCTGTCCCGCACCTAAAATTGCAGGCAACGGCGGTGGCTCGGCGCTTCTTAAAAATCCGCCGCTCATAAGTGAAATCGTCGAAAGTGTTGTCAAAGCTTCGCCCGTGCCCGTAACGGTCAAAATCCGTATCGGCTGGGACACCGACAGCATCAACGCGGTTGAGGTCGCAAAGCGTATCGAAGCCGCAGGCGCATCGGCACTGACCGTTCACGGCAGAACAAGGACACAGATGTACGCTCCGCCCGTTTATCTTGATGAGATTGCTAAGGTAAGAGAGGCTGTCAGCATCCCCCTTATCGGCAACGGCGACATCACCGACGGCGTGAGCGCAAAAAAGATGCTTGATGAAACAGGCTGTGACTTTCTGATGATCGGCAGAGGCGCACTCGGCAGACCGTGGGTATTCGACAGCGTCAATGCGTATCTCGAAAAGGGAGAAATTCTGCCCGAGCCTCCGATAGAGGAGCGTATGAGGGTTATGGAGGAGCATATAAAGCTCATCTGCGACTACAAGGGTGAACGCGTCGGAATGAGAGAGGCACGCAAGCACGCCGCCTGGTACATCAAGGGCATACGAGGTGCGGCGGCATACCGTCAGGAGGTCGGCACGCTATCGAGCATTGAGGAGCTTCACTCTCTGGCTCAGAAAATAATCGCCTACACCGAATAAAATATACACCGTTTTCTGAATAATTCAGCCGTGAAACATTGTAAAAAATTGGATATAAACCACAGTGTAAAGTATTTTACTTTACAATTTTTCCACCATTTTTACTCAAAAAGCGTGAAACAGCGTTAAGTTTTCCACATTTTCCACCGAATTTTCCACCGTGTCAAGTGTGAAACCTTTACGACAAGTAAAAATACTTTACAAAACGCAATTATACATCATAAGCCTGAATATATTCACTTTGTTAAATGCAACGCAACCGTGAGATTAAATAAATTATTCTTAAAACTATTGACAAAAGACCGTTTTCTTACTAATATTTTGTAATGAGAAGATAATTATATATTATAAATACTTATATAAAGGAGAATTTGTATGTCAACATTTGAAAAAATGCAGGAAATCATCTCTGAACAGCTTGAAATCGCTATTGACGAAATCACCTATGACAGCCACATTATGGAAGACCTTAACGCTGACAGTCTTGATGTTGTTGATCTCATTATGAGCATCGAGGACGAGTTCGGCATTGAGGTACCCGATGAGGCACTTGAAAATATCCGCACGGTTGAGGATGTAGTTAAATATATCGAGGACCATATCTGAGGTCTGAAAGGCAGGAAAATCACAAAATGGCACAGCAGAAAAAAATGGTTGAAGAAATCACTTCTATGGAAGAGGATTTCGCTAAATGGTATACAGATGTTGTTAAGAAAGCCGAGCTTATCGAATACACAAGCGTAAAGGGCTGTATGGTTATCAGACCTTACGGCTACGCTATCTGGGAGAATATTCAGCACACACTCGACACCATGTTCAAAAAGACAGGTCACGAGAATGTATGTATGCCGATGTTCATCCCCGAGAGCCTTCTTAACAAGGAAAAGGATCATGTTGAGGGCTTTGCTCCCGAGGTTGCCTGGGTAACCTACGGCGGTAACGAAAAGCTCGAGGAGCGTCTTTGCGTAAGACCAACATCAGAGACTCTTTTCTGTGAGCATTATGCAAACATCATCCACTCCTACCGCGACCTTCCCAAGCTTTACAATCAGTGGGTAAGCGTTGTCCGTTGGGAGAAGACTACACGCCCCTTCCTTCGTTCAAGAGAATTCCTCTGGCAGGAGGGCCATACAATCCACGCTACATGCGAGGAGGCACAGGAAGAGACAATCAGTATGCTGAAGGTTTACGGTGAGTTCTGCGAGAAGTATCTTGCTATGCCCGTCGTTAAGGGTGTCAAGACTGAGAAGGAGCGTTTTGCAGGAGCTGAGGATACATACACCATCGAGGCTCTTATGCACGACGGTAAGGCACTTCAGAGTGCTACCTCACACTTCTTCGGTGACGGCTTTGCCAAGGCATTCAACATCCTTTACAGCGGCAAGGACAACAAGCAGCATCATCCCTTCCAGACATCCTGGGGCTGCACAACCCGTCTCATCGGTGCAATCATTATGACTCACGGTGACGATAACGGTCTTGTTCTTCCCCCGCATGTTGCTCCCGTGCAGATGGTTATTATCCCCATCGCCGCACATAAAGAGGGCGTTCTTGATAAGGCTAACGAGCTTTACAGCAAGCTTTCTGAGGTCTGCCGCGTGAAGCTTGACGACAGCGACAACAGCCCCGGCTGGAAGTTTGCCGAATATGAGATGAAGGGTGTTCCCCTGCGTCTTGAAATCGGTCCTAAGGACATCGAAAACAATCAGTGCGTTATTGTCAGACGCGACAGCGGTGAGAAGATTTTTGTTTCTCTCGACGAGCTTGAAACAAAGGTTCCCGAGCTTCTTCAGGCAGTTCACGACGGACTTTATCAGAAGGCTTATGACCGCCGCGCAAGCATGACCTTTACCGCAAAGGATTTTGCAGAGCTCAAGGACATCGCAGACAACAAGCCCGGCTTTATCAAGGCTATGTGGTGCGGTGACCGCGCTTGTGAGGATAAGCTCAAGGAAGAGGCAGGCGTTACATCGCGTTGTATCCCCTTTGAGCAGGAAACACTTTCAGACACCTGTGTCTGCTGCGGCAAGCCTGCAACAAAGATGCTTTATTGGGGCAAGGCATATTAAGATAAATTTAAAGCTGTGTCTCACAAGGCACAGCTTTTTCTTTTCGGAGGGAATTATGGAACATATTTTCAAGGGAATCTGGATAGGCGCAAATATGAGCATTGAAGACAGATTTGCACCGATATTCAAAAAGGATTTCACAATTTCAAAGGACATAAAAAATGCGGAAATCTTAATCTGCGGTCTCGGACTTTTTGAAGCTAAAATCAACGGCAGACTTCCTGATGACACCGTGCTCAACCCTGCCCACACACAGTACAGTCAGACTGTTCTTTACAGGACTTTTGATATTACGGATTTATTAAAAGAGGGTGAAAACACCGTTACGGTTGAGGTCGGTCACAGCTTCTTTAACGAAACGACAGATGTGTGGGAGTGGGACACAGCCTCCTGGCGTTCAAGTCCTAAGCTTATCGCTGATATCATAATCAGCTACACCGACGGCACGGCCGACACAGTCGCAACGGATGAAAACTGGCTTGTTACAAATGACGGTCCGACCGTTGAAAACAGCATTTATCTCGGTGAAACCTACGATGCGCGCCGTACGGAATTCAGGTGGGATAACGCAAGGGCGGTCGATGCACCCTCAGGCAGACTTCATCAGCAGAAGGAGCCTTTTTTGCGCAGAATAAACGCCCTCAAACCTAAGAGTATTGTCCGTATGCCTGACGGCAGTCTCATTATTGAGGCTCCCGAAATGATGACAGGTTGGGCTGAAATCAGAATCAATGCACCAAGGGACACCGTTATCACAATCACATACGGTGAAAAGCTCACAAGCGAGGGCTATGTTCAGAAGGTCGGTCACACCGAGGGACACGGCTGTGAGTGGTGGCCGAACGCTTACATACAACAGGATAAATACATCTCAGACGGCTCACCTGCCGTTTTTGAGCCGAAATTCAGCTATAAGGGTTACAGGTATATCCAGATAGACAATCACGCCGAAGACCTCTCTGAGGACGATATTACGCTTTACAGAACAGCAAATGAAATTCGCACAACAGGCAGCTTTGAATGCTCAGACGAGCTTGTAAACACGCTTCACACAATTATGCACCGCACCCTGCTCAACAACTTCCAATGGAAGCCGACCGACACGCCCGTATGGGAGAAAAACGGCTGGCTCGGTGATGCAAACTGTGCACTCGAAATTATGATGTATAATTTCGATATGAGAGAGTATATGCCGCAGTTTATCGACATTATGGACGACTGCTTCAAGGACTACGGTCAGATTCCCGTAATTGTTCCGACTGCAAACTGGGGTGTCGGCAATTCACCCGTATGGAACACAATTTATGTGTTTGCAACAGAGGCACTTATCAATTTTTATAACGACAAAGCCTATGCAGAAAAAATCTATCCCCATCTTCGCCGGTTCGCACTCAATGACATTACAGAGCTTGAGAGCATCGGCGGTACCTGGGGCACAAGAGGACTTTCTGACTGGGTTGCACCGTCAAATGACGAGTTCGGCAATGTAGAGGCTGACCCGTCCGAGGGCGCTGAAATCTGCTGTACGGCATATATTTACGCTATGCTCAGATCAATGGCTCGCATTTCTGATTATCTCGGCAAGGGCGACTCAGAGGAATACCTCAACGCCGCCGAAAAAATCCGTCTCGCGTTCAATGAGAAGTTCTATAACGCAGAAAAGCAGATTTACGAAACAACCCATTGGAAGCAGATGGGCAACCGCCGACAGTACAGACAAACATCAAACCTGCTTCCCCTTTCATTCGGAATGGTTGATGAAGAAAACACAGAAGCGGTTATCAGAAATCTTGTTGACGATATCGTCACCCACGGCTATCACCTTGATACGGGCTGTACGGGTACAAAGCATTTTCTTCCCGTTCTTTTCAACACGGGACACGCCGATATCGCATACAAGGTGCTGACACAGACCACATATCCGAGCTGGGGCTATTGGGTAAAGAACGGCACAACAAGCGCGTGGGAAAGCTGGGAGCTCTCCACACGCTCACTCAACCATTATTTCCTCGGCACTTATGACGAGATTCTTTATTCACATATTGCAGGTATCCGTGACATCAAAAACGGCTTTGAGACCTTCACCGTCGCACCCGAAACCGATTGCGGTATGCAGTGGGCAAGGGCTTCGGTCGAAGCACCGCAGGGTACCGTGCGCTGTGAGTGGAGAAAGGTGAACGGCAAGACCGAAATTGAAATCGAAATTCCCGACGGAGTGACAGCAACAATCAGACTCAAAAACGGTATTAAGGAAGAAAAATCGGGCGGAGTTTATAATTACAAATTTTAATTTAATACTGCAACAAAAAAGATGTGACCGCTCAGTTGAGTGATCACATCTTTTTGACTTTTATAATTTTTTCGCTTTAAAAACAATGGACAGCGGAAAGTGTTTCGCTTTGAAGTCGGCATAATAACCCGATGCGAAATCTGATGATTTTTCTAAAACACTTTCACTCGTTTCTTCAATTACTCTTTCAACCGCAAAGCCTGCGTCTGCAAGTGCATTTATATAGGTTGAAACTTTTCGATTTTGCAAAGTGAGAGGATTTCCGAATTTCTCAAATGTATAGTAATCTTCTTCAAGGTAGTTACCGCTGAATATAATCCTCTCTTCTCTTGCCACGGTTCTTTTTCCACCTGAAATAGCCACACTTTCCAAATCAACACAATGAAGAAGAGGATGATCCCAAGAGAATATATATACTCCGCCCTGTTTCAGATATGAAGCCGCATTTTTAAATGTTTTTTCCAAATCAGTAGTCCAACCGATCGCATAAACCGAATATACAACATCAAAATAATTCTGCGGAATATTTGTACTATCCTCCATAGACTGATGAAAAAGTGTGCAGGAGTATCCGTTTTCAGCGAGTAATTTTTTGGCTGTAAGAATTTGTTGTTCCGAAATATCGAGTCCGAACAGCTCTTTTGCACCGTGTTCTGCACACCACTTGAGCGAATGACCGCTTCCGCAGCCCATTTCAAGAACAGACTTTCCGTTAAGTTCAGGAAAAAGATGCAGTTCATCTTCTGTCGGTATTGAACAGCCAAGTATAGGCAAAGCCGTAACGCCGAAGAAATCCTCAGCCAATTCGTTCCAGCTTTTTTCATTTTGTGTCAATATATCTTTTCTATTATACAACATTTGCAAAAATATCAGCTCTCTATTGCATTTTTCTTCTCAACGATATACCTCGCTTACGCTCGGTGCGATATATTTTAATAAAATGCGATATAACCTCACACTAGTTCGGTTGCGATATAAATAAATTACTTTGTAACTTATTTACACTACATCGAAAACTTACTGTCGGGTTCTGCTGGAAGGTTGGTTTTATTGAGGTCGCCTCCCCTGTCGGTGAACATACCGTAAAGCTCTTTTTTGCGCTCGTCGGTGTAAGAATATCCCCAAAGGCGGTTGATTTTCCCGAAATCCTCAAAGGTCTCGTCGGGAAGCACCTCGATTTTTTCAAGGCTGTACGGCAACGGAATTTTAACCGTTCCGTCAGATGTTATGTAATACGCTTTTGCAAGCTCGATAAGACGGCGGTTAGCCTCAATTCTCGAATATTCCTCGTCAAACTTGATTCGGGTTATCGGGAAAACCGCAACCTCTGCGTTAAGATACTCATAGGCCTTGGTTGAAAGTCCCGTGTGTCCGTGGTGAGAAACTTGAACAACATCGCATCTGAGAGCTTCACCATAGCGTTTTTCAAGCTCGGCAGATGAAAGTCGGCTTGCATCACCCGGGATGAAAATTCTCGAATTTTCCGCATTGAGCATCACCATACAGGATGAATCGTTATAATCCGTGATAAGATTGGGGTAGACATCCTCGTGAGTGCCGAAAACATCGAAAGTAAGATTTCTGATATAAAAACGCTGACCTGTATGAATTTTATAGGTCGGTATTTTGGTTTCGTCAAGAATTCTGAAAAGCTTTTTTGAAAGCAGGACCTCTTCGCGTGACCATTCCTTACAGCCGACATAATCGTCGGGAATAAGATTTGAATATATTCCCTCAATAACAACATCGTGACAGTTATAGCGAAGAAAATCCATAAACTTGCAGATGTGGTCTGAATGGGCGTGAGTCAGAAGCCAGCCATTGACAACAACCTTTTGTCCCTCGGGTGTGCGTTCACGCATAAAATTATAGATTCTGTCGTTGTCGTTGAACTGCATATAATGTCCGCTGTCAACAACAAAAAAGCTGTAATCGGGACACTGAATCATAAGACACATACCGCAGTCGATAAGTGACTGATCACTCTCAAAGCCGTAGAATGCGGTTTCTCCGTTACCCTCACAGGCTGTCGGAGTAAGGCAAGGAACAAGATTTGTTTCACTTGCCGCTACCCTGAGAATTCCGTCGCAAGGAGTGAAGAATGCGTTTATAAGCACCTCACCCTTCAGGCAGGTGTAAAGATTTCCGTTAAGCTCGGTTTTCTGCAAAACGGACATTCCGCTCTTTTCGAGCGCAGAAATCCAATTTTTATATTCTGATTCGTCAGCATTGCGGTAAAGGCGCATAAAGCAGTTCTCACGGCAATCATAGGTCGGTTCATCCGCCGTCGGACGGAACTGTAAAAACTTTTCAAAAACCTTTTCCATAGTTATTCTCCGATGTCAGACTTTTTCTTTTTAATTACAACAATAACAACTGCCGCAGCACCGACAATTACCACCGCAACAACGGCAATAATGACAGGCGCAATATTCTTTTTATCGTCCTCACCGTCAGCGCCGACTGTCTCACCGCTGTCAGCGTTTTCGTCCATCGGAATCTCCTGAGCATCGGGCTCAACCGCATTTGTAAAGGTTATTTCATCTGTTGAACCCTCGGTTGACTGACTGCTCTGTGAGCTGAGCGGCTCAGTTTTATCGGCGGGGTTATTCGGTGCCGATGTTGCCGTGCCGTCCGATGCCGAGCCCTGAAGGTCAGTTGTAAGTGAAGCTGTAACGGGCTGCTGAGCGGCGTCAACACAGTTTGTGATAGTAATCACAACATCGTCGCTGTCAAGCTTATCCTTGGTGAGCTTTTTAAGTGTGATTTTAAAAAGGTCCTTACCCTCGACAACTCTGAACGCATTAAGAGTTGCAATCGTTGCCTTGACGGGCATTATCTGAGTGTTGATAAGCGCAAATGCGGCACCTGCCTGCTTTTCAAAGTTCGCAAAGCCTACACCCTTTTCTGCGCTGACTACCTTGAGCTTTTTGGTGTCAACCGTCATATCAAAATCAAGTCCCGAAAATCCCGTGCCGCCGTCAAAATCGAGTGTAATGACAGCTTCGTTATCTGTTTCGGAAACAAGTGTGATGTTGAATTTCGCAACGCTCTGTGCCGATGCGGTAACGACTGTTGCCGCAAGCATAACAACACATAAAATCAAAGAGAGTATTTTTTTCATTATAATAACCTCCGTTAAACCTTAAGGCCTATTTCGTTTGTAAGATATCCGTTTGTCCTGTCCTCAATATAATCTGAGGTTTCGGGAACAATAAATGTGAACGCCTCGGGAATAATTTCAAATGTAACATCCGTTACGGTATCGACCTCACCGTCGATATTGATTGCCGCAGGCTCGTCGCTGTGAATTGTCATTTTTTTGCCGCGGACATAGAGCGTCTGCTTCCAATAATAGTGCTTGCCCTTTTTATATCCGCCGACCTTGGTTAGCATTTCGGGAAGACTGAGCGTGTCAATTATACTGAAATCGAGAAGTCCGTCATCGGGAAGCGCATAAGGCGTTGCCTGATATCCTCCGCCGTAGTAGCGGCTGTTTCCGCAGACGGCAAAAAGAAACTCGCCTGAAACAGGTCTGTTGTCGTCGATAGTGATTGTAAATTTATTCTCGCGCTTGACCATAGCGCAGTATGCAAGCGCCGCGGTGTAAGCTCTGTCACCCCTGAGGAACGGAAGCTTTTTGAAATCATATTGCTTAGAGCATATTTCAGCAACCATACCCATTGAGCACTGGTTGACGGCAATTCTGTCACCGCATCTGATAGCATCGATTTTTATCGGAGTGCCTCTGAACTGCGCATCAAGATTGAGGAAATCCTCTCTTGTGCCGAAAATACGGATAAAGTCATTTCCCGAGCCGAGCGGAACAACCGCAAACTCTACATTGTCATAGCCGAAAATCGCATTAGCAACATCATATACCGTTCCGTCACCGCCGCAGGCATAAATTCTGATTTTATCACCCGTCTGAGCCCACTTGACACAGTATTCCTTCATATCCTCGACAGACTTGCAGATATAAACCTCGTAATCAATACCGAGATTTTCAAAGCTTTCCTTTATAAGAGGACGCAGAATATCATAAGCTTTGCCCTTGCCTGCCTTAGGATTCACGACAAACAGATGTTTCATTTTATGCACCTCACTTAAAATACATAAACAACTGGCATTTGATCATTCCGTTATAAAGCTTACGGCGTTTGTCAGCCTTCCTTCCGAATTCTTTTTCAAATTCCTCGGACGGGCTTATAATATAATATGCCCAACCGCGCTTGGGTTCAAATTTGTTGCCCATAATTTTATAGAGCTTCTGCGCCTCACCGATATCAAGAAGTCTTTCACCGTAAGGCGGATTGCAGATAAGAGTACCCTTTTCACTCTGCGGCTTAAAGTCGCGCAGGTCGCATTTTTCAAATTTTATCTTTCTTTCAACGCCTGCACGCTTAGCATTGACGCGTGCAATTTCGAGCGCGGATTCGTCGATATCCGAGCCGTAGGCGATGAAATCAGTATCATAATTCACAAGGTCTCTTGCGCGTGCGCGCTCCTCGGCCCAGACATATTCGGGAATAACATCCCAACGCTCAGCCGAGAAATTGCGGTTGACGCCCGGTGCGATGTTGTGAACCATCATTGCACCCTCGATAAGAATTGTGCCGCTGCCGCACATCGGATCATAAAGCGTATGATAGGGGCGCAGTCTTGCGAGATTACAAAGAGATGCCGCAAGGGTTTCCTTGAGCGGTGCCGCATTCGCCTCAAGACGGTAGCCGCGCTTATGAAGGCCTGCACCTGAGGTGTCAAGCAAGAGGCTTACCTTATCCTTCATTATAGAGAACTGAATCTGATGAACAGGTCCTGTCTCGTCAAACCAGCTGATTTTATATTTTGATTTAAGTCTTTCAACAACCGCCTTTTTGATAATTGACTGACAGTCGCTGACGCTGAAAAGCGTTGAATTGATTGAATATCCCTTGACGGGGAAGGCGTCGTCGGCACCTATCCAGTCCTCCCATGGAAGTGCTTTTGTGCCCTGGAAAAGCTCTTCAAAGCTGCGTGCGTAAAAGTCACCGACAAGAATCTGAATTCTTTCGGAATAACGCGAGCAGATATTTGCTCTTGCGAGTAAGCTTTCGTCTCCGCTGAAAAGGACTCTGCCGTTTTCTGCAACTACATTTTCTGCGCCGAGGTCCTTCATCTCATTCGCGATAAGAGACTCAAGACCAAGCAGGCAGGGAATGACAAAATTTATATTCATAAATAACCTCTGTTTTTCTTTTTTATAAATTATACTTCTGTTTATGATTTATTTCAAGTATTTATAACACTGCGGATGCATGGCGCGTTACATGACAACCGAAGTTGACTGCAACGGGAAGCCCCGCAATATGAGTCGGTGCGGTTTCGATTGCAACGGACAAAGCCGTTGTGTCACCGCCAAAGCCCTGAGGGCCGATGTTGAGTCCGTTGATTCTCTTAAGAATTTCCGCTTCCATTTCAGCATAGAAGCTGTCCTGATTCTTAACGCTCACACTGCGGCAGAGTGCTTTTTTCGCAAGGCACGCACACTGTTCAAAGTCACCGCCGATGCCGACGCCGAGCACAATCGGCGGACAGGGATTTCCGCCCGCGGTCTTGACGCTGTCAACAACAAGGTCGATTATATCCTCACGGGTGCTTGCAGGTGTAAGCATCTTGAGAACACTCATATTCTCACTGCCGAAGCCCTTGGGCGCAACGGTTATCTTCACCTGATCTCCGTCAACGATGTCTGTATGGATGACCGCAGGTGTATTGTCTCCCGTATTGACTCGTCTGAGCGGATCTGAAACAACCGAGCAGCGCAGTAGTCCGCCGACATAGCCGTTATGAACGCCTTCATTGACAGCCTCGTAGAGTCCGCCGCCGGTAAAATGGACATCCTGACCGATTTCAAGAAAAACAACCGCCATTCCCGTATCCTGACAGATAGGAATGTCAAGCTGCTTTGCCGCGCTGAGATTTGACTGCATATCACCGAGTATATCCCGTGCAAGCGGATTTTTTTCACATTTACGGCACTCACCGATATTCTGCACAAGGTCATCGGGCAGAAGCTTATTTGCGCGGATGCAAAGCTCCTCTACCGTCTCTGCTACTTTTCTGACATCGATTGTTCTCATATTTCATCACCTATAAAAATGGGAGCAGTAAACTGCTCCCGTTAAGACAAATTAAAGTTTGTTTGTTCCTCTTCTGTTATATCCGCCGCCGTGCTTGTAGTCACGCTTGAGATCAGACATTTTTTCGTCACTTTCCTGTTTGAACTTTGCCATCATACTCTCGAAGGACTGCGGCTGATTGTCAGCAGGCTTTGCAGTACCCTGCCATACATTAGCGTTATTACGCTTAGGAGCGTTATTTTTCGGCTTGAACACAGGCTTCGGCTGTTCCATTGCCTTTTTGATTGAAAGGCTGATTTTGCCGTCCTCCGCGATAGAGATAACCTTAACCTTGACTGCCTGTCCGACAGTGAGATGGTCCTTGATATCCTTAACAAACTCAAGTGCTACCTCTGAAATGTGCACCATGCCCTTCTTGCCGTCCTCAAGGTCAACAAAGGCACCGAATGCCGTAAATCCTGTAACTTTACCCTCAACTATTGCGCCGATTTCTAACTGCATACTGATGCGTACCCCTCCAAGAATAATTAAAACCGTCAGTCGTTTACGGAAACATCATAATAGACACGCTCACCCGGCATTACAAAGCCGAGACGGTCTCTTGCGATTTCCTCGACATATTCGTCTGTATTATCGCTGTTAAGCTTGTCATTAAGAGCATCATTGGCAATATTCTGCTCATTAACGGCATTCTCAACGGCGTTAATTTCTGTTTTGAGAGAATTTATCTCTTTTATTAAAGTAAACAACGAAATGGCAAAGCTCGCACACAAAAGAACCGCAACAAGAACTACCACAAAGCTTCTTCTATTCTTTTTCTCTTTTGCCACTTTCGTCACCTCGATTCCTGAGAAGTAGACCGTCAAAGACAGTCCCACGCAAAAAATTATACACTATGTTATGTCGAATATGCAAGTGTTTTTTTGAAAAAAGTCCCCGACTATGCAAGATTTTACTTGTTTTTTGGTATATTTGTGTTTTTATATGCAGAATTTCTGATATTACGCCCTCGATGAGTCTTCTCAGACACCTGATAACCGCTTTTATCGGAGGGTAAACAAGCGGACTGAGTGAGTAAGAATACAAAGCAAGTCCGAGTATTTCACTCAGAAAAATATACATCAGAAACTGACCGTCGGAAACCACAAGCAAAAAAATGAAGGTTGCCGACAGACAGACAAGCAAATAAATTATATCGCGGACGACCGAAAACTTTTTATCACTTCCTGTAAGAAGATAAAAAAACATTCTGCACAAATCATAGATAATTCCGAGAGTGAAGCCGAGTCCTGCCGAATAAGCGAAGCCGACCAGCCTTCCCGTGAGTGAGGGCATATATTCCATTATCTGAACACCTTTGAAAAGAAGCCGCCGCTGACCTTTGCCTCTGAGTATATTACGGCATCAATCTGTCCCTCAACAACCATATCCCCCGTCTCGACGGACAGACAGCTGATTTTCAGAAGGCTTCCGCGGATTGAAATTTCACCGCAGTTACTCGTTGCCGTCACAGTCGTATCGTCAAAGCTGCCGACATCGCAGATGCCCGTAAGCGTTATCTTCTTGCGATTTTCAATTATCATATCGTGCATAGCATTTTCGGGCATAAAAAATCACCTCATAACATTGTATGAGGTGAGGCGTTTTTTATTACAGCACTTTATACATGAGACCTGCGTCATCCTTTGTTGCGTGCTCAACAACCTTTGTGACTTCAATGCGGGTTGTATTTGCGCCCATCTGGATTTCGACAACATCACCGACCTTGACATCGTAGGATGCCCGTGCAATTTTTCCGTTGACAGTTACATGCTTTGCATCGCAGACCTCGTTGGCAACGGTGCGTCTTTTGATGACTCTTGAAACCTTGAGATATTTGTCAAGTCTCATAGCTTTTCTCCTCTGATTAAAAATTTCGGCAGGGCATAAGCCCTGCCGAGTATAGAACTTACCGTAAAAAAGACTTATTTCACAGCATCCTTAAGAGCCTTACCGGCCTTGAATGCGGGAACCTTAGAAGCGGGAACTGTCATAACCTCACCTGTCTTCGGGTTACGACCCTGCTTCTCAGCACGCTCTCTGATCTCAAATGTACCAAAGCCGACAAGCTGAATCTTCTCGCCGCCCTTGAGAGCGTCTGCTACTGCACCAAATACAGCGTTAACTGCCTTCTCAGCAGCCTTCTTATCCATTTCGCCTTTTGCTGCAACAGCATTGATAAATTCTGTCTTATTCATTGTAATTCCTCCAAATTTTATATTATGAAATACTTTTTCGTATTCATATACCTTTTTTAGCCTCGTCCCACAGGGAATCGAGAATTTCAAGTGAAGCCGTTGTCATATCGATACCGCGTTCACTTGCCTTTGCCTCAACCCTTCTGAATCTGTCAACAAATTTGTCGGTTGACTTAGTGAGTGCCTCTTCGGGCTCAACCTTGACAAATCTTGAAACATTGACCGCAGAGAAAAGCACATCGCCGAGCTCATCGCTGATTTCATCCTGACTGCCGTCTGCGATTGCCTGACGCAGCTCGTCAATCTCCTCAGAAAGTCTTTCGAGGGCTCCGTCGACCTCAGTCCAGTCAAAGCCTGCCTTAGCCGCCTTGGACTGAATCTTTGCCGCTCTCATAAGCGCGGGAAGCTCTCTGGGAACAGAGTCGATAGCCTCAGTGGTTGTCTTCTGACCCTTGGTGGCACGCTTGATTGCATCCCAGTTAGTCAGAACATCCTCAACACCGTCAACGCTGACCTCACCGAAAACATGGGGATGACGGACAATCATCTTCTTGCAGATCTCGTCCGCAACATCGTCAAAATTGAAAACACCCTTTTCGGTTTCTATCTGAGCGTGGAAAACGACCTGCATAAGCACATCGCCGAGCTCCTCGCGAAGCATATCGGGATCGTTTTTGTTGATCGCCTCAATCGTCTCGTAGGTCTCTTCAATAAGATCCTTACGGATGGATTCGTGAGTCTGTTTGATATCCCACGGGCATCCGCCCTCTGAGCGCAGATCCTTTATTATCTCAACGAGGTCGTGAATATCGTATTTTTCTTTAAAATTAAAATTCTCAATCATAACAATAATTATTTTAACCTAAAAAGCCATATTTTTCAAGCCTTTTCGCAACTTTTTCTCCTTTTGGAATCATTTCAAGATCATCCCTTGAAAGCGCCTTGAGGAAAAGCAGCGAAAGCACATACGCAAGCACCGCAGAAACCACCGCAATAACGAGTGCAATGGTGCTTCCGTTTATCATACTTTCGGGATCGCCG
Organism: Acutalibacteraceae bacterium; assembly: GCA_045540195.1. Lineage (GTDB taxonomy): Bacteria > Bacillota > Clostridia > Oscillospirales > Acutalibacteraceae > CAG-488. Next base: position 51,666 of record JAZQGS010000069.1, read on the forward strand.
AAGCCGCCGAGAATATTTGTGAACACTTTAACTGTTGCAAAAGCCGTCAGCGCGCTGATTGCCGCACAGACAAAAGGCTTGATGAATACGGATGCAAAGTTAATTCGCACACCCGAAATTCTGATAATGCTGAAAAGATTGATGCCGACAACTATGATATAGCAGGCAATCGAGCCTATCGGTGCACCGTTGATGTTTATCTGAGGGTTGCCGATAAGGATATAGTTGAGAATGATTTTAACTATTGCTCCGACGCAGAGTGATTTCAGCGGAATATCTGTTCTGCCGAGCGCCTGAAGCATATTTGTTATCGGTGAAGAAACCGCAAACAAGAACACAGAAACGCCGTAAACCGCAAGAATCGGTGCGCCGATTGTAGCAGATGCTTCGGGATAGAACATATTAAGAAGGTTGTATGAAACTGCGGCAAGTCCGAAGCCGACAGGCAATGCGATAAGCATTGTAACGCGGATAACAGATTCAACCGTTGTTTTGATTGTCTTGTTATCGCGCTGTGCCCATGCTGCAGAAATAATCGGAATTGCGCTGATGCCGAGAGTCATTGTGATTGTCGGTACAAGATTTTTAAAGTCGAGAGTTTCACCGTAGACACCGTAGAGATATTTTACTATCTGAGAATCTGCGATTCCCTCCGCAAGAAGCTGCTTTGAATAAATGCTTTTGATAACCTCGGGTGCAACCTCAACCGCATAATCAAGTCTGTTCTGAATTGTGGCTGAGTCGATGAGGTTTGTAACATTGAGTATAAGCGAGCCGACAGCCATCGGCAGAGCGGTTGTGATAAGAAGCTTCGCGACAACCTTGCTGTCCTCAGGCTTTTTGGATGAGGTAAGCATATCCTTGGTGATGCCGTCACCCGAGATTCGATGTCTTATCATCAGGAAGATAAAGCCGAGTACCGTACCGATTGTAACACCGAGCACAGCCGTTGCGGCAGCGTAGGGATAGAGTGCCGCAAGAGCATCAGCCTCTTCGGTATAAACCGTACCCATAACGGGCTTTCCCTGAGCAAAATTGTTCAGCTGAATTTTCAGAAAAACATAGGTCACACCAAGACCGATAAGGAGCTTACTGACAGCCTCGATAACCTGAGAAATTGCCGTAGGCATCATATTCTGAAGGCCCTCGTAATAGCCTCGGTAGGTTGACATACAGCAGCAGAAGAAAATTGACGGTGCTATCGCGAGCACACAGTATACATTCTCTGCATAGCCGACAACATATTTTGTGTAGGGATAGGCAACCAGGAACATTATAACCGTTCCGACGGCACCCGTGATAAGGAACAGGCGGGTTGCAACCCTTCGTATCATTCTGACATCGCGGAAGTTGCCGAGTGACCTTTCCTTAGCGACCATTCGTGAAACCGCTATCGGCAGACCTGCCATTGAGATTGAATAAAGCGGTGTGTAAATTTCATAAGCAGTGCTGAAATATCCTCTGCCGACCTCACCGATGAGCATTGACAGCGGAATTTTGAATAATGCACCAATCACCTTAACCAATACCGTTGCCACAACAAGCACAAACGCTCCGTTGAGCAGGGATTGGGATTTAATCTTCTTATCGGACACCGATGCACCTCCTAAATTTTCATAAATTCTATTTTATCATACTATACAGTATTTAGCAATTATTTTTAATTAAGAAATTCGTTAAGTAACGATTTTTCGGGCAGAAGTGACGGTTCAATTTCTTCAAACAGGCTGAGAGCGCCGATTAGTTCCTGCACTTTGGCAAAATATTCGCTGTTTTCTTCCACCTTTTCCAACAGCTTGAGTGCTTCGCTTCGGAAAATACAGGACTCGTAGGCGTGGAAGGAATTGATTTTAACATCAGCATTCGATTCAAACGGGAAAAGAAATTTATCCTCGCCCTTCATTACACCCTGCCACATAAACAGCGTCTGCTCAACTGATGCATTACGGTGATGATAGTCTCTTATCATTCTGCGGATAAGGCGGAGATTTCTCTTGTTAAGAAGAATCTTTCCGTCATCACCCGTAATTCGTGAAGAAACGCTGATATAAATTCTGTAAAGATGGTGCTCATCAAGCCCCTGCGTTATAACGGGATTGAGCGCGTGAAGACCCTCAACGATAATAACGTCGTCCTTGCCGAGTTCAATGTGCTTTGTCATATCCGAGCGCATACCCGTTTTGAAATCAAAAATCGGAAGCTCGGATTTTCTGTTGACGATAAGCTCGTTAAAGCAACGGTGGATAAGCTCAATGTCGAGTGCCGTCACGTTTTCGTAATCCTTGAGTCCGTCCTCGTTGACGGGAATATCATCACGATTAAGATAAAAATCATCAAGCGAAACCGTATATGCATTTCTT
>JAZQGS010000070.1:0-3842 GCA_045540195.1 Acutalibacteraceae bacterium
ACCTCACCACCGCCTACGGCGGAGCCTCTCCTCAAGGAGAAGCCTTTATTAGCAGTGATTTTCAGAGCCTTCCCCTCGAGGGGAAGGTGCCGAGGAACGAGGCGGATGAGGTGTCAAAAGAAACAGACAAACCCCAATTTATAAAAAACTATTGACAAACATATACTCATTTGCTAACATATACCTAGATAACCAATGCATAGATATAAAACATATGGAGGTAATCTTATGAAAATCAGCAAAGAGTTATTAAAGGGAAGCACATCATTACTCGTCCTGTCCGCAATCAACTCGGGCGATATGTACGGCTACGAGATTGTAAAGCAAATCCGCCTTGCCTCGGACGATGTTTTCCACCTTAACGAGGGTACGCTCTATCCGATTCTTCACGCAATGGAAAAGGAGCGTCAGGTGGAAAGCTATTGGCAGGAGGTTGACGGCAGAAAACGCAAATACTACCGCATCACCAAAAAGGGCAAGAAGCTCTTACAGGAAAAAACGGAGGAATGGAAGGTGTACTCTAACTCTGTCGAAAAGGTTATGTGCCTCGGAACACAGCCCCTTACGGTCTGATAAAGGTGGTTTTTATGTCTAAAATGTTTGACGGGTATCTGAGTGTCGTCAGAAGTACCATACATAACAAACGCCTGCATGAGCCGATATGTCTTGAGCTTGAGGGACATTTGCAGGATAAAGCGGATTTTTATGTTGAAATCGGCTACGATGAACTTACCGCACAGCGAAAAGCTCTTGAAGAAATGGGCGATCCTCGCATCGTTGCGGAAAATATGGGAAAGATTCATAATTTATCGGTTAAGCAATACCTTGTGCTGGTCGCTTACCATATTGCAGTTGTCGGGAATTTTATATCGAAATTATTCGTCCCGAACTACATCACGGATCACGGTATGAACAACAGCTTTGTGTGGCTTAAGCACTTTTCGCTTTTTGCCCTGCTTATGTTCTGGGGAATATGGCTCGCGTTTTATTACAAACGAAAAACACCTGCCGTTACATCCGTAATAACTTTGATTTCAGGCTTGCCCAGCGTATGGTGGTTTTCGATGGCTTTTTCACACCTCGTGACAGGCAGATTGCAGTATTTTTCAAACAAAATGCTGCTTGCGGATGAGCTGTGGCTTGAACGGACTGCTCCTTGTGTTATAGCGTTTGTTATCGCGGTCTTGATTTGTGCTTTTTCGGTTGTAGCTGTTGTAATGGCAATCCGCACTAATAATTCTCCTTTCACAAGCAACAGAAAGATTAAAAAGTTTGTTTGCATCGTTTTTCTTGCGCTCATTATGGCTTTCAGCGGAGTTTTTGCCGTGACATACCGTGAGGTTGAAAGACAGGAAACAGCCTACGCACAGGAATTTTCTGACCTGAGAGTGAGGTTTTTTGAATTTATCCGAAATGACGGCAATCAGATAGAGGGCAATGTTGATGAAATACTTGCTGAGTTCAGCGATGTTGAATTCACAAAACAAACTCAGGTGTCTGAAAATGGTAAACGAGTGACAATTCTCAAAGGGAAAAAGGGTGTATGCCGACTCGAGTTTTCAGTATATGAGGATAAATCTCTTGACGCAGAAATCAGCTTTGATGAAGAGACTTTTTCATCGACAAATATACTCGGATTTTTCAGCCGTAAATCCTTGTTTAATCGCAAAAGCTATCTGTTGTTGGATTCGGAAACCTTTGAGTTTATTGATTCAAAGTTCAACTCGATTTCACACGACAAAACGATTTCAGAGAATATCGGATTTTTTGAAGGTATAAATTATTTCGGCATTCAGTACAGCTTTGATGCTGAGGAGGGATTCCGTGATTTTTACATAGATACCTTCGGCCCTGAGTTATTTCTTTTCGGAACAAATAATTATTATCTGATAGAGCAGAACGGAAGAATAATCGAGAAAAATTCGATACTTGATTAACGGGAGAGATAGAATGAAAAGAATAATAGCTTTCGTACTGATATTGTCAACGCTTTTTCTCTGCGGTTGCACGCTCGATGATAAGTTTTTTGAGTTTCTCAACAACAAATTAGTTGTTGATCCTCTAAAGGAAGAAGGGTTGTTTTATCAGCTTCCGCCCGCCGATACAGGTGTGACGGCATTTCTTGATGAGAGCGTTGAGCAGCCGTTCGGAATAACTGACATAATCATAAACAATCAGAAATACACCGATGCTTTTCAGGATGCATCAGAAAATGCAAGGTATATAAAGCCGATTGCAAATTATTCCGAAGAATTTACTTTTTATGAGTTTGAATCCGACAGCGGTATTTATGTTATAGCGGATAACATAAATCTTCAGATTTTTGTAAAGCCTGAGGATACAGATAAATTCACGGCCTATTATGATGACCTGAGCAATTATAATTTTATGTGCCTTGACGAAGACCTCAAACCGGTTGGTACAAATTTTGACAATCAGATTATTAAAAAGCTGATTCAGGAGAACAGAAGGGCAGATGAAGGCGGACATTATGATTTGTCTGAATATGTGGCTTTAAAATATTATAACGCTGCTGAACTCAGAGACTGCGATGCGATTTATTCTATAACGGCACACAGTAAGGATTGGCTTGTTGACAAGCATTATCAATCGTATCTGTATGAAAAAGACGGAGTTTTTTATTCTTCACTGTACGCCGGTTGGGATGAAAAGCATCCGATTCAGGCAATCGAGCTTACAGACGATTATCAGCTGTATTTTAAAGAAAAGCTCCATTAACGGGGGAGAATAAAATGAATTACAACTTCGACGACTATCTCAATGTCGTAAAACAAAACATAAAAAACAAAAAGCTCCACGCGCCGATTTGCGCCGAGCTTGAAAGCCACTTACAGGATTCCGCCGACTTCTATGTCGAAATCGGCTATGATGAGAGGACCGCAAAATACAAGGCTCTTGAGGATATGGGGCCTCCGCATTATGTTGCCGAAGACCTCGCAAAGCTTCATAAGCTGTCTGCGGGACAGATATTTGCTGAAGTCGTATACACCGTGCTTATGATTCCCGTAATCGGAATGGCGCTCTTAAGCCCTCTTGTAAGTATCTCTTACAGTCATCGTTTTTTCTTTCTGCTTGTTCCCGTTATTGCAGGATATATTATGTCTGTGTGTCACAAGAGGTTATTACCTGCACGCATGGCGGTTATTTCTGCTGTGATAAATTTCAAAGTCCTGATTTCGTATTGGAGTGAAACCGTTGCTCGTTTGACGGGTCAATGGGCGGATTACAGAACGATGCAGGAAATTGCGTACGGCACAAAAAATCAGAATATGATTATTTCGATTATTGCTTTACTTCTTACAGTTGCAGTTATCGGCTTGTTGATTTTTACATACCGTAGAATTTCAATCTACATCCGCACTCCGAATATCTCTTCAGTCAACTTTAAACGGGTTTTCAGTATAGTCGCGATTCCCTTACTGTGCATTGTTTTTGCTAGTGCGCTAGCAACGGATATATATCTGCACCAAGCTGACATTGAGGAAAAAGAGAAATGGTGCAGTGTTGTAGAGGATTTCTGTGACTACTGCCTTGAAAAAGAGAAGATAACAGCGGACGATATTGACGATGTTCTCGCGCATTTTGATTATCTTGAATTTAAAGAATATGAACACATAGATGACACGCGATGCACACGGCATCTGTCGGCAATCATCGGTGAAAAATCAGAGGCTTTTCCTCATTTTTATATCTGTGTTATGGAAGACGGCTCAATCAGGATTGAGATCGTATCGTATATAAATACGGTAGAATATTACAGCGACTCGGATTGGAAACAGGAAAGTGATCATTACACATGGGATGATAACCCGTTGATGGAT
>JAZQGS010000071.1:0-30166 GCA_045540195.1 Acutalibacteraceae bacterium
ACCTCACCACCGCCTACGGCGGAGCCTCTCCTCAAGGAGAAGCCTTTATTAGCAGTGATTTTCAGAGCCTTCCCCTCGAGGGGAAGGTGCCGAGGAACGAGGCGGATGAGGTGTCAAAAGAAACAGACAAACCCCAATTTACCAAAAAAATCAGTGCGTGGCTTAAAAACCACGCACTATATCTTTAGTTAATATGTAATCGTATAATCCTTTATAAATGTAAAGCCTGCCTTCGCATCGTGTGTTCCGAAGAGGTTTACCGTGATGTCGAGAACAACGGGTGTGCTGTAAACGGTGTGAATCATTCTGCCCGTTGCCTTGTCGATTGTAGCCTTGATTTCACAGTTATAATATGTTGCATCAAATCGCTTGATAAACGAAACCTTCTGAGATACCTCGTGCGGCTCGATAACATCACAGGCGGCGGCAACTCCGCTTCCTGCGTGCGGATTTTTTTCGTCCTTGAGCTTGAAATAGATTTCATAGGTCTTGCCCGTATCGGTACAGGTTGCCTTCGCTACGGTTGAGGGCTGAAGACGGCTTACATAATCCTGCTCGGGAACGATGTATTCGTTTCTGATTTCTTCTCTTGTCGAATACACAATCGGCTCGGTGTCGTCACTCATAAAGGTCTTTATCATATTCTTTGCGGTGTCCTCAAGACCTGCGGGAAGCTCGAGCTTGTCCTCGTTGACGACTCGCTTTTCAAAGTTCTTTGTGACCTTTTTGGCATCTGTCTTGATTTTGTTTGCGCTCTTGTTGAAAAGCTCAACGATTTCAGCGGTTGACATCTGCTTGTCGGCTTTTTGAGTTGATTCCTCTTTTTTGTCGGTCTTATCCGTTGATTCGGTCATAGCCTCCTCCTGAGTGCTGCCGTCAACAGACTCATCGGCTGATTCCTGAGTCGGCTCGTCTGTCGGTGTGTCAACACTTTCGTCTGTCGGCGTGTCCGTCGGAATATCGGAAACTTCGCCTGAGACGGTATTTGGTGTGAGCTTTGCCGCTTCTGTAACAGCGTCGCTGTAATCGCTGACGGCAACTGATGAGGTAACGCACAGAACGATAACGCAGATAACGGCAGTAATTGCTTTGATGACAGATTCCTTCATAATACAACCCCTTAAAATTTATTTTTTCTTTTGGGTATTGCGCTTGAGCTCATTGTATTTGACCATTTTTATTGCTCGTTTTTTTCTTCTGCGGTTATTTGAAATGATAAACATAACGGCATAAGCCACGGCAAGAATAATTATAACGGCAAAAATAATTTTGAAAACAGTTTTTGATGTTACGCGCTGAATCATTGCCTTGGCATAAAGCAGAACGCTCATATTCGCATCCTCGGCAATAACAAGCTCAGCCGTACCGATCTGCTGACCGGCAAACATAATTTTAGCCTTGCCGACCTTTTCACCCTTTTTGACAGGGGAGTCGATACTCTCGGGAAGGTCAACGGGAGTGAAGCTTACGCTTTCGGAATTGTTGCCCTGAGGTACGAGAGCCATAACCTCGTTAAGAGCAACAAGTCTGATTGTTTCTGAATCCCAACAGTAATTCAGCGGAAGCGAACAGATAAACTGCCCTTCCTGAGTCACAACCTCATATTTGAGGTTTTTGAATGCCCAGTTATACATATGGTTGGTGTCCATAAATGCCTGGTTCTCTTCGATTCCGTCAGCGTCAGAGTCGCGGTAATCTCCGCCCATCGCAACGGCAAGATAATTGTAGCCGTCCTTTGAGGCGTAAGAAATAAGACACTTGCCTGCATCGTCGGTCGAGCCCGTCTTGATGCCCTTTACATTTTTGTTGTAATATGAAACATAAGCTGAGTTAATCAGAAAATTCGTGTTGACAAGCTGTCGCTCTTTATTCATATTCGTCTCGGGCATCATATATGTTTTCTGGGCGACGATTGTCTCGAATGCAGGATATTTCAGGGCTTCCTTTGCCATAATTGAAAGGTCTCTTGCGGTTGTCTTATGTGTTGCCGAGTCAAGACCGTGCGGATTGTCAAAGTGAGTATTTTTACAACCGATTTCCTTTGCGGTTTCGTTCATCATCTTGACAAAGCCGTCAATCGTACCGCCGTATTCGATAGCGAGAGCCGCCGCCGCATCGTTACCGCTCGGGATAAGCAGGGCGCAGAGCATATTATAAATACTCAGCTGCTCACCCGTCTTGATGCCTGAAGTCGAGCTGCCCGTGCCTGCAATGCTGTCGATAGCCGCCTTACTGACCGTCATCACCCTGTTGAGATCCTCTGTGTTTTTCAAAACAACAAGAGCGGTCATCACCTTTGTCAGAGAAGCGGGGGCGTAGGGCTTGTCTGCATTCTTTTCGACGATGACAGAGCCGTCATCAAGGCTTATAAGAAGGTCGACCTCACAGTTGAGCTTGACCTTTTCATTCTCAACACTGCTCAGATAATTCTGTGCCGAAACGGGCAGAATCAGTGAGGATAAAATTATTGTTACTGTACAAAGAAAAATTATCAATTTTTTCATAGACAAGACACCTGATTTTGTAGTATTATATATTTTGATTATAGCAGATATGTTTGTAAAAATAAACATATAAATTAAAAAAATGTCGATTTTGAGGAGTTGGCGAAAATGATATATGTCACAGGCGATATGCACGGTGATTACCGTATCTTTTCACAGAAAAAATTCAAAAACATAAAAGAGGGTGACACCCTTATTGTTTGCGGAGATTTCGGATTTATCTGGACGGGCGATGCCAAGGAAAAGAAAATTCTTGATAAGCTTGCAAAGAAAAAATACAACATCTGTTTTGTTGACGGAACTCACGAGAATTTTGAGCTGCTTTCAAAATATCCCGTCACAGTTTTTGCGGGCGGAAAATCGCATAAAATCAGGGATAATATTTTTCACCTGATGCGCGGACAGGTTTTTGAAATCGAGGGCGAAAAAATCTTCACAATGGGCGGCGGCGAGAGTCCCGATGTTGACCTACGCTACGGCAACGACAGCTGGTCCGACGCTGAAATCCCGACCCGTGAAGAGATGCGCGAGGGTGCGACGAATCTTGAAAAGCACAAATTCAAGGTCGATTATGTCATCACACACGAGCCTGCTCAGAAGATTAAAAACTTTCTCAAGCTCAAGGATAACGAGCCGTTGCTCGTCAGCGGACTCAATGCTTATTTTCAGGAGCTGAGCACAAGCTGTGACTATACCCGCTGGTTTTTCGGCTCGCTCCACGAGGATAAATTTGTCTCTGCATCACAGATTGCAGTTTTTCAGAATCTTATCGACATCCGCACGGGTGAATTAGTTAAATAAGGTGATTTTATGGATATAAAAGAAATTTTATCAAAGGTTGACCACACTCTTCTTTCGCAGTCAGCAACCTGGGACGAAATCCGCGCTATCTGCGACGACGGAATGAAATACGGCTGTGCATCAGTCTGTATCCCTGCTTCTTATGTAAGGCAGGCGGCGGAATATGTTGACGGCAGGCTGCCGATCTGTACGGTCATCGGCTTCCCTAACGGATATTCGACCACGGCGGTAAAGTGCTTTGAGGCGACCGACGCTGTCAGAAACGGTGCGGAGGAGATTGATATGGTTATCAACATCGGCGCACTCAAGGATAAAAAATACGATTTTCTTCTCGAAGAAATCAAGGCGGTCAAGGCGGCGTGCGAAGGTAAGCTTCTGAAGGTTATTATTGAGACCTGCCTCCTGACTGATGAAGAAAAAATCAAGATGTGTGAGATTGTTTCAGCCTCGGGCGCGGACTATATCAAAACCTCAACGGGCTTTTCAACGGGCGGTGCGACAAGAGAGGATGTTGCTCTTTTTGCCGCAAATGTTGCGCCTCACCTTAAAATAAAGGCGGCCGGCGGAATCGCTTCTCTTGACGATGCCGAAGATTTCATAAAGCTCGGCGCATCGCGTCTTGGCACAAGCCGAATTGTAAAAATCATTAAAAACGAAGAAGCACAGGGATATTGATATGGATAAAAATGAGCTTGTAAAACTTGCGATTGACGCGAGAGAAAAATCCTATTCTCCTTATTCGTCCTTTAAGGTCGGAGCGGCATTACTGACAAAAAGCGGAAAAATCTATAAGGGTTGCAATGTTGAAAACAAAGCTTTTTCACCGACAAACTGTGCTGAAAGAACGGCGTTTTTCTCTGCCGTTGCTGACGGAGAGCGCGAGTTTTCCGCTATTGCCGTTGTCGGCGGTGAGGACGAAATCAAGAATTTCTGTCCACCGTGCGGAGTCTGCCGTCAGGTGATGAGCGAATTTTGCGATAAGGAATTTAAAATTCATCTTTACAACGGTGAAAAAATAAAAACATATACCTTGGGCGAGCTGTTGCCCGAAAATTTTTAAGGAGTAGACTATGGACGAGAAACTTTATTACGGCAGAGGTAAGGACTGCGACAACAAAAAGCTTATCGCTTTTCTTGACGAGGTTTTCTTTATTGACGACGATGAGGCAACAAAGCGTGACTTTGTCTCTATCTTACCTAAAATTTATCACGATGAATACAGACCGGCATATAACAACTTTGTTGTTCAGGAGGAAAACGGAGATTTCAGAGCCGCTGTCGGCAATTTCAACATAAAGCTCGATGTTTGCGGTGAAGAAATCAATGCCTGCTGTATCGGTAATGTTGCCGTCGGCGTTGAGTTCCGCTCAAAGGGATATATGGTTGACCTTATGCAGATGAGCGTTGAGGAAATGATGAAAAACGGCACCGACCTTGCTTATCTCGGCGGTCAGCGTCAGCGTTACGGCTACTTCGGCTTTGAAGTGTCGGGCGTTTCCTACAACTTTGAATTCAACAAGAAAACCGCAAAGCATATCTACGGCGGCAGAAAATCGACACTCCGTGCAGAAAAGCTTGATGCAAACGACCTTGAAGCAATAAAAAAGATTGACGAGCTCTATCAGAAGAATGTTATCAAGGCATCAAGACCTCACAAGGACTATTACAGAATCATCACCTCCTGGAGACACACTCCCTATGTTGTTTATGACGGTGACGAGTTCGCAGGCTATTTCCTTATGGGATACAGCTATGACTGGATTTCAGAATGTGCCGTAACAAAGCCCGAATATTACGGTGAGCTTGCACTTGCCGCACTCGAGGTAAGCGGTAAGGAAAGCGTGCGCTTTAACGCATCTCCGTTTGATAAGGCGAAGCACGGCTATTTCACAGTAAATTCTGAGAATATTTCTGTCGGCGGATGCGAGTCTTTGCTCGTGCTCAATTATGAAAAGGTTATCCGCGCATATCTCAGAGCGAAGGCAAGCTACACAAGCCTTGCTGACGGAGAGCTGACCGTTCTTATCCACGGCAAGAAGGCTGACGAAAAGCTGAGAATTGCGGTTAAGGATAACGAGGTTACAGTTGAAAAATATGACGGTGAGGCTCAGATTGAGTTCAGCCATACAGAGGCAACAAGAGCCTTCCTTTCAAACTTCACCCTTGAAAGAGAAAAGCTCATCGGCGCGGCACAGCAGTGGTTCCCGCTCCCAGCCTTCATATTCAGCGCAGACCAGATGTGAGGAGGACTTTTTATGAAAATCAATATTTCGCATTACGGCTTTATGCCTGACGGCAAGGAAGTAAAGCTTTATTCAATCACAAACGACAACAATGTCACACTTCAGCTTATCAACCTCGGCGCAACTCTTCAGGCACTCTATGCGCCCGACAAAAACGGTACGGTTGCTGATGTTACCGTCGGATTTGACAGCCTTTACGGACACCTCAACTTTACCGATTATCAGGGCAAGGTTGTCGGCAGATATGCCAACAGAATTGCGAACGGCGCATTCTCTCTGGGTGACAAGAAATATCAGCTCACTCAGAATGAAAAGGACAAGACCTGTCTTCACAGCGCAGGCGAATTTTCCGACGCTGTGTGGAATGCAATCGTAATTGATACAAACGCGGTTGAGTTCTCATACACAAGCCCCGACGGAACGGCAGGCTTCGAGGGTAACCTCACCGCCAAGGTTACATATTCACTCACCGACGACAACCGTGTTGTGATTGCTTATTCAGCCGTCTGCGACAAGGATACGGTGATGAACTTCACAAACCATGTCTATTTCAACCTCAGCGGCTCAGCGGGAAGCAATGTGCTTGAGCACGAGATGCAGATGAATGCCTCACACTACACTCCGATTGATGCGGATTCAATTCCGACAGGTGAAATCCGTGCGGTTGAGGGAACGGCATTTGACTTCAACACACCCTGCACAATCGGCAAGCGCATCGGCGACAGCGACGAACAGCTTATTCTTGCAAAGGGCTATGACCACAACTTCTGTCTTGACGGCAAGGACGGCGTGCCCGATGTGACTGTTGTTGAAAAGGTCAGCGGAAGAAAGCTCGAGATGTTCACAGATCTTCCCGGCGTTCAGCTTTACACAGGTAACTTCCTTGACGGTACGGTTATCGGAAAGGGAGGAATGCCGATTGTCAAGCACGCAGGCTTCTGTCTTGAAACCCAGTTCTATCCCGATTCACCGAATCAGCCCGATTTCCCGTCCTGTACATTTAAGGCGGGGGAGAAATTCGAGTCAACAACAATGTTCAGAATCAGCGTTGAGAAATAAAAAATCAAAGCCCGGAGAAATCCGGGCCTTTTCTTTTTTAAAACAAAAAGAAAAGGCAGAGCTTTCACTCTGCCTTTATGTAATTTAATCATTAAGGATTAAAGAGTCGGGAGGAGGCCAAGAAGAACCTCGTTGAGACCCTGGAAGAATGTGAGGATCTTAATAGCCTGCTCGATAGCCCAAGCCTTAAGTCTCTCTTCCCATGTGGGAACCGGAGGAGTCTGAATTACATGACCTGAAACGATGTAGAGAATATCTGTGACACCTGCGTCGATCAGATCAAACTCACCTGTTGTATCGTTCCAAAGCTCGATCTGTGAGGATGCGAAATCAGCATAAGCTCTGTCGCCGTACTCATACCAAACGGGAGCACCAACATCAAGCTGGCAGTCCATCTCTGTGCCATCCTCGTTGTAGCCGGGATAATCCTCTGTAACTGCAACTGTTACATAAGCGATAGGCATAGCTTCCTGATGAAGAATGCTTTCGTCAGCAACCTTGATGCCGAACATATTGCAGTACATATCTCTTGCGTCAGCAACGATAAGCTCATAGCCGTTGAGAGCCTGAACTTCCTCAGAAGCTCTGATGCCTGTGATGTTCATATATCCGTTGTTGAAAGCATCACCTGTGAGAGTGAAGTTGATACCAAGAAGGATATACTCGCTTTCGAGGCAAAGCTCTGAAGTGTAATCCGATACGATGTAAACAGGGATTTCAACAGTTTCGCCTGCGTTAACATAAGTGTTCTCACTAACAAGATAGATTTCGCCCTCTGTCTGTGTCGGGAAATCGGGAAGAAGGATACCTGTGTTCTCATCTTCACCCTCAGCAAAAGCTGTAACACCGAGAGAGAAAACCATAACTGCAGCGAGAAGGATTGCTAAAATCTTTTTCATAATAGATTTCTCCTTTTCTTTTGCGTTTTCACGCTCATTATTTCTACGACACTTTTAACTGTTTTCACAGCGAGAGTGGCGTATTTTCTATATATTAGCACAACAATATCGGTTTATAATTCTTTTTTAGAATATAGAAAAACTTTTTATAAATTTTATTTTATTTACAAACTGTCTGCATAACGCGGTTGACAATCTTACCTGCTGCCGCAAGTCCAGATCCTGAGTTTTCAGCGACACACACCACAGCATATGGTGTTTCGGGGTCGATTGAGAAGCCGACAAACCAGGAATGCGGCTCACCGTCGTCAATCTGTGCCGTTCCTGTTTTTCCGCACATTTTAAGTCCCGGGAAGGTGGAATCCGAATAATAATTGACAACATTCGAGCGCATAAGCTCTCTCATCCTGTCCGCGACGGCGGAATCGAGCGTGATAAGCTCACTCGGTGTTGTTTCACCCTCAACCGTGATTTCACCCGAGGGGGAAACGATGTTTTTGACGAAATACGGTTTAACTGCAACACCGCTGTTTGCGATTGCGCCCATAATTGTCAGCATGTGGCAGGGGTTGACGAGGGTTGTATACTGACCGATGCCTGCCCAGCCGAGGTCAACGGCATTCGCACCGCTGACATCAAAGCTGCTTTTTGTGAGCGGTATTTCACCCATATAATCCTTTGAATTAAAGCCGAGCTGACCTGCCGTGGTCATAAGCTTTTCCTTACCGAGCTCGAGTGCGAGCTGAGCGAAAGCACTGTTGCAGGAGCGGTTAAAGGCTTTTTCAAAGCTGACCTTTCCGTGAGTCGAGTTGCAGATAACATCACCCGAGGGTGTGTGGTATTTACCCGTACAGGTGAAGGTGCGGCTCTCAACATCAGGAATATTCTGCAAGGCGCAGATTGCCGTGATAACCTTAAAGGTCGAGCCGGGGGTGTATACACCCGAAAGAAAGCGGTTGAGATAAACGCCCTCGTATTTCTCGTTGCCGTCCATATTCTTAGGCTTGTTCAGCGGATCGTATGTCGGGGTTGAGACCATACAGACGATTTCGCCTGTTTTATAATTGTAAACACCGATAGTGCCTTTTTTGCTACCCAGCGCGTTGTATGCCGCCTTACAGATTTCGGCGTCAAGGGTAAGGTTGATATCGTTGCCGCGGTTATATTTTTTCAGGTTGTAAACTCCGTTGACAAAGTCATAGCCTGACAGGCGTGAGCTGTAAATCGACTGAACACCCGTCGCGATAAAGGACGATCGGTCTCCGACCGCATGAAGCGTAGCCTTGCGCACGGATTCACTCTTGTGATATTTTCTTGTGCCGTCCTCGCTGTAAGCCAGAGCCACACCGTCACGGTCATAGATTGCACCTGCGTTCGCTATCTGACCGCCCGAATAGATGTGCTTGTTGACAAGATTCGACGACCATTCACCGCCGTGGACATAAAATGAATAGACCATAATTCCGAGTCCGACCATAAACGCGAGGATAAACACATAAAGCACATAAGCTCTTTTTGTTGTATTATTCATCGTTTTGTCCTCCCGTTTGATGAGGATTTGCGGCTTATCGGCACATCCTTGGCGGCGGATGTGCGTCTTGCTGTCGAAGCGGAGCGTGTTGCCGTGCCGCGCTGTGACTGTGAGGCAGTCCTCTGTCTTGTCTGTGTCTGTCTGCTTATCGGAATATCCTTTGGCGCAGAACGGGTTTTATTTGTCTGAGCGGATTTAGTCTGAGTTGTTTTGCGTGCCGACTGTGAAGACGGCTTCTGATTTATCGGATCACCGACAACACGCGGAACAGATACCTGACGGCGTGTCGGACGGGTTGACCGCTTGCCGATTTTTATATCGGGCGGATAAAGCGGATGATCGGGCAGAATTGTTTTTGAAAGCTTGGGATAGGTTCTGATGTCCGCCGCTTTGATGAACGCGAGAAGTCCCCACGAGCATATCATACTCGAGCCGCCGCGGCTGATAAAGGGGAGTGTAACGCCTGTCAGCGGAAGAATATCCGTAACACCGAAGATGTTGAGTGCCGTCTGGAAAAGCATCAGTCCTGCCGCCGCGCAAGCACCGATTGCATAAAATGCGGAACGGGTTTTTCTTGCGACCTTGATTGCATAAAGAAGAATGAAAACATAGGTCAGCACGATGATGAAAGCAACGAGCATTCCCCATTCCTCACACAGCATACCGAAAACAAGGTCGGTTGTCGAGGCGAAGACGCTTTTAAGCTTGCCGTTGCCGATACCGAGACCGAAAAGTCCGCCGCTTGCGGAATAAATCAGAACTCGTGTCTGCTGCATACCTGCCTCGTTTATCTGCTCCCAGATGTGGCGGTAGGTCGCGAAGCGTGCCGCAACAGTCGGACGGAAATAGATAATCATTATTGCGCCGAGTGCCGCCGCAACACAGACGAGAGCGATTGTGCGCACATCACCCGAGCGCATAAACGCAATTATCATAAATGTAAAGAAGAAAATAAGTGCCGTACCGAAGTCGCGCATAAGAAAGAGCGCGCCGACGCATCCGAAAGAGAAGATGAGATATTTTGTAAGGCTCTTTGTGCTCTGAAGCTTGTCCAGCGAAGCCGCGCCGACAAAAATGAAGGCAAGCTTCACAAGCTCGGAGGGCTGAATAGAAAAGCCCGCAACGGTAATCCAGTTGAGCGCACCGTTGTTGTATTCCGCAAGCAAGAGATTGACCGCGAGAAGACCGACCGCGGCAAAGGCAATCGGCATACGCAGATTCATAACAATATCCGTGCGCCTGAGAATTATAAGCAGAAAGATGAACACAAAAAGTCCGATGAGAATTGAAACTGCCTGCTTGAGAGCGTAGTCGTCATACACGCTCGCACAGACGGTCAGACCTATTCCCGAAAAGAGAAAGCCGATTGTTTCAAGCTCAAAGTTATTCTGACCGCAGAAGTTGGATGCGATAAAGAAATAAATCCACTCGGCGGCGATATAAGCGGCAAAAACCGCAAGAAGCTTGAGGTTGACCTCATCCCTGACGATAACCAGGGTTGATGTCAGAGCCTGAAAGGCGGTGACGATAATCATCATCAGCCCCCAGTTGAATCTTTTGTTGAGATTTTCGTTGCTCACGGCCTGCCCTCCTTTTGAGATATATATAATAATTATAAACCAAATGAAGAACAATCTCAACACTTTAATAAAATTTTACAATCGGGGGAGGAAAAGGGGAAGGTGTCGGCGTTTTCGCACGGTAGTGCGAGGGCTTGCCGACGAACCGAGATTTTTGACAAATTAACGGCGTGTCGTAAACGCCACGCCCTACACACCTTAATACGGTTTTGATTGTAGGGGATGCGTTCCGCATCCCGCCAAGGGTTGCACAGATTTTAATTTGTGGGGGTGTTTTTAAACGCACCGCGTAGGGACGGGCGTCCTCGACCGTCCGAAAAACAGCAGAATCTACGGACAGTCCGGGAGGCCTGTCCCTACGCACACAGAGATAGATTGTGAGTCAATTTTATTATACCGAACATCCCCGACAAACTTCCGATTTACCACCCCCAAACAAAATCCCTGCTCACATCACACGATGCAAGCAGGGTTGATTTTTATTCAGCTCTGAGTCCTGTTACCTCTTCAAACGAAGGCAGCTCGAAATCGGGAAAATATATACCCCAGATTTCGCCGTTATGTTCAAGCTCCATAATGTAATATTTTTTGCAGTGAATTTCACCGCTTTCGCCCATCTGAAGCTTGTATTGCTTATAAATACCTTTATTATACTTTTCCTCTTTGTTCCACGAAAAGAGAATAATATGCTTTTTCACAGTTCTGATTGTACGGAGTGACGATAACGGAAAAGCATATTTTTCCTCAAGATTCGCCATATAGAAGTTTTCAGAGTCAGCAAAAATCTTATAATTGAAATTATAATACTGCGCTACCTGCATTCCCTTTTGATGCATCTTGATTTCGCCATCTTTTACTTTATAAAAGAAAGAGAGAATGTCAACATCCTTCGCATTGGCAGGAACATTCAGTTCAGCAAAAATCGCATCAGTAACGCTTTCGAGCTTTGTAAGAGTACGGGTGCTTTCGTCCTTTTCCAAAACTGACTTTTCTTTTTTGCGGCTTATAATTTCAAGAATCAACCATATAACGATACAGGCAACGGCGAAGCAGAGTATACCGCTTTGGTTCACAGACAAATCTTTAATTGATATCTCTTCGGACACCAGCGACTCGATAAAAGCGGCGATGATAATGGTGCCCGCCACACCGCAAATAAACTTTATAATCCGTATGACAAGCGGAAGTCTTGCTTTTTCATACACCTCATCTGCACCGTTGAGGGCTTTTTCGAGCGCGCGTGACATTGCCTCGGACGGCTTGGCTGTTATAAATTCCGAGCCGTTGAGCTGTTCATTTTTCTTGTTGTTTGTTAAGTCAATTCCTAACAAGGGTTTCATTTTTATCTCTCCTCTGATTTAATTATCCGTTCAGCACGGGCAGTCCGTTTTCATCCCAACGGACAAATCTCTTTCTTGCGCTTCTGCACGGGTCATAGAGTGAATCCTCGTGAGAATATCCGCACTTTCCCTTATAGCATTTCTGATCTCTTGAATGGTATATAAAAATCTGATTTCCGCATTCGTCGGTAACAAAACAGTTATGTCCGGGGCCGTATTCCTTCTTGAGATCGTCAGAGGTCAGCAGGGGACGGTCAAGCTTTGTCCAGCTTGAGATGTCTGTCAGGTCGGCGTTTTCGTCAGCATACATAAGACCGATACAGTATTCGGGGCCTGTTGCCGATGCCGAGAAGGTAAGAAATACCTTGCCGTCAGCCCTCAGAACTGCGGGGCCCTCGTTGACGGGGATGCGTACTCGCTCCCAATCGTATTCGGGCTTTGTCAGAAGCACCGCGGGACAGGTTGTTTTCCACGGCTCGTCGGGATTGACCGTTGCGATATAGACATTGGAGTTGACATCGTTCTGTGCCCACGAAACATAGGATTTTCCGCCTGCTTCAAAATATGTCATATCAAGCGAGAACCAGCGGAATGAGAAGTTGTCACCCTCACACGCCTGGAATCTGCCCTTGTCAACCCACTTGTCGGTGTAGGGATCGTCGCCCTCACACGCGATAACATGGCATCGTATGTCCCATACATTGTCGGCGCTGTCGCTTGCCGCAAAATAGACATACCACTTTCCGCCGATTTCGTGGATTTCGGGTGCCCAGATGTATCTGTGTGCTGTCGGAGAGTCCTTTTCGTCCCAGATAACGATTTCTTCCGCGCCTGCGAGGTCATCAACCGTCTTTGCACGGCGAAGGATGATTCTGTCATAGCCCTCGGGGTCTGCACCGCCGCACATCGGATAGGATGCCGTGAAATAATACCAGCCGTCACTGCCCTTTGTTATAAACGGGTCGGCACGGTTTGCGATGAAGATTTCGTTCTTTTTGTTTTTCTCGCTGACAGCGGAGATATCCTTGACGAGATAATCGATTTTTACATAAATAAGACCGATAAGCTCGACGAACTTATAAAGAATTCTTTTGAGAATATTGCCGAAGGAATTTTCCTTGAATTCCTCATTACGGATAATCGTGATTGTGTCAAGAAGCTCGCTGTTGTCGCCTCTGCGTGTTTCGAGAGTCATTTTGTTGCCGTCAAAGTCGAGTGTTGAATATGTTGTAACATCATTTTCGAGGAAGCTGTATGCGAGATGCTCCGCCTTGTAGCTCTCGTTTGTTCCTCTTCCGCAGACAGAGTTTGAGTTGAGATATACAACTCCGTCAGGATTTGTGAAGGTGCCGCCGCTCTCAGCCGACTGTGCAATGCGGTTGTTTTTCATAAAGTGTGAACGGCCCTGAGAATGAGTGTGTCCCGTAATAACAAGGTCAAGGTCAAACGATTCAAAAATCGGTGCAAAAATTGTTTTAAGAAGAATTTCTGTTTCGGCGTCACCGATTGAGTCGCCTGCGCCGTAGATTCCGTGATGAACGACACCGATACGCCACTTTGCGTCGGGATTAAGCTTTACAGCCTCCTTTGCCATAGCTCTGTGGTCGGGAGCGTTGCCTGAGGTGGAGTTAAATACAAGATAAAGCACATCACCGTAGCGGAACCAGAAGTCGCGGTCAATGCCCTTGAAATGCTTTCCCTCATACTGATTCGGCATATTGGTGTAATATTCATAAAGAACACCCTTTTTATCGTGGTTGCCGATTGCGAGCGCAGAGGGGAGAGAGCGCATTGCCTCAGGCATAAGAACAGTCTGCCACTCCGCCGCGGATGAGCCTGTTGAGGTGTTGTCTCCGGGAGAAACGAGATAGCCGATATCGGGGTTTTTGTTCAGCGCCTCTGCAAGAAGATTGCTCCAGTTTCTGCCGTCGTCCTCCTGCATACCCTCATTGTACCACGCCTCAGCTATCTGAATGTCACCGATAACAAGTGCCTTGTGTGCCGAGAAGCTCTTTGTTGCGTATTCTTCAACATCACTCCAGCCCTTGCCTGTGTTCCGGCGGTAGTAATACTGAGTATTTTCCTCAAGTCCCGTCACGGTAACACGGCATACAAGCTGACTGCCTTTTTCGGCAGGAGTCGTTTCGCCCGTGAAAAGCCGTGCGTCGGACATATCTGCATTTTTTGAAAGCTCAACCTGCGCCTTTGCGAAGGATTTATCCGCGTGCCAGCAAAGGCTAACCTGAGTTTCGTCAGCGCCGACATTGAGCATCGGCAGTGTGTTGTCATTGTGCAGGGAATCGTAGATGCTTCCCCATTCCTCTTCTGAAAGCTGCGGCAGATTTGTGATTGCCGCCGAATTAAAGCTAAGCTGCATAACCATCAAAATGCTCATAAAAAAAGCAATAAACCTTTTCATGATGCCCTCCCGTTAATACTATAATAATATATCATATCAAAAATTGCGAAAAAAGTAAACTGCAAACAGAATTTTTAAATAACCATACATCTTGATTAAAATGTATGTGTCTGTTATACTTTTTTCAGGTGATTTTATGGGTAGCTTTAAAATCGGTCTCGCGAGCGTGACCTTCAGAAATAAAAGTGTCGCTGAAATCGTTTCACTTTGCCAAAGGGCTCAGGTTGACTGTATCGAATGGGGCAGTGATGTGCACATCAGGTCTGAAGCGGATGCAAAAAATGCAAGGGCGCTGTGCGACGAGGCGGGGCTCGGCATTTCGTCCTACGGCAGCTATTACCGTGTCGGCAACGGTGACGCTCAGGCGTGGCGCGGCTTATGTGAAAACGCACGGATTATGGGGGCGCGGTCAATCCGCGTCTGGCTCGGTGAAAAGGACAGTGAGCTGACATCTCAGACGGAGTATGAGCGGCTTATCCGTGACGCACGCGAAATCTGTGATATTGCGCTCGGATACGGTCTTCTTGTGTGTCCCGAGTGTCACGACAACACCTTTAATAACAATACTCAGGCTATCCTGCATTTTGCGAATGAGCTTGACAGACCGAATTTCAGAACATATTTTCAGTCGAGGTATTTCCGCAAGGAATATGACCTTGACCGAATCGAAAAAACCTATAATCTCATAGAAAACATCCATGTTTCATACCGCGACCAAAAGCTTGAACAGGCGCAGAGAATAAAGGATGGGACCTATCTCGACACCCTGCTTGAAAAATTCAGAGAAAAGAATTTCGGCGGAGCGGTGATTCTTGAGTTTTCCGAAAATGAAGACGAATTTTTTAACGACATTTCAAGGCTTAAAGTCTTTTGATTTTATAGGGAGGTAAATTTATGAAAATTATAATTTCACTCATTCAGGCGGTATTACTTATCGTTTCGGCGTTTGCGGTGCCCGACTCTAATTTCAAGGTCTGGGTTGACCGTGCGGCTTATGATATCAGCTCAACGGCTGATTTCTCGTTTGACAGCGTCGAGGGTGACGAGCTTGCCGTCACTCAGGCGGAAAAAGAAAAATGCCGCGACTGGTTTGAGGAAAATATCCTCACACAAGAAAAGCCTGCATATAATTTCAAGGTCGGCATCAAGGAATTCCGCAACAACACCGACGATTGGGCTTTCTCATTCGGTGAAGAGAGTGAGGTCGGCGCAGTTTACCGCGGCGGAAAGACAACATATATAACACTTACTCACAAAAAGAGCGACCTTGTTGCGACTGTCGAGGCTACGGTTTATGAAGAAAACGCTGCTTGCGACTGGACAATTTATATCAAAAACACAGGTGACGAAAATTCTTCCGTGGTTTCAGATTTTTATGCCGCAGATTGCGTTATCCCGACAGGCAGAAAAGCTGAGGCTTATTTCAGCTACGGCTCATTTGCCGAGGCTGACGATTTTGAGCTTATAAAAAGCGACATCGGCCTTCTTCCGATGAAATTCTCTGCAAACGGCGGCAGAACAGAATCCTTCCTGCCCTATTTCAATATGCTCGGCAAGGACGGCGGTGCCGTGCTTGCTGTCGGCTGGTCAGGTCAGTGGTTCACATCCCTGATACAGAAGGCTGACGGAGTTAAAATCAAGGTCAAGCAGGAGGAGCTCAAGGGCTACATCAAGCCTGACGAAAGCATCCGTTCTCCGCTTGTTTCCGTTACCTTCTATGACACCGACAATGCGCTCAAGGGCTTTAACTCCTTCCGCACACTGGTAAAGGACTGTGTTCATCCCGAGGGAACAAAGCAGCTTACCACAACGGGTATTGCGGTTGAGGTTCCGGGAGTAACAGAGGAACAGGTTATTCAGAATGTAAGAAACATCCCCGAGGAATGGGTACCCTCGCTCGACTACGCCTGGGTAGATGCAGGCTGGTATCCGCTGAGAAACAACTGGAGTGACAGCGTTGGTAATTGGTATGCCGACCCTGCGCGCTATCCCGACGGCCTTGGTGAAATTTCAGAGGAGCTTGAAAAACGCGGGCTCGGGCTTCTTCTCTGGTACGAAATTGAACGATGCTGTAAGGATACCGAGGTTTATAACGATTGCATAAAGAACGACGGCTGGCTGATACTCAATCCCGATAACGACGAGGCTAATGTTGTCAATTTTGCAAACGAAGGCGCCTTCGAATATATCACAGAATATATGCTTGAATCCCTGCGCCACAACGGTGTCAAGTGTCTGCGCCTTGACAGCAATTTCACACCTCTTCCGCGATGGGAGCAGGCTGACAAGGCTTGGGAGGACGGCAGAAAGGGCTTTACCGAAAACCGATATGTCACAAATCTTTACCGCTTCCTTGACACTCTTCTTGAAGAAATTGACGGCCTGAGAATCGACAACTGTGCTTCGGGCGGAAAGAGACTCGATATTGAAATGGCAAGACGAGGCATTCCTCTCTGGAGAACAGACTATAACTGTATGGACGGTGAGGGCAATTCAAAGCCCGACATCCTTCAGGCAACACAGGCTCAGACCTACGGCATCTCGTTCTGGCTTCCGTATAACGGCACCTGCGCTTACATCGAGGGTGAATATGCGACAAGAACAAACATCATCTCCTGCTCACAGAGACTCGAATATTACGAATTAAGACCGTATATGCTCGGCAACTATTATCCGCTGACCTACGGCGGTCTTGATACAACAAGATATCTTGCGATGCAGTTTGACGATAACGCGGCGGAGGGAATGGCTCTTATCTACAAGCGCGAGGATGTGACGGAGAATATCTATAACCTGCGCCTTAACGGACTCGATTCCGATAAGGATTATGAGGTATGGAGCTATGACACTCCCGATAAAAAAATCACACTTTCGGGCAAGGAGCTTATGAACGACGGCTGTGAAATTGAAATCAACGAAACACCTAAGGCAGTCATAATTCTCTATAAAGCAAAATAACAAAAAACCACTTGTGAATTTTTCTTTCACAAGTGGTTTTTTTATGTGTTCAATTCCTTTTCGATAAGAGCGGTGACAGATTCGGTGACAAAATCTGCAAGATCCCTGATTGAGTCAACACCGTTTGCCATAGCATAAGAGCGGAATTCGGCTATCATATCGCGGTCGTTTATGTTGTCTCCGACAGCGATGATATCCTCACTTTCAGCGCCGACAATTTCTGCCAGACGGTAAAGTCCCTGAGCCTTGTTGATATCAGCTCTTACAATGTCGAGACATTCACCGTTCTGTAAGGGATTGAGCTTATCCGAAAATTTTTCGCGGACAGCCTGTGTCACGGCGGCGGACTCCTCAAAGGTCGGAAGCTGAGTGCTTATCTGAGTGAACCACGGAATTTCGGGCATATTGCCGAGCGTGTATTCACCGTCCCTGACACAGTCTGCGCCGTCGGCAAAGACTCTGCAATCAAAGGCGGTCTGAATGTGCGCCCACGGGCATCCGAGCTCAAAAAGATATCTGACAAGCGGCTTTGCTGTTTCTCCGTCACACTCCGCCCTGAAAACAATCTCTCCGTCGGTTTTTAGAATAACCGCGCCGTTGTTTGCGACAAGATAATCGCATCCGAACTTCTTTTCTTCATAAAGCTCGAGAACGCTGTCAGGACCTCTGCCGCTCACGAGTGAAAAAATATTTCCTGCGCCGCGCCAGCGTTCAATCGCGGCGAGCTTGGCTTTATCAATTCCGCCGAAGTTCAGCGTTCCGTCATAATCACTGCCGATGATTTTCATAGAATCCCTCCGATTTTTACAGCTTCCGAGAGGCGCTTTGCAATAAGAGCTGCAAGCACAATTTTGATTGCGTCAGGAATAATGAACGGCAGAACACCTGCCGAAATTGCGGCGAGGGGATTGCCGTCGGTGAGAACAAGACAAAGACCAATCGCACCCGACAGATAACAGACAGCCATTGCCGCCACGCCTGCAAGCGTACAGGGCAGGGGGCGTCTGTTATATTTTTTTGCCGCCGTGCCGACAATCAGCACCGCGGGAATAAAGCCGAAAATGTAGCCGCCCGTCGCGCCGAAAAGTGCGCCGACACCGCCCTGAAAGCCTGAAAAAACAGGCAGTCCCACCGCACCGAGCAGGATGTAAATCAGCGTTGCCGCCAAGCCCTTTTTTGCGCCGAGAAGATTTGCGACAAGAAGCACCGCAAAGGTTTGCAGGGTGAAGGGGACGGCAGACGGAAGCTGAATCCAGGAGCAGATGCAGATGAGTGCCGCCGAAAGAGAGACGGTTATCATATCGAGTGTTCGTGAATTCTTCATATCTCACCAAAAAAAGGACACAAGCGTTTTCACTTGTGTCCCGAAATTAAAAAATAAATGAGCCCTTGATTGCGCTTGTGTGAACAAGCTGTGCTTCAATGGATTTTTTCGGCACGGGCTTTTGAGCGGGCAGAAGGTCTGAGGTTTCAGCAAGGCTGACTGTCTCGTCAAGCTTTGCCGTTACGCTTACGATCTGAGAATAGTCGCTTGCGGATTTGCCCTGACCTTCCTGAGCCACGATTTTGTAATAATAGGTTGTGCCTGCGAGCACATTGTGGTCAACAAAACAGTCCGTTGTCACCTGACCGACGATGGTGTAAAGTCCCGATTCACTCGTCGCGCGGTATACGGTATAGCTCCTTGCCTCGTCGACCTTATCCCACTTCACGCTCAACAGCGCACCGTAGTTTGAGGCGGTCACATGTTCGGGACTCTTTATACGGGCTGTTGTATAGAACACATCCGAAAGATCGCTGTTATAATCGACGATTTCAGCGCGCGTCATCAGACGGTAATAATATCTTTCACCCGGAACAACATCCTCATCAACAAACTCGGTTGCATCCGCATCGATATAAGCATATTCGTAGGGCTCCTCGTCGGGGCTTGCCGAGCGGTAAAGCACATATCCCGTTGCGCCCTCAACGGCATCCCACCTGACGGTGATGCTTTTTTTCGTCTCGTTGACAAGACGGATGTTTTGGGGAGTCGGTATAAGCACCGTTACCGTGCAGGACTCCTCAGCCGAGCCGTAGTTTGTCTTAGCATCAAGTCTGACCTTACCGAAGCCGACGCCCTTGACAACGCCGCTGTCTGTAACAGTTGCGATTTTTTCGTCAGACGAAGTCCAGGTCACGCCCTTGTCGGTTGAGCCGACAGGAAGCTGAGTCCACATAATTTCCGCTGTCTGTCCCACACCGACATGCACCGAGGTGTTATAAAGGTGAAGCTTCTGCGGAATATCGTTGACCGTTACAACCGCATACATCGGGCCGAGATAATCTCTGCCGTCGATACAGGCGAAGGTCTGATAATAATATGTTGTATTGGGTGTCAGCGCACCGACCTTGGCGGTGATATCCATTTCGAGGTCAAACTCGGGCTTGCTCGTTGCCGTGACAACAGGATATTTCGCAAGCTGATTTTTGTCACTTCCGAAAAAGAAGCCCGCGGTTGAGACGAAAAGTCTGCCCTTATTCGCGACCGAGCCGTGCAGGACAGCGTTGGTTGCGGTGATATCCGTTGCGGATGTTGTGATGACCGCAAGCTTTGAGGTTGTATATTTTATCGAGTCGGAATGTGAGCCGCCCGTGGTGTTGCCGAAGGAATGTGAACCCGAATATGTCTTGGCGTCGTTGTATGCAGGCACGCCGTAGCCGACAATGTAGCCTGCCGAACGGCTTCTTGTTCTCGAACAGCACATATAGCCTCTGTCACTGCCCGTGTTGCCCTCGATTGTATAGACATTGTCACCCGAAGCACCCGTTACGATACCGATGTGCTTCGCGGTTGAGCCGCCCGCCCAGTTAAAAAAGACGATGTCGCCTGCCTTAGGTCTGTAGCCTGACGAGCCCTCGTAAAATACGGAATGCTTTTTATACCATTTTACCGTTGCGGCACAGTTGCCGAGACGCGGAACTATCGATGTCGGGATTCCTGCCTGAGAAGCACACCACGAAACGAAATATGCGCACCATTCACCTGTAGGATCACCGAAGGAAGCACCGTATTTTGTATAGCCTGCGCTTGCGTTCGGAGCAATCGGAAAGCCCGTTGAGGTGTTGAGCTCCTTATAGCCCATCTGAGTTCTTGCGACCGCGATAAGGTCTGCGATATGCTGACCTGAATTACGGTGAGTGTTCGGGTAATTGTCGTTATATGCGAATGACGAAACTGTCATACCGACAAACATAACAACTGCCAGCACAAATGCGGTTATTCTTTTGCTTTTTGTCAAACTGCTCACCTCTTTCTTTTAAAAGCTAAAATTATCAGCCCAGAAGCGCAGTGATTGCACCGAAAAGTGATCCGAGTGCAAGAATACCTGCGAGCGCGAGGGCAATTATTCTGACAGCCTTATTACTCATTTTCGTTCTTCCTCTTTTTATTCTTACTGAATGCCGTTACAAACATCGAAAGTATTGAGCCGCACGAGCCGACAATAAGATCGACCATTGTGTCAATCAGACCTGCCTCTGTGTCAAAGGCGGTGCGCTGAAGGTTAAGTCCGTAAAGCCTGTCCATCGTGTATTCGTAAAACTCCCATCCGACAAGAAGCATTACGCCGAATGCGAGCGCAAACATTGCCGCCAGCGCAGGGCTGAGAACCTTGTCCTTAGGACGCTTCTGCTGAATGATGATTGCAAGCTCATAGCTGCCGGCCGTGGCTATGTAGCCCGACATAAAATGCTCGGGGATGTCAATTATATCGAGCGTGGTGAACTTGTTGATTGTCGTACCGACCACGATTGCGAAGCACAAAAGAACATTGAGCATTGTCTGAAGCCTGTAAGGCACCTGAGTTATAAAGGTCTTACCGCCGAGCCACTGAAACAAATCCCACAGGTGAGTGAAGATGATGCCGAAAACCGCCTCGAGAAATTCTGTCGTATATCCCGAAAAGAGCATCACAACGCCCCAGACAAAAATCAGTCCGCGGCATACCCACCAGGTAATCTGATGTGACACGGGTAAAACAGGTATTTTATTAAAAGTCTTTTTCATAAGCCTGAACTACCTCATTATGCATATATGATAATTCTACATTATTTTATAAATAAAATCAATAGCACGGCTGAATGTTTTGGGCTGGAAATAAAAGTATAACCCCTTGATTATCCCGTCTGTTTGTTGTAGAATATCCCTGTCAGCTTAGAAAAAGGAGAATTTACAATGGAAAAGAAATTAGTAGTAGGCAATATAGGTATGAAGTTCGGTATGTCCCATGTTGAGGGTGCTATGAACTACGGCGCAGAAATCGCGGCTATCTGCGACTGCGACCCCGAGAATCTCCGTTTTGCAGGCGAGAGATACGGCATCCCCGAGGATAAGTGGGTACTCGATTATCACGATATTATAAATAATCCCGAAATCAATGTTGTATCTGTTGCAATCCCCGACCAGCAGCACAAGCAGGTATGCTGTGAGCTTCTTGCGGCAGGCAAGCATGTTCTTTGCGAAAAGCCCCTTGCGCTTACCCGTGAGGATGTTGAAGAAATCGTCAAGGCAGCTGATGCATCAGGCTGTAAGTTTATGGTCGGTCAGATCTGCCGTTTCACACCTTCGTTTGAAAAGGCAAAGGAAATCATTGACGCAGGCACAATCGGTGAGCTTTATTTTGTTGAGTCAGAATACGCTCACGACTATATGCACATCGTTGAGAACGCTGACGGCTCAGCACATTGGCGCGCTGATCCGAACCGTCACGGTGTTATCGGCGGCGGATGCCACGCAGTTGACCTTCTCCGTTGGCTCGCAGGCGATCCCAAGGAGGTTTTCGCATACGGCACACACAAGCTTCTTCCGACAGTCAACTATGACGATGCAACAATCGCAATTATGAAGTTTGATGAAGACCTTGCAGGTAAGGTGTTCGTTTCAACAGGCTGTAAGCGTGACTACACAATGCGTACCGTTATTTACGGCACAAAGGGAACAATCATCTGTGACAACACATCTCCGACAATGACACTCTTCACAACAGACGAGAACGGAGACACACAGGAGCCGCAGACAATCGAGATTGAGGTCAACAACCACAACGCCGTTAAGGAGTTTGATGTGTTTGCTGATTGCATCCTCAATGACAAGCCCGTTCCCACAGACGCTCGTGAGGGCGCAAAGACAGTTGAGGTCTGCCGCGCAATCGTTGAGTCAGCCGAAACAGGCAAAATCGTCAATCCTAATTACGAATTCTGATTTAATTAAAAATGAAAACTTGCAGGTGCTTTGTGCGCCTGCAAGTTTTTTTATATTCCGTTGAGCTTTCGGTATTTTTCCGTGAATAAAGCCTTGTCCCCCAGAATCCGGCTTATTTCTCGGCGGAAGTTTTCATATTCCTCGTCTTTTACATAGTGCTTTGCATAGCCGCCGTCACCGTATTTGTCGAGCGTGTGCTCAAACGCGCGCTCAATCATCTGCTCAGCCGTAGACTCGGGAGAGTGCCTGAGCGTATAAGCATGGGTGCGGCGCAGAAATTCGTCAGCGTCGGTCGAGCGGTCGGCGGAAGAAATAATTTTGCCGTAATCACTGCGCGGGGGAGTGCCGAGAGAAGCGCGGTGGTCCTCGATTGCCTCTTTTATAAGAAGCCTCTGTTCGTCAGAGAAAAAACGCTTCATCATATTATCTGCAAAAAAGATTTCCGCAGAAAGTCTTTCGTGATTTTTCTTGTCGATGTGATGTGCGATATCGTGAAATGCCGCAATCGCAAAAAGAATATCGGTGTCGATTTTTTCAAACTGACCCGCAAAGCGCATACACCTTTCGGTGACATAGCGGATATGCTCCGCCGAATGTCCGCTGTCGTTGAGCGCATACTGCGGCATAATTTCATCATCAATATATTTTTTTAAATCAGGATTCACAGCCGTCATAAAATACCTCGTATTTTTATCGGATGCCTCGGATTTACCTGTATCGTACCTTCGTTAAAAACAACATTCTCTGCGGTTATCTCAACCTCGGGATAAATCAAATCCTCCGCTTTATCGACAGAGTCAAAGCGAAGCCCGGAATTTTTAAAATCGATATTTTTAAGTGTGAGCTTTTCGGTCGGATAAGTTGAATGAAGCAGAATGTCAACATCGTTTTCAACAACGATATTTTCGAGTGTGATACCGCTCTGAGGCACGCACACACAGCCGGGATACCAGCTTCGTGCATAGGTGTCATAATTAAGGCTCAGCGCAATTCCGATATGGCGCTTTTTCTGAAGAGAGCAATTTCGTATTATTATATTGCGGCAGCCGCAGTCAAGCTCCTCGGTGTCCCTGACGGCAGCCCAGCTTATACCGTCATATTCCGCAATTCCCTTTTCGTGGCAGGGCGGGGTAGAGGAGGTATAAAGCCTTCCGTCCTTAGGATTCATCAGCACGCGGTATGTTCTGCCGTTGACCGCAACGGTGTCAGAGTGCTGTACCTGCATCCCCTCGTGCCACCTGCACCACGCACCGCCGAGAATCCTGCAGAAAAAGCCCGTTGTTGTATTGTCATCAAGGTCAATGCAGTTTTCGATTATACCGTTTTCAATCCAGCCGATGTGAGTGTTTGAGGTTGCATAGTCAAAGGCGTTGAGTGCTATCGGGTCATCAAAGGTGCAGAAACGACCGTTACTGATAACGAAGCCGTCACCCCAGCCGAGATGAACGCCGTCCTTGTTTCCCGTGATATACAAATCGTTGAGAACAATATTTTTAAATGCGCTTACCTGAATCGCATAGTCCTTTTCGAGAAGTCCGTGACACTCGAAGCCCTCGATTTTCAGGTTTTCAACATAAATCATTGCGACCTGAGCGCGCAGGCCTGCAATACGGCTGTTCACACCGAAGTCGTCACTTTCGACTCCGTTGCATTCAAGGTGAAGACCGATAATTTCAATATTGCGGTTATATTCGCCCGAAACAGCACCCTTGTTTATAAAAGCGTTACCGTTAATGCTGCTCACGCTTTTTTCACGCCTGAGAATTACACCCTCACCGAAAACAAGCGTTGTGTTATCGCCGATTTCAATCTGTTCCGAGATTCCGTAAATACCGGGAACAGTAACCTGAACCGTTCCTCCGTTATCCACCGCCTTCTGCAATGCCTCGGAGTTTTTCAGCGGATTGTTTTCGGGCAAAAAGCCGTATTTGTTCGCATCTGTTACAGTTGTTGCCATTCTTATCAGTCCGCCATATAAATATGCTCTGCCGAAGCTGAGCCGTCAGAGTCAACCGAGATCACCGTTCCGCCGACAAGACCTTCCGTATAATAAGCGCCGTAGCCTGTCTTGAGCGTGTAGGTGAGCCTGATGCCCTCGTGCAAAATTTGGAAGTTGTTTGCGTGGTCGTGACCTGCAAATATATTTTTAGTGCTTCCGAGCTCCTTGCATACATCAAAGAAGCCGTTGTTCACAGGCGGACAGCTTACGCCTTCACCCAAAACGCCGAGAGCATCGGGTGCAAGCTCGGGTGCGAGTTCTCCGAGACTGTCACTGCCGTTAGCGGCAATCCACGCATCCTTGTATTCACACAAGGGGATGTGCAGAAAGACTGAGCTTTCAACCGTGTGACCTTCGATTTCGGAAATTCCCTTGACTGCCCACTTGTACCACTCAATCTGATTATCCCAGAGGTGGTCATAGCCGCTGACGGTTGAGCCGTCCTCGAGAGTATATTCGGCGCCGTTATGTGTGTCGACCATAAACAGAGTGTGGATAATCTTTCCGTTTTCTGTGATGTTTATGATATAGTTGCCGTATCCCATGTTTTCGGGACCGAACTCAAAAAGACAGTTTTCAGCCTTAAAAAGAAGATGTGCCGCCCAGAATTCGTTTATACAGCACTGTCCGTCGTGGTTGCCCATAACGGGTGCCCAGGGAATGCCGTAAGAATCAAGCTGCTTGACGAGGTTAATGTATGCAACCGTTCCCCACGCATTGTCACCTGTCAGAGTGATAAGGTCGGGCTGAGTTTCTCTGACAAGATTGTCAATCATTTCGACTGTTTTCTCGCCTTCCTCTTCAAAAACAAGATCGTCCTTGAGCTGAATGTCGGCAAGATTGAGGATGATAAAATCCTCGTCGGGATTTTTCTCAATTTCAGCGCAGTAATCAGCCGTGAACTCATCAGTCACCGACCATTCGGTGAAAAAATTACCTTCACCGAAATTCACAACAAGCGCCGCAACGGGTGAAAGAATACGAAAGAATGAAAGGAAAAACGCAAGAATAAGCTTTAAAGTAGCCATATCGCACCTCCGAAAATATTTCTGTATTGATTATAAATCCAAAGGAAGAAACTGTCAATCGGTGAATTTTGCCGAAAAGAAAAAGAAAAAACCATCCGTTTGAGGCACGCTCCGCAAGGAAGTGTGCCTCAGCTATATTCGTGCTTCGCACGAGCGATATATCTTCGATGCGATATGCGGCCAGCCTCGCGATATACGGCTTGCGCCGTGTTAATGAGCATGTATATAATATCGCAAGGGTTCTCGGGCACCCATTCAAAATCTTTGATTTTGTAAATGGGTGAGGTTCTTATATCGCTTTTGCAATAGGCAAAAATATCGCTGCAAACATAGTTTGCAATATCACTTGTACCTGCCGAAAATAAATCTCTTTTTCAGCAAGTACAATCTTTCTCAAAGTATGTAACCCACTATAACACTTTTGAAAGTGTCGTTTTCTTTTTATACAGAAAAACGGAGACAACTTCATTTACGAAGTGTCTCCGTTTCCGAATGGTTTTGCTTTATTGCTTATTTATTAATCTTAATCATTAAACTCTTTTTCAGAAGCTATGACCTTTCCTGATTCTGCATTTATTTCATATTCATATTCGAAATTGCCTGCAACAAACTCAACCTCATAATGAGCTATCAGATCGTCGCGGTCAAGCTCTGCCTTTGCGAATTTTACATCCGCCGCTTTTACTGAAGCGTGCTCATAAGCGATAGCCTTCGCCTTGTCGGCTGAGATGTATTCTTCCTGCTTTGAGGGCTTGTTGACGGGCTTTTCCTCTCTGTCAACATCCTTCTCGATAACCTTACCGTCAGATGCCTTGATTTCATATTCGTACTCATATCCGTTTGCCTCAAACTTAACATCATAATGAGGAACAATGTCATCCGCGTCGTAATAAGCCTTTACGAAAACTGCATCTGCGGCTTTTACGCCTGCGTCATCAAGAGCCTTCTGCTTTGCGGCTTCAACGCTGATATAGCCTTTGTTGTTCTCTTTGCTGTTGCTTTCTTTGTTCACGGGAGCCGCGGGCTTTGCAGGTACGCTTTCCTTTTCTGAAACCTCGGGCTTTGCGGGTACGCTTTCTTTTTTAGAAACACTTTCTTTTTCGGGAGCCTTGACACTTTCGGCTTCCTTTTCTGCCTTGAGAACTGAACCGTCGGCAACAGCGACCTCATAGTCATATTCAACGCCGTTGTAACCGAACTCTATGTCGTAATGAACCTTTCCGTCATCCCTGTCAAGTGAGGGGGCACCGAACAGTACGGCATCTTCTCTGGCAACTCCTGCGTGTCTGAGTGCCGCATCGATTGCATCATCGGGAGATACACTTGCGACCTCGCTGCTTTTTGATGAGGGCTCAGATGCCTGTACCTGATTAAGATTTACCTCATCCTTTGACGGCTGATGCTTGGCGTATGCCGCCACCAGAAATACCGATAAAACCAATGCTGCTGAAACTAAAACTGCAAGTAACTTTTTCTTCATAATATCAATCCTTTCAATTTGTCTGTTTTTTATTTAATCAGTCATCCTTGACTGTGACTAAATAATAACGGGCAAACATTAAAGGAACATTAGAAAAAGTTAATTTTTAAATTTTTTTGAAAATTATTTTAATTTCGGTAAATTTATCAATTTCCGATTCTGCAACACATTCAGCCGAATGAATTTCAGCTATCTTTTTTACAAGAGCAAGTCCGAGACCGAAGCCCTCTGTTTCTGACCTTGAGGCATCCGCACGGTAAAATCTGTTCCAGATTTTCGGCAGATCCTCTTGGCTTATACCGATTCCGTTATCTCTTACGGACAAAATCACCTTGTCTTTTTCGCAATACAGCTTAACCTTGATAATTCCGTTTTCTCTGCCGTATTTGTCTGCGTTTGAAATCAGGTTTTCAAGAAGCTGAGTCAGAAGAACACTGTTAAGCCTGATTGAAATATCATTTTCAATGTCGGCTGTCAACTCGATGCCTTTCGAGGTCTTGAATTTATCGCATATACCTTCGGCAAGCTCGCTGAGATTTGCTTTTTCAAGCGTGAATCGGCTCAGTCCCTGCTCCGCTCTCGTTACAGAAAGCAAGGAGGCGACAAGAGCAGTCATTTTATCCGCCTGCTCCTCAATGGATTCAAGCGCTTGCGCTCTTTCCTCATCATCTGCATTGGCGGAAAGCGCATATTCACATTCCGCTTTTATAACCGCAAGCGGTGTACGAAGCTCGTGAGATGCATCCGAGGTGAATCTCTTTTCGTTCTCAAAAGAAGAATACAAGCGTTCAAACATACCGTTGAAGGTGTCGGCAAGATTGCTGATTTCACGAGGTGCTTTGTTTGTTTCAAGACGCTTTGAAAGGTCACTACCCGTTGATATTTCGCGTGCCGAATCGGTTATTTTTTCGATAGGTGCAACGGTTTTCTTTGAAATGATATATGCGCCGACCGCTGCAATAATCACAAAAAACGGAAGCAGATACATTGCGCTTCTGCCGATATTTGTGAACATTGTTTTTACATCCTCGGCAGGACAGACTGCACGAATATAAATCTTCTTACACGACGGACTTTCCGCGGTAAACTCGATTTTAAAAACCTGTCTGTCACTGTATACGGGAATCTGAACACCGATTACCGTCGCCTCGGTTTTCTTTATACCTGCGTGGCTGAGAGCGATTTCTATTGCTTCACTTGTGCTTATGCCGTTTTTGAAATTTGTTTCAGAATACGGAACGGGCTTGAGCGCATTCACGGGAGTAACATCCGATTCGTAGGATATAACCTGACCTGAGCTGACATCAATCTCGTATTCAAATTTTGTAAATTCAAGAAGCTCAGAATAAACATAATAGTCCTTGCCCTCAAAGGTTCTTTTAACAACCTTTTGCATATCCGACGGAGCTTCGATAAGGGTGTGCGGTGTTTCACCTCTGAGATATTCGCCGTCCTCGCTGAAAAGATCACAATAAACTCCGTCAGAATAATAAATAAAATCATTCTCGACCTCAAAAATACCGTTGCTGAATTCCATTTCATCCGAATTGCTTTGTGCCGCGGCAATGAGAGTCTGTCTGAGCTTATCGTCGGCTGTTTTCTGACTGATAAGCATAAGCGCCGTTACGCTGACACCGCAGACAACGGCAATCAGAAGCGTAATCCAGAGCGTTGTTATAATTTTAAATGAAATCTTTTTCATTTTTCCTCCCTGAGAACATATCCCATTCCTCTGACGGTGTGAATAAGCTTTTTGTCATAATCCTCGTCAATCTTTTTGCGAAGGTATCGGATATAAACATCAACAACATTTGTTCCGCCCTCATAATCATAATTCCAGATATGGTCCTCGATTTTTTCGCGGCTGAGAACAATTCCGTTATTGATTGCAAGATACTGTAAAAGCTCATATTCCTTCGCAGAGAGAAGAATATCCCTTCCGCCTCTTGTAACCTTCCTGCTTGAAATATCAACAGTTAAATCTGCGACTGTGATTATATTTGATTTTGAAACGCTGTTTTTTCTGATAAGAACTCTTATTCTTGCAAGCAGCTCTTCAAACGCAAAGGGCTTCACCAGATAATCATCGGCTCCGATGTCAAGCCCCTCAACCCTGTCCTCAATGCTGTCACGGGCAGTAAGGAAAAGAACGGGAAGATTATAGCCCTCGTTTCTGATTTTTCTGAGCAAGGAAAAACCGTCAATTTTCGGCATCATAACATCAAAAACGGCGGCATCATAATCAGTCATACTGATCAGGTCAAAGGCTTCTTCACCGTTAAAGGCACAGTCAACGCTGTAGCCTGCCGCCTTGAGCTGCTTTGCAATTATTCTGTTAAGGCTCTTTTCATCTTCTGCAATCAGAATTCTCATAAGTATTCCCCCTTTACGGATATTGACATATATTAGCAAGGAAAGATTAAAACTAAATTAGAATTTATATTTTTATTATCGCAAAAGTGATTTTTTATGTCAATAAAAAATTAAGTAAAAGAGAAAACATGCTATGCTTCAAGTCCTTCTTTTTCGTGATTTTCCAAAACAGAAAACATACGAAGCTGAGCAGTTTCAACAAACGCGGAGCATCTTCGCACAAACTCGACGACGGACTGAAAAAGTAAACTTTCTGAGAGGTCAATTAACTCAGCAGAGTTTCAAATCAAGAAAAAACGATACTCTTGAAAAAATATAAATTTTTCAAAGGAATGGAAATTCAGAAAGAAATCTACAGTAAGCAGTTGTTCTCCCAATGGTATGCTTTTTATAAAATGAGATTGTTTCTTTTTTACCGTTGTTGACAATTGTCGGAGTGGTGATATATAATTTCGGCAGGAGGTATGCCTATGAAAACACTCCGCACTATTTTGATTTTAATTTCAGTTGTTTTATTTCTCTTGTGTTCGTGTGCCGAGGACGAAGTAGTCACAACGGTAGCTGTTGTCAACGGTGAAACGGTAACACAGGAGGAGTTTGACTATTTCAAAGCCCGCAAAAGGGCAGATGTTATAAATTATTATATCTCTGAATTCAATGCCAAGGTTGACGAGGATTTCTGGCAGACGGATTTTAACGGAATAACACCT
>JAZQGS010000072.1:0-47181 GCA_045540195.1 Acutalibacteraceae bacterium
AAATGAAATTTTACTGCCCGATTTCTATAACGGAAGTGACCTGGAAAAAATTCAAAATGATTTAAACAATGATAATGGCGGTGTGTATTTTGGAAAGCCTGACAACGGTACTGATTGGTACTTTGTAAAGAAAATTTCTGAAAATTGGTATTATTATGAATTGCACTGGGCTTAAAAACGCTTGATACACTTTTGCATCAGAAAAATATTTCATAGTATCCCAAGAATAGCTTCGTTAAAACTGTTACCAAAACACCATTTGACACATTCTTCCTGTTGTGATATACTGTCACGGTATTTTACATAGGAGAATTATATTATGAAAATTTTCAAACGCATTTTATCTGTTTTTCTTACACTTGCCGTGCTTGTCGGCACGCTTGTTATCCCCGCGGCGGCGGGCAATGACGAGCAGGAAGAAATTGTTGCAAGAATGTATATCGGCCATAAGGAAAGATATATGAATCTTTCAGGCCATACATGGATTTATATTGAAAATCTCACAGACCACGAGCTGACAGTCGGTGCATATCAGCTCAAATCGGGCAGGGGAGTTTCGGTCGGCACATTCGGCTTCAGCATTGTCGACGGTAAGGGACTTTATTATAACGCTGAGGCGTACAGATATCAGAATGTCGATATGTCCGAGGCAATCTTTCTGAGTAAGGAGCTGACACAAGAGCAGCTCGATAAGGTCAGCAAGAAAATCCTCAACAGCGGAACATGGGATTACACCCTCAACTGCGCTTACTTTGCTATCAAGGTCTGGAATGCGGCATTCGGACAACCTCTGATATATATGATGATTCCGACACTTCATCAGCTTCAGATTCTTATTTATCCCAGACATTTCAAAGGAATCAGTATGACCGTGCCAAAGCTTGACGATGTTTATAAGCAGATCGGCAGAGGCAAAAGAGCATTTCTTGTCAACGCTGACCCGAGAGTACCTGATTAAGTCAAAAATAAAACCACAGAACTGATTTTAAAATCAATTCTGTGGTTTTTTATTTTCGTCAGAACGGGTTAGTGATTCTGTCCCAGGTAAGCGGATTGTATCCGAGTGCGAAATACTTGAAAATCCAGATAATCGGATTAAGTCTGAAGAATACGAAATCAATTACTGTTACAAGACCGCGGAGGAACCACGGAAGGTCGTATACCTTCTTGACCTCAACAGGCTCGAATTCCTCACCCTCAACATTGAGAACCATCGGCTGTGAATAGCAGATGCCGTTTTCACCTGTGAGATAGAATCTTACAAAGAGGTTAGGCTCGTTGCCGTTAAGGAACTCGTCGTTGTGAAGGTCGAGAGTTGCTGTGCCTGAAGTGATGTTTTCTTCTCGTTTGATAACATTACCGTCAGAAACCCATACGATTCTGTTGAAGTTTACACCTTCAACGGTGATGGTGTCCTTCTCCTCGTCAACTGTAAGTCTTGTGACATTCGGAGTGTTGTCGAGCCAGTATCTCTCAGTGTCATAAACCTCCTGCTCAACAAAGCCGGGAATTTCGGGAATACCGTCAAGCTCAACGCCGTTTGAGAAGTGAGAGATTGAGAAGAACTGACCGTTTTCAAGACAGGTGCGGAAAGCATCTGTTGTCAGCTCGGGCATCCAGCTCATTGTGTAAGCGTCGTTGATTGCTGTTTCGTTGTGAGAATCAGCGAAGGTGTTACACCAGGGAACAACGCCGTTGGGAATAGTCTTCTGAAGAACCTGGTCATAGAGGATTCTGTCGCAACGGGTATGTGCGTCAGTTGCGCTGTTGATACCCATACCGAGAGAAGAGCCCTGATTGTCGATAAAGAGCTTTGCAAACTTTGTTGCATAGTAATCGTCAACCTTCTGACCTACATACTTTTCAGAGTCCTTATCGGTGTAAACATATTCACCGACATGAGAAAGGAATGAGATACCGCCGGCTTCCTTAACACCCTTTGAAGGTGTTTCGTAGTCGCCGAAAACGCCTGCAAGGCCCTGACCGTATTCGGCATAGTAGCCTGTAAGATGACAGTCAGCAACAGGTGTTGCCATATTAAGCTCGTTGCCGAGAGGAATATCAATCATACCGTTTGTATGAGTTCTCTCGAGCTTGTAGCCGCTTGTTGTCATAAATACGGTATTCGGGTTTGTGCCGTTGAGATATGCCTGATATTCGTTTTCAGGGATAGGAATGATATCCGCCATCTGAGTGCGTTCCTTTTTGATTAAGCGCATAAGGGGCACCGTCTCGGGAACCTTGTTCCAGCCGAGGTTAAGCGTACCGTGGTCTGTAAGAGCAACTATGTCGTAGTCGCAAGCATAGTGCATCTTGCAGAACTCATCAATGGTAAGGAAACCGTCACTTGCGGTTGTGTGGCAGTGAAGCTGTGTTTTGTAGTTGCCCCAGCTGTCCCAGTCGATGCCCTCATAAGGGTTGTCGATTATGTAATTTTTTTCAGCAGTTTCAGCCGCCGCAAAGGCCGTCGGACAAACCGTACCGAGCATAAGCGAGGCAAGAAAAACAGCCAAAGCCTTCTTAGCAAAAGATAAATATCTGCGTTTCATATTAAAACCTCCTTGGTTGTAATGTAAGAATTATACATTTATTTTCATAAAAAGTCAATTATTTTAAATAAAAGTGCTAATAATATTTTAAAACCGCAGCAGATTATCCTGTTGCGGTTTTTGAATGTAAATGTGAATTTTTTGATAAACTGTACTGTGCCTCAATGTTTACAAAACCAACAGCCTTGCTTACGGCATATACGGATCTATATCCATATTTTCATACTTCTCGTCGATAAGGAACTGCTTGATATAATTGATTGTGAAATCAATGCCCCACTGTCCTTTGCCGCCGAACCAGTTGCTTGAATGAGGCTCGATAGAGAGCATCCCCTTATAATTGTGGATGTGCAGAATCGCCATAACCGCACCCCAATTCGTCTGGTCAAGACCTGCGGGCGGATCGTCGTAATGGTCACCGCCGACATGCAGAGTGCCCTTTATGTGGAAGTGGTGGAAGCGGTGACCCCAGTCAGCCATTTCCTTGAGATAATCACCGAAACGGTTAATGCAGTGTGATGGATCATACTTGATTCCGAGCTCGGGTATAGCTGTCAGAATTGCGCCCCATGCCTTTGCATCCCAGATGAAGTTAGCCCAGTCGCAGTTATAAATTCCGACTTTGACATTTCTTTTATTTGCGTATTCAACGAGCTGTGAAAGATAGTTGATTGCATACTTACAGTTTTCCTCAAAGCTCTTGTCCTCAACCTCGTTACAGCCGACATTGTAGACGGGGCATCCGAGCTTTGATGCAAGGTCAACAAGGTTTTTGTCGTGCTGCATAGCCTCGGGGATGATTTCGCCGTTGTCGTCAACTCTGTCCATACCCCAACGGCCCATTCAGCCGACTGCAACACCGTATTTTTCTCAATATCCCTTGATTTCATCGGCTCTTGCGAGTACCTCGGCTGAATCATAGTTGTGGTTGATACAGAATTCAACCGCCTCGAGACCCTTGTCCTTAACTGATTTGAAGTGAGCCTCTTCCCAACCGTTTATAATACCTAATATCATAAAAACACCGCCTTGTATTTTGCTGATTTCAATATAGCAAAATGAGGCGGTGTTGTCAATTATTTATTTTTCGTAAGTGTTAAGAAAGGCTTTTGTTCTGGGGTTTTTGGGATTTACAAGAACCTCGTCGGGAGTGCCGTGCTCGGCAATAACGCCGTCATCCATAAAGATGACCTCGTCAGAAACATCCTTTGCGAAGTTCATTTCGTGAGTAACAATAACCATTGTCATATTGTCCTCAGCGAGCTGTCGGATTGTCTTGAGAATTTCACCCGTAAGCTCAGGGTCAAGTGCCGATGTGGGCTCGTCAAAGAAGAGAATCTGCGGATTCATCGCAAGCGCACGGGCGATAGATACTCGCTGCTGCTGACCGCCCGAAAGCTCACAGGGATAATTTCCGAGCTTATCCGAAAGACCGACCTTATCAAGATAAGCCTTTGCGGTGTTGTCGATTTCCTCAAGAATAGCCTTCTTGTTCTTTTTGTAATCAGGTCTTTTCTTTGCCGCAAGCTTCATTGCAAGTGTAACGTTGCCGAGAGCCGTATACTGCGGCAAAAGATTGAACTGCTGAAAAACAAGACCGATATTCTGCTGATTATCCTTTAAAGCGCGGAGCTCTTTTTTATCCGTGATTGTGCTGTCGTAAACAACCTTTCCGTTTACGCTGATTTTGCCTGAGGTTGCTGTCTCAAGTCCGTTGATACAGCGAAGCAGGGTAGTCTTGCCGCTTCCCGAAGAGCCGATAATTGAAAGCACCTTGCCCTCCTCGAGTGAAAAGGTGATACCCTTAAGAACCTTGGTTGCACCAAAGTCCTTTGTAAGTTCATTAACTTCAAGAATTGCCATAATGGTATCTCCTTATCCCTTAAAAAAGTCAAGCTTCTTTTCGATTTTTGAAAGTATAACCGTAAGTATACCGCAGAAAAGAAGGAAGAATACTGCTGTGTAGAACAAGGGCCAGATAATGCCTCTTGCCGAGAACTGTCCTGCGACCATAATGATGTCAAGAACACCGATAACTCTTGCGAGAGATGTATCCTTGATAAGCGTAAGAATTTCGTTGCCCATAGGCGGAACGATACGCTTTATAACCTGCAGCAGTACGACTCTGAAGAAGGTCTGAATCTTCGACATACCGAGAACCTGACCTGCCTCGTACTGTCCCTTGGGGATGCTCTCAATACCGCCGCGGTAAATCTCTGAGAAATAGCAGGCGTAGTTGATTATAAAAGCAACAGCCGCTGCTGTCATTCTAGGATTTTCACCGGGAATATGCAGATTTAACAAAAGGCCGGGAGCGTAGAAAACAACAAAAAGCTGAAGCATAAGGGGAGTGCCTCTTATAATCCAGACAAATGCTCTTGTAAGTGCTCTGAGCGGCTTGAATTTTACCATTGAACCGAATGCTATCACAAGACCCAGCGGGAATGCGAAAAGCAGTGTTACGCCGAACAGCTTTATGTTTTCGATAAAACCTGTAAGAAGCTCGGCATTTAAAACTCCAAAACTCATTTCTTTTCCTCATCGCAACCAAAATGCCGTCTTATCCAGACGGCATTTTGACTGTTATTTTAAATTTTTATTTTGCAATAATCTGCTTGTCGAGCTTGTAATTCTTTGCGATTTCAGCAAGCTTGCCGTTTGCAACAAGCTTTGAAATTGCTTCGTTTACAGCTGCGCATGTGTCTGTACCCTTACGGAATGCGATGCCGTATTCCTCATCAGCGAATGCGAGCTCTTCAACAACTACAAGATTCTCATAGTCTGTGCCCTCACCGATCATACCGATTGAAAGAACATAGTCAACAACGCAAGCATCAGCAACACCTGAAGCAACCTCCATAAGTGCCTTTGCCTGTGAGTCAACAGCTGTGTAGTTTGCCTTTGCAAAGATAGCGTCTTCCTTAGCTACGCCTTCACCTGCAGACTCGATTTCAGCAACGATGTTTGCACCGTCCATATCCTCAGCCTTGAGATACTTGTCAGCGTTCTCAGCCTTAACGATGAGAACCTGCTTGTTAGCCATATAAGGTGTTGAGATATCCATCTCTTCGATTCTCTCGGGTGTGATTGTCATACCGTTCCAGATACAGTCGATTGTCTTTGACTTGAGCTCTGTTTCCTTTGCATTCCAGTCGATAAGCTGGAACTTTGCCTCAACGCCGAGCTCAGCGCAGACAGCCTTTGCAAACTCTGTTTCAAAACCGATAAGCTCACCGTTTGCATCCTTATAGTTCATGGGAGCGAACTCTGTGTAACCGATAACGAGTGTGCCCTTATCCTTGATGTATTCAAGGTCTGTCATCTCTGTGTTGTTCTTATCGCCGCAGCCTGCGAATGCAAATACCATAACAGCAGTAAGCACTGCAAGAGCGATAGCTATAAACTTTTTCATAATATAAATCCCTCCGATTTAATTTGTGCTGTCATATTAACACATTACTACGCTAAAGTCAATATCAAAAAACATTATTTTACATTTATTTTTTGCGAATATCTCAATTAAATCCTCAAAAGATTAAATCAGGTGATTTTTATGGATTTTTTATGGGCTTTTCTGGTCGGCGGTGCCATCTGCGTTGTCGGTCAGCTTCTGATAGACCTGACAAAGCTTACCCCTGCGCGGATTCTCGTCAGCTTCGTTGTTCTCGGTGTTGTGTTGGAAGGCTTCGGACTTTATCAGCACCTCGTCGATTTTGCGGGCTACGGTGCGACAGTACCGCTTACGGGCTTCGGCTATACTCTGGCAAAGGGTACGCGTGAGATGATTGATTCGGCGGGCTGGCTCGGTATTTTTACGGGACCGCTGTCTTCGGGATCGGCAGGTATATCGGCGGCGGTTGTCAGCGGACTTGTGGTTTCGTTTATCACCCGTTCGGGAATGAAATAAAAAAACGGAGCAAGCAAGCGCTTACTCCGTCAGAAAATTTATGTTTACTGAGCGTCAACCTGAACAGGATCGTCGATGTCGCAGCATGAGCATGAAACATAATCGCTCTGATCGTCATCTTCAACCTTATTCTTGCAGGGGAGAACCTTTGTTACAACATAATAAATACCGGCAGCAACGGCAGCGATAGCAGCGATAATGCCGACAACCTTAAGAATCTTTTTAAGTGTATCACACATGGGATAGTACCTCCTGAACTTTATTTACACTAATTATATTACACGAAAACTGTAAAGTCAAGTTTTTTGCCATAAAAAAACAAAAGGACGGATATAAAATCCGTCCGTATTGTTAAACTCAATTAGTCTGCAAGAAGCTTTGCGAGAGCTGACTTCTTTCTGGCAGCGTTGTTCTTGTGGAGAAGATTCTTAGCACAAGCCTGATCTACCTTTTTGATTGCAAACTTAACAGCAGCTTCCTTATCAGGTGAGTTAGCTGCAGCAGCAGCGTTAGCCTTCTTGATAGCTGTCTTGAGAGCTGAATTTCTTGACTTATTACGAGCAGCCTTTGACTTGTTTACAAGCACTCTTTTCTTTGCTGATTTGATGTTAGGCATAATTCCACCTCCTTTAATGCATTACACAGTTAGATATGATATCATCAA
The DNA here is from genome assembly GCA_045540195.1 of Acutalibacteraceae bacterium. Classification (GTDB taxonomy): domain Bacteria; phylum Bacillota; class Clostridia; order Oscillospirales; family Acutalibacteraceae; genus CAG-488. The sequence continues at coordinate 7,121 of JAZQGS010000072.1, forward strand.
AACGATAAAAAAGCAAGTATTTTTTTACTTTTTTTAAAAATTTTTTCTACGGTGATTTATATGAATTTCAGAACGGACCTTGCACTCGAGTGTCACGAAGCAATAAAGACGGCTTCGCCCGAGGGTATCGGCAGTCAGACATATCAGAAAAACGGTATTACTTTCACAAAAATCAAGGTTACGGGCAGGCAGGGAGAGGAGTCTCTCGGAAAGCCTGAGGGCACATATATTACGGCGGAGCTCCCGTCACTTATCAAGCACGCCTCGGCGGATGAGGAGATTGTCGAAGCCATCGGTGAGGAATTGCGCAGTCTGTTGCCCGAGGAGGGCACCGTGCTTGTTGTCGGACTCGGCAACACCGACATCACACCTGATGCCGTCGGACCCGAAAGTGTGTCCTTTGTGCTTGCGACAAGGCACATCAGCGATGAATTAAGTCAGAGCGTCGGACTCGGCGACCTCAGAAGCGTCGCTGGCTTTGTCCCGGGAGTGCTCGGTAAGACGGGAGTCGAAACCGCCGAAGCTGTAAGAGGACTCGTTGAAACCGTCAGACCGTCTGCGGTCATTGCCGTTGATGCCCTTGCGGCAAGACGCCTTCACAGACTCGGAAGCACCGTTCAGATGTCTGACACGGGAATCACACCGGGCTCGGGTGTCGGCAATTCGCGAAAAGCTCTCAACAAGAAAACGCTCGGCGTTCCCGTCATTAGCGTGGGGATTCCCACCGTTGCCGATGCACAGACGCTTGTCAATGACCTGACCGAGGATGAGCAGGAAATCTCGCGCGAGGAAAACAAGCAGATGATTGTCACGCCGAGAGAAATAGATCTTGTCATTGAAAGGGCGTCAAAGATTATCGGTCTTTCAATCAACAAGGCACTTCAGCCGCACCTGAGCGTTGATGAAATGATGATGCTTGTCGGCAATTAGATTTCTTCTGTCCTGTAAGCCTCACCGTCAAGATTCTTCCAGATAAGAGACCTGCCGTCGAGAAGAATATATCCGTGCTCGCTGTTCTCCTTTGGGATTGAGACTGAGCCTGGATTTACATAAGTGAACTTATCCGTGATTTCAAAAGCGGGGATATGGGTGTGTCCGTTGAGCAGGATATCACCCTTTTTGATTTTCGGCGGATTTGCGGGATTGAAGTTGTGTCCGTGTGTTGCAAAAATCATTCTGCCCTCGTTATAGAGAACGGCATATTCCGCAAGCACGGGAAAATCCAGTACCATCTGGTCAACCTCGGTGTCACAGTTTCCACGAACGCAAAGAAGCTCGTCGCTGAGCGGATTGAGCATTGCGATAACCTCCTTGGGAGCGTATCCCTCGGGAAGGTCGTTTCTCGGTCCGTGATAGAGAATGTCACCTAGAATCAACAGCTTTTCCGCGTTTTCTCTTTTGTACGCCTCGAGCATCTTTTTGCAGTAAAATGCACTGCCGTGGATGTCGGATGCAATCATAATTTTCATATCGTTACCTCACAGCGTATTCGGCAATTCTCTCAACACAGCTGCCGTCACACGCACTCATAAATTTATCTCTGAAATCCTGGATTTTCTCCTGCTGACAGCTTCCGCTTAAAATGCAGGCAATGATTTCCTCGTTGGTTGTTACAATTCTTCCGGGTACAAAGCTTTTATAGTCGAAATAGAAGCTTCTGTCTCTGTCATATTTTTCGAGATCATAAGCATAAAAGATCATCGGCTTGCCGAGCAGAGCGTATTCAAAAATAAGTGATGAATAGTCAGCGATAAGATAGTCCGCCGCACAAAGTGCCGTTTCGATATTGAGCACCTCGGATGCATCGAATACAAAATCGCCGTACTTTTTCTTTTCTTCATCCGTCAGCTTATATTTCTTTGCCGTGAACGGGTGAAGCTTCAGCACGAGCGCATAATCCTTGCCGAGCGTAGCTTTAAGAAGCTCATAATCAAGCGGCTGATCGTTGTATGAAGCCTCGGGAGAGTTGCCGCGGAAGGTCGGAGCGTAGAGAATAATCCTTCTGTCGCCGATCTGCGGAAAAGCGTTTGTCACGGTATCGCGGCATCCGTCAACAAACTCCCTGTCAAAATAAACATCGGTTCTCGGTGTGCCGTATGCCTTGATGATGCTCTCGTCACAGCCGAATGCCTCCGCGTAGCAGGGGATAACGCTCTGGGCGGAAACAAAAACATCCGTGTATGTGTTGTGCTTGGGAAAACGGAGCATATCCTCACGGCTTCCGCCCCACGCAAGGTCGAGCGTGGAATTACCCCATTTTTTGAAAGCACCGCAGGCGTGCCAGAGCTGGATTACTCTTGTACCCTCATTCGGCTTATGAGCGTAGAGAGGGTCAAAGTTGTCCGTCACAAAAACGCACTTGCATCTTGCGTAGTCCTTCTGGAACATAATATCCGCAATGATTCTTTTGACGGCACTGTCGGGAGAGCTGATAATCTTACAGTTGTATCCCTTTTTTAAAAGGTATTTACATATACCGACCATATTGTCGGGCATTTTGTCATAGTTTTTGCTGTATGCAAAAAGAACGAGCTTTTCGTCAATCGGCTTTAAAGAAAAGAGTCTGAATGCGAGAGGCCACACGACGAAGAAGAAAAGCTTTCGTCTGATTATATTTATAAGCTTTTTGATCTTATCCATTTTATTCCTCCGAAAAAGACAAAGAGGCTGTCTTGAGACAGCCTCTGTATCATCATGTGCATTAAACGGCACGTGTTACCTTACCTGAGCGCAAACAACGTGTGCAAGCATATACCTTGCGCGGAGAACCGTCAACAACTGCCTTAACACGCTTAATGTTCGGCTTCCATGTTCTGTTTGATCGTCTGTGTGAGTGAGAAACCTGAATACCGAAAGTTACACCTTTTCGGCAGAATTCGCATTTTGCCATAGTCGGCACCTCCTTTTAACTTACGAATACTAAACAACATTTCGTATAATAACAGATATTTTCTAAAAAATCAACCTTTTTTCGAAACAATTTTAAAAAATATTTAGAAAAATACTATTGCTTTTTTCTTTTGACTAATGTATAATACATCTATCGAACATTTGTACGGATATCGGAGGTATAATTATGGCAGATAAACAAAAGGCTCTTGAAACCGCGATTGCCCAGCTTGAGAAGCAGTACGGTAAGGGTACGGTTATGCGTCTTGGCCAGAACGCAGGTATGACAGTCGAGGCGATTTCAACAGGCTCGCTGTCACTCGATGTCGCAACAGGCATCGGCGGACTTCCCAAGGGCAGAATCATTGAGATATACGGACCTGAGTCATCAGGTAAGACAACACTCGCACTTCACGCTGTCGCTGAGGCACAGAAGGCGGGCGGTGAGGCAGCCTTTATCGATGCTGAGCACGCACTTGATCCTGTTTATGCCGCAAACCTCGGTGTTGATGTTGATTCTCTTCTTGTTGCCCAGCCTGATAACGGTGAACAGGCTCTTGAGATTGCAGAGGCACTTGTGCGCTCAGGCGCAATCGATATCGTTGTTGTTGACTCGGTTGCAGCCCTTGTTCCCCGTTCCGAGATCGAGGGAGAGATGGGTGATTCTCATGTCGGTCAGCACGCAAGACTTATGTCTCAGGCTCTCAGAAAGCTTGCGGGCGCAATCAATAAGTCAAATACCATTATAATATTTATCAATCAGCTTCGTGAAAAAATCGGTGTTATGTACGGTAATCCCGAGACAACAACGGGCGGCCGTGCGCTCAAGTTCTACGCTTCAATGCGAATGGATGTGCGCAAGATTGAGGCTATCAAGGCACCGGGCAACGAGTTTATCGGCTCAAGAACAAGAGTCAAGATCGTTAAGAACAAGGTTGCACCTCCGTTCAAAGAGGCTGAGTTTGACATTATGTTCGGCGAGGGCATATCCAAGGTCGGTGAAATTCTTGATATTGCAGTCGCACTTGATATCATCAACAAGAGCGGTGCATGGTTCTCCTACGGTGAGACAAGACTCGGCCAGGGCAGAGACAATGTCAAGGAGCTCATCAGGAACGATCCTGCACTTATGGCGGAGCTTGAGGAAAAAATCAGAAATAATATGGATAAGCTTTCACAGATGGGCAAGGCTTCGGCTAAGAAGGGCGCAAAGCCCGCTGCACCCGTTGCTCCTGCGGCGGCACCCGCTGAGCCTGTAACAAAGGCATCTGCAAAAGCAAAGCTTGATATTGCGGTTGATGACTGATGAAGATTACAGCGAAACAGGGTAAGGGTACAAAAATACATATTCATATTGACGGTGAATACCTTCTGACTGTTGATGAGGACTTCTGGTTTTCAAGCGGTTATGTTTCGGGTGATGAAATTGACGACGGGGGACTTGTTGCCTTTAAAGAGGCGGCAGGCTCCCGCCTTGCTTTTAACAGCGCAATGTTCAGTCTTGATATGCGCGACCACTCCGAAAAAGAGATAAGGCAGAAGCTTTCGCGCAAGTATGATGAACAGTCCGTTGATACGGCGGTTGAAAAGCTGCTCGATTTAGGTCTGGTTAATGACCGACGGTATGCCGAGCTTCTTGCACGCGAACTTTTCGAGCGCAAAAGGTACGGCAAGAACCGTGTCAGAAGCGAGCTTTACCGCAAGGGTATAGCTTCTGAAATTGTCAACGAGGTGCTCGAAGAGTATGAAAACGAGAATGAACCCGATAATGTTCAAACAATAGTTGATATTATCAGAAAAAAATATTATAATAAGCTGATTGATGAAAAATCACGGCAAAAGGTGGTTGCCGCGCTTGTGCGTCTTGGATATTCGTTTTCTGATATCCGTCAGGCCATGCGTGAATTTTCGTCCGATGAAATTTACGAAGAATATTAAGGTGATACTATGGCTTATCAGATTGGTATGATTTCACTCGGCTGTCCCAAAAATCAGGTAGATGCCGAGCATATGCTTGCACTCATTATGGATGCAGGCCACAGCATTGTTGATTATGTAGACGGCTGTGATGTTGTTATTATCAACACCTGCGGTTTTATCGACGATGCTAAAAAAGAGGCGATTGAAAATATACTTGATACGGTCGAGCTCAAAAATGAGGGACTTGTCAAAAAGATTATAGTTGCAGGCTGTCTTGCACAGCGCCATCAGGAAGAGATTGCCAAAGAAATTCCTGAGGTTGATGCTGTCATCGGCATCGGTGCCGACGGCGATATTCTTCAGGTTATCGAGGAGGTTATGTCCTCTGATGAGCTTATTGAAAAATTCCCGCCTCAGTCTGAGCTTCCGCTTGACGGTCAGCGCGTTCTGACAACGCCTGAGCATTGGGCTTATCTTAAAATTGCAGACGGATGCTCAAACAGATGTACATACTGTACGATTCCGTCAATCCGCGGAGATATGCGCAGCCGCACAATGGAAAACATTGTTGCTGAGGCCGAGCAGCTTGCCGAAAACGGAGTCAAGGAGATTATCCTTATCGCGCAGGATACAACGAGCTACGGACTTGACCTTTACGGTGAGCTGAAGCTTCCCGAGCTTCTTAACCGACTTTGTGAAATTGACGGCATCAGATGGATAAGACTTTTCTATTGCTATCCCGACAGAATTACAGATGAACTGATTTCTGTCATCAAGGCTCAGGATAAGGTTGTCAACTATATCGACCTTCCGCTTCAGCACGCAAACGACAGAATTCTCAAGGCGATGAACAGAAGGGGAACGAGTGACGAAATCAGAAATACAATTTCAAAGTTAAGAAAAGAAATCCCTGATATTGTAATCCGAACAACATTTATTGTCGGTTTTCCGGGTGAGGACGACGAGGCGTTTGAGGACCTCGCGGTCTTTGTCAACGAAATGGAATTTGACCGTCTGGGATGCTTCACTTTTTCTCCGCAGGAGGGTACACCTGCTTACAGTATGCCCGATCAGCTTGAGGAGGATGTAAAGGCTCGCCGCGGTGAGATTATTATGGCTGACCAGCTTCAGATTGTTGAAGAAAAGAACAGCGCAAAAATCGGCAAGGTGTATGAAACAATAGTCGAGGATTACGATTCCTATGCTGACTGCTACATCGGCAGAACATATATGGACGCTCCCGAGATTGACAGTCTTGTCAAGTTTACGGGTGAGGGCGCACTCGATATCGGAGATATCGTTCGCGTTGAGATTTTCGACATTGACGAATATGATTTGATTGGCGAGGTTGTCGGATGAATACACCTAACAAAATTACAGTTTTCAGAATGTTTATTGCACCGCTTTTTCTTGTGATTTACTTTCTTGATATTGAGCATAAAATGCTCATTTCCGCTCTGATTTTTGCGGTCGGTGCAATTACTGATGCGATTGACGGCCATCTTGCGCGCAAGAATAATATCGTTACCAATTTCGGAAAATTTCTTGATCCCATTGCCGATAAAATGCTTGTTACTGCGGCGTTTCTTGCTTTTATGCAGGACGGTCTTTGCAACATCTGGATCGTTATGCTTATGATAACACGCGAGTTTGCGATAACCTCTGTCCGACTGATTGCGGCGGCACAGGGCGTTGTAATACCTGCTAACATCGGGGGCAAGATAAAAACAGTGCTTCAGATGGTTTCACTCATTACCGTTATGGTTATCGGTGAAATAAATACAGTATTATCACTCGGTATTCCTCTGGCAGTTATCTCGAATGTGATGCTCGGCATCACGGCGGCTGTTTCGATTATTTCGGGTATGGTATACCTGCTTGACAGCCGTAAGGTTATAGACTTTAAAAGTTGAGGTGTAAATATGGTAGTATCATCAGCAAGACTTATGAAAAGAGCCTCAAGGGAGGGCTATGCAATCCCTGCCTTCAATATCGATAATCTTGAGTCAGCAATGGCTGTTTCTGAGATTATGCACGAAATGCGTTTGCCGATAATTGTGCAGATGATCCCGCGTACTCTCAATTACGGTGGCGTTGCAATGTATCCTGCGATGATGCGTGAGCTTATGGCGGATTGTCCCGTTGATTATGCGCTTCACCTTGACCACGGCAACAGCCTTGCTCTTGCACAGAGATGCATTGCGAGCGGATTTTCCTCGGTTATGTTTGACGGCAGTGCAATGAGCTTTGAGGATAATATCCGTATGACAAAGGAGGTCTCCGACTACGCTTTGCCGATGGATGTCTCCGTTGAGGGTGAGCTCGGCACAATCGGCGGCAAGGAGGAGGGTGACACAGACCTCGAGGCGACCTATACAAAGGTCAGCGAGGCCGAGGAGTTTGTCAGAAGAACAAATGTCAGCACTCTTGCTATCGGTGTCGGCACGGCGCACGGCGTATATAAGGGTGAGCCGAAAATCAATGTTCAGAGAATAAAGGAAATTCACGAGGCTATCAGCACTCCGCTTGTGCTTCACGGCGCTTCGGGACTCTCTGATGAGGTCGTCCGCGCTTGCATCGAGGCAGGAATCAGCAAGATTAATTTTGCAACTGAGCTGCGTCAGGCATATACAAACGGAATTAAAGCAGAATTTGCAAAAGACCCCGAGGTCTTTGATCCTAAAATTTATATGCGCGGTGCGATTGACGAAATCAAAAAGGTTCTGCGTGCAAAAATCAATATCTGCTACGGCATAAATGAATAAAAGAACAGGCATCGCAATCACTGCGATGCCTGTCGTTTTTATCTCGGCTTATATTTGTTGATCATATTATTCTTCATATCCCAGAGCTTCTGAGACATATCCACATAGTAGTTATGCGGATTTTCAAAACGCTTGACCTCGTCCCAGAGAGTGTCAACCTGCTCAGCGCAGTACTTTCTGATGCTTTCAAGATCAGGGTAATCATAAACACACTTGCCCTTTTCAAAAAGCGGAACAAGAAGCGGTCTTGCCGTATAATTTTCAACAGTTTTTCTCTTCCATGTTACATCGGGGTCGAAAAGCTCATAAGGCTGTGAATCGTCAATGACTTCACCGTCAACGGTTATCAGGTCGGCGAGAGCCTTGCCTGTTTCGTTGTCATAAAGTCTGTAAAGATTCTTGGCACCGGGAGTCGTAACCTTGGCAACATTTTCGCTCAGCTTGATTTTGGGCTGCATTTCACCCTCATATTCAACCGCAACGAGCTTGTATACACCGCCGAAAACAGGGGTGGAGGAGGCGGTTATAAGTCTTTCACCGACACCGAATGAATCAACCTCAGCTCCCTGTCTGAGCATATCCCTGATGATATATTCGTCAAGTGAGTTTGACGCGATAATCTTTACATCCTCAAAGCCTGCCTCGTCGAGCATCTTTCTTGCCTTCTTTGAAAGATATGTGATGTCACCGCTGTCAATTCTGATTCCCTTGGGCCTGAAGCCGCGGGGAAGAACCTCTCGTCTGAATGCCTCGATTGCGTTGGGAATACCCGATTTGAGAACATCATAGGTGTCAACGAGCAGCGTGCAGCTGTCGGGATAAGCCTTGGCGTAAGCACAAAATGCGTCAAGCTCTGTGTCGAAAAGCTGAACCCAGCTGTGAGCCATTGTACCGAGAGCGGGAACGCCGAATTCACGGTCAGAAATCGTACAGGCGGTGCCTGCACAGCCGCCGATGTATGACGCTCTTGCGCCGTAAACAGCACCGTCAAAGCCCTGAGCGCGTCTTGAGCCGAACTCCATAATTGTTCTTCCCTGAGCCGCACGAGCTATACGGTTTGCCTTTGTTGCAATAAGGCTCTGGTGATTTATTGCGAGAAGAAGCATTGTCTCAATAAACTGTGCCTGAATCGCAGGACCTCTTACCGTTACGATCGGCTCGCGGGGGAAAATAGGTGTTCCCTCGGGAACACATTTAATATCACACTTAAAATCAAAATTTTCAAGATAATTAAGGAAATCCTCACCAAAGCCGCGCCCTCTGAGGTATTCGATATCCTCGTGGGTGAATTTCAGATTTTCAAGATACTGTGAAAGCTGCTCGACACCTGCCATAATTGCGAAACCGCCGTTATCGGGTATGGTACGGAAAAACATATCAAACTGAGTTATGGTATCGCCCTTGCCGTTAAGGAAATAGCCGTTAGCCATAGTCAGCTCATAAAAGTCGGTCAGCATTGTCAGATTTCTTTTTTTCAGATCATTCATTTTAACACCGCCTCGGTAAAAATCACTATGATTATATCACATTGTTTTAATGTTTACAATATTTACATTTTTTAAATAATGTCTAAATAGTCCGAAAAATTTCAACAATAGTGAAAAAATGTCTAAAAACATACGCCGAAAAAGTATACAAATTTACATTTTGTTAGAATTTTATCGAAGTTCATAAAATCTATTGTTAAATTCCGACAATAGTGCTAGAATGTATATACATTGAGTAATCTCTTAGGGGGCAATTTTCGTGAGAACAAGAAAGCAGGAACTCGGCACAATGAACATTATCGGTGCAAGAGTCGAAAAACAGCGTAAGACTATCGGTATGAAACAGAAGGATCTTCTTGCTCAGCTTCAGGTCAGCGGAATCGATCTTAATGCGTCGGGTCTTTCAAAGCTTGAGGGCCAGCTCCGCGGCGTAACCGACTATGAGCTCAAGGCTATTGCGCTCGCTCTTGATGTCAGTGTCAACTGGTTGCTCGGAATAGAAGAATAATTGAATTTATGGTTGCTTTTCACGAAGCGACCATTTCTTTTTTTGTTGACAAAGAAAAACCGATATAGTAAAATTATTTTGCAATTTTTATTAGTCAAGGAGAATTATTTATGGCAGTTTTCAGACCGTTCAAAGCAATCCGACCTATACCCGAAAGAGCGCAGGATGTTGCTGCTTTGCCCTATGATGTTATGAACAGTGATGAGGCAAGAGAGATGGTTGTCGGCAAACCCTATTCCTTCCTCCATGTTGATAAGGCTGAGGTTGACCTTGATAAGAGTGTTGACCTTTATGATAAAAAAGTATACCTCAAGGCAAGAGAAAATCTCGATAAGCTCGTCTCGGACGGCGTATGCAGACAGGATGAGACACCTTGCATTTACATCTACCGTCAGATTATGAACGGCAGAAGCCAGACAGGACTCGTCGGCTGTACCGCGATTGACGATTATATAAATAATGTAATCAAAAAGCATGAGCTTACCCGTGCCGACAAGGAGGCTGACAGAATCAACCATGTTGATTACTGCGATGCCAACACAGGCCCGATTTTCCTTACCTACCGTGAGGATGATTTTGTAAACAAAACGGTCGAAGCCTGGAAAAATGAGCACGAGCCCGTCTATGACTTTGTTTCTGAGGGAGTCAGCAATACCGTATGGGTGATTGACTGTCCCGAAACAATCAAGGCTGTTACAGAAAAATTTGCAGCTATCGATTATCTTTATATCGCAGACGGCCACCACAGAGCAGCATCGGCTGTGCGCGTGGGCAAGATGCGCCGTGAGCAGAACCCCGAATACACGGGTGAAGAGGAATTTAATTTCTTCCTTGCTGTTCTCTTCCCGTCAAACGAGCTTGAGATTATGGACTATAACCGTGTCATGAAGGATCTTAACGGATATACAAGTGAGGAGTTTATCACTAAAATCAAGGAGGTCTTCGAGGTCGAAGCTGTAGGCACCAAGGCCTATAAGCCCGAGGCAAAGCATACCTTCGGAATGCTTCTTGACGGCGAGTGGTATAAGCTCACTGCTAAGGAAGGCACATTCGACCCGAATGATCCTGTTGATCAGCTTGATGTTTCAATTCTTCAGAAGAATGTGATTGCTCCGATTTTCGGTATCGACGATCCGAGAACAGATAAGAGAATTGACTTTATCGGCGGAATCCGCGGTCTCGGCGAGCTTGAAAGAAGAGTCAATACAGATATGAAAATCGCATTTTCAATGTATCCGACAACTCTCGATGACCTTATGGATATCGCGGATGCCGGTCAGATTATGCCTCCGAAATCAACCTGGTTTGAGCCTAAGCTGATGAGCGGCCTGTTCATTCATAAGCTTTCATAATCGGGTTACAAAGGGGGAGAGAGAATGAATAAAAAATCCTTGTATCTTGTGCTGTCGCTGATATCCGTTGTCGGCTTTGCCGCAGCTTTGCTGCTGACTCTGACTGATGTCATCAGCCTGAATCCGCTGTTCTCTGTTGTGTTTATTGTGCTTTTTGCGGTGTTTATTCTGCTTTATTCAAAACAGAATAACTCACAGCCCTCTGAACAGGATTTTATTGCGGCGGAGCGTGCAAGGAGTGTTGAAAAGCCGAAGCACGTCCGCGATTTTGAAATCGTCAGAGATTGCTGTGACAATATCGTAAATTATCTTAAAAAGAACAGAAACATCGTCGGAGTTACGGTTGCGAAGAATCTTGACGATTTTGAAGGATACTACGAAACCGAAATAGACACATTTGAATTTCTCGACTGTCTTTATTTTCAGACGGATGAGCTCATCGACAGCGTACCGCCCGAGTTTCTTACTGTAATTGAGGATGCTTTTCTTGCAAGAAAGTTTTATCAGGTGGATGCAACCCGTGCGGATGAAGGCATTTTCCTTTTTAAAAGGGAAGAGGAGACATTTTACGAAACATATTATGTGTATGTGTCCTCACCTGAGCTGTTAAAGGCGGATAATCTTCAGGCTGAAAGCCTCGGCGGAAATTGGTATTATGTGAAAACCAATAAAAATATTAAAGATTTGTTAAATCTTTAAATTACCTCTTGAAAAAAGGAAAATATAGGATTATACTTAATTAGCACTCTAAACTTTAGAGTGCTAATTATTATTTTGTAAGGTGATTTTATGGCTACAAAGCAGTTTAAAGCAGAATCAAAAAAGCTGCTTGATATGATGATTAACTCAATCTATACTCATAAGGAAATCTTCCTTCGTGAGCTTATTTCAAACGCAAGTGATGCAATGGACAAGCTCTACTACCACTCATTGCAGGAAAATCTTGCGCTTAACAGAAGTGACCTTTCTGTTAAGATTACTCCCGATAAGGAAGCGCGCACACTCACTATATCCGATAACGGTATCGGTATGACAGCCGAGGAGCTCGAAGAAAATCTCGGTACAATCGCAAAGAGCGGTTCGTTTGATTTTAAAGCGGATAACGAGAAAAAGGATGATGTTGATATCATCGGTCAGTTTGGCGTCGGCTTCTATTCCGCATTTATGGTCAGCGACAAGATCGAGGTTGTCAGTAAGGCTTACGGTTCCGACGAGGCTAATAAGTGGACATCAAGCGGTGCTGAAGGGTATACCGTTGAGCCCTGCGAGATGGACGGCAACGGAACAGTCATCACTCTTTATATCAAGGATAACACCGACGATGATGATTATTCACAGTTCCTCGAGGAGTATAAAATCCGCGAAATCGTCAAGAAATATTCCGACTACATCCGCTATCCTATCAGAATGCCCTCAACCCATTCAAAGCTCAAGGAGGGTACTGAGGACGAGTATGAGCAGGTGACAGAGGTTGTTACCCTCAACTCAATGGTACCTCTCTGGAAGAAGAACAAAAACGAGGTCACAGCCGACGAATACAGCGGATTTTACCGCGATAATTACTTCGATTACGAAGAGCCTGCAAAGGTAATCCATACTAAAATTGAGGGACAGGTTGAGTATAACACTCTTCTCTTTATTCCTCGCCATGCTCCGTTTGATTATTACACCAAGAGCTACGAAAAAGGTTTGCAGCTTTTCTCAAACGGTGTGCTTATTATGGATAAATGCGCTGACCTTCTGCCCGATTATTTCAGCTTTGTCAAGGGACTTGTCGACAGTGAGGATTTGTCACTCAATATTTCCCGTGAAATGCTTCAGCACGATGCACAGCTCAAGCTCATTGCAAAGAGCCTTGAAAAGAAAATCCATTCCGAGCTTGTAAAGCTTATGAAGGATTCAAGAGACACCTACGAAAAGGTATTCAAGGCATTCGGCACACAGCTCAAATTCGGTCTTTACAACAGCTTCGGCGTGAAGAACGATGTTCTCAGCGACCTTCTGATGTTCCACTCCTCAAACGATAAAAAGCTCACAACACTCAAGGAATATGTAGACAGAATGAGAGAGTCTCAGGACACAATCTATTACGCCTGCGGTGAAAGCGTTGATAAAATCGATCTTCTTCCTCAGTCTGAGGCGGTCAAGGAAAAGGGCTATGAAATCCTTTACTTTACCGAGAGCGTGGATGAGTTTGCAATTCAGATGCTCCGCGAATTTGACGGCAAAAAGTTTGCAAACATCTGCACCGACAATATTGAGCTTGACACGGACGAGGAAAAGGAGGAGCTTAAAGAAAAGAATGAAAGCGGTAAGGACTTGCTTGATTATCTCAAGGAGTCAATCGGCGAAGGCGTTTACGGCGTCCGCTTCACCAATAAGCTCAAGAATCATCCTGTGTGCCTGACAACCGAGGGCGAGATTTCTCTCGAAATGGAAAAGGTGCTCAACTCAATGCCGACAAACGATCAGAAGATCAAGGCAAATGTCGTGCTTGAAATCAATGCAAGCCACCCGATTGCCGATAAGCTCGCAGAGCTTTATGAAACCGATAAGGCTAAGGCAGGGGAGTATGCAAAAATCCTCTATGCACAGGCAAGACTTATCGAGGGCCTGTCTGTTGACAACCCCACAGAGCTGAGCAATATGATTTGCAACCTTATGGTATAAAAACAACAGCGTATCTACGGCTTGTCCGTAAATACGCTGTTTTCTTATTTATTGAATTCTGTTTCTTTCCTGCATTGCCTCGATCCACATATCGAGCACCTGCGTTGATGTTCTGATATCTTCAACAACCACTGCCGAAGCCCCGCTCAGAAGTACCTTGCAATAGTCGCTGACACTTTCAATACCCGAAACAATAAACGGAATACCGAAATCGTTGAGTGCGTTTACCGTTTCAGGAGTTATATCGTCCGCATCAATTTCGAGTCCGCCCGCACCGTATTTTGCAATACATTCGGGTGCTGAAAAACTGCCGTCTGCGATTGCCTGTCTGTCCTCCTGCGTGATTTTGTATTTAAGCAGAAAGGGGACAATCGTATCATCGCCCGTCACAAGACCGTAGTGGTTTTCGTCAATACCGATAAGGTAAACCCTGCCGACCATTTCATATTTCACCGCAAGACGGTTTAACTGTGTGAGGGTCGACAGCTGAACGATGTTGAGATAGATTCTGACATCCTTGTACTTTTCATTGTTTATTTCGTTGAAAAGCGCCTCAACCTGCTCGGCTGTTTCATTATCCTCATATCTGTCCGTCATTACGGGAGTGCCGTCAGGTCTGAAGCACAAATCAACCTTAACCGCATCCGCACCGAGGCGCACGGCCTCTTTGACACCTGCGACGGAATTCTTCTTGCCGTCAACCGTGACACATTCCGCGATAAGCTCAATGTTATCGACATTTTTAAGGTCGCTGTCGGTGTAGCTTTTTGCTCTGAGCATTCCGATGCCGTCCTTTATAAAGGGAGAGGCGACTGAAAGCGCAATTACAATAACGGCAATTACGGCGCAAGCTGTGAGCAAGCCCCGTTTCTTATTTTTCAAGCAAAGCCCTCCTGTAAAGCTCGGCTGTCTTTTCGTTCATTTCGTCCATGTTCTTTTCGATTTCACGAACAAGCTTGAACTGTGTACGGCATCTTACAAGATTGTGCTCGGGATATTTGATACCGAAATAAACATCACCGTTAAGGAAGTCTGTGAGGAAGCGCACACCGCATTCAAGTGTCATAAGCTTTGCTGAGAAAGCCATATTGTCAACCTCGTTCTGAGTCAGAGCCGTTGCGGCCTCGGAAAGGAAGCCTTCAGCATAAGCATAGTAGAGATTGAGGTCAAAGTTGAACTTATCAAGGTCCTGCTCGTCCTCATCAGCGGTAGCGGCGCCTGAACGGATACCGTCACCGAAATCGTAAAGTGAAAGACCGGGCATAACGGTATCAAGGTCGATAACACAGAATGCTTCATTTGTGATAAGGTCAAAAAGAACATTGTTGATTTTTGTATCGTTGTGTGTAACGCGGATGGGAAGGTCGCCTGACTTTATCATATCGGTCAGCTTTGATGCATCCTTCTCGCGTGAAAGAGCGAATTCGATCTCGTCCTTGACTAAATCAAGTCTGCCTGCGGCGTTGTTTGCGATAGCCTCCTTGAGCTGATCGTAGCGCGCAGGAGTGTTATGGAAATTCGGAATTGTCTCAAAAAGATTGTCAATGGGATAATCGGCAAGTCTCTTCTGGAAAACGCCGAATGCCTTTGCTGAGCGCATCATCTTGACAGGATCGTCACCCTTGTCGTAGGTTGTGCAGGCACCTATGTAGTTGTAAGCTCTCCAGCAAGCGCCGTCCTCATCGCGGTAGTAGGGAGAGTTATCCTTTGTATAAAGGAAGGTGAGTGTCTCTCTTTCGGGATTGCCGCCGTCAAGAACAATCTTGTTACGAAGAAAGCTTGTAACATTCATAACATTTGACATCAGCTCATCGGGCTTTTTGAAAACAGCGGGATTGATAAGCTGTAAGATATACTGATAGTTTACATTTGAATCAGTACAGGTTACAAGATAAGTACTGTTGATGTGGCCTGAGCCTGTTCTCTTTATTTCGACAATTTCACCGCGGAAGGGGAAGCTGTCGGCGATTTTTAAAAGCTTTTCGTTTGTATTATCAGTCATAATTACACCTCTGATAGATTTACATTCATACAATTATACAATAATTGTGCATTAGCCGTCAATGTAACTTTTGCACAGTATTCGTTATCCTTATTTGTGACATATTTTTTCGTGATTGATGCTTTTTTCGATAAAAGCTGCGAGCTCGTTGCCTCTTTTGCCGAGTGAGCATCCGACGAGAGTCTTGATATAAGCCATTTCGGCTGTCATATCCGCAACCGGATAAATACCGCTCTCGAGCGCCGTTCCCGTTGTTTCGTAAGCGTAGGTTTCGGGATTGCAGGGTGCAAGAAGTAAATCAGTGCCTGCCGCTTTGCATTTTTCTGCAAGATACAGAACAGAGTCAGAGGGCTTTTCGGTGCCGTCTGTGCATACTGTTTCCGAATGGTAGGTTGTGTGCACGATCGCATCAATTCCGTCGGGATTCACCGTGCTGTAATCAATACCGACATAAGGTGTCAGAAGCAAAACCCTTGCCCCGAGCCTGTCGGGGAAAACACCGGCTGTTTCAAATTCTGTACCCCCGAGCCGCGCGTTGTCGGTACAGCTTATCTCCGTTGCATCCGAGCTGTGAAAATCGTTGCTGAAATTGGCGCACTGCAAAAGATGCGCGCCATAGTGAGCATAAAGCCTGCCGTCGGAATTCTGATATACTGCATAAACATTCGGTCTGATTCCGTTCTCAATCAGCTCGACTGCCGCACGGAAATTGATATTTGCATTCGTGCCCTCACACTCAACGGGTGAATGGCTCGAAACAAGACACACGGGCAAGCCCTTTTTCCCCATAACGAGAGACAGCAGACAAGCCGTATAGGCGAGTGTGTCTGTGCCGTGAAGAATTATAATGCCCTTGTAATTCTCACTTTCCGCCATTCTCAACTCGTCGAGCAGGATATTCCATTTATCAACCGTCATATTCTCACTCAATGTGTCAATCGGCATCCTTATGTCAAACTCAACACCGCTGAAGGGTGAACCGCTTTTTCTGAAATTGTCAATAATTCTATATTTTACATTTTCTGTATCGACAGCACGCTTGCCGTCCTCATTTACCGCCGAGCATATCGTACCGCCCGTAAGGATTAAAAGAATCTTTTCCATATTGCCTCCGTGAAGATTTGCTGTTCATTACTGTAATTATACCACTAAAGTCTGTCAAATCAAACAACAGAGAAGAAATTTCTGAATAATCCGCCAAAAAAGGAATATACTTTTTATGTAAAACATTAAAATTATGTTGACAATTCAAATTATTTTGCTATAATAATTGTGTTAAAAGGTGAAATTTCTTTTAAACCGCGAAGACCCGACTTAATCGGAAAGTCTGTCAGAGAGAGCGCGCCACCGGCTGAAAGCGTGCTTCAGATGAGTAGTAAGCTCGGCAACACTTCGTCAGGCTCACATCTTAATACAAAAGAGCGGATACTTACTTTGTCGGGTATCAACACGGGTGGCACCGCGGGTTATTTAATTTACTCGTCCCGAGAATTATTTCATATAATTCTCGGGGCTTTTTATTTTTTCAGAAAACTATCAGGAGGTAGATAGTAATGTATAGAACTCATCTTTGCAACGAAATCAGAGAAAAGCATATCGGCGAAACTGTCGAGCTTGCCGGCTGGGTTGATGTTATCCGTGACCACGGCGGCGTTCTCTTCGTTGACCTTCGTGACTACACAGGCATTACACAGGTTGTTGTTCACGATGAGACACTTCTCAAGGGTATCGGTAAAGAGACCGTTATTTCCGTCAAGGGTACAGTTACAAAGCGTGACGAAAGCACGGTCAACCCCAAAATCGATACAGGTCTTGTTGAGCTTGTTGCTGATACACTTGTTGTGCTCGGCACCTGCACCCGTGACCTTCCCTTTGAAATCGGTTCAAACGACACTAACGAGAACATCCGTCTTAAGCACAGATTCCTCGACCTGAGAAATCCTGCACTTCATAAGAACATTGTTCTTCGTTCAAATGTTATCAGACATATGCGTAAGGTAATGGAAGAAAAAGGCTTCCTTGAGATGCAGACACCTATCCTTACTGCATCATCACCCGAGGGCGCAAGAGACTTCCTTGTTCCGAGCCGTAAGCATCCGGGCAAGTTCTACGCTCTTCCTCAGGCACCTCAGCAGTTCAAGCAGCTTCTTATGGTATCGGGCTTTGACCGTTACTTCCAGATTGCACCCTGCTTCCGCGACGAGGATGCGCGTGCCGACCGTTCACCGGGTGAATTCTATCAGCTCGACTTTGAAATGGCTTTCTCCACACAGGAGGAGGTTCTCAAGGTCTGTGAGGATGTTGTAAGCGATGTTTTCCACACATTCTCAGACAAATATATCACACCCACTCCGTTCAGATGTATTCCTTACAGAGAGGCTATGGCAAAGTACGGATCAGATAAGCCCGACCTTCGCAACCCTCTCATCATCTGCGACCTTACCGATATGTTCAAGAGAGTTAAGTTCAAGCCCTTTATGAACAAGCAGGTCAGAGGCATCGTAGCTCCGTGTAAGAACGAGAGATGGTTCTTTGATAAGTCGCTTGCATTTGCTACTAAGCAGGCAAAGATGGCAGGTCTTGCTCACATTACTCTTCTTGATGAAAAGAACTACGGCTTCAAGGATGATCCTATCAGCAAGGTTATGACACCTGACGAGATGAAGGAAATCGTTGAGCTCACAGGCGTTAAGGAGGGCGAAACAATCTTCTTTATCTGTGATAACGATTCCGATATTGCTGATAAGAACGCAGGCGTTGTACGCACCTGGCTCGGTAATGAGCTTGAGCTTATCAAAAACGACCGTTTTGAGTTCTGTTTCGTTGTCGACTTCCCGATGTACGAAAGAGACGAAACAACAGATAAAATCATCTTCACTCACAACCCGTTCTCAATGCCCCAGGGCGGTCTCGAGGCACTCCTTACAAAGGAGCCGACAGAAATTCTCGCATACCAGTATGACCTTGTATGTAACGGTATTGAGCTCGCTTCTGGTGCTGTGCGTAACCACAGCCCGGAGATTATGAGAAAGGCTTTCGAGATTGCAGGCTATTCTGAGGAAGAGCTCGAAAAGCGCTTCAGTGCTCTTTACAATGCATTCCAGTTCGGCGCACCGCCGCACGCAGGTATGGCACCGGGTGTTGACCGTATCATTATGCTTCTTGCCGATACCGAAACAATCCGTGATGTTATCGCATTCCCGCTTGACGGTCAGGCTCAGGACCAGATGCTCGGCGCTCCGAGTGAGGTAACGGAGCTTCAGCTTTACGAAGCAAATGTTGCAATCCGCGGCAAGGGCGGCTCGGATATGCTCGGCTCAGATTCAGGTGAGGCTAATTATTCTTCTGCAAAATCGGCAAAGCCTGCCGAGGCAAAGGCAAATAAGTTTGAAAGCCTTGAAGCTGTCAATCAGCTGAGCTTTACCGCTGACGAGAAGAAAAAGATGAACAGCATCCTTGATGCTATGCTTAAAAACGAAGCTGCTCTTTCAGAAACCGATACAGCTGATGTTGAGCCGATGGTATATGTTATGCCGATGACCAATGTCATCCGTAAAGACGAAAGAAAACAGCCGTTCACCCGTGAAGCCCTGCTTGCAGGTGCTCCTCAGAGCACAGACGACAGCTGGCAGGTTCCCAGACTTGTAAAGTGAGGTGTTAAAAGTGGGATATTTTGTTAATTCAATCAATCCGTCAGGCAAAATTGCCGTTGACGATACAATCCTTATAAAAGGAACTCCTGCAACAGCAGGCTCAAAAATGCTTGAGAAATTCACCCCGCTTTTCAGCGCTGAAGCAGTCGAAAGACTTGAAAAAGCGGGATATGCAATCGCAGGTAAGACAAATGTCGGTGAGTTCGGACTCGACCTCCTCGGCGAAACATCATATTTCGGTGCTTGTGAGGAGAACGGCGTTCTTGTAGGTGCGGCAGCTTCACTTGTCAAAAAAGGTGAGGTAACAGCGGCTCTCTGCGTTGATCTTAACGGTGCACCGCGCCGTGCGGCAGCGCTTGCGGGTGTTGATTTTATAAAGCCGACCTACGGCACGGTTTCGCGTTACGGTGTTATCGCTTGCGCCTGCTCGGGTGAGCAGATCGGCGTAACAGCACCTGATGCAAAGGCTGTAAAGGAAATCCTTTCGGTTATCGCAGGCCACGACTCAAAGGACGGCACAAGCCTTCCGGAAGAGAAATACGACTACGAGTCAGTTGCGGTTTCAGGAATGAAAATTGCTCTTGTCAAGGAGCTTTATGACCTCGCTTCAGACGAAGTGAAGGCAAAGCTTGATAAGTATGCTTCTTCACTCAAGGCACTCGGTGCTGTGGTTGAAGAAATTTCACTCGATATCACAAAGCAGGCACAGACAGCATGGCAGATTCTTATGTCAGCTGAAACAACAAATAACCTTTCTCGCTTCGACGGTGTCAAATACGGCCACCGTGCGGCTGAATACAAAAATATCGACGAGCTTTATACAAAGAGCCGCACAGAGGGCTTCGGCTTCCTGACAAAGGCAACGATTATCTATGGCTCAGATGTTCTTGCCAAGGGCAAGTACGATGCCTGCTACGACAAGTCACTTCGTATCCGCCGTGTTGTAACAGACAAGGTGAAGGCTGTTCTTGCTTCTTACGATGCAATTATTACTCCTGCTTGTTCACAGGCTGAATACAAGGCATACGATATTCTCGACAGCTTTGAAAAGGTGCTTGAGGAGAGCGTGTTCACCGCAATTCCGAGCATTACGGGTATGCCCGCAATGGCTACAAAGGGTGTTCAGCTTATCGCGGATTCATATAAGGACAATGTTCTTCTGAGCATTGCAGACAGCGTTGAAGGATTGGAGGCATAACGATGAAATACGAACTTGTTATAGGTCTTGAAACTCATGTTGAGCTTTCAACCGATTCAAAGCTTTTCTGCTCCTGCGGCGGTCACTCAAGTCCGAAGGAGCCCAACGATTGCGTATGTCCCGCTTGCTGCGGTATGCCGGGTATGCTCCCCGTTACAAACAAGCACGCAATCGAGCTTGCAGTCAAGGCAGGCTTTATGCTCAACTGCAAAATCAATCAGTATACAACCTTTGATAAAAAGAGCTATTATTATCCCGACCTTCCCGCATCATACCAGACAACACAGTGGTTTAACCCCATCTGTGTTGACGGTAGCGTAGAAATCGGTGACAGAACAATCGGCATCAAGCAAATTCACCTTGAGGAGGACGCAGGTAAGCTTGTTCACGATGATGCAACAAACACATCACTCGTTGACTACAACAGAACGAGCGTGCCCCTTATTGAAATTGTCAGCCGTCCTGACTTCCGTTCTTCCGATGAGGTTATCACATACCTTAAAAAGCTCAAGTCAAGCCTTCAGTTCGCAGGTATTTCCGAATGCGAAGAGGGTGCAATGAGATGCGATGTCAATATTTCTGTCCGTCCCGAAGGCTCTGAGGAGTTCGGTGTCCGTGCCGAAATCAAGAATATGAGCTCACTTTCCGATATCAAGGACGCAATCGAATTTGAAAAGGTCCGTCATGTCGATGCTCTTGAGCGTCATACTGAGGTCCTTGTTCAGGAAACACGCCGCTGGGATGATGTCAAGCGCCGTACCTTCCCGATGCGTAATAAGGAGACTGCGGCAGATTATCGTTATTTCCCGGATCCGAACCTTATGCCGATCGTTATCGATGACGAGTGGCTCGAGGCTATCCGCGCAAGTATGCCCGCAACAGCTGAGGAGCAGAGCCTGCGCTATACAGAAATGGGTATTCCCGAGAAGGAAGCAATGGTTCTTGCATCTGACAGAAAGCTTTCTGATATCTTTGATGCAGTTGTTGCCCTCGGCAGATCACCTAAGTCTGTTGCAAGCTGGATTCTCACAGAATGTATGGGTAATATGAAGCGTCTTGAAATCGATGAGCTTAACATCGATGCTTCAAAGCTTGCAAGAATCATCGAGCTTGTTGATACAAACGAAATCACCCGTCCGGCAGGTAAGAAGGTTCTTTCCGCCGTATTCGAGAATGATGTTGATGTCGACAAGTATTGCGATGAAAACGGACTCAATGTCAAGGTTGACGAGAGCCTTATCCTCACAACCGTTCAGCGCATTGTATCGGAGAATCCCGATGCGGTTGCAAACTACAAGAGCGGTAAGACAAAGGCTATGCAGGCTCTCTTCGGTCTTATTATGCGCGAGCTAAAGGGAACGGGCGACCCCGTTGTTATCAGAACACTTCTTGAGCAGGAGCTCAACAAATAAGACAAAATAAATTTAAATAAGCAACACAAAAGCAACAGAAGTCGGATATCTTCTGTTGCTTTTCTCTGTTTGTTACATAATTGTTGCAAATGGCAGGTAATATTTGTAAAAGAATGATATTTTTGAAAAATCTATTGAAATAACGGATGAAATCAAGTATAATCTCTTTGTATATGCGTGACGGAATGCCTTCCGTTGCCAAAAAATTTGGAGGTAAAATTACCATGGATTTTAAAAACAATGTTATCCGTGCGATTGCAGTTATCGGTATTCTTGCTCTGGTAACTCTGACAATCCTTCCCGGTTGTAACTTCATCGGTCAGGCAGATCCCGACGAGAACACAACTCTCGGTGACACATCTGATCTTGCAAACGGCGGCGACGCATTTGAGCAGTGCTGCCCGATCTGTTCTTCAACAGATATCACAGGTCCCGATGCAGAGGGCTATTTTGTATGTAACGCCTGCGGTCAGAAGTGGACACAGGACGATTCATCAGTTGACATCATCGGTGATGACGGCAGCGTTGTAACACAGCTTGACGCTAACGCAGCAACAAAGCCCATCGTTGTCGGCCCGATCGGCGGTTCATCAAATAACGGCGGTTCATCAAACAACGGTGGCTCATCAAACAACGGTGGTTCTTCAAATAACGGCGGCTCATCAAAGCCGATTGTACCCCCGACCACAACAACTACAACAAAGAGCCTTCAGCAGCAGCTTGACGAAATCAAGGATCGCTGGGGCGATGTAATCAAGCCGACAATCGACAAGGACGGCAACATCACTGTTGAAAGCGTTGACGGAAAAGACACAGGTCTCTTCGGCTTCAAGTATTCACAGAAGGATAAGTGCTTCATCATCGCTGAGGACGCATGGCAGAGAAACTTCGGCTATAACGAGGTTTATGATGCTTCATCATCAGCTATCGCAATTACATACGATACAATGCGTGTTTACTTTGAGCACGAGGGTCTCGAGTGGATGATTCAGTATTGGAAGGGTCAGTACGGTATGGTTCTTGTCGGTGCTGAAATCGGTACATACAACCGTCCCGCAGGCTCATCTATGAGCACACACTATGACTGTGCAACAGACGATATGAAGATGCTTCAGAGTATGGATGTTTACAGACGCGAATCTTCAACATCCAATAAGTTCAAGTACCTCTTCTCAAGAAGCCCGGCATTCACATGGTGGTGTGCAGGCTTCGTTCCCGGAACACTCGGTGCAGGTAAGTATAACCCGTCAGCTGAAGAGACAGCAATGCTCGCGGTTGACTCAAAGCTTACTCTTCATTCACCTGAAATGGCACAGGCATTTATGCAGGGCCTCAGAGAAGTAAAGCATGTTGAGTATAACGGTGCTACAAAAACAAAGAGAGGCATCACAATGAAGGAATACGCAACGGTTGCAGAGTATGAAAGTGCAACAGGCGTTTTAAGCAAGTTCTGCCTTGAAGAGGACGGCGTAACAGTAAGAGTTTGCTGGAGATAAGTTATGAAAAGATTTGCAGCTTTAATCCTCGCGGTTATGATGCTCTTCACCTGTGCGGCTTGCTCGGATGATACGGGCTACAACGAGGAAAATCCCGCTTCAATTATGGCTTCTTACAGCATTAAAAGCATCGAGGGCGACTTTATTGTCGAGGTTCAGAACCTTGGCGGTGTTTATTCCGAGCTTTATGACGAGAACGGAATTTATATCAAGTTCACAGGCGATGAGGCAATCTTCGATAAAGACGGCAACGCCATAAAGCGTGAGGACCTCAACTACGGCGACACTCTTGAAATTCAGTTTAACGGTAAGCTTTCAGGCAAAAATCCCAAAACAATCAAAGCTTACAAGGTTATCAAAATCGTATAAAATAAAGCCTTGCAGTCCGAACGGATTGCAAGGCTTTTTGTTAATATACATGGAAATCTGAAATAGTTGCGAAGTCTCTCATCTTTTCGATAACGAGCTTTATGCGCTTAGCCTCCATCGGTTTTACAAAACAGATTTTCTTTCGTCCGATTGTCGTACCCTTATAGATTCTGCGCCAACGCTTGTTATAGAAATAATAAAGTGAGAATTTCTCGACCTGCTGACCTGTCGCGATGTTTTCACCGAGAACAATCTTGTCGATAGAGCAGACATCACCCATATTGACAATGATCTCGGCCTTCTTTGTGCCGTCAGGTGTACGGAAGCACGACTTGCCTGTGTTGATGAATTTCACGCTGTGAAGCTCGTCACTGCACTCGGTCGAGGTGAATTCAGCTCCCTCGGTGAAGTCATCCTTGAATTCGAGATCAAGCTGTGCGCCGAGCGTAACGAGCTGCTCAAGGTCCTTTTTATCAATTCTGCCTGTGTGTGAGGGGGATACATTAAATATGAATGTACCGTTGTTGCCGACAGATTTGAAATAGCACATAATTGCCTTTGACATAACCTCAAGGCTTGAATTCTCGTGGTCGTGATAGAACCAGCCGGGACGCATTTTCATATCCATAATTGCAGGGAACCAGACGAGCTCGTCTGCTTTTTTTATTTTACGGCGGCTGCCGAGGTCAGGCTCTACAAGCTTTTCGGGCGGTGCATCGTTGATGAGTGATTTCGGAACAACGCTCCACTCAGACTGTCTGCCGATACCCGCGTGATTGCCGCACCAACGAATATCAGGGCCGCAGTTGCATATCATCGCATCGGGCTGAAGCTTGCGGATTGTCTTATAATATCTGTCCCAGTCATAATCCTGAATGCCGCTTGAATCTCTTTCAAACCATACACAGAAGATGTCACCGTAATTTGTGCAGAGCTCGGTGAGCTGATTGACGAAATAATCGTTATAAGCGGGCGTACCGAAGGTCTTTTCGTGCATATCGTAGGGGGAAAGGTAGATGCCGAATTTGATGTTTTCGTTTCTGCATTCCTCGCTGAGCTCTCTGACCATATCACCCTCACCGTCGAGCCACGGAGAATTTTTAACGCTGTAATCCGTGAATGCGCTCGGCCAGAGACAGAAGCCGTCAGAGAATTTACAGGTAAGCACCATTCCGCGCATACCTGCTGATTTGATTGCCTTGACCCACTGTCTTGCAGAGAAATCGGCGGGCTTGAAATACTTCACAGGCTCTCTGCCCGTGCCCCACTCGACATTGGTAAATGTGTTCATTCCGTAATGGACAAACGCGATGAATTCAGTATTCATAAACTCAATCTGTGCCTTTGAGGGCACAACAGAATTTGCTTTTTTAATATAGCTTTTTACTGCCATGTCAGATACCTCGGAAATTTTGTTGATTTACCCTGTTATTGTACCATTATCCGTACTCAAATGCAAGTCACTGATGTTGCAAAAAAGCCTTAATTATTGTATAATAAGGTCAATCTGGAGAGTGATTTTATGCTCAGACTTATCACGGGACGCATCGGAAGCGGAAAAACCCGTAATATCAATCAGAAAATCAAATCAAGAATCGAATCGGGCGAGGGCGCAATGCTCATCGTTCCGGAGCAGTATTCGTTCAGAACAGAAAAGCTTATGCTTGAGCTTCTCGGCGCTAAGGGCGCGGATAAGGTCGAGGTTGTCAGCTTTTCTTTTTTGTGTGAGCATGTGCTCAAAAAATACGGATTCTATTCACAGCCGCGCCTTGATGACAGCACGCGTGCGCTGATGATGAGCCTTGCGCTTGAGAGCGTCGGTGATTCACTCTCCGTCTACTCTAAACACCGCTATTCCTCGGCGGTCATTATGCGTATGCTTAAAATTATCAAGGAATTCAGACAGTGTGCGGTCTCATCCGATATGCTGCGTGAAGCCTCCGATAAAATGCAGGAAGGCCTGCTGAAAACAAAGCTCGACGAGCTTTCACTGGTTATGGATGCTTATACCGCTATTGTGGCTCAGAGCTATTTTGATGAGGAATGTGCGTTTGATATTCTTTGCGATGTTATTGACGAATACAGAATTTTTCAAGGAAAAACGGTTTTCTTTGACGGCTTCCGCGGCTTTACAAGCCAGCAGCTTGGCGTAATAGAGAGAATTATTTCTCAGGCTGACGATGTCTATATTACCGTCTGCACCGACAGGATGGGCGAGGTTGATGACTTCAGCTCGTTTGCTCATACCAAGCGTACTGTCAGAAAGCTTAACCGCATCGCGGCAAAAAACTCAGTTGCGGTTGCACCGCCTGAGCATATAGATTCGTTTGATGATAAGCGTTATACGAACGACGAGCTTCCTTTGCTCGAAAGAACACTCTATGAAAACACAAACGAGGTATACGACAAAAAAACAGAGAATATCATCATCTGCTCTGCCGAGGATTTTGAGAGTGAATGCGATTTTGTTGCGCATACCGTCAAAAAGCTTATAAGAACAGGTGACCTGCGTTGCAGGGATATTGCGATTATAAGCCGAAGCGAAAATAACTATGCCAGACAGATACGCGCCGTGTTGCGCAAAAACGGAGTGCCTGTTTTTGAAGACAGACGACAGCCGATTGTCACTCAGCCCCTTATTGAGTATTTGCTGAGTGTTGTTGATATTGCGGTCAGCGGATTTTCGTGCGATACCGTTATGCGCGTTCTTAAAACGGGACTTACCGACCTTAGTATAGAAGAAATCTCCGAGCTCGAAAACTATGCGGTGCTCTGGCAGATAAACGGTAACAAATGGCTGGAGGATTGGACTGCGCATCCCGACGGACTCGGTGAAGAAATGCACGAGAAGGATTATAAGACTCTCGAGGCAATCAATCTCTCAAGACAGACGGTTGTTGAGCCTTTGCAGAAGCTAAGACTCAAGCTCACCGACTTTGACGGCCTGTCTGCCGCGAAGGCGCTTTACGATATTTTAATAAAAATGAATGTGCCCGAAAATCTGCGTCTGCTTGCCGAAAAGCTCAACGAAAAGGGTGAGACTGATCTCGCAATCGAGCAGGGCAGAATCTGGGATGTAACAATTGAAATTCTTGACAGAATTGCGTCTGCGCTTGAGGGGATAAAGCTTACCCGAAGCCGATTCAGCGAGCTTCTTAACCTGATTGTTTCGGTCTACACTCTCGGCAATCTTCCGCAGGGGCTTGATGAAATCGTCATCGGCTCCGCTGACAGAGTCAAGACGACTGCACCTAAGGTTGTTTTTGCCGTCGGAGTCAATGACGGAGTTTTCCCGATGGTGCCCGTATCAGACGGAATCTTATCCGACAATGACCGCAAGGCTCTTGCTGAGCTCGACCTTAATATGGACGACAATTTCGAGCAGAAGATGATGGAGGAGCGCTTTATCGCATACAGCACACTCTGCAGTCCGTCAGACACGCTCTATGTCACATATTCGAGAAAGGATATAACAGGTGCACAGCTTGCGCCGTCCGAGCTTGTTGCACAGATTAAGCGAGTGTTCACAAATGTAACGGTGCTCGATACGGTTACAACTCCCGAAATAGATTTTATCGAGGGCGACCTGCCTGCCTTTGAGCTGATGTCTAAGCTCAGCCTCAGAGGAGGTACGATGCACTCCACACTTGAAAAATATTTTTCTCAGCGTCCTGATTATAAGGACAGGCTTTCTGCACTCAGACGCGCCGTTAATAAGGGTGAGTTTGAAATCACCGATAAAGAAATTGCCAAAAAGCTCTTCGGTTTCAATATGTATATGTCAGCCTCAAGAACTGAGGTCTATCACAAGTGTCCGTTTGAATATTTCTGTAAATACGGACTCAATGCTCAGCCGCGCAAAATTGCCGAGCTTGACCCGATGAAGAAGGGTACGGCAATCCACTATATACTCGAAAAGCTCATTGCTGCCTACGGCAGTGAAGGACTCTGCGAAATGCAAAAGCCCGAGCGTGATAAGCTGATTCACGATATGCTCGATGAGTATTTCCGCGAGATTCTTGTTGCAGGCGAGGATATGGGTGAGCGCTTCAGCTATCTTTACCGTCAGCTTGGCTTTATCGTGTGTGAGGTTGTTGACCGCCTGGTCAGCGAATTTTCAGTCAGTGAGTTTGTTCCTGTTGCGTTTGAGCTTTCAATCGATACAGACGGTGAGGTGCCCGCTTACGAAATCAAGGTTGAGGACGGCTCTGTGCTCAGACTCAAGGGCTCGGTTGACCGCGTCGATGTTATGGAGAACAAAGATGAAGCCTTCGTCCGCGTTGTCGACTATAAGTCGGGCGGCAAAAAATTCGATCTCAACGAGGTCTATTACGGCCTGAATATGCAGATGCTTATCTATCTTTTTGCCATCTGGAAAAACGGCTTCAGAGACTATAAAAAAATCACGCCTGCAGGTATTCTTTATATGCCCGTCAATGCTCCGTTTGCTAAAATTGAGCGTGACGAGGGTGAGGATGTGATTGCCTCACAAAAGCAGAAGGCGGCAAAAATGAACGGTATGGTGCTTGATGACAGCCGTGTTATATATTCAATGGATAACCGCCGTGCAGGTGAAATTGTACCTGCGAAAATCAAAGAGGACGGCACGAATTCGGGAACGCTCATATCGTTAAAGCAAATGGAGCTTCTGATGAAAAGAGTTGAAAAAATCCTCTCGGAAATGGCTCTTAATCTCCACGAGGGCAGAATACCCGTTCGCCCTGCCGTTGCCGAGGCGACAACGAGTCCGTACCGCGATGTATGCAAATACTGCGATTATAAGGATGTCTGCGGTATCGATGAGGATACCCCGACAAATGATATCTTCAAAATCGGACACGATGAGAGCCTGAAGCTTTTAGGAGGTGAGGACGATGCCTGAATGGACAAGAGAACAACAGAATGCGATTGATTCGCGTAAGGGTACCGTTCTTGTTTCCGCCGCGGCAGGCTCAGGTAAAACCGCCGTGCTTGTCGAAAGGGTTATACGAAGACTTACCGATAAATCAAATCCCTGCTCAGCGGACAGGCTTCTTATCGTTACCTTTACCCGTGCCGCAACACAGCAGATGCGCGAGAGAATATCTCAGGCAATCAACGATGAGCTTAGCAAGAATCCGTCCGACGAGCATCTCAGACGCCAGCTTGCGATGCTTCCGTTTGCGAAAATCAGTACGATTGACAGCTTTTGTAACGATATTGTCAAAGAGAATTTTCATGAGCTTGATGTAGCACCCGATTACAGAATGCTCGAGGGTGCACAGCTCAAGCTCATTGAAGCCGAGGCTATGAACAGAACTCTTGACGGCTTCTATAAAGAAAATTCTCAGGCGTTCGCAGAGCTTGTCAACCTGCTTGCGAGCGGAACTGACGACAGTGCCGTCGGTGAGCTTATAACAAAGCTTTATAACTATTCAATGGCGTTTCCGCGCCCGAAAGATTTCCTTGACAGCCTTGATGCCGATTATTCGGATGAGACCGACCTTACACAAAGCAGCTGGGGAAAAATGATTCTCAGCTATGCACACAGCATTGTGACAAAATGCTCAAAAGCTGTGTCAGATGTGCGTGAGAACCTCGGCTGTGATGAAACCGTCGAAGAAAAATACGGTGCGTGTATTGCTGAAATGCAGAGAATTATCGACAGCCTGCTTACACTCATTGAGCAGGAGAAATGGGACGAAACGCTATTTGCATTGCGCTCTCTTAAATTCCCTCAGCTCGGCAGACTGCCCAGGGGATACAGCTCATCCGTAGCCGAGCTTACCAAAAAGCAAAAGAAGATTATCACGGACGAGCTTACAAAAAAGCTTCCGAAATATTTCTGTGCGACCGCCGCGGAGCACGCGGAGGATATGCAGTATCTGCGCCCGATAATCAGAAAGCTGCTTGAAATAGTCGGTGTATACAGTGAAATTCTGTGGGAAGAAAAGCAGAAAATCAACAGCGTTGATTTTTCGGATATAACACATCTTGCCCTGAGAATGCTTGTTACCTATGATGATAGCGGAAATGCTGTCAGAACAAAGCTTGCTGAGGAGCTTTCACAGAAATTTGATGAAATTCTCGTTGACGAATTTCAGGATATCAACGAGCTTCAGAATACGCTTTTCTGGGCGGTATCAAGGGACGAAGCGAATATGTTTATGGTCGGCGATGTAAAGCAGAGCATATATCGCTTCCGTCAGGCAATGCCTAAAATCTTTCTCAACCGCCGTGACGGACTCGAGCCTTATGTAGAGGATAATTATCCCGCTAAAATAACTCTCGACCGAAATTTCCGAAGCCGCTCGGGCGTTACCGAAAATGTCAATTTTGTGTTCAGGCAGCTTATGTCGCGCGAAGCGGGTGAGCTCGATTATGACGAAAACGAAGAGCTTGTTGCCGCCGCGGCATATAACAGCTGTGATTTTCCTCAGGCGGAGCTTCATATTGTCGGCTCACTCAGTGACGGCAGCCGCGTTTCACGCGAAATGGAGGCTCAGCACATTGCCGATACAATCAATTCAATTATTCAGAGCGGAATGACCGTTACTCACAACGGTGAGCAGCGTCCCGTAACATACCGTGATTTCTGCGTGCTTATGCGTGCGACGGGAGGCGGCAGAGCGGAGCTTTATGCTCAGAAGCTGACCGATAACAATATTCCTGTCTATGTATCGAATAAGGCGGGCTTTTTTGCATCAACAGAAATCAGCACGATGCTTAACCTGATGCGTATTACCGATAATCCCTTGCAGGATATTCCGTTGCTTGCGGTTATGCTGTCACCGATTTACGGCTTTACCGCTGACGAGCTTGCCAAAATGCGCGTTGATGAAAGAAAGAAGCCGCTGTATCATTGCCTTCTGAATTCTGCAAATAACGGCAACAGAAAAAGCAGGGATTTTCTTGCGAAGCTCGATAATCTGCGTATGCTCTCGTCAACTCTGGCGTGTACTGAATTTGTCCGTGAGCTTTATGACCTGACGGGCTACAAGGCGATTGCTTGTGCCCTGAAAAACGGCTCACAGCGAAACGCAAACCTTAATATGCTGCTTGACTATGCCGCTAAATATGAAGAGTCGGGAAAGCGCGGACTCTCAGGCTTTATCCGTTTTATTGACCGCGTTCAAAGACAGAATAACGACCTTGAGAGTGCGTCTGATATATCCGAGGCGGCGGATGTTGTCCGCATTATGACGATTCATAAGAGTAAGGGACTTGAATTCCCTGTCTGTATTCTTGCAGACCTTAATAACGCCTTCACGAATGATAATCAGAGGGGCGTTGCGGCATTTCATCCTGATTACGGCATCTGCTTTGACCGCCGTGATTCACGAACAAAGTGCCAGTATTTAACCGTCGGCAAAAAAGCGCTTATGCTTGCCGAAAGAAACTCTGCGCTCTCAGAGGAGCTGCGCGTGCTTTATGTTGCAATGACACGAGCCAAGGAACGGCTGATATGTGTTACCCGTTATGATAATATAGAGTCAAGGCTTGAGGACTTCTCACTTTGTCTTGATAATAAACAGCCTGTCAGTCCCGTTGATATACTCAGCAGAAGCTCAATGGCGGATTGGCTTGTTACTGCGTTTCTAAGACACCCGGATGCACACCTTCTCCGTAACCTTTCGGGCAGAGAGGATGAGATCTCCGTTCTTGCTTGTCCTGAGAGCTTGTCTGTTTCGGTTATTAACAGCGTGTCGGATAAGACGGATGTCTTAGAGAAAAAAGAAAAAGCACCTGTCGATGAAGACCTGCTCGAAGAAATCAGACAGAGGATTGACTACCGTTATCCTTATGCCGAGCTTTCTCTTGTCCGTGCAAAGAGTGCGCCGTCAGAGTTCGACTCCTCGGGCTTCAGCACACAGTATTTTGCATCGAAGCGTCCCGAGTTTTTATCAAAAGCGGGACTCAATCCTGCAAGCAGAGGTACGGCAACCCATAAATTTATGGAATTCTTTGATTATTCGGCAGAGAGCTATGATGTCGATTCACAGATTGAGCGGATGATAGCCGAGCGCCACCTGACAAGACAGGAGGCTGATGCCCTTGAGCGCGATAAGCTCAGACGCTTTTTTGAAAGTGACATCGCGGCGCGTATCAAGGCGTCGCCGAAGCTTCTTCGTGAAAAGCAGGTAACTGTCGGTATTGCCGCAAGCAAGCTTTATCCCGGGCTTGATGTTCCGTGTGACGAAACCGTGGTTATACAGGGCTATGTCGACTGTGCCTTTGTTGAGGACGGCGGACTTATAATTGTTGACTACAAAACCGACAGGGGAGTCACTATGAAAGAGCTTTGCGAGCGCTACCGTACACAGCTTAAAATGTATGAATATGCACTGTCTGAATGCACGGGAATGGCGGTCAGAGGAACCCTGATTTATTCGTTTGAAAACGCTGAATATATTGCTTTATAAAAAATAAAAAAAACAGTTGCATTTTTAAATATTATGTGTTAAAATAGCATCTGCGTGAATATTTCGAAAGAGGTGACAGTAATGAAGGAAGGAATCCATCCTAAGTACGAAAAGACAGTTATTCGTTGTGCTTGCGGTAATGAGATAGAGACTCGTTCTACCAAGGAGAACCTGCGTGTTGATATTTGCTCAAAATGTCATCCGTTCTTTACAGGTAAGCAGAAGCTTGTTGATACAGGCGGACGCGTTGACCGCTTCAATAAGCGTTTCAATTTGTCAAAATAATATTTTTGAGAAAATAGGCGGTGCTTTTCTGCATCGCCATATTTTTTTCGGAGGTGAACCGAATGGAATACAGAACGATTCTCAATGAGTCGAGTGACGAATTTATCGAGCGTAAGTCCCGATTTATAGGCTATATCAAGCCCGTCACGACTCAGGAAGAGGCAGTCAGCTTCATAAATGAAATCAAATCGAAGCATTGGGATGCGACACATAATGTTTATGCTTATGTTCTTCGAGAGGGTCAGATACGCCGTTATTCCGATGACGGTGAGCCTCAGGGAACGGCAGGTATACCCGTTCTGGATGTGCTGCTCAAGGAAAATGTCACCGACTGTGTTGTTGTTGCAACAAGATATTTCGGCGGCACTCTGCTTGGCGCGGGCGGACTTGTCAGAGCCTATTCCCACACAGCCAAGATCGCAGTTGATGCAGGTAAAATAATTACAATGAAGCTCTGCAAGGTGCTGAAGGTTACCTGTGATTATAATTTTTACGGCAGACTTAATTCCTTTATTCCCGAAAGCGGCGGTGTCATTGACGATACCGAATTTGCCGATAATGTTACCGTGACCTTCAAATTGCCGGTCGGTGATGTCGCGGCGTTTGATGCAAAGCTTGTCGATATGAGCTTCGGAAAGTACCGTACGGAAGAAATCGGAGAAGAATTTAAATATTTTTAATTTTTTAAAAGGAAAAACAATTTTTTTAGCGTATATAATATATGTAGAGGTTTTTTGAAAAAATTTTAGGATTGGAGTGATTAAAATGAAAACGGTCAGAGAAGCAACCTGTGAAAACGAGCATAAGATACTGAGTAAGAATGCTTGCTTTTCCGATATGAGCCGCGGCAGAAGGCGTCCCGAGGAGGAATGCGAACTGCGCACCTGTTTCCAACGAGACCGCGACCGTATCATTCATTCCAACTCATTCAGAAGACTCAAGCATAAAACCCAGGTTTTTCTGTCACCTCAGGGTGACTATTATCGAACAAGACTCACTCATACGCTTGAGGTCGCACAGATTGCACGGACAATCGCAATCGCTCTCGGTCTTAACGAAACACTCACAGAGGCAATTTCACTCGGACATGACCTCGGTCACACACCGTTCGGCCATGCGGGTGAAAGAGCGCTTAACAGTGTCTACGACGGCGGCTTCAGACATTATGAACAGAGCCTGCGTGTTGCAGATGTTATAGAAAAGGAAGGCAGAGGACTCAACCTTACCGAAGAGGTGCGCGACGGTATTGTCCGACATACCTCGGGTACGGAGGCCTTTACTCTCGAGGGCAGAATTGTCCGCCTTGCCGACCGTATAGCATACATAAATCACGATATTGACGATGCCGTTCACGCCCGTGTGCTCAAAGAAACGGATATTCCGTCAGATATACGCGATGCTTTGGGGCAGAATAAATCACAGCGCATAAACAAGCTTGTGCTTTCTGCCGTCAATAACAGTAAGGACGATATCATTCTCGGTGAGGACTGTGCCGATGCTTTTGCAACGCTGCACAGCTTTATGTTCGAGAGGGTGTATACCAACCCGGTCTGCAAGGGTGAGGAGGCGCGTGCCATTGAGATGATCAAATGGCTTTACGAATACTTCCTGCTTCATCCCGACGAGATGCCTGCGGAATATAAGATTATCCGCGAGGGTGAGGGCGTCGAAAGAGCCGCCTGTGACTATATTGCAGGCATGACCGACCGTTATGCGGTGCACACCTTCGAAGAGCTGTTTGTTCCTCGCTCGTGGGTGGTAATGAAGGGGGAATAGTATGGCAATCAGTGACGAATTCCTCTCTGAGCTGCGCGCACGAACCGATATAGAAAGTGTTATTTCGCCCTATGTGAATCTTTCAAAAAGAGGCAGACTTGTCAAGGGCTTGTGTCCCTTTCATAACGAAAAAACGCCCTCTTTTACTATTTATACCGACAGTCAGTCATTCTATTGCTTCGGCTGCGGAGCGGGCGGAGATGCGATTACCTTTGTCCGACGAATCGAAAATCTTGATTATGTCGAGGCTGTCAAGGTGCTTGCCGAGCGTGCGGGAATGCAGATGCCCGAGGACGGCTATGACGATTCACTTGCAAGGCACCGTCAGCGCATTCTCGCGGCAAACAGGGAAGCGGCAAGGTTTTTTCACTCAACAATGATGTCGGAGCAGGGCAGAATCGGTCTTAACTATTTCCTCGGCAGAGGTCTTACAATGCAGACAATCAAGCATTTCGGACTGGGCTATGCCCCTGATTCCTGGGATGCACTTATTAAATATATGCGCTCAAAGGGCTTTACAAATCAGGAGCTTTTTGATGCGAATCTTGTTCGCAAGTCCGAAAAAAACGGACGCATTCATTATTACGACAACTTCAAAAACCGTGCAATGGTGCCGATTATCGACCTCAGGGGCAATGTCATTGCCTTCGGCGGACGAGTCCTCGATGATTCAAAGCCGAAATATATCAATACATCTGACACTTTGGTCTATAAGAAAAGTGACGGTGTGTTTGCCCTGAATTTTGCGAAGAACGGCAACCCCTCACAGATAATCGTAGCCGAGGGCTATATGGATGTTATCGCACTGCATCAGGCAGGCTTTACCAACTCCATCGCCTGTCTCGGAACGGCACTCACTCAGGAGCAGGCAAGACTTGTTTCACGGTATGCCGACGAGGTTATTCTCTCTTATGACTCTGACGAGGCAGGACAGAAGGCGACCCGCCGTGCGATAGATATTTTCAGCAAAACGGGAGTCAAAATCCGTGTGCTCAAGCTTACGGGCGGTAAGGATCCCGACGAAATCATCAAAAAATTCGGCAAAGAAAAATTCAGAAGCCTCATTGACGGCGCCGCAAATGATATCGAATATTCGATTCTTCGTGAGCGCGATAAATATGACCTTGACTCAATCGACGGCAAAACGAAGTTCCTGACGGCGGTTTCGGCAATTCTTGCGAGCGCAAATCCCATTGAGCAGGATGCCTATGCTTCAAAGCTTGCAAGTGAAATGAGCATCAGCAAGGATGCCATTATGCAGGAAATAAGACGCTCTTACAGACGAAAGCTTGAGGCACAGAAAAAGAGCCGCTTTAACGAAATAGTCAGAGAGACCGTAACACCCAAGGATGCCGTTAATCCCGAAAGGTCAAAGCATGTCCGTGCCGCAAGGGCCGAGGAGGTGCTTCTTGCAAGCCTTATGCTCAATCCTGATTTTTATGTTAAAATAAAGGACGAGCTGTCGGAGAGTCTGTTTATAACGGATTTCAACCGCAGGGTATTTAAGGCACTTGCCGAAAGGCTTGAAAGCGGAAGAAGCATTGAGCTTTCAATGTTTGCTGCCGAATTTACTCCCGAGGAAATGGGCAGGCTTGCTCAGTTCAATGCTATGGGAGGCACTGTAAGCAACACCGTTGCGGAATGCAACGATTGTATAAAAGTATTAAAAGAAGAAAAAGCTAAGTCCGCGGCGGTCAATGCCGCTGAGCTCAGCGATGAAGAATTCAAGAATCTGTTCAGAAAAACGGAAGTCTAATAAAGGAGAACTGTTTATGGAAAACCACGCACCCGAACAACAAAAGAAATCACCCCTCAAGCTCCTGCTTGAAAAAGGCAAGGTAACGGGTAAGCTCACATCTCAGGAGATTGACCAGGCTCTCATCGATATGGATATTGATATTGAAGAGCTTGACAAATTCTATGAGACGCTTGAAAATCAGAATATCGAGCTTATCGATGACCTGTCAAACATCGACCTTGAGAATGTTGATTTCAATCTGGATATGCCCAAATCTGCTGAGCTTTCAACAGAGGATGTTGATGATAAGGCACAGGGCAATGACGACCCCGTTAAGGTTTACCTCAAGGAAATCGGCCGTATTCCGCTTCTTACAGCTGAGGAAGAAATCGAGCTTGCAGTCCGCATTGTTGACGACGACGAGAGTGCAAAGAAAAGACTTGCCGAGGCTAACCTGCGTCTTGTTGTTTCAATCGCAAAGAGATATGTCGGCAGAGGTATGCACTTCCTTGATCTTATTCAGGAGGGTAATCTCGGTCTTATCAAGGCTGTTGATAAGTTTGACTATACAAAGGGCTTCAAGTTCTCAACCTATGCTACTTGGTGGATAAGACAGGCTATCACAAGAGCTATTGCTGATCAGGCAAGAACAATCCGTATTCCCGTACACATGGTTGAAACAATCAATAAGGTCAAAAAGACAAACAGTCAGCTCCTTCATAAGAACGGCAGAGATCCGAGCGCTGAGGAGATTGCAGACGAGCTCGGAATGCCCGTAGCAAAGGTCAGAGAGATTCTCCGTGTTGCTCAGGAGCCCGTTTCACTCGAAACACCTATCGGTGAGGAGGAAGACAGCCATCTTGGCGACTTCATCCCCGACGACGATGCTCCCGCACCGGCAGATGCCGCTTCAATCCTTCTTCTCAAGGAACAGCTTGACGAAGTTCTCAAAACACTTACACCGCGTGAGGCAAAGGTGCTTATGCTCCGCTTCGGCCTCGAGGGCGGACATCCCCATACACTTGAGGAGGTCGGCAAGGAGTTTGATGTTACCCGTGAACGAATCCGTCAGATAGAGGCAAAGGCTCTTCGTAAGCTCCGCCATCCGTCAAGAAGTAAGAAGCTCAAGGATTTCCTCGACTAACATTTTTTCATCCTGTCTCATATCATACTATGAGGCGGTGGATAGATGAAACACAGAATAAAGCTTATAATCCCGACCGTTGTTGCAATTCTTCTGATTTGTACGGTCGGGATTTTTACTTTTATTGAATTCAGAATAGGCAAGGTGCGCGACGAATTATCAGCCCTTGAAGCGAACAGCGTTGCCTCGTCCGCACTGACCGCAGGTCTTGAAAAAGCGCTTGCCGATTATAAGCTCAACTATTCTGATATAGTCAGCTTTACTTATGACGGACAGGGTACAATCAAATCCCTGTCAACCGACATCATAACGCTCAATACACTCGGCAACAAAATCGGCTCGAATACAGACGAATACATAAATACGGTCGGAACATATAAAATAGCCCTGCCTGCATCTGCGTTGCTCGGTATTCAGCTGGTATCGGGCATCGGTCCCGACCTCTCTTTCTATGTGACAATGCGCGGAATCACCTCGACAAGCTTTGAAAACAGGTTTGAAGCCGAAGGTGTCAACCAGACAAGACATCAGATTTTTCTCAATGTGAAAATCAGAACTCATGTTATTTTTGCGGGTGAGGTCAGCATCGTTGAATACAAATCAAATATCTGTATTGCCGAGAGCATCATCGTCGGCGTAACACCAAGCACTTTTGCAAATTTTTAATGTTGATTAAAATGCTTGAATTTGGTATAATAAAATAAAATCCGAATGGGGAAGTGTCACTATGGCAGATTATGAAAATTCATTAAAAAGGGCTCAGGAGCTGAGGGATATCCTCAACTATCACAGCCATAAATATTATGTCGAGGACAGCCCTGAAATCGAGGATTTCGAGTATGACCGACTTATGCGCGAGCTGTCGGATATCGAGGATAAATATCCCGACCTTGTTACACCCGATTCACCGACACGCCGTGTAGGAGGCAGTGCCGACGGACAGTTTGAGCCCGTTGAGCATACCGTACAGATGGCAAGCCTTCAGGATGCATTCAGCATCGACGAGCTTCGCGCCTTTGATAAAAGAGTGCGCGAAACAGTCAGCGATGCGGTGTATGTCGTCGAGCCTAAAATTGACGGACTTTCTGTTTCCGTTGAGTATGAAAACGGCGTATTCTTCCGCGGCTCAACGCGCGGTGACGGAATCGTCGGTGAGAATGTCAGCGCAAACCTTTGCACAGTCGGCTCGATTCCCCTTAAAATCAAAGAAAATCTCCCTTCAATCGAAGTCCGCGGTGAGGTTTATATGCCCCGTGATGTCTTTGTCAAGCTTGTTGAACAGCAAGAAAACAATGACGAAAAGCCCTTTAAAAATCCCCGTAATGCGGCGGCAGGCTCACTGCGTCAGAAAAATCCTAAGATTACGGCAACAAGAAAGCTTGATATCTTTGTATTCAACATTCAGCGAATTGAGGGTAAGGAGCTGACCTCACACAAGCAGTCGCTTGATTATCTCAGGGAGCTCGGATTCAAAACAGTCCCGTTCTATACTCTTTGCAAAAATATCGACGAGGCTATTGCAGAAATCAACCGTATCGGCGAAATCAGAGGCACTCTTCCCTTTGATATCGATGGCGCGGTTATTAAGGTTGACGATTTCTCACACCGCGAAGCGCTCGGCAGCACATCGAAGTTTCCGAAATGGGCGGTAGCGTTCAAATATCCTCCCGAGGAAAAGCAGACAAAGGTTGTCGATATCGAAATTGCAGTCGGCAGAACGGGCGTTCTCACTCCTACGGCAGTTTTCGAGCCCGTGCTTGTCGCAGGCTCAACGGTAAGCCGCGCTACGCTTCATAATCAGGACTTTATTGCCGAAAAGGACATCCGCATCGGTGACACGGTAATTATCCGTAAGGCGGGCGATATCATCCCTGAGGTGCTGAATGTCGTTGAGCACGGCGAAAGCTCCGTTCCTTATACAATGCCGACAGCCTGTCCCTCGTGCGGAGCGAGCGTTATCCGTGAGGAGGGTGAGGCGGCTGTGCGCTGTCTTAACACCGATTGCCCTGCACAGCTTCTGCGCAATCTAATCCATTTCTGCTCACGCGATGCAATGGATATCGAGGGCCTCGGCGAGAGCAACCTCGAGCTTTTTGTCAACGAAGGTCTCATCAGAACTCCTGCGGATATTTACACAGTCACCGAGGAGCAGATTATACCGCTTGAAAGAATGGCGGAGCAGTCCGCGAAGAACATTGTTGATGCAATCAATAAGTCGAAAGAAAACGACCTTGCGAAGCTTCTTTTCGCACTCGGAATCCGACATATCGGTCAGAAGGCGGCGAAGCTTCTCTCCGAGCGCTTCGGAACGATGAGTGAGGTTATGAACGCATCCTTTGACGATATAATGACCATTGACGGCTTCGGCAAAATTATGGCAGAAAGCGTTGTCGGATATTTCTCGATGCCCCAGACGCGCGAACTTATCGACAGACTTATGGCGGCAGGGCTCAATATGAAGTCACTCAAAGAGGTCAAGGATATGCGCTTTGCGGGCAAGACCTTTGTTTTGACAGGCACATTGCCGACATATTCAAGAAAAGAAGCGGCAGAAATCATAGAATCCTTCGGCGGAAAAACCGCATCATCAGTTTCAAAGAAAACAGACTATGTCCTCGCAGGTGAGGAGGCAGGCAGTAAGCTCACCAAAGCACAGTCCCTTGGAATAACCGTAATATCTGAGGATGATTTGAATGAGATGATTAAATAAAAAATCTGACTCGGCAGGGGTTTTTCCCTGCCGAAAATCGTTAAAAACCGCCCGAAAAATAAATTAAAAAATTTTCAAAAAAATGTAAAAAAACACTTGCATTTTCTGAAATGTATGATATAATATCAAATGTTCTCGGCCAATAGGCGGGGAATGCAAAAATGAAATGGCGATGTATGGGAGCATAGCTCAGCTGGGAGAGCATCTGCCTTACAAGCAGAGGGTCACAGGTTCGAGCCCTGTTGTTCCCACCATACGGCCCGGTAGTTCAGTTGGTTAGAACGC
>JAZQGS010000073.1:0-14510 GCA_045540195.1 Acutalibacteraceae bacterium
GATAACCTTTATCTGAACGGTGCTTTCAAAATCGTTATCAATTTCAAATGCCATTTTAAAGACCTCCGTTTTAAAAATCTATTTTGCTAGTGATACGCAAACTATAATATCACATTTTTTACACCAATGCAAGCATTAAAATCTAAAAAGGTTAAAATTTTTGTAACTTTTTAATGCTTATTCTGAAGTATTTTCCTTAGTTGCTTCTTCCTGTGAAGTCGTTTCGTCATCCTCGGATGAATCAGCGGTTGTGTCCGTGCTGTCCTCCTTGGAAATATCGGTAGAATCCGTGTCTGTTGTATCCTCCTCGGGAAGTGTCACAACCGTCGGTGCTTCAAGGGAATCTATAGAATTGACGAACACCTTTTTCGGAATCATAAGGTTGATTTCCGCTATTGTATTCGGGTCCTTGCTGTCCTCGGCCCTGATAACCTCGATTCCGCCTCTGAGCTTTACATCAAGCTCATCGGCAGAGCCGAGCAGAAGTCGGAGTCTGTTCTGATATTCGACCTTCAGCGAGTTTTTATCTGTCAGGTCAATCGCAGTTGTTTTTTCAAATATTTCTGCCTTTTTAAGATGCTCTACGATTGAATCGTAAAGCTTTTTTTCTGCTTCATTTTCAAAACCGAACATCTCGCCCGGCACTGCATTCATTGCGCCCTTGACCTTGATTGTCAGAAACTTTGCATCCTCGGGCACTTCTTTGACAATCTCAAGCACCTTGCCTCTTATATCGGCAATCGCGTATCCGTCAGCAGCACGAAAAATTATTGCCGCGGTTGTATCCTTGACCGATATTGTCACCTCACCTGAAAGCTTCTTATCGATTGTAGCCTCAAGTATATAAGGAAGATTTCTCTGAATGCGCTGTGATGCTTTTTCAAAGTCAGTTCTGATAAGGTTGTCACCCTTACTGAGTCCTGACGCATTTATTATTTCGTTTGCAGAATATACAGCACCCGTCTTTGTGACCTTTATTGTTGAAATATTGAACAAAACCGTCATACTAAGGGCGGCAATGACTATCGCCGCCACCAGTACTGCGACCACGGCTGCAAGTATTTTTCTGTTGCGTTTGACGATTTTCAGCCGCTTTTCATAGCGTGCCCTCGCCTCGGGTGTCATCCGCGCAATCTGTTCAGGTGAGAATTCTTTCATTCTTATCCTTCCTTTTTATCTTCGCTCCCAGTGCAGTAAGATTCTCTGAAAACGAATCGTATCCTCTGTCTATGTATCTGATATTTTCAACCGTTGTCACACCCTGAGCACAGAGTCCCGCAACAACAAGGCTTGCGCCTGCCCTGAGGTCGGTTGCTGTAACCCTTGTTCCGTAAAGCGTTTCGACTCCGTTTATCACTGCGGTTTTATCACAAACCCTGATATCCGCTCCCATCCGGTTGAGCTCGGTGATGTGTCTGAATCGGTTTTCAAAAATATTCTCGTTGATAAATGTAACGCCCTGTGCAACAGACGCGACTGCACTCATTATAGCCTGACAGTCAGTCGGAAAGCCCGGATAAGGCATTGTCCGTATTACATCAGGCGCAGTCAGCCGCTGCGGAGCGGTTATTCTTATTCGGTTGCCTGCGACCTCAATCCGACATCCCGTCTGTTCAAAAGAAGAAAAAACGGGAAGAATATGCGGAACGATAACATCGTCAATTATTATCGAGGATGCCGTTACAGCCGCCGCGGCCATATATGTACAGGCGACAATTCTGTCAGGCATAATCGCAAACTGTGACGGATGAAATCTGTCAACGCCCTCGATATAGACCGTGCTGTCACCCGCGCCGCTGATTCTGGCCCCGCAGGCATTCAGAAACATCGCAAGATCAACAATCTCAGGCTCTCTTGCGGCGTTGATAATCGTTGTGACTCCCCTGCCTCTGACAGAAGCGAGAATGATATTCTCCGTCGCACCGACACTCGGGAAAGAAAGCGTTATTTTACTGCCCCGCGTTTTTTTGCAGGCACAATGGATTCTTCCGTCCTTTTCTGTTACGCGCACACCGAGTCTGCGCATTGCGGACAAGTGAAGATCAATGGGTCTCAGTCCGATATCGCATCCGCCCGGTGCGGTCATCTGAGCCTCTCCCGTGCCCGATAAGAGGGCTCCGAGAAAGATTATCGATGAGCGCAGCTCACGCATCAGCTCATCGCAGATACAGTTCGCACCGATATTTCCCGAATCAACCGACACGGTTGTTCCGCTGCGGTAAACCTCGCAGCCGAGATATTCAAGTATTCTGAGTGTTGCGTCAACATCACTCAGGTCGGGACAATTATGTATAACGCACGGTACTCCGACCGCAACCGTTGCCGCAAGTATAGGTAAGGCACTGTTTTTTGCACCCTGCACCCTTACACTTCCGTGAAGGCGGTGTCCGCCCTCGATGATATACTGTCCCATAAAATCACCCTTTCGTAAACATCAATCTGTTCTCAGTTTATGACATTCACAAAAAAGTGTTATTTTCTTTGTTATTTCAGTATCTTGCAGATGCAATCGGTGATTCTCTGAGTTGCATCGTAGATTGCCATTTTTCTCGCATTCTCACCGAGAGTATCAAGTCTCTTTCTGTCTGCAAGAAGTGCGTCAATCTCTTTTATAAGTCTTTCACCAGTGAAATCCTTTTCCTCAATGAGTATGGCAGCATCGTTATTGACAAGCGCCATTGCATTGTGATACTGATGATTTTCAGCCGCATAAGGATACGGCACAAGGATTGACGGCTTGCCCATAGCCTGAATTTCACTAAGTGAGCTTGCACCTGCACGGCAGATAACGATATCGGCCGCCGCCATACAGCGGTGCATATCGTTTATGTACTCACGAAGCATAATGTGCTTATTCTCGGCAAGGCTTATTCCTTTTTCTTTTTCAATTACATCAAACATTCCCACACCTGCCTTACCCGTTGCGTGCAGAAAATAGCAGTTCTTGCGCTCATATCGTTCTTCAATGAGCTGAGTGACCGCTGTGTTGATTACCCTTGCACCGAGGCTTCCTCCCATTGAGAGAATAACGGGTCGCTCGTCAATTCCGAGCTCAGCACGGGAAAACTCTCTGTCAGCCGAAATAAGCTCGCCTCTGACGGGAAGTCCTGTTACAATGCAGGGATTCTTGGGCTGAATATACTTTTCAGCCTCGGGAGAAGTAAGCATAACCGCATCAACGAGCTTCGCAAGAGCCTTGTTTGTAACACCCGGGAAGGCGTTCTGCTCGTGGATGGCGGTGGGGATTCCCATTTTTGCGGCAGTACGAAGGACAGGACCTCCGACATAACCGCCGAAGCCGATGACAACATCGGGTGCGAAATCCTTAATGATTTTCTTTGCCTGTGAAGAAGATCTGAGAAGCTTTATAACAGTTCCGATATTATGCTTGATTCCGCTCGGGGTAAGGTCGCGGCTGAAGCCCTGAATATCGATTGTTCTGAAATCGTAGCCCGCCGCAGGAACAAGCTGTGCTTCCATTTTGACGGCA
The DNA here is from genome assembly GCA_045540195.1 of Acutalibacteraceae bacterium. Classification (GTDB taxonomy): domain Bacteria; phylum Bacillota; class Clostridia; order Oscillospirales; family Acutalibacteraceae; genus CAG-488. The sequence continues at coordinate 3,491 of JAZQGS010000073.1, forward strand.
GTACCGACAAAGAGAATCTGCGAATCGGGATAATTTTCTCTGATATAACCTGCAACCGCGAGGGCGGGGTTGATGTGTCCGCCTGTGCCGCCTGTTGCAAAGAGGATTTTCTTATTGTTTAACATCGGTTTTTCCTCCTGAATTTGCTTTTCTTGAGCCTGTTCTTGAAATTCCGAGAACAAGTCCCATCTCTGCAAGAAGAATCAACAACGCCGTTCCGCCAAAGCTGAAGAACGGAAGTGAAATACCTGTATTCGGTATCATATCCGTAACAACAAGGATGTTAAGCACGGACTGAATTCCGACCTGAAGTGATATTCCGAGAACGACAAGGCGTTCATACATACTTTTTGTTCTCTCGGCTATGATAAAGCCTCTTGCGACGAGTGCAAGGAAAAGAATGATAATGAGAACTGCACGGAAGAAGCCGAGCTCCTCACCGACGATTGCAAAAATGAAGTCGTTGTGCGGCTCGGGGATATACATATATTTCTGAATAGAATTGCCGAGTCCGAGTCCGAAAAGTCCGCCTGAGCCGAGTGCGTAAAGCGACTGATTTGTCTGCCATCTGCCGTCTGTATCCTCATAGTCCTTGACAAAGAAGCTGTCGATTCGTGCATTCTGATATTCGTTGAGGATTTCGTGACGGATGCTGAAGAATATGACTATTCCGACAACTCCGACAATTCCCAAGAAGATAAACCAGCGTCTGTCCATACCGCTGAGGAAAAGCATTCCGATACCCATAGCAAAAATCATTGCAAAGGCAGAAAGATGACTTTCGGCAAAGACGAGCAATGAAACAGCACCGACAACACCTAAATAAATAATCGGTGCGAGGATATTTGTATCAAGGAATTTCTTACCCTTTTCAAGTCCCCAGGCAAGACCGATTATCATCGCAACCTTGCCGACATCGGAGGGCTGAAAGGTTTTTGTGGTAAAGGGAATTTCCATCCAGCGCTTGATGCCGGGCTTATCAGGAATCTCTTTGTAATAAAAAAGAACGAGAACAAGAAGAAGTAAGCCGATAATGCTGATAAGCACTGCCATTTTTTTGATTATCTGAGGATTGATTTTAGAAATGATAAGCATAACGGCAACGCCGACTATCGCAACCAGGCCCTGATTTTTGATATAGTGATATGCATCATTATTACGGAAGGTTCCCCAGACATAGCTTGCTGATGCCATCATAATGAGACCCGTTGTCAACAATGCAATAACTAGAATAAAATATATGATATCAAAGCCTCCGCTGACAAAAAGCCTTTCGCGGAAAATGGTTATGTTTTCAAGTTTTTTGAAGATGCCGCTGTTCGTTTTCTGCTTTTTGCGCGCATTTTCATTCAATTCAGCCGTTGACATCTGATCTCTCCTTTCTCAAAGCATCACATTATACTTTATCTGCCGAGCTGCATAAGCACAACACCTATTATGCCCGCAATGAGATTAACTGTGCAGAATACTGCATCAATTTTTTTCTCACTCCAGCCACTCATTTCAAAATGGTGGTGAATAGGTGCCATTTTAAAGATACGCTTACCGCCTGTAAGCTTGAAATATCCGATCTGGATAACATCTGAAAGTGCTTCGATAACATAGATGAAGCCTATGAGAAGAAGGATAACCGGACAATCGAGTGCATAGGCGATGGCAACAACCATACCGCCGAGGAACATTGAGCCCGTGTCACCCATAAAGACCTTTGCAGGATGCTTGTTCCAAAGGAAGAAGCCGATGCATCCGCCGAGAAGTGCCGCTGCAATGATGCCGACACCAAAAAGCTTGTTGAGTACGGCAACAGCCACAAAGCAGATTGCTGCAGTTGCAGTTACGCTTGAGCAGAGTCCGTCGATTCCGTCAGTGAAATTGACCGCATTGATTGCGCCGTAAATAACGCACACACCTAAAATCCAGAACCAGAAGCCGAGGCCGCCATTCCCGATAAACGGAATGTACATATACGGGTCCTTGCCCATTGCAAGATAAAGGCTTGCAAGATAACCGCCGCAGATAACAAGCTGTGCTACCGATTTCTGAATGATAGAAAGGCCGAGGTTGCGCTTTTTGACAACCTTTATGTAGTCATCGGCAAAGCCGACAAGGCCGAACATAAGAGCCATTATTATACCTGCCCAGAGCTTTGTGTTGTCATCGCCCGTAAGACCGAGCTTGTTACCCGTGAGCATATTGATAACAAGAAAAAGTGCCGCAGAAACAAAAATTCCGATAATGAACATCACACCGCCCATTGTGGGTGTGCCCTGCTTGCTTTTATGCCACTTGGGACCTTCCTCAAGAATGGTCTGACCGAACTTGAGCTTTCTGAGCCACGGAATGACCGCATAGCCGAGAATCGCCGTGATTCCCAATGACAAAACCGCACTTAAAACAATAGCAACAATACCGTTCATTTTCTTCACTTGCGCACTTGTTGTGCGCTACCCCTTTCTCTTATCTGTGATTATTTAATTCTTTCATATAATGTGTTTATTACATCCTCGAGAGCCATTCCCCTGCTTGCTTTGAAGAGGACCGCATCACCCTGTGTGAGCACCTGTGTCAGCTTGTCGGCAAGCTCAGCCTTATCAAGGAAGCTGTATACCTCGGGAACACCGCATCCGACTGCTCTTTTGGCTGTTTCCTGTGAAAGCTCACCGTAGGTCATAAGAATATCTATTTTATTCTTCGCCGCGATAAGACCTGCGTTGCGATGTGCCTCCTCACTGATTGAGCCGAGCTCAAGCATATCACCGAGAACTGCAATTTTTCGCGATGCATTAACGGTTGAAAGCATTTTGAGCGCCGCCTGCTGTGAGTCGGGGCTTGCGTTATAGCAATCCTCAATAAATCGGATTCCGCCGACCACTTTTACACGCTGTCTCATTCCTGAGGGCTCGTATTTTGAAAGTCCGCGTGCCGCCTGTTCGGGTGTAACACCGAGCTTTATTCCTGTCGCAAAAGCCGCAACCGCATTATAAACATTGTGGATTCCGATTGTCGGAATTGTAATCTGCTGAACCTTATCGGTATCATAAACGATGTTAAAGGTCGTTGAATCGTCGTTCTGGACGATGTCCGTGCCTCTGAAATCGCAGAATTTATCGTTGATTCCGTAATAATAAACGGGATGATTTTCGATTTTTGCACTTGCAAGATAAGGATCATCACCGTTGAGCATTATCGGACAGCCCTCACGCAGTCCGTCAAGGATTTCGAGCTTTGCGGCACAGATATTCTCTCTTGAGCCGAGGCTTTCCATGTGAGAGACACCGATGTTGCTGATAATCGCGATTGTCGGCTCTGCAGTTTTTGAAAGAACTGAAATCTCGCCCTTATTGCTCATTCCCATTTCGATAACAGCCGCCTGAGTATCCTCTTCAAGTCGCATAAGCGTACGCGGAAGACCGATATCGTTATTGAGGTTGCCCTCGGTTTTAATTGTGTTGTATTTTTCACTGAGCACAGCCCAGGTCATTTCCTTGGTTGTTGTTTTGCCGACACTGCCCGTTAAGCCGACAACGGGGATATCGTATGTTCCTCTGAACCAATTTGCAAGGCGGAGTAATGCCTGACGGGTATCATCAACACGGATAAAAAGACCGTCACAGTCAACATCGTGATGAATCATTGCCGCAGAAGCGCCGTTTTCAAGCGCACTTGCAGTAAATTTATGACCGTCAAAGTTTTCACCGTGAATTGCTATATAAAGCAGTCCTTCTGCGCAAAGTCTGCTGTCGATGCATATACCGTTGATTTCAGCCTCACCGTTGACAGTTCCCCCGACGGCCGCGGCAATCTCGCTGAGTAATAATTTTTTCATTTTCAAAACCTCGCCTTGTCTTCTAAAAGTTTTTTGATTATTTCTCTTTCGTTATAGTAAATTTTCTGTGTTCCTAGTATCTGATATTTTTCGTGTCCCTTGCCTGCAATAAGCACCGTGTCACCTGCTTTTGCACAATACAGTGCAGACTTGATAGCAAGAGTTCTGTCTGTTATTCTGAAATATTTTGATTTGTCAAGACCGCGTACGATATCGTTGATAATGCTTTCGGGATTTTCAGTACGCGGATTATCCGATGTCACAAAAACCTGATCTGAGAATCTGCACGCAGTTTCTCCCATAAGCGGTCGTTTTTTCTTGTCCCTGTCACCGCCGCATCCGAAGACCGTAATGATTCTGCCCGTATAAATGCTTCTTAGCGTATTCAGAACATTCATCAGCGAATCGGGCGTATGCGCATAATCAATGATTATGTTGATTCCGAATGAATTGGGAACCCTTTCCATTCTTCCTGCAATGCTTTCAGCACGCGATACCGATTTTAACGCTTTTTCCGGACTGACGCCGAGTGCAACCGTTGCACTCATTGCCGCCAGAGAGTTGTAAACCGAGAACATTCCGAGCGATGAAAACGAAATTCGGTTTTCTGACGATTTATGAGTCAGGCGGTATTTTACACCGTCGGCCGTCATTGTGATTTCATCGGCGGAGAAATCGGCTGTTTCGCTGATTCCGTATGTATATCTTCTGCCCGCCGCGCTCTCGAGCATCTGCAATGAATATCTGTCGTCGACATTTATGACCGAAATCTTGCTTGATTCAAACAGAAGGGCTTTTGCCTGAGCGTAATCCTTCATCGTTCGGTGATAATCAAGGTGTTCAGGTGAAAGATTGGTGAAAACCGAGCAATCAAAATTGATTCCGTATACCCTTCTCTGATGAAGCGCCTGTGACGACACCTCCATAATGCAGGTGTCGCAGCCCGCAATCTTCATAAGCATCAGATAGCGGTGCAGATCTGCAGGATCGGGAGTTGTGAGGTCGGCAGGATATTTTTCCTTGCCTATTATCACGCTGACAGTACCGATGAGTCCTGTTTTGAATCCCGAGTCATCAAGTATCTTTTTTATAAGATATGATGTGGTCGTTTTACCGTTGGTTCCCGTTACACCTATCATCCGTAACGATTTGTGTGCATTGCCGTAAAACGCCGAGCATATCTTCGCATACGCCTTTCGGCTGTCTTCGACAATAATCGCATTTTTAATTCCGATATCCCTCTCACAGATGATAACCTCTGCACCCTTGTCGAGTGCCTTGTGTGCAAAAAGATGTCCGTCAAAGCTTTTGCCCTTGATACAGACAAACAGTCCCGACCGTCGTATTTTGCGGGTGTCATCCGTTATATTTGTGATATCCGGATTTATAGTGTAAACACTTTTTGTTTCAACATCCTGTAACAAAGCCTTAAGCTTCATTCAAAACGCCTCCAAAAATATTCTGTTTACACTTCCTTTATTTTAGTGGTCCGAAACTCCCGAGGTTGTGCGGAAATATACCGTTACCGTTGTGCCGCACTCGACCTCTTTTTCAGCAGGAATACTCTGGCGGTATGCCGTGAGTCCCGCGGCTGAGAGTGAATTGCCTGAAATTTTGACATTGATGCCGAGCTTGACTGCTTCATAATTAACCTGAGAAACCGTCATTCCCGTGAAATCAGGCACAATAGCCTTTGTTTTTGTCTGTTCTTCGTCTGTATAAACCACAACGACACCGCCCTGCGGAATATACTGACTGTATGCAGGCATCTGTGAAAGCACCTTCTCACCGCCGCCGACAACCTTGATTTTAAGTCCGAGCTCCTTGAGAGCAGCTCTTGCTTCGCTGACGGTTTTGCCTGTAAGATTCGGTACCTCTTCGTCAAGCTTGCCTTTCTCAGAATCGTTATACTGTCTTTCGATATTGAGGTATGTAAGAGTTTTTTCAATTACCTCTGCCGCTACGGGAGCTGCAACAGCGCCGCCGCCCGTCTGTCTCTGAGGCTCATTGACAACGATTATGATTGAGATTTCGGGATCGTTCGCAGGAGCGCAGCCTGCAAATGATGCGATATACTCACCTGTTGCACCTGTCGGGCCGAGGACATCGGATGTACCTGTTTTGCCTGCGACACGGTAGCCTGCAACATAAGAGTTTTTAGCTGTGCCTGCGGTTGAAACCTGCTCCATTGAAGCGATAATCTTATCTGAGGTTGACTCGGAAATTACCTGTCTTTTAACAACGGGCTGTGTTTCGCTGATTACATTTCCGTCAGCGTCAAGGGTTTTAGCAACGATGTAGGGCTGCATAAGCTTGCCGTCATTGACAACCGCATTGATAGCGTTGAGCACCTGAATCGGTGAAGCCTGAAATGACTGACCGAAGGAGGAGCTGGCAAGGTTAACCTTGGTCATACTACTGAGTGAGTGATAGTTTATTCCTGCCTTGGGCAGTGCCTCAGCACCGAGATCGATACCTGTTTTTTCGGTGAAGCCGAAGGCTTCAAAATATTTGTAGAAGGTTTCAACACCGAGTCTCTGTCCTATTGTGATGAAATACGGGTTGCAGGAATTCATAAGTCCCTGAGTAAGGGTCTGTGTGCCGTGACCTGAATGATTGTGACACCAATAGTGTCTGTCCATAATTCTGATTGAGCCGCCGCAGTTGAAGGTTTCGTCATATTCAACGACATTTTCCTCAAGTCCTGCCGCCATTGTAATGACCTTGAAAACTGAGCCCGGGTCGTAAAGGTCGGTTACACCGCGGTTACGCCACTGCTGATACATCGCGGTTGTATACGCCTGCTTACGCTCGGTTTCGTCCTCAATTTCATTGAGTCTGTCAACGGTGCGCTGATCATAGATCGAATAAGGATCATTCGAGTCAAAGCTTGCCTGAGTTGACATTGCAAGTATCGCACCCGTATCGACATCCATAACGATTCCCGTTGCAGAAAGGCAGTTGCTCGTTTCGTAGCATTCCGAGAGTGCTTCCTCGAGATAGCGCTGAATTGTTTCATCAATCGTAAGAACAAGGCTTGTGCCCTGAGTCGGCTCGTAGAGAGACTGATATGCGATGCTTTCGATTACGGCATTGTTAGCCTTGGTGGAAATAAGTCTGCCGTCAATGCCCTTGAGGATATCGTTGTATTTTGATTCAAGACCTGAAAGTCCGTCATTATCCTTACCGACACAGCCGAGAATCTGAGATGCAAGCGTTGAATAGGGATAATAGCGCTTGACATCATCCTCAATTCCGATTGCACGGGAATAATAAACCGCCTTGTCGCCCTCCTTGCCTGATTTATAGGGCTCCTTGAGGAATTCGAGAACCTTGTCACGGACATCCTTTTCAACCTTTTCCTTGAGAGTGAGGTTGTTGTAGCCCGTAAGCACCGCCTTTTCCTCGAGTGTTTCTCTCTCTATATCAAGAATCTCGGGAATGGTATCAAAAACAATTTCCTTTGCAGCGTCGGGAAATTTCGCAAATTCGCTGGGATTGAATGTGATTTTCCACGCTGACGCGCTCTGTGCGAGTACGGTCATATTTCTGTCATAGACAACGCCTCGGTTAGCAGGAACGACTGTGTCGTTGAGCTGCTGCTGCTGAGCCTTGAGCTTGAAGAAATCACCGTTTATAATCTGTGCATTAACAAGACCTGCCACGGGGAAAATAAAGCCGATCGCAAGAAAAGCCGCAAGAACTCCCCAGATACGCATTTTGACACCCTTGGTCAGAATTTTACGGGGCTTCATAAGTTTCTTTTTATGTACTCTGAGTTGTGTTTTCAACGCTCTTGCCTTCCTTTCTTCTCAGGCCTTGTAACAGCTCCGAACAGCGATTTTTATCGGATGATTTTCTCCGATTTTTCTAAAAAATCACGCCTTCGGGCAGTTTTCACGGTAACTGCGGCCTGCAAAAATTATCTCTATAAAATCACTCTAAGGGCGGATATCAATCCGCCCTTTCTTATGTCATATAATAGATATGTATGTCCTGACTTGTACTATACATCAGTTTATCCCTTACTGTGTCAGTTGTGCACCGCCGTCATCGGAAATATCAAAATAATCAATCTGATAGCTTTCCCTTTTGACCATTCCGAGCTTAGACTGAGCGTATTCCTCAACCTTGTCGATAGCCATAAGAGAATTATACTTCATCTGAAGAGAGATATTTTCACTCTGAGCGATACTCAGATCGTTCTTTGCTTCTGTGAGCTTTATCTGAAGATTCGTTACCTCGACCCGGCAGAAAATGAGCGAGCCGATAATGAAGAATGCAGCAAGAGCGAATGCACACGCCTTGATTGCCGCAAGACGGCTTTCGCGTGTCTCGGTAAGAACCTCTGCTCTGCTGACAGGCTTCTTGTCAAGGAGCTTAGGCTTGCGTATTCTTTTTTCAGGTTCTTCCTGCGGAACATAGCTACTCTTCTGAACATCAAACAAATCAAGATCAAGTGCAATATTCTGGTTAGCCATAACCGTCAGCTCCTTTCTGAATTTAAACTGCAATAAATTTGTTAATCTTTGATTTTTTCTACCGCACGCAGTCTTGCGCTGTGAGCACGGAAGTTTTCGTCAACCTCCGACGCCTTAGGTGCCTTTGACTTGAACGGTAATTTTCCTCTCGGAGTGTTTCCGCATACACAAACGGGGAACTCCGGCGGGCATGTACAGCCCTCGCAGAATGAATTGAAGCGTTTTTTCACGATTCTGTCTTCAAGAGAATGGAATGTGATAATCGCAAGTCTCCCCTGCGGTTTAAGCACGCTGAACATATCGTCAAGCGCCTTGTCCAGCTTTTCGAGCTCTCCGTTAACTTCAATTCTTAATGCCTGAAAGGTCTTTCGGGCGGGATGTCCGTCTCTTTTAGCCTTCATCGGCATTGAATTTTTAATTATTTCAACCAGCTCAAATGTGGTTTCGATAGGCTTGAGCTGTCGTGATTTCACTATGTTTTTTGCAATCGACGGTGCGAATTTTTCCTCACCGTAGGTGAAAATGATGCGTCTGAGCTCACTTTCCGAGGCGTTGTTGACTATATCTTTTGCGCTGACGCCGCTCATCGACATTCGCATATCGAGCTGTGCATCCTTATGAAATGAAAAACCTCTGGCATCGGTGTCGAGTTGATGGGAACTAACGCCCAAATCCGCCATCACACCGTCGACACCGACGATGCCGAGGCTGCTGAGAACTGATTTTATGTTCACGAAATTATCGTGAACGATTGTTACCTTAGGATTATCCGCAAAGCGTTTTTGCAGCGTGGCAATCGCCTCGGGATCCTGGTCTATCGAAATAAGTCGGCCTGTTGTAAGCTTTTCGGCAACTGCGGCACTGTGACCGCCTCCGCCTGCCGTGCAGTCAACATAAATTCCGTCAGGCTTTATGTCAAGCGCATCGACTGTTTCGTAAAAAAGAACGGGAATATGTTGAAAATCTGACATCAGAACGGAAGAACGATATCAACAATCTTTTCGGATTCAGCACGGAGCTTCTCTTCGAACGCTTCTTTATCCCAAATTTCAGCTCTGGGTCCGATACCGATTGTGACGATTTCCTTTTTGAGTCCTGCAGCCTCAATGAACTTGGGCGGAATAACAAATCTGCCCTGTGCATCGAGCTCGTATTTCTTTGAATTTATCGAAAAATGCCACTGAAGATCTGTTCTGTCAACCCCGTCATCGACATAAGCGATCTTCGACACCATATCCTCCCACTCGGAAGTTACATAAAGTCGAAGGCACTTCTCGTTTGTTTTGTGAAAAATTGTAAAACCTTGACCGTTGAGGGCATCTTTGATTTTGGCAGGCATAATTACACGGTTATTAGCATCGATTGAATGATAATATTCGCCGTTAAAATGCATTTGTACATTTTCTGCCATCAAAATCCCTCCATTTCGTATCAAAATCGGTGCAAAACTCTCCAATTACATCCATATTATAATCCCAACATAGCAAAAAGTCAATAAAAATGCACAATTTTTTTCGGGATAAATTTATGAAATTTTGTCCTGTTATGGAAAAATAAGGAAATCAAGCAAAAAAATACACCATACCTCTTTCGAAGTACGGTGTATTGAATTAAAAATTTATCAGTCAATGGGAAGAAGATCTGCCATTACGGTATTGGGAGCATCGTCCTTCTTTCTGAGCTGAACCTCAGAATAGCACTTCATACCTGTACCTGACGGGAGAAGCTTACCGATAATAACATTTTCTTTAAGACCGAGAAGCGGGTCTGTCTTGCCCTTGATAGCTGCATCTGTGAGAACTCGTGTTGTCTCCTGGAAGGATGCTGCTGAAAGGAATGACTCTGTTGCAAGTGAAGCCTTTGTGATACCCATAAGAGTCGGGATGTATGTCGCATAGTTCGGCTCCTTGCCTTCAGCCTCAGCCTGAGCCTTGACCTTGTCATTTGCTGAGTAGAACTCGTGCTTCTCAACAACTGAGCCCGGAAGGAAGTTAGTATCACCTGCGTCGTCAATCTTGACCTTACGCATCATCTGACGAACGATAACCTCGATGTGCTTATCGTTGATATCAACACCCTGTGTACGGTATGTTCTCTGAACTTCACGGATAAGATAATCGTGAACAGCCTCAACACCGCGGATAGCAAGGATGTCGTGCGGGTTGGGAGCACCGTCTGTAAGAGCCTGACCCTTTGTAACCTTGTCGCCTTCCTTAACAATTTCGCGGAAGCCGTAAGGAATAAGATATGCCTTTGAATCGCCGTTCTCTGTATCTGTGATAACAACATGACGGCTCTTCTTGATTTCTTCAAATGAAACAGTACCTGAGATTTCTGAAAGGATTGCGAGCGACTTGGGCTTTCTTGCTTCGAAGAGCTCTTCGATACGCGGAAGACCCTGTGTGATATCGCCTGCGTCCTTAGCACCACCTGTGTGGAATGTTCTCATTGTAAGCTGTGTACCGGGTTCACCGATTGACTGTGCAGCGATGATGCCGACAGCCTCACCGACTGTAACAGGCTCACCTGTTGCAAGGTTTGAACCGTAGCACTTGATACATACGCCGTGCTCTGCCTTACAGGTAAGAAGTGAACGGATAACAACGGAAGCAACTGTGCCTTCCTCTGCCTCGCCTGCTTCAATCTTAGCCTGCATCTTTGCCTTCGCGTGGTCAGCAACAACCTTAGCTTCGATATCTGTCATCATCTTGTC
>JAZQGS010000074.1:0-10516 GCA_045540195.1 Acutalibacteraceae bacterium
TTGAGCCAGTCGCCGGGGTGGTTTATGTGAGAAAGACCGCCGTTTTCTTCGATAAATGCGAGAGCCTGCTCATAGCCTCTTTCATTTTCAGAACCTGCAAAGCCGCTGCCTGTTGTGCCGGGAAGGAAATAGCCGTTGACATGGTTCTTTGTAAGTGAGAGATTGTTGAATTCGTTTGCACCAAGAACAGGAACTATCTTCTTGTTTCTGACTGTTCCGTCGTAAAGGGTATGTGTACCGTTTTTGTAAGCCTCATACTCCTCTGTTGTAAGGTGCTCGTAAGGATTGTCGATAATCCACTGGTATGTATAAAGAATCTGTGTGTCGGGTTTCTGATCCCAATCGACACCTGTAATACCATGGTCAGAGTGTGCGAGGAAATCATAGTCCTGATTATAATATTCTGCTGTCATAACAGGAAGAGTATCTTCAGCATCGCTGTATGTAGTGTGTGAATGAAGAGTGCCCTTGTATGCACCCCAGGCATCGTTACCGCTCCAGATAACCTCGTTGTAGGGGTTAAGGATTGTGTAATCCTCTGCCGCAGAAGCGCCGATAACGGCAAACTGTGCGAGCATCATAATGCTTAAAAGCACGCACATAAGTTTTTTGACTGATTTCATAATAAAAACCTCCTTGAGTCTTTATGCTTTAATTATAAACAAATTTATTCTCTGTTGTCAACAAATTTGTTTATACAACCTTGAAATTGAGAACTGCCTTTGAACAGTCGTATGAAAGTCCGTCAATATAGGTGTTGAATTTGCTTGTGATATCAGCAGACTCGAAAACCGAACACATCAGATGACCGTTGAGATAATCCTTTGTTCTTCTTGATTCATAGGGGACGGTGATTTGTCCTGTCGCGCCTTTCTTGGCGGTTGAGCTGACCTTGAATTCGATTGTTACAAGATCCTCATTGATTGATTTCGGAACCTCGCTTGACATCATTTCGTTTGGTGCCATAGCAATGCGAAGGAATTTGTGAGTTTTCTTGAATTCCTTGAGCTTTGCTTCGCTGTAATCGGGCCAGCACTGCTCTTTATTCTGCTGAGCCATCTTGTTCCAGTCGACGAAGGTGCACGCCTGCTTTCCGCAAACATCATAAAGGCGTCCGCTTGTGTTGAATTTTGCGCTCGGCGCAGAGGCGAAGATACTGCTGTTATAATAAAGCTGAGCGCTCGTCGGGCCTGTATAGTAGTTATTTGAAAGTGAAAGCGTTACATAAACGGTCGAGCCCGCCTTGACGGGAATCACATCTCCGCTTTTATAATTGGTATTGCCGACCTGAGCCTTGAGTGAGAATATAGCTTTGTATTTTGAGGTGTCATAGATACCGACCGCAATCTGAAGAATAATCAGAGCATCTGTCGAATTGATTCTGCCGTCACCGCTGACATCCGCAGCCTTTTTATCAATATTCTTCAGGATACCGACCGAATACTGAAGAACGATGAGAGCGTCGGTTGAGTTTGTTTTGTTGTCGCCGTTGACATCTCCGAGCTTCTGAGCCGAAGCGAAAACACAGGCCGAAAGTGCAATCACGGCTGCAAGAATAAAGGATAATATTTTCTTCATTATGTATTCCTCCTTATTTCATTATCAGCGCAATAATAATGCTGATAATAGCTGAGCTGCCGATAACCGCTGCCGAGAGCTTTGCAAAAGCCTTGCGAAGCTGCTTGTCAGCTTTTGTGTCGAAATCATCATCACTGCCGATACTTGTTAATTTCCTGTGATCACAGAGCATCAGCATAGCCTTATCAAAGCAGGCCGCCGAAAAATCGCGGTCATCTTCATCGTTTTCTTTATAAATCCGTATGATGCTCGTGCCGCTCTCGTCAGCAACAGCCACGGGGATATAATCCTCACCCTTACCGAACACAACTGCAATCTGTACGGACTGTTCGTCACGGATGCTTTTTGCGATGTCGGTAAGCTCCTGAGAGTCACAGCCGCATTCGGTTTTGTCACAGATGACGATGTCACTGCTGTCAGGCGCAAAGCTTTTAAGATAGCTGACGGCGGGCTCACCCGCAAAAGCCATTCTGATTTTATCCTCACTGAGTGTGCCTGCGAGCCTGTCGAGAATAGTTCTTCGTCTTGCTCTGAAGGCGTTTTCAGGATTCGTGTCGCTGATTTCTGCGAGAAAATCATAAAGCGAGCCGAGTGTAGCCTCATCGGCACGCGGTGACTCGATGGGTATATAGATTATGTGCTGTGAGCCTGATGTCAGCGTAAAGCCGCAGTTAAGACCGCTTTCCGTCGGCATAATTCTTGCACCAACGGGAAAGCTGACATTTACATCATAAGTATTCTTTTTGATTCTGCCTGTTTCAAGCAGGGGGAGAAGCGTATTCTTCACATCGGCATCGACATCCGTTCTGATTTCGAGAGCCTCACAAAGAAGACGCTTTGTGGTGTTATACATATTGCTCTGCACTGCGATAATTACGACATCGGCAGCACGCAGGCTTTGTGAAACAGCAAGCAGCATTCTTTTCTGAGAGGTGAATGCGTTGAAGCTCTCACAGCCCGGGAAAAAGCATCTGACACAGTCAGAAATTATTTTTTTGCCCGATTCTGTTTCGGGAAGCTCCTGCTTGCACAAAGAGAAAAGTTTGATATCCATTGGGTGTACCTCAATCAAGTGTAAATTTGTTTGCGTTACGGAACGGGTTGGATTTACCCATCTTATCATACCACGCCTGAGGGAATCTCTGATTGTGGTTGATTTTAACATTTGTTGTGTCAACCTCGGCGCTTTCACCGTCACGGACAAGTCTTGCCATTACGACAAAACGGGCATCCTCAAAAACGGTGTCGCAGGTTGAAAGAGTGAGAATCTTATCACCGGGGACAATGTCAACCGCTTCGTTTGTGTAATATGAACGGGATTTGACCTCATCTATAAATTCAAGGAATTTATCCTCTGTCGGGAAGGTTGTTGCGATATAGGGAAATTCGTATCCGTTATCCTGCGCCTTGTCACCGTTTGAAATGAAGGCGGCAAAAACCTTCCAGGTATTGTTTGAATAAATTGTATTGAAATCGATTGTCGGATATGCCTTGTAGTTCTCAATGTCGCTGTAAATGCTCAGAGAGCCGAGCTGAGAGCCGTCGCGCATATTGTGACCGTATATGATTGTGTTTGTGTTAAAGCTTCTGATGTTGTTGCGATAGTCAACAAAAAGCGTTCCGTATCGGGTGGTCTCACCCTTGAAGCCGAGCTTGAGATATTTGTTGTTGTCGCTTGCCTGAACGACATTGAAGCCCGTCTCTTCAATCGCATCGATATAAAGCTTGCCTACAAAATCCGGATTGATTTTGAGCAGTGCGCTGTATTTTGCCTGAACGGCATCCTCGTTGCCGTCAAGCTTTGTTGTGTTTGTGTTATCCTCATCGGTAACGGTGGTATCGTTACCTGTCTGATGATGCTTGAAAGGCTCGATAACATAAGCGTTCAGCAGATAAGCACCCGTTGATACAAGCACGATGAGCGCGATACCGAGTACACTTTTGCGGATAGTTTCGGCAACGGATTTGCCGACATCTTTTTTATTAACCACAGCCCTGCCTCCTTATCTTTGTGACGGTTGCCAGGTCACTGAATTTGAATAGGGGTTCTTCTTACCCTTTTTATCATACCATATCTGAGGACGGCGGTAGTCGGGATTGGACTTTGCCTTGGATGTGTCAACATTGGTTGTTTCACCTGAGCGCAGAAGTCTGCCGATAACAACGAGTCTTCCGTCAATATCCATTCCGCAGGCGGCGTCGAGTGAGTGTGTGCAGGTTGAAAGAGTAATGATTCTGTCACTTGCACGAAGGTCAATTCCCGTTGTATAGATTGCCCTCTGATTTATCTGTTCAATAAAGCCTCTCATGCTTGACGGGCCCATATTCGGATAGATGTAGTTAAAGAAATAACCGCCGTTGTATTTGACTGTACCTGTTGTGTAGAAGGCGGTGTAAACAAGGAAGGTATAGCTTCCGTTGAGTGTTGAATAGTTGATAACGGGATGCTGCTTATACCACTCGATATCCTCATAGCGGTGAACATCATAAAAATGTGTGCCTGACGGCATATTGTGGCCGTAGATAACCGTGTTAGTGCTGAGTGTATTTTTTTTGCATCTGTAATCGGCATAGGGAGTGCCGTAGTTTGTGTTTGTGCCGTAGAAATTACAGCGCAGATAATAGTTGTTGTCCTTTGACTGAACGATCGGAGTGTTGACATTTGTTCCGGGAATGCTCAGCCAACCGACAACATCGTTGTTGACGGAATAAGCCTTGATAAGATTGGGATTCATTCCTGCGGGATATTTGGTTGTCTTATATTTCGCCACCATTGAGGTATAGAGGTTAAAGCCGTTATTGGCTTCGGTGTCAGACGGCTCAGTCACTTCAAAGGAACTCATATAATCGTTGATATTGAAAAACGAAAACAGTGAGCACGCAACTATCGCAACACAAAGCAGAGCGCAGAGTGCCGCAAAAAGAGGATTGCCCTTTTTCTTAACCTCCGTTGTTTCGTTGATGATTTCGTTATTCTGCATATTGTCAGCCATTTTATCACCTCTTGGTAAGATACATCCTGACGGCGTTAAGAGCGTTGGATGCACTTACAAATCTGTTATAGTCACGGTCATTTCTGCCCGTCATAAGCTTTTTGACCCACACATTTTCCTTGTCGGCAAGTCCGATATAAGAGAGTCCGACAGGCTTGTCCGTGCCGTCGCTTGACGGTCCCGCAATTCCCGTAACGGAAACTGCGATATCCGCACCGCTTAATTTCAGAACACCCTGAGCCATCTGCTTTGCGACCTGCTCGCTGACAGCGCCGAAGGTTTTCAGGTCCTCCTCATTGACACCGAGAATTTTGTTTTTGATTTCGTTTGAGTATGAAATAATACCGCAATCAAAAACACCCGATGCCCCCGGAATATTGGTTATTCTCTTGCCGATAAGACCGCCCGTGCAGGATTCGGCAGTCGCAAGCTTTAATCCTTTTTTCTTGAGAAGCTCAACCACTGCCTCTTCAATGCTTGTGTAATCAATGCCGTAAATGTAATCGCTCAGACGGCTTCTGATTTCTTCGATAACGGGGGCGCAAAGTCTTTCGGCCTCCTCTTCACTTTCAGCCATAGCTGTCACGCGAAGCAGAGCCTCACCGTCCTTTGCATAGGGAGCAACAGTCGGATTTTCGTTTTCAAGCAAATCCTCAACAATCTGTGACATTGCCGATTCACCTATGCCGAAGGTGCGGATATTGTGTGAAATAATAATCTTGTCTGAAAACTGTCTGAGATAGGGGACTGCACTTTCAAAAAACATCGGCTTGAGCTCTCTCGGAGGGCCGGGAAGAAGCAGAATGTGTGTGCCGTCCTTTTCCATTGCAAGACCGGGAGCAGTACCGTTGTTATTCTGAAAAACAACACAGTCTGTCGGAAGCATAGCCTGCTTTTTGTTGCTTTCGGGCATATCGAGTCCCTTGTTTGTGAAATATTTTGTCATTCTATCAAGACTTTCCTTGTGAAGAACAAGCTCCTTTGCGAAAAATTCGCAGGCTACCTCCTTGGTAAGGTCATCGGGAGTCGGACCGAGTCCGCCCGAGAGAATGATGATGTCGCTTCTTTGAGCTGCCTGAGATATTGAGTCAAGCAGACGGTCGTGGTTGTCGCCGACAACGCTCTGATGCATTACACCAAAGCCGAGACCTGCAAGCTCACGCGCAAGAAACTGTGCGTCCGTATTAAGAATGTCACCGAGCAGAAGCTCCGTGCCGACACTGATAATTTCACAAGTTGTCAATTCAGTCACCTATATTTATAAATTTAAGATTGCCGAGAGCCTCTTCAATAAGAGCCTCTACATCGAGAACGCTTTCTGCCTCCTCAACATTTTTCAGCTGAGGACGGGTACGCGGATGCTTGGGGGTGAATACCGTACAGCAGTCTTCGTAAGGAAGGATTGAGGTCTCGAAGGTATCAATTTTTCTTGAAATTTCAATAACCTCGTCCTTGTCCATACCGATAAGCGGACGGAAGAGCGGAAGCTCCTCGACGACAGCCTCGGTACAGGCGATTGCCTGCATAGTCTGGCTTGCAACCTGACCGACACTCTCACCTGTAATGAGCGCACCGCAGCCCTGATCCTTTGCGATTCTCTCGGCACAGCGCATCATAAAGCGACGCATAATGATTGTGAAGAGGTCCTCGGGACAGTTGTCCTTGATTTCCTCCTGAATGTGTGTGAAGGGAACAACGCAAAGCGGAATATTGCCGCTGTATTTTGAAACCTGACGAAGAAGCGAATGCACCTTCATCTCGGCACGCTGTGATGTATACGGCGGTGAAGCAAAGTGGATGGCATAAAGACGCAAGCCTCTTTTTGCCATCATCCAGGCTGCAACGGGACTGTCAATACCGCCCGAAATGAGAATGGCGGCCTGTCCTGCAGAGCCGACGGGCATACCGCCCGCGCCCTTGAGCTGATTGCCGTGGATATAAGCGTAATTGTCCCTGATTTCAACATTTACAATAAGATCTGGATTATGCACATCAACCTTGAGATGGTGATATTTTGAAAGTATCATACCGCCGACCTCACGGCAGATCTGCGGTGAGTTGAACGGAAATTTTTTATCTGAACGCTTTGCTTCAACCTTAAAGGTTTTTGCGAGTATCAGCTCTTCTCTGAGATATTCACAGGCGGCGGGCAGTATCGCATCCATATCCTTTTCAACGGCCGCGCAACGGGAAAGACCTGCAATGCCGAAGATTCTCTGAAGTCGGCGGAATGCCTCGTCAAGGTCGACTCTCTCATCGATAGGCTCGACCATAATCGTTGACTGTGACTGCACATAGCGGATTTTTCCGAGGTCGTGAAGTCTCTGCTTCATATTTTTAACGAGCTGATTTTCAAATGTGTGACGGTTGAGTCCCTTGAGGGCAAGCTCACCGTTTTTAAGCAAAATTATTTCCTTCATTTTAAGAAACTCCAAATTTATTTCATTCTTCTCATAGTTTTCTGAGCGTTAGCAATGCCGTAGAGAAGATAGTCGATTTCTTCCTTTGTTGTGAAGCGCGAGAAGCTGATTCTCAGCGCGCTGTTTATTATTTCGTCAGAAAGATTCATAGCCTTAAGAACACGGCTCTTGTTACCTTTGGCGCACGCTGAGCCGCTCGAAACATAAATACCCATATTTGAAAGGTAGTTGAGCATAAGCTCAGACGGAATGCCCATAACGGAAATGTTTGTGATATACGGCACGGCTTTTTCGGGTGAATTGATTCTGACATTCTCCATAGCCGAAACATTGCGGATGAAATAATCACGCAGTTCTTTTGCGTGCTCCATACAGCTTTTATAGTCGGGCATCGCGTCAGCTGCGGCGGCAAAGCCTGCGATTGCGGGCAAGGGCTCCGTACCGGGACGGATTTTGTTTTCCTGAAGACCGCCGAGCACATGCGCAGCGAGTCGGGTACCCTTCTTTACAAAGAGTGCGCCCGCGCCCTTGGGACCGTGGATTTTATGTGAGCTGATGCTCATCAGGTCAACACCCATATTGTAGGGCTTGAGCTGAATTTTACCGAATGCCTGAACGGCGTCACAATGAATAAGCGCATTTGCGCCCGCGTGAACGGCGGCTCTCTTTGCAAATTCGACGGGCTGAACAGAGCCGATTTCGTTGTTGACATACATAATGCTGATAAGCACAACTGACGGGTTTGTTGCCGCATAAAGCTGGCGTTCGTCGATAAGTCCGTTTTCACCGACACGAAGTCTTATAACATCAAAGCCCTGTGATTCAAGAAACTTTACGGGCTCCTCAACGCTCGAATGCTCGATTGAGGTTGTGATGATACGGCTGCCGCGTCTTTTGAGCGCATTGGCGGCGCCGAGAATCGCGATGTTATTACTTTCCGTACCGCCTGAGGTGAATATGATTTCGTCATTTTCACAAGCAAGCTTGCGCGCGATAACGCTTCTTGATTCCTCGAGCAGCTCGGATGCGGCGATGCCGTTAGCGTGCAGGGAGGACGGGTTACCCCAACAGGAGGTCAGGGCAAAATTCACTTTTTCGACAGCTTCTCTGCAAAGCGGTGTGGTTGCACTGTTATCAAGATAAGCTTCCATAAACAATTCCTCCGGACATCACCATATATTAACCATACTATTATACATCAAAAATCATCTACTTTCAATGTTTTTATGATTTTATATATTAACAATATATAAATTTTAGGGGAATTACTGCAAGCAAATTCCCATTACATAATATGCCGTCAGAAATATTGTGTTCAGCTCTTGACATTTTATTGCTGATATGGTAATTTATAGGAGCATTGAAAAATGCAAATATTTTAGAAAGGAGACAGACATAATGACAAGATTTATTATCAAAAACATCAAAAACGGTTATCCGGCGGTTGTGTCTGTTTCTGCATAACAGGCATCAGATTCTGTATACTCCCGGGAGCGTTTTGTTCCCGGGAGTTTTTGCATTCAGCTGTCATTTTATGCAGAAAAGCAACCTCGGAGAGGAGGTAAAATGAAACAAAAAACAAACAAGAAAAAGGAACGCCTTGAAAACCTGAAAAACACTCTGTATGCGTTTAAAATCATAACTCAGTGCGCACCGCTTATGCTCGTTTCACAGGTCGCAACGATGATTGCATACTGGTTTTTCACAGGCTTTGTTCAGGAAATAATGTTCCTCAAGGTCCTTCTCGACATCATCGAAAAGGGCGGAAGCTTCGGACAGTTTGCGGCAATGGTGGGAGTCTTTGCCCTGGCAGGTGTGCTCTCAAAGGCGGTGGACTGCTTCGGTGACTATGTCTGCTCACGGCAGATGAAGATTTTTTATAAAAATCTCAATCAGAAAATTTTCAAAAAGGCTGTTGAGGTCGATATGCAGTGCTTTGAAAATCCCGAGTTTTATGACAAATATCAGCGCGCGACTGAGATTATCAGCGATTCTCATTATATGGAGTTCAGCTATGTCTTTGCGATGATAATTTCGGGCGGTATGACGGGAGTTTTTCTGATTGCTTATGTCATTTCAATCGATGCGAAAATACTTCTTATCCTTCTTTCGATGATTGCCGTGCTTATAATCGAATCAATCAAGGGCAAGGTTGAGGTCAAAAAGGATAAGCAGATGACGCCGCACAAGCGATCAAAGGCTTATGTCAAGCGGACGGTTTTTCTCAGAGAATTTGCAAAGGATATGCGTACCTCGGGTATCTTCAATGTTATGCATTCGCGCTACAAGGCTGCGGTTGAGAGTAACCGCGAAATCATTAAAAAATACGGCAAGAAAATGGCTGTTCTCGAGGTGCTTTCGGGACTTTTCGGAACATCTCTTCCCGTTGTGATAACCTATGTCTATGCCGCTTACAGATTTGCAATCAAGCGCAATCTTTCAATTTCGAATTTCTCGGTTATTATGACGGCAATGAGCAACCTCAAGGATGTTTTCAACGATCTCGGTGAGGCAATCGGCGCTATCCGCAAGGAAGCAAAATTCTTCGGAAATCTTCGTGAATTCTTTGAATACGAATCCAAGGTTACGGGCGGAAGCAGAGAGGCAGACGAGCTTGAAACGCTCGAATTCAGAAATGTTTCCTTTACATATCCGTCAGCCGAAAAGCCGTCACTTGTCAATGTGAATCTCATCTTCAACAAGGGTGAAACAACAGCGATTGTCGGCAAAAACGGCGCAGGAAAAACCACATTTGTCAAGCTTCTTCTTAGGTTTTACGATCCCGACGAGGGTGTGATTCTTTATAACGGAGTCGATATCAGGGAATACAGCATCAAATCCCTGCGCGACCGTCTTGCAACGGTTTTTCAGGATTACAAGGTCTTTGCCCTGAGCGTGGGTGAGAATGTTCTATGCCGTGAGGTCGAGACAAACGAGGATGCCGAGCTTGTTGACGAGGCACTCAGAAACAGCGGTGCCGATATCTGTGTCAACGCTCTGCCGCAAAAGGCAGAAACCGTTCTGACACGAGAATTTGACGAAAAGGGAACGGGGCTCTCGGGCGGTGAACAGCAGAAGGTTGCGGCGGCAAGAATGTTTGCCCGTTCGTTTGACCTTGCCGTGCTTGACGAGCCGTCGAGCGCACTTGACCCGATTGCGGAGTATAAGATGTACGAAAGTCTTATCAGCGCGACTAAGGAAAAAACGGTTATTTACATTTCACACAGACTTTCGAGTGCTGTTCTCTCAGATAAAATCTATGTCTTTGAAGGCGGAACAGTTGCCGAAAGCGGAACTCACGATGAGCTGATGCAGGCATCGGGGATTTATTCGGAGATGTTCACACTCCAGGCTTCAAGCTACAAATCACAAGAGGGGAGTGTGAATGACTGATGAAAAAGAATAAGAACAAGACAAAGCATTCGATGATATCAAACATTTTTTATATGCTCAAGCTGATGTTTAAGATTTCTCCGGCTCTTGTTGTCGGCGAAATTGCCGAGCATATACTCAAAACACTTCCGG
>JAZQGS010000075.1:0-2047 GCA_045540195.1 Acutalibacteraceae bacterium
TAACAGCACCTCTTATTTCTTCTTAAAGCCTCTCTTTTTGGTCGGCTTTTCCTTTATGGGAGTTATACCTGTGTGAACTTCAATTATTTTGTCCGCCATATCGGCAATACCCTTTGCAAGGGAGGATTTCGGCTGAGCAACCGTTGCCGCCTGACCCTTGTTGATGCTCATCAGCGCTGCCTGATAATCGGCAGGAATGCTTATGAAAATACCTTGCGCAAACATTTCTTCAAAATCCTGCTGCTTGATAAGGCTCTTTTCAACCTTATTGAGTACGAAGCGGATTTTTTCACGCTGATGAAGCTGGTCGAGTATTGTGTAGCAGATTTTTGCGTTGTTGAGTGAGAGAATTTCATTATTATAAATGAGATAAAGCTCCTCGCAGTTTTCGCAGGCGGTTATCGTAACATCATTGAAGGCTGAGGGGAAATCGACGATTATGTATTCGTAGTAGGGTCTCATAATGTCAATTATTTTCTCAACGTGGTTGGGTGTTACGAAATCCGCAAACTCTGAGCTTTTCGGGGCGCAGAGCACACTCATACCGCTTGAATGCTCAACGGCGAAGGCGTTTATGTTTTCTATCGTTATGCCGCCTCTGTCCTGAACAAGGTCAACGATTGAGTTTTTTGTATCGAGGTCGAGCGCCATTGCAACATCGCCGAACTGTAAATCAAGGTCAAGCAGCATTACTCTTTTGCCCGATTTTGCAAGGCTTGCAGCAACGCCGATTGCAAGAGTGGTCTTACCCGTGCCGCCCTTACCGCCGAAGAAGCCAAGCGCCTTACAGCGCACCTTTTTGCTTTCGTTATTGTCTAAAACTCTCTGCTGTTCGAGGGAGTAAACCGTTTTTATGTTCTCGGAAAACTCGGCGGAGTCGATACCGTAAATCGGAAGCACCTTGCGAATGCCGTACTGTGCTGCCTTATTGACAAGGTCAACCGAGATATTGTCGTTAACGAGGATAACCGTTGTTTCTCTTGCGACCACGAGCAAATCCTGAACAAAGGTAAATACACTTTCGGGTACCTCACCCTTGACTGCGCAGAGGACAACCTCGGGGAATTTGTTGACAATCTTTGTTTTTCCGTCGGGAGTGATATCCGAATAGCCGGTGATTGCAAAGTCCTCATCACAAACAAGGTTTTTGATTTCTATGCGTAAATCCAGGTCATCGGACAGAACGAGAAGATTTATTTTTTCCATTTTCTTATCCTCCCCTCTTTACTGCTGTGCTTCGGGCGGTGCCGTTGTGATTTCGCCCATACCGAGGTTTGTCTGCGGCTCTTCGGGCTGATCCTCGGGTACATCAGCATTGGCTATATCATCCGTAAGTTCATAGGCTTCGACGTAAGGAACGAGAGAAACTCTGTAAGCACTCTCTATCTCGAGGAATTTTGCTATCTGTGCCTGAGTCAAACCCATTGTCATAACCGTATAGGTTGTTATTTCAACGCCAGCCGCCTGTTGTGAGTTGGCAGTATAATCACCAATTTTAAGCACCGGAATGTTTTCAAGAACAGGCTTCGCAGACGGAACACGGCTGTCGTAGATATTTATCTTGTCGCCCTCTTTTATGAAATAGCCAAGGCTGTTCTGAATACTGATTTCAACCGTGTAAGCATACATTCCGTCTGCAAGCTCGTAGGAAAGCCTGCCCTTTGCCTTATCGCTTCCGACGGGAATTATATTACCTGCCATAAGCTGTTCGCCACGGAGTATTCTGTCGGTTGACATATAACCAATAATATCGTTTATTTCGCCGACAGTACCGAAGGAAACTGCGGTCTGCGGCAGCTTTACCGTCTGGAACATATCTGCGGTGAGAATCGTGTTTTCGTCTATATCCTCAAGCGCAATCAGCACCGTTGCTTCGTTTACGCCGGTTACGATTTTGCTTGTTTTTAGCTCGTTTGCAAAAAAGTATGTAGCAAGGCCTGCCAAAAGTGCGATAACCATCGCTATAAGATAAATTTTTTTCATAACAGACAAGCACCTTTCTTATGATTCTACTTTCATAATTACCGTTGAGGTTATTGTTTTTTCT
>JAZQGS010000076.1:0-2111 GCA_045540195.1 Acutalibacteraceae bacterium
CAATCGTAAAACTCTCAAGGAGCGCGGAGTGCGCCTTGACAGCGTGCTCGACGAGGGCAGTGCGCTCATTGACCTTAAATTACCGGGAATCATCAATACACGCCTTGCCGCTGTCGGAACAGCAGAAAAGGGCTATGTTGATATGAAAATAACTCTGCACGATAAGGGCGGCCACACATCAGCCGCACCTAAGCACAGCGGTATGTGGAAGCTTGCAAATGCGGTGCGTGACCTTGAAAAAAATCAGTTCAAGTCGCATTGGCTGCCGTTCCTTGACGAGCTTATCCACGCTGTCGGCGGCAGAGCAACATACCTCGGTAAAATTCTTATCTGCAATTATCCGATTTTCAAGCCCCTGCTCAAGTTCATTCTCAAGACAATTCCGCAGGGTGCAAGTATGGTAAGAACAATCACAAGCGTTTCAATGTGTGAGGGCAGTCCCGCGGCGAATGTACTTCCGCAGAGACCGAGCATTACGGTCAATTTCCGTCCGCTTCCGGGCGACAGCCTTGCTGATGTTGAAAAGCATGTGCGTAAGAACATCAGATATAAGGATATCGACATCGAATACTTCAACGGCAAGGAAGCAACACCGTTCTCGTCAACCTCATCGAGAGCGTTCAAGGCAATCGAGAGCGTTGAAAACAGCATTCACCCCGAGGGAGTTGCGGTTGCACGTTACCTTGTAATGGGCGGCACGGACGCTTACCGTTACGGTGAAATCTGCGATAACATTCTTCGTTTTGCACCGTTCAATGTACCGCTTTCGCTCTTCTTTACAACTCACGCAACAAACGAGCGTATTCCCGTAAGCTCACTTAAAGAAGCTGTTGTATTCTTCAGAGAATATATTATTAAGGTTTCTGATAAGGAATAAAATTAAGGCAAGGTAGTTAACGGCTACCTTGCTTTTTTAATTCATCCTGTTAACCTGTTGACCTGTCACAAGCGGATATGAGACAAGAACATCAGAATCAAGACTCTCTTTATTCATATCAACCGCACTTATCTGCGAATTGCCGTAGGTGGTGTAATAATAAATTCCCTTGTCCGTGTTACAACAGGAGGTATAAACCGTCATATAATCGTCTTTTATAAAGCCTCTCGGAGTGTTGACCGTGCCGAGAATATGAAAAAACTGCGTAACGCTTTCCTCCTCCGTCTCACAGCAGACGGATTTTTCTTTTGCGAAAGCCACTTTTGCAAAACGCGACGGCGAGGATAAATCACCCGGCAGACCGAACGCATCAAGCCCCTTTGAATTTATTTTCGGGTCAACCTCTTCTTTGCCGAGCGTGCCGATTGTGCTTTTATAAATTTTTAACTGCAAGTCAAACGGCGGATTGTTTGTCAGTACGCCCAACGGGTTGTCGTAGATTTTCAAACCTTCTTCCATACACTCAACTGTGATGCTTTTATCCCTGTCGGCAACAATCCAATGAAGGGGAGAGTTTTTGAAGCTTTCATTAAAATTGATGTCTGCAATGTTGATTTTGTTAAGCTTTTCCTTTACCTCGTCAACACTTGTAAACTGACCGAGCATCCACGGAATAAGCTCAAACGGTGCAAGGTTTTCTTTATTATTGGAAACGGGGAAGTAGTGTGCGTTATGCGGAAAATTGAGCCCTGCAACACTTAACCCCTTTTCGTTGGTCGCCTCATAATAAAGCGGATAATCATCAATTACCGTTGCAATTCCGATTATTGCCAGGTGATTTTTAATTTCTCTTCCGTTACGGAAGCTGAAAGAAAAATTCCTTGGGGTTATAACAACGCTTTCGTTATAGTGATAATCAAGGTCAAGCGTTCTGCCGAAATAGTGGTCTTTTGTTTTAAAGCTGATAGCGGTACACATAATAATCTCCTTAAAAAGAAAAAGTGCGGAGTTGAAATTCCGCACTTTTATAATTTGTATATGGTTGTATTTTATTCAGCAATAGCTTCCTTGAGAATTGCGATTGCCTTTTTAAGCTCATCCCACCCGATGTTGAGCGGAGGAAGAAGTCTGACCTTTGTCTTTGCAGTGAGAACGAGCACACCCTTCTGAAGACAAGCGTTTACAATATCCTTTGCGCTCTTTTCGGTTTCAATACCGATCATAAGACCGAGAC
>JAZQGS010000077.1:0-22850 GCA_045540195.1 Acutalibacteraceae bacterium
TTGATGATTCTCTTAACCTCGAGACCTGCAATCTTACCTGCGTCCTTTGTAGCCTGACGCTGTGCGTCTGTGAAGTATGCGGGAACTGTGATAACAGCCTCTGTTACCGTGTCGCCGAGATATGCTTCTGCATCAGTCTTGAGCTTCTGAAGAATCATTGCAGAAATCTCCTGCGGAGTGTACTTCTTGTCGTCGATTGTAACCTTGTAATCTGTACCCATCTGACGCTTGATTGAAGCAACTGTTCTGTCAGGGTTTGTGATAGCCTGTCTCTTTGCAACCTGACCGACCATTCTTTCACCGTTCTTGCCGAAGCCGACAACTGACGGTGTTGTTCTGGCGCCCTCTGCGT
Organism: Acutalibacteraceae bacterium; assembly: GCA_045540195.1. GTDB lineage: Bacteria > Bacillota > Clostridia > Oscillospirales > Acutalibacteraceae > CAG-488. The sequence goes on from JAZQGS010000077.1 coordinate 353, forward strand.
TTGCGATAACTACAGGCTCGCCGCCTTCAATAACTGATACACATGAGTTTGTTGTACCTAAGTCGATACCGATAATCTTTGCCATAATAAATTCCTCCAATATATTTTCGTTTGTTGTTTTAGTTTGCAACCGCAACCATTGCGGGGCGGATGATTTTATCGCCGAGCTTATAGCCCTTGACGATTACTGTTGTGATTGTATTCTCACCGACCGAGTCGTCTTCAGTATGCATTACTGCATTGTGGAAGTTCGGGTCAAATTCTTCACCGACCTCACCGAACGCCTCGATGCCGAGAGATTTGAAAACCTCGCTGAACTGCTTAAAGGTCATCTCGACGCCCTTTTTGTAATCCTCGAGTGTTCCGTCGGGATTAGCAAAAATTCTGTCGAAATTATCTGCCACAGGCAGAAGCGCATTTATCACCGATGCTTTACATTCTGCATAAAGTGCTTCCTTCTCACGCTGTGAGCGCTTGCGGAAGTTATCGTACTCTGCAAGAGTTCTCAGAAGCTGATCGTTTTTCTCATCAAGCTGTTTCTGAAGCTCCTCTTCCTTTGAGGGCTCTGCCGCCACTTCTTTTTCTTCAATTACTTCCTCTTCGGCATTCTTTTTCTTATCCTTTGCCAACTAATTTCATTCCTTTCAGTCTTCATTAAGTGTCTGTGTAAGAAGCTCACCGACGAGGTCGGTCAGATATCTTACACTCGGTATAAGACTCGCATAGTCAATTCTTGTCGGGCCGATTATACCAATCGAGCGGCGATTGTCGCCGTCTATGTTGTAGTGTGCCATTATAACGCTGGAATTCTCAAGCTGCTTGAACTTGTTTTCACCGCCGATTTTGACATCGAAATCCTCCTTGCTGTTAGCAAGAAGCTGGCTTATCGGCTCACCTCGTCTCAGAAAATCCATAAGCTCATACGCGGTCGTTCCGTAATCCTCACGGTAGCGCAGGATGTTCGACTGTCCGCCGAGCATAACCATTGTTCTCATAGCCTCCTGAGCAAGCTCGGAAACCGCAGAAACAAACGGTATCATCGTCAGCGCATCCGCACCCATTGAAGCAACAAGTGTCTGAAGCGTTGCCGTATCAATGTCATCGAGCGGTAAGCCGAGGAAGGATGATTTGACGATGTTATAGAATTTTTCAATCATTGAAGAATTCAGGTCAACATCACTTCTGCAAACCTTGCTTTTGATGACTCCCGTTGAGGTAAGGAGAACTATCATTCCCGTTCTTGTTCCGACGGGTACAAACTCAACACGCCTGATTGTCGCATTCTCACCCGACGGGGTGGTTGACACCGCCGCGCAGTCCGTCATATCGGCAAGAAATTCACTTGCCTTGGCAAGTATTGCCTCGGGACTCGCGTTTTTGAGTGAAACACCGGCCTCAATCCGTCTTTTGACTGACTCGTCAAGCGGTCTGACACCCATAAGATTATCGACATAATACCGATAACCCTCGTTTGTGGGGATTCTGCCCGCTGAGGTGTGAGGCTGTTCAAGGTAGCCGAGGGCTGCAAGCTCCGCCATCTCGTTTCGTATCGTTGCACTTGAAACCGTGATGTCGAGCGCAGACAGAAGAGTTTTGGAACCGACAGGCTCACCTGTTTTTATATAATGCTCTACAACAGCAGCGAGTATCTTCTCTTTTCTCTGACTGAGTTCCAATCTCTCACCACCTTTTAGCACCGTTAGCACTCTTTTGATGCGAGTGCTAAGTTGTACTTATAATATACAACCGAGCAAGGCTTTTGTCAACAGTTTATTTATGAATTCTTTGTGAATTTTGGGAGAAAATTCCCTTTTTTCTTATTTTATAATTATTATTGTCTCAAGGTTGTTGAATAAAACATTGTATTGTGCTAAAATGTGATATATATGTTCAGAGGTGGCAGTATGTATATCGTTGTCGGCGCAAACGGATTTTTAGGCTCTTATGTTGTAAAAAGTCTTGTAAATAATACGGATGAAGACATCATCGCAACATATCACGGTAACAAAGAAAATCTCTGTTCTCAGAGGGTTAATTGGGTAAAGCTCGATGTAACCGACGCCGAAAGCATTGCAGGTCTTGAGCGCCTTGTCGAAAACAAGAAAAGCTGTAAGATTTTCTACTTTTCCGCCTGCCACAACCTCGACCTCGTAAAGCGCGAGCCCGATTTTGCAAGAAGCATAAATATAACGGCACTCAAAAATTTTCTTGAGGTATTTTCAGAGGCTGAGTTCTTCTGTTTTTCATCAACAGACTGTGTCTACGGTGAGAACACAAGTGAGATATCATCCTTCAAAGAGACCGACCCCGCATTCCCTGTCAGCGAATACGGCAGACAGAAGCTTGAGGCGGAAGAAATCGTACGCTCTTACGGCTTTACCGCTGTGAGGCTTCCGTATATGATAGGGCCCTCACTTCTTGAAAACAAAAAGCACTTTTATGACAGTATTGTCGAAAAAACCGCTGAGGGACAGGATTTCACGCTCGCTGACGGTCTGTGGCGCTCCGCGCTCGACTACGAAAGCGTCGCAGATATTCTTGTAAGGCTCAGCCTTTTAAAGGATATTCCGCAGACTCTTAATCTCTGCGGTGATGACAGCTTGAGCAAATACGACATCGGTGTAATGATTGCAGACAAGCATAACCTGCCGATGCGGCACATTATAAAGACTCCCGAAGCGGAAATTATGAAGCTGTTTTTTGAAAAACGGACATCATCCACAGCTATGGACAATTCACTTCTGAAATCCGTGCTCGGAGTCAGTGAAATCAAAATCAGAATCTGACGGCGGTGACGCAAATGAAAGCAGTTATTATGGCAGGAGGCTTCGGCAAGAGGCTTCAGATGCTTTACACTGACAGGCCAAAGCCGATGGTAGAAATCTGCGGTCGGCCCGTGCTTGAATATCAGATAGAAAATCTCAGAAGATTCGGCATAAAGGATATCATTATCGTTGTGCATCATCTCAAGGATAAGATTATGCGCTATTTCGGCGACGGCTCATATCTGGATGTCAACATCAGTTATTATCAGGAGGACAAGCCGCTTGGTACGGCAGGCTCTCTTTTCAGAATAAAGGAAATGCTGTCAGATGATTTTCTGCTTATCAACGGCGACCTTATTTTCAGCGTTGATTTCGCGAAAATGATTGATTTTCACCGCAGAAACAATGCGCTCGCAACTCTTCTGGTGCATCCGAACTCGCATCCCTACGACAGCGAGCTTGTTGTATGCAATAAAGAAAATGTAGTTACCGACTGGTTTAAAAACGACGGCTTCGGAAACTATACCAACTGCGTCAACGCAGGAATTCATATTCTTTCAAAAAAGGTGCTTGATGCACCCCATAATGACGGCAAGCTCAATCTGCGCTCGGATGTGCTCGAGCCGCTGATTCCGACAGGCAGGATTTACGCTTACCGCTCAGCCGAGTATGTCAAGGATATGGGTACCTCGGACAGGCTTCGTCAGGTGACCTCCGATGTGGAAAAGGGCATCGTTCTCGCTAAACGCGCGGATAAGAAGCAGAAGGCGATTTTTCTTGACCGCGACGGCACGATAAACAAATATAAGGGCTATATCACCTCACCCAATCAGCTTGAGCTGATTAACGGCGCGGCTGAGGCAATAAAAAAGATAAACCGCAGCGGTTATCTCGCGGTTGTTGTCACCAATCAGCCCTCAATCGCGATGGGACGGCTGACTTATTCCGTGCTCGACGAAATCCATGCCAAGCTCGACACGCTTCTCGGCGAAGGTGGCGCCTTTATTGATGCACTGTATTTCTGTCCGCATCATCCCGACAGCGGATTTGAGGGTGAAGTGAGTGAACTCAAGAAAAAGTGCGACTGTCGCAAGCCCGCGGGCGGCATGATAAGACAGGCGGCCGAGGATTATAACATCGACCTCTCACAATCATTTATGGTCGGTGATTCCGAAAGGGATGTTCTCGCAGGACTTGACGCAGGATGCACTCCGATTTTTCTGACAGGCGGCGACAACACGCTTTCAATCCGCAATGTCAGACAGTATAAAACTCTTGCAGAATTTGTAAAGGAAGAGATTGATTGATGATTACCACCAGAACACCGTTCAGAATGTCTTTCCTCGGCGGAGGAACAGATTTTCCTGCGTATTTTAACGAATACGGCGGGTGTGTTCTGTCTGCAACCTTCGATAAGTACTCTTATGTTACGGTACGCCGTCTTCCTGCACTTTTTGAATATAAAAATCAGTTTACCTATTCAAAAATCGAACGCTTCAATTCACCCGACGAGCTCAGTCATCCGCTTGTCAGGGAGGCTCTGAAATATCTTGATATCGACAGAATTCAGATCGCTTATGACGCTGACCTGCCCGCCCGTTCGGGCATCGGCTCAAGCTCATCCTTTGCGGTCGGACTTCTCAACGAGCTTCACATTCTCAAGGGTGAGAGACTCAGTAAAATGGAGCTTGCCAAAGAAGCAATTTATCTCGAACGAGTGCTTTGCAACGAGGCGGGCGGTGTTCAGGATCAGCTTGCCGTGGCTTTCGGCGGACTGAACAAAATCAGCTTTGATTCCGGCAGCTACAAGGTAAACCCCATTGAAATTTCATTTAAGCGCAAAGAGGAATTCAACAGAAATCTCCTGCTTGTTTTCACTGGCTTCTCTCATTTTTCTGGTGAGGTTGCCGTGACACAGCAGAATAACATACCGCTCAAGCTTACCGAGCTTCACGAAATGAAATCACTCGTTGACGAGGGAGAAAAAATTCTTTCCTCTGACACAAATCTTGATGAATTCGGCAGACTTCTCGACTACACCTGGAGGCTCAAGCGCACTCTTTCGGATAAAATCAGCACAAGAGAGATTGACGAAATTTATGCGAGAGCCAAAAATGCAGGCGCGCTGGGCGGAAAAATTCTCGGCGCAGGCAGCGGAGGCTTTATGCTTCTTTATGTGCCCGAGGACAGGCGGCAAAAGGTAGCCGACCTGTTTGAGCCATCAAAAATTATTCCGTTTGAATTTGAAAATGACGGAACAAAACTGATTTACGGCGGAGGCGATAATATATGAAAATTGCAATCACGGGCGGTGCCGGATATATCGGCAGTGTGCTTGTGCCTGAGCTTCTGCGCCTCGGCCACGAGGTCAGTGTGCTTGATAATTTCTATTTTAATCAGACCGCACTGCTCGACTGCTGTGCGGATAAACGCTTTAATATCATTCGCGGTGATGCCCGTGACGAGAAGACCGTACGCCGTTTTATTGACGGTGCGGATTTTATTATTCCGCTTGCAGCTCTCGTCGGCTTTCCGCTTTGTGACTATGATAAGGTCGCGGCAAAAAGCACAAATCTTGATGCAATACTTATGCTTCTGAGATTAAGAAAACCCGAGCAGAAAATCATCTTCCCCTGCACAAACAGCGGCTACGGTACATCTGACGGCAGTATTTACTGCACTGAGGAAACTCCGCTTAACCCTATATCCCTTTACGGCACAACAAAGGTTCAGGCTGAAAAGGCTGTTCTCGAAAGCGGCAATTCGCTGACCTTCCGTTTTGCAACGGTGTTCGGTGCTTCACCGAGAATGAGGCTTGACCTTCTTGTCAATGATTTTGTATACCGCGCGGTAAACGACAGAACTATGATTGTTTTTGAAGGACATTTCAAGCGCAACTTCATCCACATACGCGATGTTGTCGGCGCTTATATCCACGCTATCGATAACTTTGAAGAAATGAAGGGCAAGGCATACAACTGCGGACTTTCTGACGCAAATCTTTCAAAGCTCGAGCTTTGTGAAAAGATAAAGGAGCATCTTCCGCAGTTTACATTCTTTGAATCCGAAATCAACTCCGACCCTGACAAGAGAAACTACATTGTTTCAAACGAAAGGCTCGAAAACACAGGCTGGAGACCTCAGTACAGTCTTGATGACGGAATTGAGGAGCTTATCAAGACTTATTCGATAATCAAAAATAATTCTTATTCTAATATTTAGGTGAGATTATGCTGAAAATTTTAAAACCCGATTTTGAATTCAACGATGAGCGCGGTCGTCTGATGCAGCTGATGCACGGCGAATGCTCTCAGGTGAATTTTGTTGAATCGAAGCCGTCAAGTGTACGCGGCGGACATTTTCATAAGCTTAACCGCGAGACCTTTTTTATCATCGACGGTGAGGTTGAGGTCACCGTAAAAAAGGACGGCAAAAAAGAAACATATCTCTTCAGAAGCGGAGATATGTTTGAAATAGAAAAGGATGTTATTCATTCTTTTGATTATAAAAAGGAGTCAAGGCTGATTGTCGTTTATGACAAAGGCGTTGAGCTGGCTGACGGCACAAAAGACATTTATCCGGAGTAACTGTGATGCTTAAGGTTTTTTTCCAAAAAACTAAATATGAAATCTGTATTTTTGTGTTTCTGATGATACAGATGTTCAGCTTTCTTTCGGATGTCGGAGAAACGACAGTCTGGCAGATGCTGACCTATCTCGGAGATTACAGCCACGGATATATGCCTCGCGCGATGCTCGGTGAAATCCTCTCGTGGTTCACACCGACGGTATCGTTGGAGCTGCTTTGGTGCGTTTGTGTGACTGTTACCGTGATTCTGATTGCAACGATATCTCTGCTTGGCGGAAAAATTATAAAGACGGCAGAAAACAAAACGGCGGTTATCGCAATAGTCACCACGATGATTGCATCCCCGATTTTTATGCCGCTGATGTCGAGCTGGATAGGTATTGTTGACATCTATCTTATACTGCTGACGTTTTTCGCTTTTATTCTTAATGAAAAAAGATTTCTGCGCTTTCTCGTGCCCGCCCTGATGCTCTTATGCGTTGCAATTCATCACGCTTATATGTTTCTTTATATGGTGCCGCTTGCAATCGCACTTCTTTATGACTGCTTCAGAAACAAAAAATATGTCCGCGACGGCATTTTCTGCGGTGTGACATATATATCGTTGATTGCTTTTGCACTTTTCACCGTTACAAAAAGAAGCGCGTCGGGCTTCGGCTCACCCGAAGAAATGATTGATTTTATGATAAGCAAGGCCGATTTTCCGCTTTCAAGAGAGTGGCTTTCAGGGCTTGTTCCGAATGAATATTTCACGGGCACGGATTATCTCGCAGATACGATTACAACAACGATGTCCCCTGCCAACCTGCTCGGAATTGTTGTAATTTTAGCTCCCGTCTTTATTACATTCGCTTACGGCTGGATAAAAGCTATCAAGCAAAGTGAAAAGAAGGAAGAAAAGCTCATTGTGTTTCTTTGTCTTATTCATCCGCTTTCAGCCGTTCCCGCTTATGTTTTCGGACTTAACTGGAACCGTTGGACATCCGCAATTATCACAGGCCAGTGCATTCTCTGGCTGTTTATGCTTTACAGAAAAAACAACGCTGTTACCTCAGCGGTGAACGGCATTGCCGAAAAGCTTAAAAAGCATTTTATTATCGTTATTTTCTATCTTATTTATTACGCTTCGTTTGCGAAGCTTCTGGGAATTTAAAATGAACATCAGAGCCTTATTTGATAAAAATAAATATGCGCTTTCCGCACTCGTTCTGCTCGTCGGCATAACGCTGATTTATGAGAGCTTTACAAGCGCGGCTGTTTTGGCGTGCAGACTTTTTCTGTGCGCCGTTGCCGCATTGTTTCTGTCGTCGGCTCTGACAAAGGAAATTAAAACAGAAGCCGCGATTATGCCCGTATTTTTCATTTTAAGTCTGATATCCTGCAACACGGTTTTTCTGACAGATGATATTCATATTCTGCTTTCGTTATCGTCATTTTTAGCGGCATTGTTTTTTATTGAAAAATGTAAAATCCTCACCTGTATTTTCGCAGGACTCTGCGTTGCGGCTCAGCCGTTGACATTGCTGATTCTGGTGCCGACAGTCATTATTGTTCAGCTTATGAAAAAGCAGAAGCTTTTGGCCGTTATCAGCGCGTCGGCGGGCGTTGCGATTTTTGTTCTGACAAAGCTTCTCGAAAACAATGAATTTTACGCTGACCAGTTCAGCTCGTATTATCTTTCTGTTCACATTTTTCACCTGTCAACAAGCCACAGAGAAATTCTTTTAAAGCTTCTCTTGTGCAGTATTCCGCTTTTGCTCATCATTGCCGCTTATATTATAAAGGCTTTTATAAGCGCAAAGATAACAACAGGCATTGCGGTTCTGATTGCTGTTGCGCTTGCGGTTTTCGGCTTCACGCTCAGCGAGAATACCCACACCGTATTTATGATTCTCGTTCCCGTTTTTGCAGGCATTGTCGCATTAAACGATGACACCGCTCTGACAATAAGCCGCTTTTTTGCAAGGCATCTGTTTTTGTTTGTGCTTTGTGTCGCGTTTGTTGCAGGCTTTCCCGTAATACTCGGCAATCTGCCGTATACCTCTGAGCTTTTCTCAGATGCGACATTTATAATTTTCAGAGAAGAATAAAAAGAGCTGTGAATCTCACAGCTCTTTTTTATTGTCAGAAAGTATGTATCTGCATTTCGGAAAATTTGAACAACCATAAAACTCTTTACCTGCGTTTGCTCCTCTAGAAGCTGTCTTCAAAACAAGCCTACCACCGCATTTCGGACAGATTTTTTCTTTAGCTTCTTTTTGATATGTGATTTTAGATTCAGATTTTTCTGTTACGATTTCTTGTGAGCTCTCAGTAAGTTTTGGTTCAACCTTGCTTTTTATATCGGCAATATGCTTTGCTTTCAAGCTATCATCAGTCTGAGTAAAAGGATATAGTAAACTATAAATCTCATTTATCTTTTCTTGTGACAAAAGTTCTATCTGCTCTTTTTTGCATATCTCTGTTACAATAAACTTAACCTCATCCCTTTTTATCACCTTAACCTCTTGACTGTTGATATCAACATTCTTCAGGGTACATCTCTGCGAAAAAGCAACAATCGAATGCATCTTAACATCTTCGCCAACAAGAGTTTTTAAATGTTTAATATGCGTTCTGTTCTGCATTACGGGATTATAAAAGCTTTCTTTTTGACTTTTTCCTCTGCCCTTTGGCAAAGTCTGATACCAATTTTTCTGATTTTCGCTTCCAAAAATCCAGCCGCTGTAATTTTTGCTTTCAAAAACAAAAATACCTTTTGTGCAAATCATCAAGACATCAATTTCTGTTGTTTCATTTTCAGCTTTAGGAATGTATATATTAAAAAGAAATTTTGCGCCATCTTTTTCAAAATTTTTCAGATTGTTATAAATAAGATATTCTCCAAATCTGCCGATATCTCTTCTGATCTGTGCAAAAGATAATTTTGTGATCTTATAATAGCTACTTTCTTTATAATCCTTATTGCGTTTAAGTATTACCAAAGTAATAACAACAATAGGGATCAAAACAAACGGATGCAACAACGAGGTGATTAAATCTTTAATTGTGTTTAGCAAAACTTCAAAAGCCATTTCAAATCCCCCTTTTAACTGATATTATCACAAAAAGAGATAAAAAACAAGGCAGACCGTTAATCTGCCTTGTGATTTAGTTAAAAGGTGAAGCTTTCCCCGTCAAACCTGCAGGTGCGTTTGTCACCTGCTTTTATTTTGCCCTCGAGCATTTCTTCACTGAGCTTATCCTCAATCTGTGACTGAATCGCTCTTCTGAGCGGTCTTGCTCCGTATACAGGATCAAAGCCCTCATCGGCAATCTTTTCGATTGCGGATTCGTCAAAATCAAGTTCTATTCCCATTTCGGCAACACGCTTCGTAAGCGTTGACAAAAGTCTTTTTGCAATCTCCTTGATATCGTCCTTTTTAAGCTGTTCAAAGACGATAATATCGTCCACGCGGTTGAGAAATTCGGGACGGAAGCATTTTTTCAGCTCTCCCATTACCGCTTCGCGGATCGCAGTCTGACTCATCACACCGCCGTTATCATCCGCGCTGAAGCCGAGAGTCTTGCCGCCCGTGTTGCTTATAAGCTTTGCGCCGACATTCGATGTCATAATGACAATACTGTTTTTGAAATCAACCTTTCGTCCCTGAGAATCGGTCAGCACACCGTCATCAAGAATCTGAAGAAGCATATTGAAAACATCGGGATGCGCTTTTTCGATTTCATCAAAGAGAACGACGCTGTACGGCTTGCGTCGGATTTTCTCTGTCAGCTGTCCGCCCTCATCGTAGCCGACATAGCCCGGAGGTGAGCCGACAAGCCTCGATGTGTTATGCTTTTCCATATATTCAGACATATCAAGACGAATCATTGCATTTTCGTCGCCGAAAAGCGTTGCCGCAAGAGTTTTGCAAAGCTCGGTTTTGCCTACACCCGTCGGGCCGAGGAATATAAACGAGCCTGTCGGTCTGTTCGGATCCTTGAGTCCTACTCTGCCTCGTCTGATTGCCTTTGATACAGCCGAAACCGCGGCATCCTGACCGACGATTCTTCGGTGAAGCTCCTCTTCCATATTAAGAAGCCGCTGACTTTCCTCCTGTGTGAGCTGAACAACAGGAATATGTGTCCACTCTGAGACTATATCCGCTATTTCGTCGGGAGTTACCTCACCGTTGGTTTCCGTGTTCTGCTTTTTCCAGCCCTCCTTGAGCTCGGCAAGTCGTCGCTGCGCTTCCTTTTCTTCATCTCGAAGAGAAGCCGCTCTCTCAAAATCCTGTCCGTTCACGGCGGACTGCTTTTCTTCCGAAATGTGTTTAATTTTATCCTCAAGCTCGCGAACCTCCTCGGGCGGAGTGTATGCGCGCAGTCTTACCTTTGAGGCCGCCTCATCGACAAGGTCGATTGCCTTATCGGGCAAAAATCTGTCACCGATATATCTCGCCGACATCTTAACCGCGGCTACGATTGCCTCGTCTGTAATTTTAACCTTATGATGCGCCTCGTATTTATCGCGAAGTCCCTTGAGTATTTCGATTGCCTCCTCCTGACTCGGCTCACCGACAACAACGGGCTGAAAGCGTCTTTCAAGAGCTGAATCCTTCTCGATGTTTTTGCGGTATTCCTCAAGAGTGGTTGCGCCTATGACCTGCATTTCACCGCGAGCAAGCGCCGGCTTCAATATATTCGCGGCATCCACCGCGCCCTCTGCCGAGCCTGCGCCGATAAGTGTATGCACCTCGTCAATAAACAGGATGATGTTATCTGACTTAGAAACCTCGTCAATCGCCGCCTTGATGCGTTCTTCAAAATCACCGCGGTATTTAGTGCCCGCAACCATTCCCGTCAGGTCAAGGGCAATAATTCTTTTATCCCTGAGAAGCTCAGGCACCTCACCTGAAGAAATTTTGAGTGCAAGTCCCTCGGCAATCGCGGTTTTACCGACACCCGGCTCACCGATAAGACACGGATTATTCTTTGTTCGGCGGCTTAGAATCTGTATGACGCGTTCAATCTCCTTTTGTCTGCCGATGACGGGATCAATTTTGCCCTGTTTTGCGATATCGGTAAGGTCTCTGCCGAACTGATCGAGAGTGGGCGTCTGAGCATTCTGTTTAGCCTTAGGAGCTGATCTTTGCGGCTGTCCGTTCTGCGAGCCCGAGAAGGTTTTTGCAATCTCTGTTGCGACCTCGCCTGCGCTCACTCCAAGCTCTTCGATAAGGCTGACCGCGAAGCAATCAGAATCGCGAAGAAGCGCAATCAGGATATGCTCCGTTCCCACATAATTCTGTCCCGATGCTCTTGACGCAGAAACAGCACTTTCAATGATATTCTTACTGCGCGGAGTAAAATCGTTCGGTGAAAGAACGGTCGGTGTACCGATACCGACACTCGTGCGGATGGCGTTCTCGATTTTTTCTGCCGTCACTCCGCGTGTTATGAGTGCGGTTGCGGCAACGCTTCCGTCAGCAGAGAGAAGTCCTGCAAGAAGATGCTCACTGCCTATATATGTGTGTCCGAGTCCCTCGGCAATTCTCACCGCCGAATTAAGTGCGATATTTGCCTTTTGTGTAAACCCTGTAAATTTATACATTTTCATTTCCTCCCTAGTGTGACGATCGGTCTCTGTACGCCTGTTTCGTTCGGCGTATCAAGCCGTCTTCCGTCTTGAAATTTATAAAAATAAGCTCCGCTTTCACGGAGCTTAAAATTTATTTCAATGCCTCTCTTACCCACATCGCGCGGAGTATGTCTCTCTGCTGCGATGAAAGCTCCTTGCCCTCTGATGCATTGATTGTTGCAGGCTGAACTCTGATCGTGAGCTCATTGAGCTTTGCAATATCGTAATCGATAGCCTTATTGGAGATACCCATTCTGACAAGTGACGAAAGCTCCATATATTCGTCACCGCTGAGTACCCTTGCATTTCTGAGTATACCCCATGCGCGGAAGATTCTGTCCTCCTCGACGGGATTTTCGATAAGCTTTTCTGCTGCCGCTCTTTCCTGAGCGACGAGCTGAAGCGTGATTGACTGAAGATTGTTGAGCGCAGACTCTTCGGATATACCGAGTGTTATCTGATTGCTCAGCTGATAAATGTCTCCGCGCGGTGAGCTGCCCTCACCGTATGCGCCGCGGATTACAAGACCGAGCTTTGATACGGTTGAAGCAAGCTTGCCTATCTGTCCGCATCGTGTAAGCGCAGGCAGGTGGAGCATAACCGACGCTCTCATTGCAGTTCCGAGATTGGTCGGGCACTGAGTGAGATAACCGATTCTGTCATCATAAGCATAATTGAGCTTTGAAGAAATTATGTTGTCAATTTTATCGGCAACGCTGTAAGCCTCCTTGAGTGCGAGACCTGACATCATAACCTGAAGGCGGATGTGATCCTCCTCACAGAGCATAACACTGACAGCTTCGTCGTCGGTAAGAAGAAGTGCTCTGCCCGCACGGTCGGATGCAAATTCGGGGCTTATAAGATGTCTCTCGGCAAGAGAAACCGCCTGAGCGCGTGAAAAATCCTTCATCATTGTGTAGCCGAAGCCCCAGCTGTCGTCTGAAAGGATTGCGTTTTTGATTTCCTCGCACACCTTTTCCTTACCCTTTACCGTAAGTCGGCACGGGAAGGGATAATCCTCGAGATTTCTCGCAAGACGGACACGGGTGCTGATGACGATATCGCCCTCGTTGCCGTTTTCAACATACCACTTATTCATTCTTGTCCGCCTCCATTTCTTTTATTCGGTCACGAAGAACTGCTGCCTCTTCAAAGTTCTGTTCTTCGATAGCTCGCTGTAAATCCTCTTTAAGCTTTGCAACGGGATTTATCTTAGGCTCGGTGCTCACCTGAACGGGTACCATAGCCTGCTTGCCCGTATGCTTGATTTTACCGTGAATTCTCTGTAACGACGGCAGAAGCTTGTCATAAAACTTGCGGTAGCAATCCGCACAGCCGAGCTTTCCGCTCTTTGCAATATCAGAGAAGGTGTATCCGCATTTTGGGCACTTCTCTTCTCGTTCCGCGCCGAGAAGCGGCATCGTTTCACCTAAGAGTCCGCCGAAAAATCCGTCTAAATTGAATCCGAAGCCCGAAAACATATCGCCGTATCCGAGATGCTCCGCGCATGAAACACAAAGATGTGTTTCTGCTGTTTCTCCGTTGACAACCTGCTTGATATGGGTTGTCGCTTCATTTTTTCCGCAATTCTGACACAACATATATAATCATCCTTTCGCGTTTAATAGCATTTGTTTAAAAATTGTTGCCCGCACTCTGTCGCGAAGCTGCGGCGGCAGCTCACGGAAGCATTTGTCGCTCGTTGCCGTGAGAATAAGCCGTGCGGCATCTGTCGGGATAATATCCTGATAATTAAGATTCTGGATATGTGCGCGGCAGGTCGCCTCGTCAATGCTTGAGCCGACATTGTTCACGACATGCATAAGCATTGCACTCTTATCATATTTTATGCGGGCGATTCTGATATAACCCCCGCCTCCGCGTCTGCTTTCGACCGTATAGCCCTGCTCGGGAGTGAATCGCGACGATATAACATAATTTATCTGGCTAGGAACACAGCCGAGAGTCTGCGCAAGCTCGTTACGCTGAATTTCGGTCTCGCCTGCATCCTGCATCATCTCGAGTATCATCTGAGCGATGATGTTACTCATACTCATATCATCATCTTCTTTCGTTTTTGACTTTGACTTTCTTTGACCTTTCTGTGATAAATTATAGACCTTCCTTGACCTTTCGTCAAAGGTCAGAAAAGGTCAAATTTGTTTTTGACGGGTTGTTTTTTAAAAAATAAAGGTAATTTGCTCCGTTTTTCTTCATTTTTTAAGAGTTTTCTCGTGTTTTCTCGGGTTCGGATGAAAAAAATCCGCAATTCGCGAGGAATTACGGATTTGACTTTCATTATTTCACCTTGACCTTTACGCTATGCTTACCCGCCGTGGTGTTGATATAAAGCTCGTAGTTTTTGTAATTAACAGGATAGTTTTCTCCGTCGACTGTTATGCTTTCGGCTTCAAACGGTGTGCCGATGATTGTCTCACCGCAAGCGTTTTCGTCCTGTGTGAACTCGAGTGTGAAGGTTTTTGTATCAAGGTCGTAGTGGTAGCTGTCGATTGTTCCCGAAACTGCCTTGGGATAAGGACGGCGGAAGACCTTCATAAGACGGTTTTCAAAGAAGCCCGGTATGTATGCCCAATAGGTATGGCCCCACTTATTCTTTTCAAACACCTCGAAAAGATATTGAATGTGCGGAAGCCAATCGTCAGTCTCGTCACCGAAGCTGCCCCACTCACCGACGATTACGGGAACACCGAGTCTTTCCTGACTGCGCTTATGCTCGGAGAATATACCCCCTACCCTGCCGTTATGTGCAAGCTTATATGAAGCGGTATCGACCATAAGGTCATAAGCGTGAGGTGCAAAAACCTGATTTTCATCTCGTTTGCCGTTGACCGTAACGGGAGGAGCGCAGAACGGAATGCCGAGATTTGAATAGTAGCAGTTTTCCATAAAAATGAGCTTATCGCTCTTTTCGCGGATTCTGGTCGCAACCCTCGAGATAAATGGGCCGTAAACCTGTGTATCAAAAATTCTTATAAGCTCATCTGCTGATTTTGTGATACGGCGGAACGGCGGATACTCGATATGAGTGAGCACCTTTCCGACCGGATCCTCCTTGTCAAACAGCTCTTTGATAAGGTCAGTTCTTTTGACATCCTTATCAAACAGAACCGTTCTGACCGCGCCTGCAACAATTTTTTTGAAAACCTTGCCGCCGCTGCTGCCCGGGAACGGCTCATTCATAATATCAAAGCCGATAACAGACGGCTTATCACCGAGCTTGTCGACCACATAAGACCAACAATCGGTATAATACTCCTGCAATCCCTTGCCGTTTACCTTGCGGTTTGCCCAGAAGTTATCAAAAGCCTTGTGGCAGGCTTTGCCCCAAAAATAACCCTCAGCCCATACAAAGCGCGTGGGCTTCACCTTTATTCCGTCAAGGAGTACCGCCCATTCGGGCGCACCGTCTGAGTTGGTGACTGAGGAATACAGGTCCTGATGCATATCAAGAAAGGCATAGATATTATATTTTTCAAAAAGGTCAAGCACCCTTGCAAGAGCTTCGATGTAAGCATCGTTATATTCATTCGGCTTCGGTTCAAGCTTTGCCCATGTAAAGCCGAGACGGATAAGATTGACACCGTTTGAGGCAATTTTCTGAATCATAGCCTCGTCAAGGTCAGGCACAACCTGTTCACCCGGAGTATAATCGCTTTTATCACAGAAATTTACGCCATGGAAAATTCGTTCTCTGCCCTTATCGTCGACAATAACCTGTCGGAATGCTTTGATTTTATCCATACATAAGCCTCACTTTTTATGTTAATGGAAATATTATACCATTTTTGCGCATTAAATGCAATATAGCCCTCATCATTGACAAAAGCAATCGAAAATGCTAAAATAGATTGTAATGAGATTGATTTTACCTGCATCAGTCCTTTACGGACAGGTGCAGGTAATTTATTTTCGGAGGTTAATTTATGAAAACAGATGTGGTTATCATCGGTGCAGGCCCTGCGGGTATTTTTACTGCACTTGAAATGATCAGAAAAGGTACAAAAAAGCATATCACTATCGTTGAAAAGGGTCAGTCCGTCGAAAACAGACACTGTCCGAAATCAAAGACAAAAAAATGTGTCAGCTGTAAGCCCTACTGCCACATCACAACAGGATTTTCGGGTGCAGGTGCATTCTCTGACGGTAAGCTTTCATTAAGCTATGAGGTCGGCGGTGATCTTCCGTCACTCATCGGTGAGGTGCTCGCACAGGAAACCATCGACTATACAGACTCAATCTATCTCGAATTCGGCGCAGATACCAAAATCGAAGGCATCAGCAATCCTGATGCGGTCAAGAAAATCCGTTCCCGTGCAATTCAGGCGGGCTTGAAGCTGGTTGACTGTCCTATCCGCCACCTCGGCACAGAAAAGGCTCAGGACATTTATCTCGCAATCGAAAAATATCTTCTCGCAAACGGCGTTGACATTATGTTCGGCTGTGAATGCTCTGATATTATTCTTGACGGCAAAAAGTGCAACGGTGCGATTATCCGAGACAATCACGGCAAGGAATTTGAGATTTTTGCAGAAAAAACGATTGTTGCAACAGGTCGTCGCGGTGCTGATTGGCTCGAAAAGATCTGTGCAGAGCACGACATCGCTCACCTTCCCGGAACGGTTGACATCGGCGTTCGCGTTGAGGTCCGTAACGAGGTTATGGAGGAGGTCAACGAGGTGCTTTACGAATCGAAGCTCATCGGTTATCCCCGTCCCTTCAAAAATAAGGTGCGTACCTTCTGTCAGAATCCCGGTGGCTTCGTAAGTCAGGAGAATTATGACAACAATCTTGCCGTTGTAAACGGTCATTCGTACAAGGAGCTTAAATCAGACAACACCAACCTTGCAATTCTCTGCTCGCACAATTTCTCACATCCGTTCAATCAGCCGATTTCATATGCCCAGAAGGTCGGTGAGCTGACGAATATGCTCGGTACGGGACATATCCTCGTTCAGCGCTTCGGTGATATTCTCGACGGCAAGCGCACCTGGGAAAAGGAGCTTTATTTCTCAAATCTCAAACCGACCCTTCCCGACGCTGTTGCAGGCGACATTACCGCGGCTATGCCTTACAGAGCGATGACAAACATCATCAGCTTTATTCAGGCAGTTGACCATGTTGCACCCGGCTTTGCATCGTATGAGACTCTGCTCTACTCCCCTGAGCTGAAGTTTTACAGCAACAGAGTCAAGATGGATGAAAAATTCAACACCAATGTCGAAAATCTCCACTGTCTCGGTGACTCGAGCGGTTGGACAAGAGGTCTTATGATGGCATCCGTTATGGGTGTTCTGATGGGCAGACAGATATATTAAATATTTAAGAACCAACGGTTGAAAATTCCCCACTCAACCGTCGGTTTGTAGATTTAACAGAATAAAACGAGTAAAATATAACCGAAAGGAGGCACACGATGGACCAGATAAAAATCGGCAGATTCATTGCCGAACGAAGAAAAGCCAACAATCTGACACAGATGCAGCTGGCTGAAAAGCTTAATATCACGGACAGAGCTGTTTCAAAATGGGAGAACGGAAAATCTATGCCTGACTCTTCGATTATGCTTGAGCTTTGTGAAATTCTTAAAATCAGCGTTAATGATTTATTATGTGGGGAGGTTGTAACAATGGAAAATTACAACAAAGAATCAGAAAATAATCTGCTTGAAATGGTCAGGCAGAAGCAGGAGGCAGATAAACGGCTGCTGCGTATGGAATCACTTGCAGGTGTAATGGCATGCATACCATTTGCGGTAGGTATTGTTATAGGGTTGTTTGTACCGATGGAAGAGTGGAAGCAAGTCGTGATAGTATTATCGAGCATGATACCGCTGTTGGTTGCAATTCCGTTTCTTCTGCGCGTTGAGCAGGTTGCAGGGTTTTATGAATGCCGTAATTGCCGCCATCAATATGTACCGCGGTATAAGTCCGTGTTTATCGCACCGCACATAGGCAGAACGAGATATATGAAGTGCCCCGAATGCGGAAAATTATCGTGGCATAAGAAGGTTATAAGTAAGGATTAGGTTTTGTTGAAATCCGCTTGAATAAAAGCTGAAAACTCACAGTAAAAGCGTAATGCTCTTACTGTGAGTTTTTATTTCAATAATTCTTCAAAACTGGTCTCGAACACTTTTGCAAAACCGATAATTTCAATATCCGTTACGAATCGTTTTCCGCACTCGATTCTTTGAATCGCATTTTTATCTACATCAATCCCGACAAGCTGCATTCTGTCGGCAAGCTCTCGCTGTGAAATTTTCAGTTGAGTGCGAAATTTGGCAATATTTTTTCCGCAGACATTATTCTGACCGTCTGCTGTTTTGTTAATAAACATAACAGTCTCCTTTTTGACATTTAGTGCTTGTCAATATAGAAATTATATGCTATAATCAAATTAAAATTGACATTCACTAAATGTCATTGCATTCAGGGGGGATACCGATGATATGACTCACGCTTTGCGTTTCGACAATATTTTTCGGAAGTTCTTCAATACATCTTGAATGCCAATCTAAATCACGGTATTTTTATGATACCAATACAAGAAAAGGAGAAAAAACTATGAAAAAAGTCACCGCATTTTTTATGGCAGTTATTTTGATGCTGTCAACCTTAGCTTTTACCGTATCAGCAAAAGACAATCAGCTGACCACAGGCGAAAGCATTGAGGTAAATCTTTCTGAAGACGAAGAAATAATTTATACCTTCACACCGAAACAGGCGGGCAATTATAAAATAACAGTGGCCGGTGTCAGCAAGGCCGTAGTTACCGCTGAAGTATTCAGAAAAAATCATCCTGACAAAATTCTCGACGAGGGATTCATTGTACTTGCCGACAACGGCTCATCATTCGGAAGTATTTTTAAAAATATTGTTGCCGGCCTTGATGCAGGTGAAACCGAGCTTATGTATATGAACGCAAAGACAGGCAAGGAAATTTCGATCAGACTTACGGATATGACATCATTTGTACTGGGTGTATGGAATGAATTCGGCCCGACTTTTGCTAATGACCTTATCAGAGCTGTTTCACCCTCAACTGTAAGAGTTACTGTCGAAGCAGTTGAGCTAAAGCCCATAAAGCCCGGACACAAACCGCATATTACACACGAGGATGTTTTTGAGTTTGTGCCTGAAGCAACAGGAAAATATCGCTTCACAACACTTTCAGACGGTGCTGTTCCCGAAATTACAATATGTGACTATACAGGCTGCGTTGCCTCAAGCGTGGAATTTAACACTGCAAGCGAAAATACAAGTGTTGATGTTGATTTAACAGCTGAGCTTCAGGCAGGCGAAACCTATCTTATCCACTGTGACAATACGGCTTTGAATGAAGAAAATGAAGCTGTCGGTTCATTCAGCATCGGGGTCGAAGAGCTGAACAGCTCAAGCATCACTGATGTTATATATGAAAGGTCATTTGATACTCACAACAACTTTTATGTCACCGTGCAAGGCAGACCTGCTATGATTCAGTTTATAGAGCCTGACGGCGGTACAAGAACTTATGACAGAAGCCACAGAAATGTTGACATGAAATCCTACAATGCCGACGGAGAAGAGGTAAACTCTCTCGACCGCACGGTTGCATACGAAAAATGGAATATTTATTCCAATATGTCTGTCGGCGTTAATATAAATGTGCGCGCAAAATTTCTTGAAGGTGTCAGCTACCGTTGGGATAACAGCTCATACAGCTTTACCGTTGAGCTTGCCGAAAAAACTGTTGACGCCGAAGTGCGTTCAATAACTCCGTCTGCCGTCTCGGGCGGTACAGGTGCAGTTATCACAAAAGTGATCACGGGACCTGATGCACAGGGAATGCGGTTTCTTATGCCTGACGGAACAACTGCAACCTACTATTCATCAAGGGCGGCTGTTCTTGACCATGGCGACCTTGAATTTACGGGTAAAGCATGGATGAACGAAAAAGGTATCAACACAATTACCGTTCTCGTTCGTTCAGAAAACCAATGGAACAAAGTCGGAACTATTGAATATACTGCTGAATAAATTATCAAGCTCTCTGCTTTTTGCAGGGAGCTTGCTTAATGATTTTTAAGTTTGTTAATCATTTCTCTTTACTTTTAGAGTTTAATGTGCTAAAATGTTAATATTAAATCTGACGGAGATGTTGAGATGAATAATAAATTTAACGACGAAAACATTGACCTTCTTTTCAAGGCAGTGCTCGAATTGCGTGATTATGACGAATGTTGCAACTTTTTTGACGACCTTTGTACTGTCACGGAATTAAAATCCATTTCACAGAGAATCAGAGTTGCAAAGATGCTTCGCGATAAATGCGTTTACAGTGAAATCGTTGAGGCAACAGGCGCAAGCACGGCTACTATCAGCCGTGTCAACCGTTCATTGCAGTACGGCAGTGACGGCTATGAAATTTTATTCCAGAGGATAGAAGCCAAAAATGAGTGAGTACAGCGCATTTGCCGAGGTCTATGACAGGCTGACGGGAAATATCGAATATTCAAAGCGTGCAGATTTTATCCGCACGCTTCTTAATCGTCACAGAATAAATGACGACGCAATCGTGCTTGACCTTGCGTGCGGCACGGGCAGTCTTACCGCCGAGCTTGCAAAGGCAGGCTATGATATGATTGGCGTTGACAACAGCCCGATGATGCTTTGCGAGGCACAGAACAAGATGTACGACAGCGGGAAAAATATGCTGTTTCTGTGTCAGAATATGACAGAGCTCGACCTTTTTGGCACGATTGATGCGGCAGTCTGTACTCTTGACAGTCTCAACCACCTTGACACTCCCGAAGAAATCAAAGAAACAATCGCAAAAGTCGGTTTGTTTATGAACCACGGCGGTATATTTATTTTTGATGTGAATACAATATATAAGCACCGCGAAATTCTCGGCAATAACACATTCGTCTATGACTGTGACGATGTTTACTGCGTGTGGCAGAATCAGCTGAACGACGATAACAGCGTTGAGATAAGCCTCGATATTTTCGAGTGCGAGGACGGTGTTTATTACAGAGAAAGCGAAGCCTTCAAGGAAATCGCCTGCCCGATTGAGGACTATAAAAAATGGCTCGACGAGGCGGATTTTGAGATTCTTGATATTTATGATGAAATGACATTCAATCCCCTTTGCGACACAACTCAGAGAGCAGTTTTTGTTGCAAGGTATAACGGTAAGTTGGCGACAGCCGAACCCTGCACGGTTTTGGAAGACAAATTCCCGCTCTGACTGCGGAAAATCCTTTTGCAATACGGCAGTATTACTGCAAGTCTTTTTCTTGTCAGAACAAAAATTTTTGTCTTGCAAAACTGCTTTGCACCTAAAATTCTAAAGATTTTGGTGTAGCAAGGTGTTTTGAGTCGCCGACATACGCGCGTATTTCAAGACGATAAAACGGCTTGATACGCCGGAATGTTTAAATTTTAGGCGTACAGTGTTCGATTGTCGCCAACTTAAAGCGGAGGAATAATAAATGGATAAGCTCGTAAGATGTATTTCAACAGACGGCACGCTCGTTATGATGGCTGCCGAAACGACTGATATGGTAGAAAGGGCACAGCAGATTCACGAAACATCTGCGGTCACCTCTGCCGCACTCGGACGGCTTTTGACAGCGTCGAGCCTTATGGGAAGCATGCTCAAGGGTGACAGCGAATCGGTAACGCTCAGAATGAACGGCGGCGGCCCTGCAGGCACGGTTATGGCTGTTTCTGACTGTTGGGGTAACGCAAGAGGCTATGTTCAGAATCCCGTTGTCGAGATTCCGCTGAATTCCAAGGGTAAGCTCGATGTCGCAGGTGCCATCGGCAGAGACGGCTCACTTGTAGTCATCAAGGACCTTAACCTCAAGGAGCCCTACATCGGTCAGACACCGATTATTTCGGGTGAAATTGCAGAGGATCTTACAAGCTACTATGCAACAAGCGAGCAGATTCCGTCAGTATGTGCGCTCGGAGTTCTTGTGAATCCCGATCTTTCCATCCGGAAGGCAGGCGGATTTATTATTCAGCTTCTTCCCACAGCATTCGATGAAACAATCGATATGGTCGAAAGATGCATCAGCGACATTCCCTCTGTCACAAAAATGCTTTCTGACGGTATGACTCCCGAGGAAATCTGTCACAGAGTTCTTTCTGAATTTGAGCTCGAGGTGCTCGATGAGTCTTATCCTGTTTATAAGTGCAACTGTTCAAAAGAAAGAGTCGAGGGCGCGCTGATCTCAACAGGACTCAAGACTCTCAAGGAGCTTGAGCTCGAAGAGAAAACAGAGGTCAACTGCCAGTTCTGCGAAAAGAAATACACATTCACGGGCAGCGATATCTCTGAGCTTATTAAAAAAGCAAAAAAATAAAAAAAGTTTAATAAAACTATTGACAAACTGAAAAGTTGTTGTATAATAGTGGATGTCGCTGCGATATCAGCAACGGCAAAGAAAATGGCGATAGTCGGGAGCATAGCTCAGCTGGGAGAGCATCTGCCTTACAAGCAGAGGGTCACAGGT
>JAZQGS010000078.1:0-3940 GCA_045540195.1 Acutalibacteraceae bacterium
TGCGAGTGTAATTTTAACTCTCATTTTTCGGCACCTCCATTTAACCGGTAAATCCGGAATTATAAGCCTCCCTCGTAACGGAACAAACACCCTGTAAGTTCCTAAAAGAGGGCACAAAAAAAGAACCCTCTACAAGAGGTGAAGTTATTTTAGCAGATATATCAAGATTTGTCAAGCGTTTTTGTGCAATATTTTCAATTTCGGTGCCTCTTTATTCTTTGTCGCAAGAGGTAGTGTCGAAGTTGATTTTCTGACACTAAATGTGCGAATTGACTTTATACAATCTATTTGATAAAATGAAGCGTAATAAAAAATTTTTTGAGTGGCGAGAAAAAATGATCAGAATAAACGAAATAAAACTTCCTCTTGAGGGCACACAGGAAGATCTTCTTTCAGCGGCAGCAAAGGCGCTTCGCTGTCCCAAGAGAAAAATAACCTCACTCACCGTTGCGAGAAAGTCGCTCGACTCGAGAAAGAAGGATAATCTTTTCTTTGTCTACAGTGTTGATGTTACGGTTGACGGTGACGAGGCGGAGACTCTCGAAAAAAGCAGGTGCAAGAAAGCACAGCTTATCGAGCCGTTTTCATACACTCTTCCCGAAAACAAGAGGAAGAGCAGTCTTCGTCCGATCGTCGCAGGCTTCGGCCCCGGCGGAATCTGGGCGGCACTCACCCTTGCAAGAGCAGGACTGCGCCCGATTGTTCTTGAGCGCGGACGCGACATTGATGCGAGAACGGCGGATGTCAACCGCTTCTGGCAGACAAAGGTCATTGACGAGACCTCAAATGTTCAGTTCGGCGAGGGCGGAGCAGGCACATTCTCTGACGGAAAGCTGACAACGGGCATCAAGGATAAGCTTTGCCGAAAGGTGTTTCTTGATTTTGTCGAATTCGGCGCACCTGAGGAGATTCTCTATTCGTGGAGACCTCACATCGGAACGGACAAGCTCGGCAAGGTCGTAAAAAATATGCGTGAGGAAATCAAGCGTCTCGGCGGTGATGTGCTTTTTTCGTGTTGCCTTACCAATATAATCATTGCAAACGGCGTTGTGCACGGAGTTACATATATAAATGAAAAGGGCGAGAGCATCGACCTTGAGACCGACAGCGTTATACTTGCGGTCGGTCACTCGGCAAAGGACACGGTCGAAATGCTTTATAATAAAGGTATAGATATTATGCAGAAGCCGTTTTCCGTCGGCGCGAGAATCGAGCATCCGAGAGTGATGATAGACCGCGCGCAGTACGGCGACTTTGCGGGACACCCTGCACTCGGAGCAGCGGACTATAAGCTTTCGTGCCATCCGCCCCACGGCAGAGGCGCATATACCTTCTGTATGTGTCCGGGCGGCACTGTCGTTGCCGCGGCAAGCGAAAACGGCGGCGTGGTTGTCAACGGAATGAGTAACTTTGCACGAAATGAGGAGAACTCAAACTGTGCGCTTCTTGTGGGCGTTGAGCCCGAGGATTTCGGTAGTGAGCATCCGCTTGCAGGCTTCAGGCTTCAGCGCGAGATTGAAGAAAAAGCATTCAAGTGCGGCGGCGGAGATTTCACGGCACCTGCACAGCTCGTCGGAGACTTTTTGCAGAATGTAAAATCAACACAGCTCGGAAGTGTCAATCCCTCCTGCCCGACAGGTGTAAAAATGGGTGACATCCGCGAGGTGCTTCCGAAAAAGGTGACGGACACAATGGCTGACGCGATTGTGAAGATGGGAACTCAGCTCAAGGGCTTTGACCTGCCTGATGCAGTGCTGACAGCACCCGAAACGCGCTCTTCCTCCCCTGTCAGAGTTCTGCGCGATGAATTTTATCAGGCACTCAAGGTCAGAGGACTTTACCCCTGCGGTGAGGGAGCAGGCTATGCAGGCGGAATCGTCTCTGCCGCAGTTGACGGCATCCGCTGTGCCCACGCAGTTATGAGTGATGAATTTTAATATTATATATAAATGTATAACAAAACGGACTGTCTCAGATGAGATAGTCCGTTGGTTTTTGTTTGATAATTTGGGGGTTGTCTGTTTCTTTTGACACCTCATCCGCCTCGTTCCTCGGCACCTTCCCCTCGAGGGGAAGGCTCTGAAAATCACTGCTAATCAAGGCTTCCCCTTGAGGGGAGGCTCCGCCGTAGGCGGTGGTGAGGTGTAGGTTGCGTAGCAACCGTTATTATTCAACACCCCGACAAATTAAAATTTGTTGCATAAAAATACCGCCGCGGCGATGCCGTGGCGGTATTGAATTATTAAACTTTTATACCAAAAAATTGATTTGAAGCAGAAATCTGATTCGATATACAGAAAGCTAATTCCTTTAACATCTTTTTATATGACAAACCGTTAGTTGAAATAAATTCATTTTGTCTTATTTCGGTTTCGAGCAAGTCGTATTGGTTTTCGTGATAATCTTTTGACACATACCAGCCCCACTCGCCGCGCTGAACAACCTGATGCAATGTAAAGCATCCGTTTTTGTTGTAAAGGCTGTAAGTGTTTACAGGTCCGCTAAAGCCTTTATATTCTTCAAAAGACTGAAACGAAAACTGCATCTGATAATCATCAACAAGAAAGCCAAGATGTTTTAAAACCGCTTTACTTTCACCTAGATATTCTCTGTTCATTATTTCTGATAAATTCTTACATAGTCAACTATGTACTCTGTTCTGTATGTATCCTTATCGAGCTTTTCAAGCTCCTCTTCAGCCGGAATTTCGAGAGAAACGATTACTTCCTCAAGAACCTCGGAAACACCGTTGCCGAAGGATGTGCGGCGGGTTTCAACACCGTTGATATAGAAAATATATTCCTCATCCGTCCATTCAAGGCCGTAGGTGTTATATTCCTCATAGATGTTGTTGCCGTAAAATGCGCCGAGATTAAGGGACTGGAAGCCCTCCTGTACTCCGTCAACACCTGCACAGTGGACTGTCTGTGAAACAGAGTTTTTACCGATAAGCTCATCATAGCTCATTGATTCGAAAATATCAATTTCACAGCCGCCGACACCGCCCTTGGAATACTCTGCCTCGTACGGATGAGCCGCCTGAATCCAATAAGCCGACCAGAAGCCTGAGCCTTCGTTCACAATACAGCGGATTTCAAAGTAGCCCTTGCAATACTGTTCTTTAAGGCTGACCATTCCTGTATACCAGCCCTCGCCGTATTCACCGTCCTTGAGATATTCACCTGTCATAATCATATTGCCGTCCTTGACCTCAACCTGCGAAGTTGCATTGAAGCCGCCTCTGCGGGCACCGTTACCCCTGTATTTCCATACATCGGTATTAAGTGTATCACCCTCGAATTCATCCTCAAAAACAAGGCTGTAGCCCGTAAGGTCAAGTGCCTCACCGCGCGGAGTTGTCGGTGTATCGAAAATCACAAGACCGAACATCTCGATAATTGCAAGAATTGTTGCAAAAATCTTTTTTAATGAAAAGCCGTCAAAAAAGTTGGTGAAATAATAACCTAACTGTTCGACACCCCACATCTGTCTGGGTGCAAGCTTTAATACTTCGACTAAAAATGTTTCAAACATAATGCTCACCTCAATTAAGTATTCAGGAATATTATTCCTTAAAGAAATTATAACACAATAACACCGTTTTGGCAATAAAAAAGGCAGAAACTTCAATGAAGCTTCTGCCAAATAGTTTATACAATTATCTGTTGAGGATAAGCTTTGTGAGCTCAACGGGCTCAACGATTGTGTCACCCTTATAAACACGCATATTACCTGATGCGATTTCGTCGATGAGGATAACCTCGCCGTTGTTGTAGCCGAACTCAAACTTGATATCCCAAAGGTCGAGGCCGATTGTCTTAAGGTCATCAGCAACGATCTTTGTGATTTTGAGTGTCTGCTCCTTCATGCTCTCGAAGAGGTCGGGAGTCATAACACCGAGTGCTGCAAGGCCTTCGCCTGTAACAAGGGGATCGCCCTT
>JAZQGS010000079.1:0-28452 GCA_045540195.1 Acutalibacteraceae bacterium
TGTATCCGGTTGAAAGGTAATATTCAGCTGAAATTTGGAGATGCAATTCTTGCAAACCGGGTTACCGGAAAACCGTATTTACTCCCGGTGCACGGAACATAATTCAGAAACCCCGCATGGCGGCGAGTTAACGGTCGCCAGGCAAAAAATCTTTATGGAGGTAAAGAAACAAATGAAAAACACATTAAGAAAACGTACGTTCATTTCTGCCATTGCGATGCTTCTCGTTTCTGCAATCGTGTTGACCTCTTCAACATTTGCATGGTTCTCAATGGCAAAAAGAGTTGAAGTTGAGAAAATGCAGCTCAACATCACATCTCCCGACGGTGTTCAGATTTCTGCTAATACTGACGCTTTCACAACCAAGTTGACTTATGATGACCTTATGGGTCTTTCAGGAGCTCGCTGGGATGCTTATGACGGCAACACAAATAACTTCCCTGAACTTCTTCGTCCGTCATCATCAGTGCTTGATTTTACCAAGAGTTTACCTGTATTTTTTGAGGGATCCGTTAATGACAGCAAGCAGCTTAATTTGTATCAGGTGGCTGATACAAACAGCGGTTATGTTGTTTTTGATCTTTTCGTAAAAGTCAGCAAGCCTGAGACAGTTTGGTTTAACGAAACAACTTTAACTTGTGAAGGAAATGCAGATGTTCCGACTGCAATGAGAATGGCTTTCATCAATTGCGGAACAGTAAAAGAAAAATCAGATGCAGCCACTATAAGTGCAGTTGTTCCTCTTGATCAAAATGAAAGAAGAGCAACATTATACGAGTTTGATTCAACAAACCATACACAGCACTCAGGATTCAGTGCCGGTCCTGCTTCCTATGATAAGTATATCTGGGCAGCAGGAACCAATGTTAAGATGGTTGATGCAAATGCTGAAAAGTTCTATGTTGACGACCCGTATTTTGCACGAGCTACAAGTGCAACCGGAAAAGTTAATGAAAACAATGTTAGCTCTGAAGGTTATATCTCAACACAGACAGGCATAAACCGTATCCGTGTTTATCTCTGGATGGAAGGTAACGATGTTGACTGTGCTAATGATGTAGCAGGTGCAACAATCGACTTCAACCTTGTTCTTACACTTAAATAATTTGTAAGTTAACAGACTTTTCTCCGCAGAGCAGGGCTCTGCTCTGCGGAACTCCGTCACATTTAACGGGTGACGCGTCAAACCGTCACCCGATATAAACCCAATATCCAACATAATCAAAACAACTAGTCTAACTTATATAACCGGTATAACTTATAAATTAAGAAAATAATCTTTTGTACCGAACAAACCAATGCCCTAAT
The DNA here is from genome assembly GCA_045540195.1 of Acutalibacteraceae bacterium. GTDB lineage: Bacteria > Bacillota > Clostridia > Oscillospirales > Acutalibacteraceae > CAG-488. Next base: position 1,309 of record JAZQGS010000079.1, read on the forward strand.
GGCGATTTCTGGATATCCACCTGATGTCCGGAAATGACCATTAAGTCAAATATAATCAGGAGTGAGTGTAAAAAATGAAAGAAAAAGGCAAGAAAATTGTCGGGGTAGTTTCCGACATACTGTTAGTGTTGATTCTCGTAATCGCGATTGTAATCACGGTTATGACCTTCACATCAAAGAATTCAGATACGGGTATCGGTAATATTTTCGGATACACACCGTTTTCGATTCAGTCAGATTCAATGAGACCGACCTTCAGCAGCGGTGACCTCATCATCACAAAAGAGGTTAAGAACATCAACGAGCTTCAGATCGGCGATGTCATCACCTATTCAACGGTCCTGACTGATGCGGAGGGCAGAAGCGTACGAGGCTTCAATACTCACCGAATTATCGATATTGAATATAACGACGACAAGACCATCAAGGCCTTCAACACGAAGGGTGACGGCATCAGTATGGAGGATAACACCATTGTTCTTCCCGACGAGATTATCGCAAAGCAGGTAAACTCAGGTATTGATGAAAACGGAAATTACAAGGAAGGTCTTATGATCGCGAACTTCGGTTCAGCTCTCAATTTCCTTCAGTCGAGAACAGGATTTATGATCTGCATCATCATCCCTCTTGCACTCTTCTTCATCTGGCAGATTTATAAGCTCATTGCAATGTTCATGGAGGCAAAGGCAGCCGACATTGATGAAGAAACAAAGCGCCGCGCTATTGAGGAGTATCTTGCTGAGCAGGCAGCGAAGCAGAATGCAGGCGACGCACCGGACGAGAAATAAAATTTTAATAACACAAACACTCAACCTATTATTATAAAGCCTACGGCAACAGTTATTAAGTATTAAAGGGTGGCTGAAAATGACAGTAACAAAATTCATTGCAGAATTCTTAAATCAGTTTTTCATAAAAGGTGTATGGGGAATTTTCAAGGGTATCGGTCTCGGTATAGCCAATATCTTCAACATTCCCGAATATGTAGCGATCTTCAAATCATGGTCAGGCGATTTTACTGCGGTTGACTGGATTCTTGCAATCCTCGCAGTTATCGCAACAGTGGCAGTTCTTGTGGCAGCAGTTATTCTCGTTGTTGTGCTTGTCAGAAAGTACATCAGAGTCCGCAAGACACTTGTTGACCAGGAAGAGCTTCTCAACGAGGTCGGCAACCTTAACCGTGAGATCATCAAGCTTTCAAATGAGAAAGAGAAGATTCTCGCTATGAAGGTTTCACAGCTCGGTCTCAAGCCGGGCGAGAGCGCTTATGCCGATATCGCTGAAACAGAAGAAGAGGGCGAGAAGAAGGCAGACGGCGAGGTTGATAAGAGCGCAGACGATTACAGCCGATTCTATAAGTGTACTCAGGTTGACATCGAGCTTGAAAACTATGTGCCGCCTGTATACGACAACGAAATCACACTTCCGGAAATCTGCGATATGTTCCGTAACTTTGCTTGCTCAAGACTCGGACTTTTCTATGAAATCAAGGTTATCCGTCTTTTCCTTTCAGCATTTGCATCAACAAGACTTATTATCCTTCAGGGTATTTCAGGTACAGGTAAAACATCACTTGCTTATGCATGGGGTAAGTTCCTTCAGAACGATGTAACAATCGCATCAGTTCAGCCGTCATGGCGTGACCGTACCGAAATTTTCGGTTACTTCAACGAATTCACAAAGCGCTTCAACGAAACAGAAGTTCTCAAGAAGATGTATGAGGCAACCTTCAAAGAGGATATCTTCATCACTGTTCTTGACGAAATGAACATCGCTCGAGTTGAGTACTACTTCGCTGAGCTTCTTTCAATTCTTGAAATGCCGTCCCGTGACGAGTGGGTTGTTTCACTTGTTCCGAGCGTATGGCCGACCGACCCGAAGCATGTTATCGACGGTAAGCTCAAGCTTCCCGAGAATATGTGGTATATCGGTACAATCAACAACGACGACTCAACATTCGCCGTTTCCGATAAGGTTTATGACCGTGCTATTCCCATTGACCTTAACAGTAAGGGTAAGTTCTTTGAAGCACCCTACACAGAAAACCTCACACTCAGCTACAAGCACCTTGAGGCAATGTTCAAGGATTGTCAGACAAAATATAAGGTATCTGACGAAAACCTCAAGAAAATCGAAGAGCTTGACGACTATGTTATTGAGCATTTCCGTCTTGCATTCGGTAACCGTATTGTTAAGCAGCTTAAGGAATTCGTTCCTGCTTATGTCGGCTGCGGCGGTACAGAAATTGACGGTATTGACTTCGTTCTTGCAAAGAAGGTCTTCCGTAAGTTTGAAAGCTTGAACCTTTCATTCATCCGTGATGAAATTGACGGTCTTATTACATACCTCAACAAGCACTTCGGTAAGGCAAACATGAACGAGTGTAAAGAATACCTCCAGCTTCTCAAGAGACTTATGTAAACCTTTGCCAATTCTAAAATCTCAGAAGGGGATATATCCATGGAAAAATCATATCTTGAATTATATCTTGAATATAAGGATTCCCTTGCCTCTCTCACAACGGACAATGTTTTCTACGACGCTATGGAGAACTGCATTGACACGGGAGAGAACAGATACTCCTTGTTCAACAGATATTTTGAAAAGAAAATCGACCTTAAATGGGTTGAAGAAATTGAAGCATGTATCATTCCCCTTGATAATATTATGCGAGTTCCCCGTAAGTTCATCGTTCAGGAAGAGGAAATCGTACCCATTGAGCGTGCAAGAAAGATAACCAACGAGTCTATCCGCCACCTTGCACAGCACACTAATATGATCGCAAAGGTTGAGGGTGACGATGTTACCCCGAACCAGATTCTCAATGTTTTCAGAGAAGAGAGCTTCGAGGTTTACGAGAACAGATTCGTCTACACTCTTATGCAGAACCTCATCCGCTTTATCGATATCAGATACAATGTTCTTTTCAAAGTTTCTGATGACGATAATATGGCTTCTCTTAAAATGGAAAGCGATTTCAACCGCGGCCGTGAAAAGATTACATATAAGCTCGAGGTTTCGGCGCAGTCAGGCGGCCGTGAGCTCGACGACGAGGCAAACCTCGACGGTGAAAACGCAACTGCATTCCAGAGAATTGAGAGAATTAAGAGAATTATCAACGAGTATGCACACTCTCCGTTTATGCGAGAGCTGCAGAACTGTGTTCCCGTCCGTCCTCCGATTATGAGAACGAACGCTATTCAGAAAAACCCGAACTTCAGAGCGTGTCTTAAGCTCTGGCAGTTCATCCAGTCATATACAGACCTCGGTTATGAGATTACCATCAAGGAATCCAACGATATGGTCAGTGACGAATACAGAAATCAGCTTAACCGGATGATGGCGCTCAACTATATGATGCTCAAGGCGAACACTCTTTCAGAGGATTCGGTCGGCAAGCAGAAGCGTCGCAAGTTAAGACCGAAGCTTCTTAAGCGTCTTGCTGAAGAGCTTGTGCTTGATTACGATATGGAGGATGTTGAAATTCAGCGTGTCTTCGTCGAGGAAATCAAACGAGTCAGCAAGAAGAAGATGGAAGGCGAAAAGAAGATTCAGGAGGCTATCCAACGAGCTCTTGATTCTGAAAATGCCCGTAAGAAGGCTATTGAGGATAAAATCAAGGCAAAGATTGCTCACGAAAAAGAGATGGAGCGCCGCCGCATAGCAAGAGAAAAAGAGAAAGAGCGTCTTGCAAAGCAGAAGGAAAAGGAACGCATTGCAAGAGAGAAGGCACGCGAAAAGGCACGCAAGGAAAAAGAGCTTGCGCTTGCAAAGGAGCGTGCACGCAAGGAGAGAGAAAAGGCTCGTCTTGCAAGAGAAAGAGAGAAGGAGCGTCTCCGTATCGAGAAGGAAAAGGAGAAAGCAAGACTTCTCAAGGAAAAGGAAAGAGCAGAAAAGCTTCGACTTCAGGAAGAAGAGAGAATTGCGAAGGCAAAGCAGCGTGAGGCTGAGCGCAAGGCTCGCGAGGAAGCAAAGAAGCAGGCTCTTATTGAAAAAGAAAAGGCAGCTAAGGCAAAGGCCCGTGAAAAGGAACGCCTTGCCAAGGAGCTTGCCCTTCAGAAGGCCAAGGAAAAAGAAAGAGCAGCAAAGCAGCGTGAAAAAGATCGCATAGCTAAAGAAAAGGCTCTTCAGGCCGAGAAAGAAAGAATAGCCCGCGAAAAGGCTAAGGAAAAGGAGCGCGCAGCGAAGGCACTTGCCGAAGAGAAGGCAAAGGCTGAAAAGCTCAAGGAAAAAGAGCGTATCGCAAAAGAGAAGGCGGCTCTTGCTGAGAAAGAAAAATTAGCCCGTGAAAAGGCAAAAGAAAAAGAGAGAATTGCCAGAGAAAAGGCTGCCGAGAAGCTCAAGGCAGACAAGGAGAAGGCAAAGCTCAAGGAAAAAGAACGTCTTGCAAAGCAGAAAGCGGCTCAGGCGGAAAAACACCGTATTGCTAAAGAGAAAGCAAAGGAAAAGGAACGCCTTGCCCGTGAAAAGATCAAGGAGCAGGAACGCATAGCTAAAGAAAAGGCTCGTGAAAAGGAGCGCATTGCCCGGGAAAAAGCCAAAGCAAAGGCAAAGGAGCAGGAGCGCATCGCACGAGAGAAGGCAAAGGCACGCGAAAAGGCACTCAAAGCTAAAAACGCGGCAAAAAAATCAGCAGACGCTGAATAAGAAATTACCGTTCTGACGGATTTGGAGGAAAAATAATGCAGAGAAGGAGATTTGAAAAGGTTGCGGTTGTGCTCCTTAGCATAATTATGCTTATGACATCAACCGGAATAGTTTCATCACTGGCAGTCAATGTCAGTGAGTCTTCGGCTGCGTCCGTTTCCTCAAGCGCACCGTCAACGACTGCTTCTGAGATAGCTCAGGAGGGCGGCTCACTCACAACCTCAACGGTTGTTCAGGAGGGCGGCGCCGTTATTGACGAAGACGGTGACGGAACAAAGGCAAATCCGTTCAGAATTTCAACAGCTGAACAGTTCCTTGCAATCGGCTCAAAGGTCAACAACACATCAAGCGCAGACAAATATTTTGTACTTGCCAATGACATTGACCTCTCAGGCGTAAGCGCAAAGGATCTCAAGAACGGCTCACTTGTCGGCATCGACAAGACACTTGCATCAAAATCTGCAAATGTATTCATCGTGCTTGACGGTAACGGATATTCACTCAAGGGACTCAGCCTTGACATCACAAAGGGAGCGGAGGCTTCAATTTTCGGTACACTCAATGAGAAGTCTGTTATCACCAATCTCAGAATTGACCGTCCCGTTAGCAGCTCAACCTCGTCTGAAATGACAAGACTTGCACTTGTCGCAACAGAAAACAAGGGTACTGTCAGCGGTATCACAATCACATATCCCGTAATCACAGCCGAGAGAGCAGACTATGCCGCTTTCGCAGTTGCAGTGAACTACGGTACAATCTCTGACATTTCCGTCAAGGGAACACACACCAACATCAGCACCGCTACCGCAGATTCACACACAATTTCTGCAATCGGAACAGTCGGTGCGGTTGCAGGTCTCAACCACGGCACAATCACAAAGGCTTCTGCAATAAATGTCGGAATGTTTATTCCTGAGACAGAGAAGTCAGTTGTATACGGCGGAATCGTCGGTGCAAACTCAGGCTCGGTTCTTCTGAGCGTTTCAACAGGAAATGCAATGGGCGGTAAGTCAGCTGATACTGTCGGCGGAATCGTAGGCAAGGCTGTTGCACCTGTCGGTGCTGCCGAGGCGGCTTCAACCCTTACAAACAACTATACACTTACAGCACTTTCAAAGACTGCTTCCGGCTGCGGCGTTATCGGCGCTGACGGCAAGGCAGAAATGATCAAGGATTGCTTCTGGTCAAGTGATGTCAGCGGTAAGGATGTTATGGCAACAGATTTCGGCGCAGGTGTGAATGACCTTGCGGCTGAATTCATCATCATCCCCGAGGGCAAGACAGCAACAATCTCTGCCGCAACAATCAAAAAGACTGTATTCGGCAAGGCTAATGTTGAGCTTGACGGTGAAATCACAGTCAAGGGTGAAAGTGTCAGCGCACAGACTCAGGACGGTAAGACAGTAATCACCGCCGAGGCCGCAGGCAAGGTCTGCTACGCAACATATTATGTAAAGATTACGCTTCCTGCAAATGTCGGTGCGACAGGCGCAGCATCAAGCATCAGACAGTACCGCAAGGTAACTCTTATCACAGCGGCAAAGGATGCCGAGGGTGAAGGTACTTCTGCAAAACCGTTCGTAATCAAGTCGGCAACAGATTTCAATATGTATAAGTTTGCTCCGTCAATGAATGCAGTTCTCGGTGCGGATATCAGGGTTGCTTCAACCGTTCCCGCAATCAAGGGCACATTCGACGGTAAGGCACATACAATCAGCGCATCAAAGCCGCTTGCACAGAATATCTACGGCTCCTTCGGCAATGTCAATATCGTCATCACTAAGGACCTTGATTCGGCAGTGCTCGGCAATGCAATCGGCGCGGATATCAGCGGTGTTGCTGTTTCCTCAGCCGAGGGCGTCAAGCTCAATGCGATGACAGATAACACAGGTCTCCTCTTCAACCGCATCGGCGGTCAGAGTGAGCTTTATGACTGTCACGCTAAGGGAACAATCCTCATCGGCGCAGATAAGCTTTCCGCAATCGGCGGTCTTGCAGGTCTCGTTGACGGCAAGTCAGCTGTTACAAACAGCGGCTCAGTTGTCGATATCACCTGTGCTGAAGGCTTCACCTCAGCCAAGACAGCTGATCTCGTCGGAAGCGTAACTGCTGATGACGCTGAGTTCACATCCTGCTATGTTGACGGCAACGGCGGATTTATCGCTGATATGCCCGAGAAGATCAAGCTCGGCAAGAATATCGAGGGCTGGTCCTTCGACGGCTCAAACGCCGGCTTCTTCACAGGCAACAGCGGCAAGTTCACAATCACACTTCCCTCAATCAAGGCTTTCGCGTCTTCTGAGGCGGCGGACTATGAGGTCACTTGTGACGAAAAAATGCTTTCGGCATCAGTCAGCGTTGCTGACGGCAAGCTCATTCTCAGCGTTGAGCGTGCACAGGGTGTTGTCACCGTCAAATCAGTTCCCGTAACTGTAACAAACAAGAAAACAGGCCTTAGTGCAACAATCAATGTCTCTAACGGACTTGAGAAGGATGCTCAGGGCAGATATATAATTTCAACCGCATTCGACCTCGCTTATCTGAGTGAGAATATCGCAGAGCTTTCAACAGGCAGCTTCATTATGACAGCTGATGTTGATATGTCCGCAATCAGCGGCTTTGCTCCGATAGGCTCAACGGATGTTGCTTTCAGCGGTACCTTCGACGGTAACGGAAAGACAATCAGCAACCTCTCTATTGTCGGCACGGCAAAGGTCGGCCTCTTCGCAGTTATCGACGGCGCAACTGTCAGAAACATCAGATTTGTCAACGCCGATATCTCTGCTCAGGGCGGATATGCGGCAGTTCTTGCAGGTCAGGTTACAGGTAAGTCTGTCATCAGCTCAATCACCGTCAGCGGTGCAAGAGTTCAGTCACACGACCTTTATGCAGGTGCTCTCGTCGGTGCAGTTGACGGTGCTCAGTCGTCAATCACAGACATTACTCTTAACAACAATTCGGTTAATTCCGATTCAAATTATGTCGGCGCAGTTGCAGGCCGCGTAAGCTCAGGCGCAACAATCAGCGGTGTTGCTTCAGACAGATTTACTGCTCAGGGCGCATCTTATGTCGGCGGTGCAGTCGGTCTCGCAATCGGTGAGGTTGCAATCAACGATATCACTGTCAGCGGTGCAAAGCTCAGCGGTGTTTCTGAGGTTTCGGGTATCGCGGGCGCAAACGGAAATGTAACAATCAGCGACTGTGCTGTCAGAAGCTCTGATATTTCAACACTCGCAAGCACCTCTGTGAATACAGCGGGCGGTATTGCGGCAGTCTCAGGCTATGTCATTGAGAATGTAACTGTTGAAAACACAGCTGTTTCTGCAGGTATTGCCGGCGGTATCGTCGCAAAGACAGTTGCAGACGGCGCACTTTCAATCAAGAATGCAAGCGTTAAGTCTTCAAAGATAAATTCACAGGGTGCAAACACCGTGGCCGCAGGTATCCTCGGCGTTCACAATGTCAGAGGTGAGGCTGTGATTGAGGCTTCCTCAATCGATGAGGCAACGGTTATCAGCGGTGCGGCACTCAGCGCAGGACTTGTCGGTGACTGCTCAGGCGCCGAGAGTAAGCTCAGCGTAGCGGCATCAAAGACTCTTGCAACAGTTGTCGGCTGTACGGATGCTAACGCAGTTTCTGCGGCGGGCGCACTCGGCAGAATCGGCACATCCGCTGTCAACAATGTAACACTCAGCTCACTCAAGGTCGGCGGCAGCATCAGCGGCACGGCGGCAGTCGGCGGAATCGTCGGCGCTATCAAGGGTGACGAGGAATATACAAATAATAAGGCAATCGTATCAGACTCAGTTGTCTTTGCTCAGATTGATGCATCAGCCGCCTCTTCGGCAGGCATCATCTTCGGTGCGGTTGACGAGAAATTCACAGAATCAGGACTCATCCTTCTTTCTGTAAGAGATGTTGTTCTTTCAACAGCAGGCGGTGTTTCCGCTTATCCGACAGATAAGCTTTCACACGGCTATAAGGATTTGAACGGTGCGGTTACTCCGTCAATCGATAAGCTCACAACAAAGGGTGAAACCGAGATTACGGTCTTCGGTCTTCCCGAGCTTGAGGGCTACGAGTTTGACGCCGAGTCAGGCTGGATTTCAGAATCAGCTGACAGAGTTCAGGTTGTCAGCTCAACAGAGAACAAGCTTATCCTCAAGGCTGAGCGTCGCGCTCAGGTCAATATGCTTGCATACTATGTGATGTCTTCAGATGCTCAGGTCAGACTTCCTGTCAGCTTCGAGGTTACATCAGATGTTTATAAGGCACTTGAGGGTAACGGAACACAGGCTGAGCCCTATCTTGTCAAGGACGCTTATGACCTTGAGGCCGTATCACAGTATGCGGATATGGGTGCTTACTTCGCACTCACTCAGGATATCGTTCTCACAGATGCTGATTATGAGCTCGGCGGCGCATTCTACAATGTCGGCAACGGTGTTGTATCTGTCGGCAGTGCCGATAAGGCGTTCAATGGTGTGTTCACAGGTCTCTACGACGGTAAGACACATTCAATTTCAGGCCTGAGAATGTCAGGCAGCGACTTCGGCGGTCTCTTCGCTGTAACAGACGGCGCAGTAATCTCCGATCTAGTTATAAACGGAGCAGACATTTCTGCTTCGGTGGGTGCAGGTATCATCGTCGGCCGTGCCCGCAACACAACAATCAAGAATATTTCAATCAACGGTTCATCCGTTCAGACAACAGGCGTTGGCTCCTCAGTCGGCGGTATAGTCGGTGTCGGTGAACAGACAACGGTTGACGGCGCAAGCCTTAATAGCGTGAGCGTCAGCACAACACTTGATTCAACCCGCGCAACTGTCGAAACAGCAGGCGGCGTTGCAGGTATCTTTGACGGCGTTATCAGAGCTGTCAAGCTTTCGGGCGTCAAGGTATTGTCAGATGCAATCGGCGGCGGTATCGTCGGCGTAGCAAATGCAGGCACATACATTTCTGATGCACAGGCTGATGCGGTTGTTACCGCAGAAACAGCGGCAGGCGCAGTCGGTGAGCTCAGAGACGCAATGTATTTCGGCATCGACGGCGCAACACTCAGCGGCAAGGTCAGCGGCTCTGAAGCATCAGCAGGTGTAATCGCAGTTGTTGACGGTGAGGATGAGACTAAGTCCTTCGACAAGCTCAACCGTTCACTTGTCCGTGATGTGGTTATCAGCACGGTTGTTGAGGGTGACTCAACAAAGGCTGTTGTTATCGCCAATGTTTCAGAAAAGCTCGCGGCAGATAAGCCGAATGATCAGGTGAATGTCTTCGACAAGGTCTACTATTCATCATATCAGAACGATCTCGGAACATTCGGTGACGAGCAGTTCAACGCTTATCAGAACGGTGAATACGAAATCACCGATCTCAGTGATATTTCATACCGCGTTGACGGTGCGGTTTATCCGTCAATCAAGCTTTCAACCGAGTTTGTGACACTCTCTGACGACAGTATCGTTCTCAGCGGTGCTCAGGGCAGCTACAAGCAGTTCACAATCGGCAACAGAGTCTATGAGCTTGAGGCAATCACCTCAGATGTCAAGGGACTCGTTGAATACGATGCGGACGCATCGGCTGTAAGACTCACAAAGCTTCCCGCAGGTGAGGCAAAGCTTGTCTTTGTTTACAACGACTCAATGCAGATTGCAATAGACATTCTTGCAATGTACGATGTTCAGAGTGAGAATGCGGTCAATGTCAGCGTCAGCGTTGTCAATGCAACGGCGGATGCCGAGCTTTCAGAAAAGCTTATCGCGGTGCTTCTCAAATCAATGGGTGACAAGGGAGCGGATTCACTCAGCTTCTTCGCTACGGCGGATTCACAGCCGTCAGCGCTCAGTGCACTCAGTATTTCCGAGGGCAGACTTTTTGTTGATATGCTTCTTCCCGTCGGCTATACATTCACAGTCAACGCAGTTGACGAAAACGGCGAGCCGCTTCTCACAGAGGATGCTGACAACGAGGGAATCCTCGTCAATGCAGGCTCAGCCGCAGCGGTTTCACTCACAGTCACAATCGAAGAGTCAGAATCAGTCTGGGGTCTTCGTTCAATCTGGAGCGCAATCGGCAAATAATTTTTAAAGAAAGGGGGTAAGATGCCTTATGAAAAACAAGTTTCAGTTTTATAAAAACATAATATTGCTTGCGGCATCTGCCCTCACTCTTGTAGCTGTCACCTTTGCGTGGTTCAGTGTGCATTTTGAAAACGAGATTTCTACAATAGAAACAGCAATCGGCGGCGATCTGCTGAATGTCAGCTTCTATGTTCAGCAAGAGGATGAATATACCGTTCTCGACGGCAACATCGAGCTTGATGAAATCACACCGGGCAGCTACAATAAATATATGATGGTTGTTGATACCAAAACAACTGATCCGCTCAAGATGAATTTCGGCATTGTCGATCTTCCTTCTGATATTGATGCAGACTTGAGCGCGGCAGTTGAAATCAGATACACCCTTATGACCGCTCAGGAGCACACCTCAACCGAGGGTGTGGTAACATACAGCGGCAAGGATATCATCGACGAGTCTAACGGATATGTTCCGCTTTCCGAGCTCAATGACGGAATTATTTTTGAGTCAGTTCAGCTTGGCGCTTATCAGACAGCGGGCATCGATAAGTTCGTGATTTATTATGAAATCGGACTTTCTGAGGATGCACCCAACTCAGTCGGCGGCAAGTCCTCCGACCTCGGAAGTGTCAAGGTCAGCGCACAGCGTGTCAGTTAAAAGATGAAAAAAGCTAAGAAGATTTTCACAAGGGTAATGTCGGTTATTTCTGTTGCTGTTTTTATCTTCGGTCTGATAATTTTCGGCTCAGTTCTCAACGCAACTGCGGGCAAGGTGCCGAGTGTATTCGGCTTCAGCGTGCTTCAGGTCAGCACGGGCAGTATGGAGCCTGAGCTTATGACGGGCAGTGTCATAGTTGTGCGTGAGGTTGATACTCATAAGCTCGTCAAGGGCGACATCATCAGCTTTTATTCGTCAGACAATAAAATCAGAGGTAAGGTCAACACCCACAGAATTGAAAGTATAGAGCACGGAATGGGAACAAATCCCAGCCCGATTTTTGTCACAAAGGGTGACGCTAACTCAACGGTCGACTCCGCTAAGGTTTATTCCTCGGATGTCATCGGCAAGGTCGTTTACGACCTCGGAACGGTCAGCGGCTCCATAATCAGCGTTTTTCAGAATCCGAATGTCATCTTTTTTGTCATCGTCCTTCCGCTGATTTTTATCACTCTCGGCGAAGCGGTCAATCTCGCGACGCTGATTGCAAAGTACAAGTACGGTGAAGAGGAAGAGAAAGATGCAAGCAACAAAGCAAAAAATTAGTGTCCTTCTGACTTCACTCGTCATTTTTATCGCGTTTGTTGCGGTTGGCATTGTTTACATTCCCGCAATTTTAGGGTTTGAAGCATACTCGATCGAAACGGGCAGTATGGCACCGAAAATTCCTCAGGGAAGTATGGTCTATGTCCGCCGCTATCAGAATTTTGAAGATTACAAGGTCAACGATATCGTGACCTTTAAGGATAATTCCTCGGGCAAGAGCTTTACCCACAGAATTATCGATATCAATCCCGTTGCCGAGTCCTTCACAACAAAGGGCGACGCCAACACAGAGCCCGACCTTTCGCCGACAGAATATGTTTATGCGATCGGCAAGGTGGAATTTTCCGTTCCGTATCTCGGCGCAGTTGCGACCTTCCTGAAAAATACGGTGGTCAAAATTGCGGTTGCGGTCATTTATATCGCGTGGGCGGCGATTGAAATTGAACTATTTTTAACAGAAAGGAAGAAGAAATATGATTAAAAGAATAATATTGTTTGTAGCTTCCTTGGCTGTTATTTTCGGTCTTATGACATCGAGCAGCTCGTTTGCGTGGTTTGCGACATCCTCTCAGAAGAAACAGAGCATCTCGGTTTCTCTTGTCAGCAGTGTCCACACCGCAGGTCTTTCTGATTTGCAGGCACCCTCAAACACAATCATCGTTCAGGGTGACAACCTCGTCAGCCTCGACGGCAGATCCGCTGCGCTTCGTCTTGAAAACCATTCAACGACAGACACACAGCTTCGTATTTCTGTCGAATACACAAGCTACCGTTCAGGCAAGGCTGAACAAGTGATTTATTCAGCCGGTGAAGACGACGATATCGTTGTCGAGTTTGCTTCTGATGCGTGGGCTCAGAATGTGAATGTCGCAGGTACAAGCTATTTCTATTATATGGGCAGCGGCTACGGCTCAGACAAGGTTTCCGATGTCAACAATGTTCCCGCTATCGAGCCCTCGGTTGCGTCAATTCCCGCAATTACCAAGATTTATTATAAGGACGATGTTTCCTACGCTTATTCGGGACAGAAGATAAATGTCAAGGTCTTCTTCGAGTCTAAGCAGGCGGATAATATCACCTGGTCGGCAATCGATTCCTATGATGTTTCGGGCTTGGGTGAATAATCCGTGAAAATCAGGATTAAAAATATTATATTCAACTTTTTCGCAATCGTAACAGTTATTGCGGTCGGCTTCATCGGCTTCAATCTTATCTCGGGCGCACGCGGATACGCGGTTACTTCTCCGAGTATGAAGGATGAGCTTAATGTCGGTGACATAGTTTTTGTAAGAAAGGTCAGCTTTGATGAGCTGAAGGTCGGTGATGTTATTACCGTTACCTCGTCAGATTCAAAGAGCTATTTTACTCACAGAGTTGTCGGCATTGATGCTGATAAACGAACTGTCACGACACGCGGTGATGCAAACACCGCCGACGATCCGATGCCGACTGACGCCGAGCGGATTGTGGGCAGAATGTGGTACAGCGTACCGCTTCTCGGCTTTATTCCGATTGCGCTGAGCACCGCGGCTAACCGCTATACAGGTCTTGTGATTATTGCACTTGTTGCGGCGGCGCTTGTGATTATTAACACGGTTCTTCCGAAAATATTAAAGAAAAAGAAAAGGGGTGACAACGATGAGTAAATTCAGAAGCATTATGTCTGTTGTGATGGCACTTGCTCTTGTGCTTTGCACGGGATATTTTTATGCGATGCCTTCAACCTCAGCCTGGTTTTATGACAGCGGAGTGATTGACAGCGGCAACAGCTTTGTTTTCGGTGACTTGTCGGTTGACACTTCCTTCAATTCAAAATCAGAGATAGTTTTTGACGGTGCAACAAAGTTTGCCGACCCCGATGAAATCCTTTTTGACGAGGTTATCAGCGTCAACGAGATTTTCGTTCACAACTCAGGAACGATTCCTGCAAGAATTTACGCTGATGTTGTCAACTCAGGCAACGGCAAGGGCTTGCGCTGGTTTATCTATGATGACACAATGCTCGTTGACGGCAGCGTTAAAAAGACTATCGAGTCTGTCCTTCCCGAAATGACGGATCAGGCACTTTATAACTATAATTACGGTGAGGATTCCAACGGCGGAAAATATATCCTCCTTAATCCGGGCGAAATCACAACGGTGAAAATCGCAACCTGGATCGAATATGATTTCGTTGAAAAAGAGCTTATGACCGAGGGCGTGCTTGACGGCTACGAGGTCGAAATTTCGCTGATTGCAACGCAGGATGTTGACGGCGCACTTGAAAGATAAAGAATCGGGGTGACAAGGATGTTGCATAAACTTAACAAAAGAGCAGTTGTTATAATCGTTGCTGTTGTTGCGATTGTGGCGGTTGTCGGCAGCTCACTTGCCTGGTTTGTGACTCGCAGCTCCTTGCTTCAGCAGATGAGTATCGGCTCTCTCGATGTCAGCGCAGAGGTGTTCTTCGTTGACGGCAGCAACACGAAAATCAGCGCAGACGAATTCAAAGATAAAGACGGGCTTTATGTTCTCAGCCTTGACGAAACGGATGACAATTATATCGGTAATCTTTATGTCAATGTCGGTCTTGAGGGAACAGCCTGTGTGCGCGTTACGATGTCGCACGAATGGACTTCTCCCGAGGGTGAGGTTCTTCAGAGAAATGTGAATGTTCCTTATGTTTTCGGTGAGCATTGGTTTGATAACCGTAACGCTGATTACAGCATTTATTATGCAGGTGAGGATCTGTCAGGTAAGGCCGACTTCGATTCTTCACTTGTCATCAGCGGTATCGACGAGTCAAAGCTCGATGTGTCGGGTCTCGCTGAGGGAACTCAGGTGCGCGTGCTTATCCAGGCGGATGCCGTTCAGATCAACCGTTATCCGCAGATGTGGAATATCGAAAAACTCCCGTGGAAATAATGGAAGTTGATTTTTATGTCGAATAAGAAAAAGAAGCCTGCGGCAGGAAAATCTGTCGCAGGCAAAACTAATTCGGGGAAGAAAATTCCCGATAATAATAAGAATAAAGAGAAGCAGAAGGCCGAAGCCGAAAAACAGGCACAGCGTATCCGTGAGGAAAGGCTGAAGGCTGAGCGCGAGCGCGCAAAAAAGAGTGAAGAGCTTCATAAGCGCCGCGAAAAGCAACGCATCAGAGACGAGAAGACCGAAAGAAAAACCAAAGCAAAGCAAAAGGTCGCCTCATCTCTCAGAAACGAAGCTGATTCGGTCAAGGACTTCTTCAGAAAAATCGTCAGAAGGCTCCGCTACTACACAAGCAAGGAGTTCCTCGGCTCGTTCAGATACAGCCGAATCCTGATTTTTATTGTGCTTCCGCTTGTTCTCATCGGTGTCGGAATTTATTTCTTTATGCTGACACCGCTCGTCAATGTCCCGTCAGACATCCGTTCGTTCGGCTATTCGGGCAGGGTGGAGAGTGCGCTTGTCGCAAAGCCGTCATCCTTCAGCAAAAGTCAACAGACGATGTTCATCGACTCGGTCGGTGCGCGCGGATGGGGTGAATTTGATTTTTATATCAACACCAACATCACCCTTGACGATAACTGCGAAACAAAAAATCTCCGATTAGGAAGTCCCGAGGGGAACGATTGCATTCTTGTTGCCACGGTTTATGACAGAGACGGCAGAGTGCTTTACCGCTCACTCGGCCTCGAGGCAGGCAAGGAGATAAACTCGGCAAGATTTTTTGAAGAAATCGAATTCGGTACACATGATGTCAAGGTTGCGGTCAACGCTTATGACAGCATTACCAACGAAAAAATCGCAACAAAATATGCAAAAATCAAGCTCTCGGTTGGTGTTTAAATGACAGAACGCAGAATAAAAGTTAAAACTGCAATAATAATCGCGGTCTCGGCGGTCGCGATTGTGCTGTCTGCGCTTGTTCTGATTCAGACGGTGCCGAAGGTGCGCCTTCAGCTCGCCGACGGCGGAACGGTCTGTGACGGCGTTCTGCCCGATATTGACGAGAGTCTGCATATCACCGATGTGCCCGAGGGTGAAATCCGATATCTTATCAATAAACAGATGATTTTTGAGAGTCCGTATTCACTCGGTGAGGTGATGCTCGAAAATCCTGCATCCTGCGGATACGACCTGAGGTTTGTGATTTATAACACAAACGGTGAAATGATTTATACCTCGCCGATGATAAAGTCGGGGCAGTATCTCGAAAGGGATAAGCTGACTTCCGTGGTGAAATCGGGCGTGTATAACTGCTCATATTCGGCTCTTGCCTATCGTAACGGCGAGCTTATGGGTGAGGTCAACGGAATAGTGAATGTTACGGTGAAATAAAAAAAGGAACTCGAATTTCGAGTTCCTTGATTTTTTATCAGAGCTTATGCGAGAATTTCGCCCATCATACCGGGCTTTGCGAAAGCTGCGTTTGACTCGTCTGTGTCGATGTGCATTGCAAGAGCGTAGCTCGGGCTTACACGGACAACAACATCACCGAATACAAGTGTTCTGCCGTCAGATTCAACCTTAACATCAACGATCTGCTTGTCGCTTACGCCATACTTTTCAGCATCCTCGGGAGTAGCGTGGATGTGACGCTTTGCAACGATAACGCCTGCCTCAAGCTCAACCTCACCCTTGGGGCCGACGAGCTTACAAGCGCCGCTGCCTGCGATGTCGCCTGACTCACGGCAGGGAGCAGCAACGCCGATTGAACGGGCGTCAGAAGCTGAAAGCTCAACCTGTGTGTCGGGACGGGTAGGACCGAGGATAGAAACAGCGGGGAAGCTGCCCTTAGCGCCGATAACCTGAACTCTCTCTTCACAAGCGTACTGGCCGGGCTGTGAGAGATCCTTTTTCTTTGTCAATTCGTAACCTGCACCGAAAAGTGTCTCAAGGTCAGCCTTGGAAACATGAACATGACGGGCAGATGTTTCAACTAAAACTTCTTTTTTCATTTTAAAAACCTCCGTTATTTTGTGTTTTTTAACCTATAAAATTATAAGACAAACTGTGACAAATTGCAATAGTTTGAGCAAAAGAAAGTGAAAAGTCAGAGACGAAATTAAACATCATACTCCGTAATTTTTTCAACAGTCAGAATTTCGGTGTCGAAGTCTCTTGAGTTTTCGTGAAGCACGATAAGTCTGCCGCCGCGCTCCCTGCCGTAGGTATGATATCCTGCGCCGATTGTCTGAATGAGCTTTATTCCGTCAATCTCAGCGGTGAAGGTGTTGACATGGTCGTGTCCGAAAAATGCGGCAACGATGTCACCCGTCTTTTTCCAGCTTTCAAACTGTCTGCGGTTTTCGTCGGGCGGGCAGGGTGCCTCGCGCACAAGTCCGTCAATTATTGCGCCCGTCTTTGGGGTAAGCGTTTTTCCGTTTCGGTTAAGTCCGCCCTCGGTTTCACCGTCGGTGAAATTAAAAAGGTCAAACTCCTGATTGACGGGGATGTGCTGAAACAAAATTGCAGGCACGCTCTCACCGCCGTTTTCTTCTCTGAGCTCAGCGGCTCTTTTTTCATACCATTCAATCTGGTCGTCGTGAACAAAGCCGTAGCCTGCGCCGTGAACAACCTGATGATTCTCATCGCGGATATAATCGTTTGAGTCGATGCACCAGATGTTCCAGCTGACCTTGTCACCCTTAGAAGATAAAACGGGAAGGCTGTAATTTCCGCATCCGAAAACATCCGCCTCGTTATAGCAACCGCGGAAGTTTTCATATTCCGCATAAAGATTGATGTGATTCTCACGGCGGATAAACGGTCTTATCTCCTCACCCTCAGAGTCGTGGTTGCCGAAAACAACCGCAAGCGGAATACCGCGTCTGCGAACAGGCTCGGTGATTTTGTTTATCGTCTCAACAAGATAATCGTATGTATATTCCTCCCAATATCCGCTGATATTGTCACCGCCGAAAACAACAAGGTCGGGCTGAGTGCGCTCGATACACTCCTCAATAACATTCATCGTCTCGCGTGAGCACGCCTTGGGAATCTCGGGGTTTTCATCATCGTCCATTTCGGGCGAAACCTCGTGTATGTCGGTAAGATGCAGAATCCTGAAGGTTCCGTCATCTCTGAAGCGCAGGGGCTCCTGTCTGTTTCTGAAATGCTGTAAGGATGTCGGATATCCTGTTGCCATAAAACCACTCCTTTAAATAAATTTTAACCCTGCAAGAGATTTTCGTCAAGAAGATATGTTGATAAAGTGTTAAATTTAATCTTTTGATTGAAATTTGACCTGAATAGTGATATGATAAAGTGTATTTAATAAAAAGGAGGAATTTCTTTGGCGGACGAGAACAAGGAAAAAGTATTCCCCGAGGGAACAACCGAAGACAACGAGCCTGCCGAGCTTCCCGAAAAGGAAAACGGCGCTGACGGCGAATGGCAGTGGGATGCTGCCGTGCCCGAAACACAGACAGACGATATTACGGTTGACGCACTGCGCGTTGAGCCGAAAGAAGAAATTGAAAAGGAAGAAAGCGACGCTCAGCCCGAGGCTGAGGAAGAAACAGAGTCCGACGACTCTGACGATGACGGTCTTTGCATCGTCTGCGGCAATCACCGCGGCAACAGCCCGAGTGACCTTTACTGTGAAAAGTGCCGCAGAAAATTCCTCAGAACAAACTATGGTGCAGGACACATTATTCTTGCGTTCATTATGGTTATTGTTGCGGCTGCAGGCTATTTCTTCTGCTTCTCAACCTGCGGAATTGCCGCTCAGCTTGTTACGGCAAAGAGCTATATTGACGACAAGAGATACAACGACGCTGTTGACGAGTGTTCGGCAATCAGCGAAAATGTTGCAACGCTCAACACGGGCGTTAATGCAGTTTTTGCCGCATTCAACAAGAATCACACAGAAAAGCCGCTGTTCGTTGAGGGTGAAAGAGTGCTTCGTATCGTGCTTGACGCTTATGCCGACACAATGGCAATCGACGACAGTCAGGTTTCAACATTTATTCAGTATGTTGAAAACATAATCGGTGTTGAGGCTCTCGACAAAAAGAGCAACGCCAACATCAAAAAGGTCTATGATTTCTGCAAGGAGGTCAGCGCATATCAGACAGCAATCGCTGAGGATTGGTCCGCTAACTTCTACACAGACGAAAAGACCACCGAAATGAAAATCAAATACGACGAGGCGGTCAAGTTCCTCGATTCTTGCGAGAACGACACCGTTGTCAAGAAGTGTATCAACGAATACTACCGCGCTATTGCCGCATTCTATGCTAAAAAAGACAAGGCGGAAATTCTCAACAGCTTTGAAAAGGTCTGTGAGTATGCAGGCGACCTCGACTATATCTTTATGCAGGACTATCTCTTTATGGCGTGGACCTATGAAGATAACGAAAAGATTATCGAGCTTGCGGAAAAGCTTTTCGACAGAAACATCAACGACACAAGAGCATATTATTATGCTGTCAAGGCTGATATAAATGTCGGCAATTTTGAGTCGGCTGACGAGCGTTGCGAAAAGATGAAGAGCCTTAATCCCGACGGACTCGATTATTATTCAATCAAGGCAGAAATCCTGCGCCGTATGGGCAAGTTTGAAGAATCAGTCAAGGTTTGTAAGGACGGTATATCACTCGGCGTTGACGCAGAAATTTACCGTCAGCAGGCAATTTCATATATGCTTCTTGAGGATAACGATGCCGCTGTTGAGGCTGCAAAGCAGGCTTATGACATCACGCTTCAGGGCGCATATTCGGGTGAACAGATTTCACTTGAGGTTATCAACACAACAGCCCTCATCGCTTGTCTCGGCGGTGACAATACAACCTATGAATCAATCGTCAAGCTTCTTGAGGATCAGAAGCTCTCACTTGACGAGCCCGTACAGAGATGTGTCAAGGGCGAAGTGACATTTGACGAAATCTTTATGCAGGGAAAGGGTGATGTATAATGGAAAAGCTTTATGTAATATCAAAATATATCACCTTTATCGGTGCGGTGCTCAAGGGCTTCTGGGAGCATCTTTATTGCCGACTGCTCGGCGTAGCCGTACAGGATGCACGGTATCTTCAGGCTAACGAGCTTTGCGGCCATGTCGACCACGATTTCACAAAGAGCAGAACGGTTACATTCCTTCTTTGTTATCTCCCCGGTCTTATGAACAGAATTTTTGCATACGGCCTGCTTATCGGCGGCTTCTGCGGACTGTTCATCGTTGAGCCGGTTATGAAGAATACGATTTTCTGGATTTATGCAGTGATGCTTTATCTCGGAGTTTCGCTTATGTGCAACAACGCACCGCTTTATGAGGATGCGCTGAATAACTGGGATCTGCTTTACGGCAAGGGAGCAAAGACAAATATTGTTATAAAAATACTTGCGTTTATTCCGTCAGCTTATGCGCTCATCAGCGCGTGGATGGAAAAGCACGCACTCAGCCTTCTTGTATATATTGTTGTGATTGTACTCGCGGCTGTAATATAAGTATCTGTAATCAAACGCAGAAGGAGCAAAAAGCTTCTTCTGCGGTTTTTTATTGATGATAATTCGGGACGGGAAACCCGTCCCCTACAATATACAAATCAGGTTTTGGTTGTAGGGGAGCCGTTTCGGCTTCCGCTATAAAGCTTGTCAGCCCGTCCTCGTTGTGATATAATGCCTGCAAGGAAGTGAAATGATGGAATTTATAGCTGAAATGATTTGTGAAGTCTTCGCTGAAATATTTGTTGAAATGTTTTATGAGCTGATGTCACTTTTCGGCCGTGACTGCAAGAAAATAAAGAAAGGAAAGCTCAGGGAATTCGTGATTTATGAAATGCTTGTTCTGGCGATAATGTTTTTCTTCGGTCTTTTCCTGAGTCTTGCAAACGGTTGGACAAGTATTTTGTGGAAAACGGTGTTTATTATATCTGTCGCCGTCCCCGCCGTACAGATTACAGCGGGCTTGATTTTAGTTCTTGTCAAAAAGCTGAGAAAAAATCAGCTGTAAATCCGTCTCAATAAAATAATAAAAGGAATCTGATTTATGCACAAGGTCAGGATTAACAATTCAATAGCTTTTGTGTCTGACGGCGCCTTGCTTTCCGATATTATTATGCACTCGGGCGGCGGGGTCAGCCACCCGTGCGGCGGCAAGGGACTTTGCAAAAAGTGCCTTGTTAAGGTCAACGGCAAAGACGAGCTTTCGTGTCAGTATACCGTTCGTTCGGATATCACCGTCACCTTTGATGAGGATGCCGCGGTGCTTTCCGAAACAGGAGCGGTAGCAACGGCGGAGGTCGGTGAGAAGCTCTGCCTTGCGCTCGATATCGGAACAACAACTCTTGCACTCGCCCTCGCTTCAGCCGACAGCAAAAATATAATCAGGGTGACAACAAAGAATAATCCGCAACGCGTTTTCGGTGCGGATGTGATGTCGAGAATTGAATGTTGTCGAAAAAACGGCATCGGCGCGCTTCAGCGACCGCTTATTGGTACAGTCAATTATATGATTTCTGAGCTTGATGCCGAGGGGCTCGATATTTTCGTTTCGGGCAACGCGACGATGCTTCACACCTTTGTCGGTGAGGACTGCTCGTCAATCGGTGTCGCACCGTATACGCCATCGTTTCTTGAGAGCCGAACGCTTCGCGGTGAGGCGCTCGGACTTAATGTCGGCGCGGCGGTAACGCTGCCGTCAATCCATTCCTTTGTCGGTGCGGACATTGTCGCAGGTATGAATTTCGTCGGCCTTCCTCGGGAGGGAAAATATAATCTTCTTGTTGACCTCGGCACGAATGCCGAAATTGTACTTTTTGACAAAGGCGGTGCGCTTTGCACATCCGCGGCGGCAGGTCCCTGTTTTGAGGGCGCGGGCATTTCGTGCGGAATGAGCGCGTCAGACGGTGCGGTTTATGCTTATCGTAGCGGCAAGGCTGAAACCGTCGGCAATATGCCTGCCAAGGGTATCTGTGGTACGGGACTTGTCGATGTTGTCGCCGAGCTTTTTAAAAACGGAACGATTGACGAAACGGGCTTTATGGAGGCGGAGAGCTTCCCGATTGCCGACGGGGTAGAGATAACTCAGGCGGATGTCAGGCAGTATCAGCTCGCAAAATCTGCCGTTTATTCCGCGATTCTAACACTTATGAAAGAAAAGGGGATTACCCCTGACGATATTGAAAAAGTGTTTATTTCGGGCGGATTTTCCGCAAAAATCAACATCCCGAATGCGGCGACGACAGGGCTTCTTCCGAAGGAGCTCGAAGAAAAATGTATTGCCGTCAACAACTCCTCTCTGCTTGGTACGGTGAAATATGCGTGCGAAAAAAATGACCTTGCGCCGATTCTGAGTAACGCAAGGTATACCGACCTTTCCGAAAGCGCGGAATTTTCGGATTTGTTTATAAAAAATATGATGTTTTAAAAAAGCCTGTCATTGCGTTTCGCTCTGACAGGCTGATTTTATTTTTTTGTTGTAAGTCTGATTGCGGTCTCGTTTGCGATAAAAACGCCGACACAAAGCGCAAGCAGAACAAAGGGTGTTATTTTAAAGGTTGTCCAGCTTGCGACATAGCCGAAAATAAGCTGAACCGTGAATCCGATACCGTAAGCGCCGCCCATGTGATAGCCTGTGAGGTCTGCCGAATAGGTTGAGCCGAAGCGCTCGGGAACGCTGTGAAGTATGCTCGGGAAAATCGGACCGAAGCCTATGCCGATTAAAAGGAAGCCCGCGAGTGAGAATTTTCCGAGAGGCAGTGCAAAAACGATAATTCCGAAAAGTGCTGTGATAATGCCTGCCTTTATGAGAGCCTTATCATTGAGCTTAATGGAAGCAAAGCCCGCGATGATTCTGCCTGTCATAATTCCGCCGAAATAAAGTGAAACCCACTTTGCCGCCTCGTCGGGAGGCAGAGAGAACACATTGACTGCGTATGTTGCACCCCATGTGCCGAGTGAAAATTCCATTGAGCAATAAAGCCCCATTGAAAGTATGCTCGGGATAACGCCCCTGATTTTTAGCAGGTCGAGAAGCTTCGCGCTTCCTGATGATTCCTCCGACTGCGTGTCCTTTATGCTTTTTTCAACCTTATCCCATTTCTTTATTGAGAAAAGAATGACAACCGCTATTGTCAGCTGAAGAAGAGCAACAATTCTGTATCCGTTACGCCACGAGCCTTCCTCACCCGAGAGGAAAACGGACATAATCAGCGGACTTATCGTAACTCCGAGTCCCCAACAGCAATGAAGCCAGTTCATATGCCTTGCTTCATAGTGAAGCGAAACAAAGTTATTAAGGCCCGTGTCAATCGCGCCTGCACCGTAGCCGAGAACAACGGCAAAAAACATCATCACAACGATGTTCGGTGAAAAGCTCATTCCGACAAGAGCGACAACCGTCATAAGGGTTGAGAAAAAAGTAACCCGTGCCGTGCCGAATCTGCGAAGCATTTTACCGGCGACAAAGCTCACACCGCCCGTGCAGATGCCCGTGATAATGCCGTAAAATGATGCGAAGCTCTGGTCGATGCCGAAATCGGTATGTACAACGGGCCACGCTACGCCGAAAAGCGAATCGGGCAGACCGAGCGAAACAAAAACAACATATATAACTATTAGTAAAGCCGCCATAAAATCTCCTTAATTACAGATTCCGTTCACGCTCACCGAGAAAATGTACGGTGCAAAGGAATCTCTGTTATTAAACTTAACCGAACCGTCGTTTGTGAAAACGATTGTGTTTTCTCCCCTTTCAAGGCTTATGTTCATCGTCACGGTTTTAACCGTATCCCAGCTGTATGTGTTACGGCACCATAGATTTTCAGCCCTGCCGTTGACATCCACCGTGATATACCGCTCGATAAGGTCAACATTATAGCTGTGAACACCGCCCTCGTCGTTGTTCGAGTAGGCAACGGTCATACGGTAGCTTCCGCTTTCGGGAGCGGTGACGGTAAAGCGCGCCTCTCCGCCGTGAGAAGATATGCCCTCAATGTGATTTCCGATTATCTGAGCACCGTCAGAGAGTGTCATATCATCGGCATCAACCTTAACGCTGAAATTCTTGCTTTCCGTAACCGTAACGGTGCATTCAATCGGCTCTGCCACGGCAAAATCAATATAGTTAAGACCCCGTCTGAGATATACGGTCGACTTGCCGTCTGTGTAAGCCACCGCGCCGTCGATTGCGAAATCGGCAGAGCTGCTTGTGTTCATCTCATAAAATCCGTCAAAGGGCGCAACCGCAAGATAAGACTGAGTGATCTCGTTTGTCCTGTCCGAATCGGGGAGGAGTGTTATCTCACTTATATCCTCGTGTCCGCGTACGAGCAGACTGTCAACAACAAATGTGCCCTTGCCGTGAGTGAGGGTGAGAGTGTGTCTGCCCTTTTCAAGATAGCGCACAAGCGTCAGCTTGTCGGTGTATTCACTCTTGATAGTGTTCGGGAAATAGATTTCCTCTTTTTCTCCGTCAAGCTCAAGATAGCCGAGCGTGTCGGCTCTGTCATCGGGGGTTGCACCGTCATTCGAGTTGCCGAATATAAGAGAAAGGTCATAAAGTCCGCTCTGACTGACCTTGAAGCCGAGTCTTACGCCGTCACCGGGCTTCTCGATTCCGCCGACCATACCCTGAACTTCACCCGTTGTTGCATAGGCGCTGTCGTAGGTGTAGCTGTCACCCAGAAGCGTACCGTGTTCGAATTCGTATCTGACGGGCAGATTGTCGTTTTTGTAATCCTTTTCGCCGTCTGTCGGAGCGATTGTGATTCGGTATACCGTATCAGCATCGGGCTTTTTGAGATCAACGCGAAGCTTGCCGAGGGAGATTCTGTCCGTATATTCCTTTACGGGTATCGGACTGCTGACAATTCCGCTGAGTCCCTCGAAGCAAACGCTTTCGATTCTGATGTCAACCTTCTTGCCGAGGCAGGTATCATCAAGATTTTTAATGCTTATGTGGCTTGTGTAATCTGCACCGCCGCAGATAACGGTGATTTCATCCTTTGCCTCGCTGATTGAAGCAAAGCCGTTGAAGTTATTATAATGGAAACGGTCATAGCCGTATTTGAAAACATTCGCAATGTCGGCGTGCAGAGGGTCGATTATCTCTGAATCGAGCAGATAACCCTCCATATCTGTATACCAGCGGAACAGCCACCAGTTAGAATTCGGGCTGTTGTTATCCGCAACGGTGTCGCAAAGATTGTTCGCGAGCCTCCAGTATGCCGCGTTGGCGTAGGTACCCGACTTTTCGATTGCTGCAATGTATTTTACCATATCCGCAGGTGCGCCGCATTCATACATCGTGCCGTATTCGGTAACGATTATCGGCAATTCTTCAATTTCAAGCTCCTTTTCGAGCGTGCGGTATTCCTCAACATGGTCCTGCCAGAGAAGTGCCGACTTTTCGCCAAGCTCGTGATAAATCATAATGTCGGGCATACAGTCGTGCTCAATACAGTATTCGAGAAAATGACGAAGCTCGTAAAGGTCAAAATCGCAATATCCGGGGCCGCCGATAACCGCATCGGGATCAATAGAACGGATAAGACGGTATGTCTCCTCCCAGGCCTTATAGAAACGAAGCTTTGCCTCGTCGTCAAACATCAGCCGGGTGCCGTCCTCGGACGGAGTGCCGAACCACACGGCGTTATCTGCCTCGTTATACGGACAGTAAACAAGCCTGTCGGCATAATCCTTATCTTTAAGAGAAGTAACCCTGCTCGTCACCTCGGGCAAAAAGCGCTCGCGCACAAATTTTTCACAGTCATAGCTGCCCTCAGCGCGCAGGTCAAGTATTTCCTGATGACAGTAGTACCAGGTGTCAAAGCAGTCCTGAAGATAAACAGTTATATAATCACAGCTGTCAAGCAACGGCGCAACATGGTCAACATCTCCGATAGGATGCTGAAGTCCGTCGATGACCTTCTGCGAAATGCTTGCGATGTCGATGCTCTCTGCAACAGCAGAATCGGGCACACCGTTTTCCGCCAGACCGTAAAGGAATCCCGAGGCGCGGCTCGAAACCTCGTTTACACATTCCGAGGCGTCAACCGCGAGCGTGGGACGCAGAAGATAGGGGATACCCTCAGCGGTGAGAGTGATTACGGTGATAAGGCTCATTATGAAACTGATTATACTGCTCATACTGTCACACCCTTTAATAAGCTGTCTAAATCATATCAAAAAAAGCAAACTGTTTCAAGTAAAGGTTGCCTTTTGTACGGATTTATTATACAATTATAGAACATTTAAAGAGGAGAACACTCAAATGATTTATGTAACCTCGGATCTGCACGGATATCCGCTTGAAAAATTTAAGAATATGCTTGCATCTGTAGGATTCTCTCAGGACGATTTTTTGTATATCCTCGGTGATGTAATCGACCGCGGTGCTGACGGAATAAAGCTACTGCGCTGGATAATGCTTCAGCCGAATGTCGAAATGCTTCTCGGCAACCACGAGCAGATGATGCTTGCGAGCGATTTCGTGTTTGAAGAAATAACCGAAAAGTCGATCAGCGACCTTACGGGAACGAAGCTTGATATCTATTCAAACTGGATTGCGAACGGCGGTCAGCCGACTGTCGAGGCACTGCACGCCCTGAGGCATAATCAGATAGAGTATATCCTCGACTTTCTTCGCGACTGTCCGCTTTATGAGGTTGTGACTGTCGGTGAAAGAGATTTTATTCTCGTACACAGCGGACTCGGCAATTTCGGCTATCACAAAAAGCTTTCCGAATACACTCATCAGGAGCTTCTCTGGAGCCGTCCGAGCCTTACGGCAAGATATTTTGAAGATATCACAACCATCTTCGGCCACACCCCGACACTTTATTACGGAGATGATTATAAAGGAAAAGCAATAAAAACCGAAACCTGGATAAATGTCGATGTCGGCGCCGCAAGGGGCAATACGCCGATGCTTCTGCGCCTGGATGATATGAAGGAAATTTATTTTGAATAACCATACAAACTGCGGAAAAATTTCTTCCGCAGTTATTTTTTTGTCGGTTATATATATAGTCTCAGACTGTCCGATTCCACCCCAAAATCAACATATAGTATATAAAAAAGGAAAGAACGGCAATATATTCTCCGAACACGCGGGAAGGTTGAAGAAAGAAGAAAATAAAATAAAAAAGTTTAAAAAAAGTGTTGACAATGGGGGAGGTGTTTGATATAATAGCAAAGCTGTCTCGGGGGCAAGAGCTTCAGAGCGGCGGTTAGCACCTTGAAAAT
>JAZQGS010000080.1:0-5297 GCA_045540195.1 Acutalibacteraceae bacterium
GAGGACAAACCGCAAAGCCCCTGCGGCTTTTGCCGCAATACTGACAGCGGCGGATTATTACAGCGTATTTGTATTTAATCTGGTTTCCTTTACGACTCTGAAGGGTAAGCTCAGCGATGCTATAATGCATATTGTCTGGGAGGAATATGCGACCGATGTAATTTTGACGGAAGAATACATTATAGCGTATCTGTTTACAGGCGTTTTCTTCATTATTGCGACCGCTTTGTTTGTCGGCACATTCATTACGGTTTCCCGCCCGTTTGTAAGCGCAAAGCGATTCACAAGGATTTTTGCGGCTGTTTCGTGTGTTTTGATTTGCATATCATCCGTATTTGTTTTCGGGATTTGTTCCTATGTCAATGCAAAGGACAGGGAACAGTATGAGAAATATTCGGCAGTTGTCAGCGATACGGTGGATTTGCTCAAGGAAATGAAAACAGTCCGTCACGAGGATGCCGAAAAGGTGTTTGAACATTTTGATTATCTTACTTTCAGTCAGAGCTCTGATGTGGAATCCGGAGAAGGACTGCATCCTTTGGGTACACATTACTACGCCGTTATAGGCGAGCCTTTTTTATGTGTGCCGATGCTCTGCATTGACATCTATGACGACGGAAGCTTAGCAATATATTATTCATTTGACGAACAGCACGAAGCAATTCCGACAGCCCCTTTCCTTTTTTTAGAATTACTGTTCAGCGATTATGATATCTGGGAAAACGGTAAAGAGGCGGCGTACGAAATAGATGATTATATCGAAAAGAGTGCAGAGGGGGACAGCGCAGACGAATTGTTTGATATAATCAAGCGCTACAACTGCGATTTTAAATATGTAAATAAATACTATATGTCTTATGATGAGTACTCATTCTTTTTCCACTTTCCCGGTAAAATGGCTTGGCAGAATGTGCATATACGCGACGGCAAATTTGTCTGGGCAGAATCAGAGTGGCAATGAGTAGATTTTTAATCAAACCGCCCCCACAAATTCAAATATAAATTGCGCGGTAGGGCGGGGGCTTGCTCCCACCGCTTTTAATCGCGACTCAGCAGATAAATAATCAAAAAAACTGTCCCACATCAGTGAGACAGTTTTTTCTATGTATTAACTTTATTCGCCCTTCATACCAAGGAGTTGAACCTTGCCGTCATAAACAGCCTGGCTGACCTTGATTGAATCAAAGATTGCAGCTCTGATATCATCCTCGGTTGCGCCGAGCTCTTTACTGTACTTTGTGTCCATAAAGAGGTTGATATCCATAATATCTGCAAGTCCGTCAACATCAATACCGCTTTCAATGCCCTTTTCAGCATATTCCTTCTTGACCTTGCCGAGACCCATACGCATCATCCACGGGGGAACGCTGATGATCTTTCTGTTCTCGCCCATGCCTCTTGCGGCGTAAACGATCTTGAGGAATTCCTTCCAGGTCATATTGTACATGCTGATCGGCCAAGCCTTTGCGCCCTTTGACTTCTCAGCGGCACCAACGATAACCTCACCGACCTGACGGACTGTAAGCATTGCTGTACCGCCGCCCGGATACATTGTGCAGGGAAGCTTATCCATCATCTTGCTCTGCTCAATGAGGATAACCCAAACAGGCTTTCTGCCCGGCTGTGTGCCGAAAATGTACGGAGGCTCAAGAACAGCAACATCGAAGTTCTCGTCAGCGAATGAGAAAGCAACCTCTTCCTGATCGATACGGCTTCTGATGTACGGATGCTTTTCTGTAGCCTTCAGCTCAGGATAGTTCTTGTGAAGGAATGAGAAGTATGAGCCGAGGATAACCGCGTTCTTCATACCGACTTCCTTACAGATGGGAAGAATTCTCTTGAGCGGAGCAATGTTGTACTTGTAGTATGCATCATAAACGGGAGCAGGGAACTCAACTCTTTCGTCAATACCTGCAGCAAAAACAAAGCAGTCAAAGCCTTCGAGCATTGCCTTGATTTCTTCGTCGCTCTTTTCGTAAATGTTACAGAACTCGATTTCCATTTCGGGAGGAATCGGAGCTCCTTCGGGGAGGGGAGGAAGAGCAACACTCTTAACCTCGTGACCTCTTTCAATAAAAATTCTTGCAGCTTCGCAGCCGAGGAGGCCTGTGCCGCCAATCATAAATACTTTCATTACTGTGTAACCTTCTCCTTAAAGTTATCGAAGATTTCAGGACCGTAAACATTGTTTTCACCCTGACGGTCCCAAACCTGAGCAAAGAACGGGTTAATTCTTGCTTCTGTGTCATAGTCCCACGGCCACGGAAGCTCTTCGGGACACCAATGGCCTCCGCGGAGAACGAGGTTCGGACTCATTTCAAACTCGTTGCCTCTTGCGCTTACCCACTTAACGGGTGTATACATATCAACGATTTCAGTTGCAAGGCACTTACCGCCGCGGAATTCAGCAGCCTTCTGAAGATCCTCAAGAGTGAGTGAATCAAACGGCTTTGTCTCGTCATAACCGTGATCAAGAACAACAACATCGCTTGCTGTCTTCTTTTTTGACGGAATAACGATATCGAACTTATCCCAGCTTCTCGGAAGCTTGTCATACTCTTCCTTGCTGCCGTAGTAAGCCTTCATTCTGACATCAACATTGTTCTCAGCCCACCAGATTGTACCGTACTCGGGAGTCTTAGCAATGCTCTTCATCCAGAGCTTAACGATCGGAGCAAAGGGCTTGCCGAGGAATGCGAGCTTATAGAAGAACTCAACCTTGTTCATCATGCTCTTGAAATACTGCTTAACGGGGATGTTAGCGCGGAAGTGGCAATACTTCTCAAGCTCGTCACCGTCATAGTACCACTGACCGTGGAAGTTGCGTGTTGTGAACCAGTGCGGGTCAAAGAGCTTTTTGGGAGAACCGAGACCGAGCGTACCGAGAAGAAGCTCCTCAAACTCAAAGTTAGTGATTCTGTACTCTTCACCTGAACCGATGTTATAGACGCGTCTCCAGAACTCTTCGGGAATGTCGTCGCCCCAGACATTAGCAAGAAGACGGCCTGAATCCTCAACTGTTGCCCATTCGAGCATACCGTTGATGGGAACATGATACATAATGGGCTCAAGATTCTTGAGAATAGCAGGATAGAGGATACCTGACTGACGAAGAGAAACCCAGTGCTTAAGACCTGATTCAGCAAAAACAGCTTCAGCCTTGATCTTACTGATAGCATAGTGGTCATAAACGCTTACCTTGAGCGGGTCACCTGTACGGCCCCAGTGGATAGGAGCGTTACGGTCGCCTGTCTCAGCGACTGTACCGATGTAAACAACATGAACTGCATCGGGATCGGGCTGAGCCTTGACAGCCTTAACAATGTTCTGAGCGGCAGCAACATTTGTTTTCTGTGTCTTAACGGGATAGTAGTCAGCAGCGGGAGAAACCATACCACCGACATGCAGAACATAGTCAGCACCGTTTACCATCTCGAGAACATCCTCATACTTTGTAAGGTCACCCCAAACAAACTTAACTGACGGATCGTTCATATAGGGCTCAAACTTCTTGCGGTTTTTCTCGCTGTCACGGTTGAGCAAAACGATGTTGTACTGGTCCTTTTTCTTATAGAGCTCTAAAAATCCCTGGAAACCCATTGTTCCCGAAGAACCTGTAAGAGCTACGGTTTTCTTTGCCATAGGAAACACCCTCCTTGGTATAATATTTCGTTTAATTTTAACATATTTAAATAATTCAGTCAATGAAAAAAGACAGATTTTTGAAAATAAATACCAAACATTATTGAAAAAATGTCGAAAACAGCATTGTGTTAAACAGGCTTTTCAGACCCAAGCATAACACCGACAGATGTATAATGAAAAGAGTGAATTTAATTGTATGATTTTTATTGACAACGAAATGCAATTTTGATATAATACTGACTGTTCGGTACACCGATTCCTGTATAAAGCAAGACCAAAACCAACCGTAAAGTGTACCGCTTATTTACTACAAATTCGGGGGCGTAGCTCAGCTGGGAGCGAGAAGCACTCAGAAACGCACCCCACAAAAATTTAATAAAAATCAATTACTTAGTGTCCTCAAACATGGGGGTGTAGCTCACTTGGGAGCCCAAGGCACTTAGAAACGCACCCCACAAAAAACTTAATAAATAAATTACTCAGTATGCCCTTTTATGGGGGCGTAGCTCAGCTGGGAGAGCGCTTGAATGGCATTCAAGAGGTCAAGAGTTCGATCCTCTCCGTCTCCACCACAGCATACTGAGTAATTATTTTTTTGCCCACTTTTAAAGTGGGTGTTTTTGTTTGTATGGCATATTACTTGGATTTATTGAAATTTTTATATCATTATGATATAATTACAACATAAAATTTAGGTTCAACGAGGTTGTTAAAATGAATACCCGAAATAGTTGTTATACATATTTTAAGATTGTTGGAGATTTCAATCCTGACGGAGTATCAGCCTTATTAAATATAAAAGCTGAAAAATCTTGGAAAAAGGGAGATAAGCGTAAAAACGGTACTACCTATGATTTTTCTCTGTGGTCTGCTGGCAGATGTGATGAATATGATGTTGAGGTTGCCAATCAAATGAGAAAAACAATATCTATACTTCTGGATAAGATTGAAATATTAAACAAAATCCGAGAAGAAAATGAAGTGTCTTTTTGGTTGGAAATAGTTCCTACTATTTATGTACAAGATACAAATCCAGTTCTTGCACCAACTCTTGATATAATTGATTTTTGTCACGCAACAAGGACAGAAATGGATATAGATATGTATCTCTTTGAAGAAGATGACGAATAAAGAAAAATAATAACAAAATAATTTACAACACATTCAAGCCGAGTAGAGTACTAAGACTCTACTCGGTTTTCTCTTACGCCACCTTATCAATACCCACCATAAACTGCTCAAAGTCAATATTAAACTCAACTTTCAAATTGTACTCTCTGCTTACCTCAACCCGTTTAATCAGACAATTCACAATCATTTTTTTCTTTTCAAAGCTTGCTTTATCATAAAGCTCCGCCCAAGAAATCAGTTCATCAAAACTGTCGGATAAAGTCTTGAGTACACTTTCACCGTCTGCAACATCCTTTTCAGCATCAGATACTAAATCAAAAAGCCTGCTGCACTCTTTTTCTGATTCTGTAATCAGTTCCGAAAGTGTATCAGCCGAAAACGAGCTTTCGCCCTTGATTGCTTTGATAACCTCTGCTTTCAGAACAGTAAGATTTTCAAATTCTTTACTGTAATCAGCTTTCACCATATTGAGCCTTGCTTTTCTCACATCGAGCTCATCTGCATATCGGAGCTTGATTACA
>JAZQGS010000081.1:0-4463 GCA_045540195.1 Acutalibacteraceae bacterium
CTATTTCCTGAACCTCGGCAGGTGCATAATAATGAGCAAGAATTACAGCGTTTTTTTCTTTTTTCAGTTGTTCAATCTGATTTTTCATATACATTTTCCTTATTGTGACAACAAATTGATTGTATAAATTTTAACACCCACATTTACATCTGTCAACTTATCTGTAAACCTTTGGTTGTAGATTATTAATAACACGAAACCGATTTTTTTGTGAAACTTATATAATTGAATAAAAAGGAAGCAGCCGACTTTAAAAGTCAGGCTGCTTCACTATCGTCATCCTTTAAGCTGTGCTTTCGAGAATCTCCAGCTTACCCTCAACGGTGAACTCGCCGCTTGAGGCAGGAATGAAAATACTTTCACCCTTTACGAAGGTCAGCTCCGTACCGTTACAGCTTACCTTGCCTTCACCCTCAAGGCAGAGGAGCGAAACAAAGCTCTCATCATCCGCCGTTGCAGTATATTTGCCGTCAACGTCGAGCTTATACATTGCGAAAAGGTCACATTTTGTAAGCTCAGCTCGGGTTGCGTTTTCAAACACTTCGGTCTTGCGCTCTGTTGCGTCTGACAGGGCAGGGGGACAGCGCTTTGTTACATCAGCCGCCTTGTCAACATGAAGCTCACGGGGCTTGCCGTCGTTGCCGAGTCTGCCGTAATCATAGATTCTGTATGTTGTGTTCGAGTTCTGCTGAACCTCAGCGAGCAGAATACCCTTGCAGATAGCGTGCATTGTGCCCGATTCGATAAAGAAAAGGACACCCTTCTTAACCTTAATCTTGTTACAGATGTCCATCATAGCGTCGCTCTTTGCGGCTTCTTTAAACTCTTCAACGCTTACCTCACGGTTAAAGCCGAGAATAAGCTCAGCATCGGGGTCACAGTCGAGAATGTACCACGCCTCTGTCTTGCCGTATTCGCCCTCAACGCGCATAGCGTATTCGTCGTCGGGATGCACCTGAATCGAAAGATTCTGCTTTGCATCAATGAATTTTATAAGAAGCGGGAAAAACTCAAATTTCTCGCCCTTTTTACCGCAGATAGACTTATCTTCGAGATAAACCTCCTGTAAGGTTTTGCCCTCGTATTTGCCGCCCTGAACAGTTGAGGGGCCTGCCGGATGACAGGAAAGCACCCAGGCCTCAGCCGCAGGATTTTTATCGGTTTTAATGCCGTATTCTTCAATCAGTCTTGTACCGCCCCAGATGTTGTCCGCAACCGAGGGGTTAAGCTTTACCATTTCCATTAATATACCTTCTTTACTAAAAACTACCTTAATATAATACATTAAAAAGACTGAATTGTAAAGCAAAAAAAGAGTTGACAAAACGAACAAATGTTCTCTATAATATTATATGTGGTGCTATAGAAAGGGGAGAAATTATAAGGAGAAATTAAAATGATAACATACGATCTTGTGCTTCATAAGCAGCAGCTTATCGGAGCTGAAAAGTTTTCCGTTGCGGCAAATGCAAACAGAAGTATTTGTCTGCATTTTCATTTTGACCGTTATTGGCGTCAGTTCGATTCAAAGGCGGTTGTGTTCAGAAATTCGGATGCGCAATATTATATAATTCCCGTCAGATATGATCGTGTCGGCGTACCATGGGAGGTGCTGACAAAGACGGGCAGCTTCGAGATTTCTGTTATAGGCTATGAAAAAGAGAAGGTAATAACCTCGACTAAGGCGGAGATTATCGTCAGTGAAAATCTTCTGCCTGAGGATTGTCTTACGCTCAGCCCGACTGAGGTTTTGTTTGACCGCATCAGACAGGAGTGTCTTGACGAGGCGCACGAGTTTTATAAGGATGAAATCGATGAGCTCAAGCGTGAGAAAGCAGCAGAAAAAATGCGCTATGAATCTGAGCTTGCACAGGCGGATAAAAAGCTTCAGGCGGCGGTTGAGAGCAAGGATGAAGAAATTGCACTTCTCGAACAGACACATTCGGCCACAGTCAAGGAATATCAGCAAACGATAGCTGAGATAAATTCCGAGCTCGATGACTGCCGTGAAAGAGCAGAAAAATGGGATCTTGTTGACATTGCCCTTCAGGGTAAGACGCTTGCCAGCAGCCCGCTGTGGGGAGGCGGTACTGAGGAATACCGCTTGCCGATGCTCAATACCTCATCAATCAAAAGCTTTGTCGCAAGAAACTTTGACAATTATCTGCGTGAGGTCGGCTTGGATTTGTCGTCCGCCACAATGTTTACACAGATATTTACGGATAAGGATTCAATCCAGAAGCTCGTGCTTAAAAACAACGGCAATGTCACAAGCTATGAAAGTCTGGTCAGCGGATGCACCTCAATCCGTTATCTTGATCTTGGTGATCTGAGCAACTGTAACATTCTTATGTCGGTTGCGAACGGAGCAACAAAGCTTGAAAAAATCCGTTTTGAGAATATGATTCGTGTAAGCAATATGGATGACGCTTTCTATGATTGTCCGGTGCTCAGAGAATTTGACGGTGTCTTTGATATGAGAACGATATCGAGTGCAGTCAGTCCGTTCGAATATCTGCCGATGCTCGAGACTATCCGTTTTCTTGAAAATACGATTGCTCAGGATCTTTCGTTTGCTCAGAGTGTGGTTCTTTCAAAGGAAAGCCTGCTGAGTATTGCCAACGGACTTTCAGACAGTGTCAGCGGAATACTCACACTTTCCTCATACGCGGTGGAAAATGCCTTCCCCGACGAGCAGGAAAGAGCCGAATTCCTTTCTCTTATTCAGCAGGAAAAGCGCTGGAATCTCGAATTGGTATAAAGAATCATATTTGCCGTACAGGTATCATATAATGCCATAGAAGATTTAAAAAGAGAGGTTTTTCTATGAGCATTGAACTGACAACTAGAAGCATAGGCCGTGAAGAGATTTATTTCAACAACTTTATCGAACAGAGCGTTGACTGTGATATCACTCTGCCCGATTATTGTCCTGATATAATGAGAGTGCTCAGATGCACGCTTTACAATTCCGTTATCAACTCAAAGCTTATCGGCGACAGAGCAGCCGCTGACGGAAATGTGAAGATCCGCATTGTCTATGCTGACGAAAAGAACAGAATTTTTACATACGACCACGATTATCCGATTTCACGATATGCAGAAATGGGTGCAGCCTATGATAATGCTGTTCTGGCCTGTACGGTAAAAACCGAATATGCCAACTGCCGAGCGGTCAGCAAGCGAAGAATTGATGTCCACGGAGTGGTGAGTCTTCATTTCAAGGTTAGTGCTCCTACGACGGAAAGTATCATCAGCGATGCCTGCGGTGAGGGTATTCAGCTGAGAAAAAAAGGAATCGAGATTGACGATGTTACCGCTGTTGCCGTCAGATGCTTTGAAATCTCTCAGGTTGAGAATGTCGGTGAAAGCAACGCGGGCATTGGTAAGGTTGTTGATGTGAGTGCGTCACCGATTCTGACAGAAACGAAAATCATTAAAGGAAAAATCCTCCTGAAGGGCGAGCTTGATGTCAGAGTCATCTATAATTCCGACAGCGCAGAGAACGAAACCTGCTGTATGTCCTGTAACATTCCGTTCAATGAAATAGCGGAAGCGTCTGCGGTTACTGATAACTGCCGTACGGATGTTTCACTCTTTGTGACTCACATCAACGCTGAGCCGAAAACTGACAACGACGGCGAATACAGATATATGAATATCGGAGCTGAGGCTTGTGCACAGATAACGGCATACACTCCTCAGAGCATAAGGGTGATCTGTGACGCGTATTCAACCGATGTTGAGATTGATGCCGAATACAGACAGGCCGAATTTTCAAAGATAGTGCATTCCTGTAAGGATACCCTGATGTGTAAGCAGTCTCTTGATGTTTCGTCATTTGCACCTCAGAAGATTTATTCGTGCAGTGCGGGTAAGCCTGAATTCAGGTGCAGCTTTGACGGCGACAGAATGCTTGTCGGCGGAAAGATACCTGTAAGTCTGATTTTACTTGGCCAGGACGGAGTACCTGTTTTCTGCGAAAGGGAGGCGGAATTTGAATATTCCCGCTCGGTTGAAAGCGCAGATAATCTTTACTGCCATCCACAGCTTGCGGTTGGGGGATGCTCGTGTACGCTTTCTGCGGACGGAAAAGCCGAGTTCAAGGCGGAAATCTGTCTTAGTGCCAATGTTTTCAGAACGCTGAGTGAAAAGGTGCTGACCGACCTGAAGGTTTCTCAGGGCGGAGTAAAGAAAAATAAGAAAGCATCGCTTATTCTCTGCTTCTGCACAGGTGAGGAGAGTCTGTGGGATATTGCAAGAAGATACAATACAACCGTTGAGGATATTATGCATGAGAATGATCTGAGTGTTGATTATGTCGAAAATAAAACAATGTTGATGATTCCTGTCAAATAAGTGTTGCAAAATATTTCTTTTAATGGTAGAATAAGCACAGCGGTTATTCCGTAATCACATTTTGAGGAGAATAAAAATATGGGATTAAAAAACATTGACAAAGC
>JAZQGS010000082.1:0-53639 GCA_045540195.1 Acutalibacteraceae bacterium
AAACGGAATATCAGCCACTTCAGCAGTCATAGCATCAACTGTGTTAACTGCACGAATAATAGCCGGCCAATCATACGTACGCACATTATCGCGAACACCAACAGATTTAAACTCAGGAACAGCTGTAAAATATTGCCAAACTTGACCCTCAAGACCTGCAGCCGCAAACTCCTCACGCAAAATCGCATCAGACTCACGAACAGCCTCGAGACGATCACGAGTAATAGCACCAAGACAACGAACACCAAGACCGGGACCCGGGAAAGGCTGGCGATAAACCATATCATCCGGCAAGCCCAAAGCAACACCACAAGCACGAACTTCATCCTTGAAAAGCATCTTAAGAGGCTCAACAAGCTCAAAATCAAGATCCTCAGGCAAACCGCCAACATTGTGGTGGCTCTTAACAGCCTTAACGGTCTTTGTACCCGACTCAATAATATCAGGATAAATAGTACCCTGAGCCAAGAACTTAATACCCTCTAACTTACGCGCCTCTTCCTCAAAAACACGAATAAACTCAGCACCGATAATTTTACGCTTCTGCTCAGGCTCCTCAACACCCTCAAGTTTGTCAAGAAAACGGTCAACAGCATCAACATAAACAAGGTTTGCATCCATTTGGTTACGGAATACTTCCACAACCTGCTCAGGCTCACCCTTACGAAGTAGGCCATGGTTAACATGTACACAAGTAAGCTGTTTTCCTATAGCCTTAATAAGTAAAGCCGCAACAACAGAAGAATCAACTCCGCCTGACAAAGCAAGAAGAACCTTCTTGTCACCAACCTGACGGCGAATAAGCTCAACCTGGTCATTTATGAAGTTCTCCATGTTCCAATTAGCCTCAGCCTTACACTCATCAAAAACAAATTGGTTAAGAACTTCTTTGCGTTCCTCATCATCAACAGGCCACGCCTCAGAACCCTTATGGTCAACGCTCAAAATCGGCAAACCCGAATCATAAACAGCTTCAGAAGCGTCTATCTCCACACCATCAACAACTCTGTTAGGTCCACCATTTAAAATTATACCCTTAACGTTGGGAAGCGCTGCCAATTCCGTAGCAGTAATATCATGAGCATTAATCTCTGTATAAACACCTAAAGCACGAATTTCACGGGCAATTTTAGGATTCTCCTCACTGCCTAAATCAAGAATAAGAATCATATCCTGTTTCATATTATTAGCTCCTTTCAAATCCCCCGTAAAAAATCAATTGGTATAATTGTCAAAATATCCCTGAACAAGAACAACCGGCGTACCCTTATCTCCCGAACCGCTTGTCAAGTCGCAAAGAGAACCGATAAGGTCTGTAATACGACGAGGAGTCGTTCCCTGTGACGCCATATCGCCAACAAGATTATCCTTTTTAGATTTAATTCTATTTTCTATTGCAGCTTTAAGCGCATCACCCGAAAGGTCAGCAAAATCATTGTCTGCAAGATATTTAAGTTTAATTTCGTTAGGTGTACCCTCAAGGCCGGGAGTATGTCCTGCAGAAACGCTGGGATCGGCAAGCTCCCAAATTTTACCCACGGGATCCTTAAAAGCACCGTCACCGTAAACCATTACTTCAACATTTTTACCTGTACGTTCAAAAATTTGCTTCTGCACACCAAAAACAAGACTTGTACAATCCTCAGGGAAAAGCTTAATTTTATTCTCAGTAGATTTATTAGAACCAAGTAAACCAAATCGACTGTTAAAACCACTGCCATCAACAGAAGCATTAAGAATATCATCAAGACCGCAAACACGGTTAGCTCCTGCCGCCTTTAAAATACGCTTTGTCCTTGCCCTTGTATGAATATCACAACAAAGAACATCCTTTGTATATTCAAGAACACGTCTCGCATCGTTCGCAAAAATAATCTCGCATTCCGCACCCTCTTCACGAATCAAATCACCGTAATACTCAACATAATCAACACCTGTAAAAGGATGTCTGTTCTCTCCAAAAAGCTCGCGATACTTCTCTAACATCAACAAATCAGAGTAAGGATTAATGCCGGCTTCATCAATTTTATCCAAAGAAACCAGCTCATTACCAACCTCATCACTGGGATAGCTAAGCATCAAAACAATTTTCTTTGCACCCTTTGCAATACCACGCAAACAAATCGCAAATCTGTTACGAGAAAGAATCGGGAAAATAACACCAATCGTGTCACCGCCAAGCTTCGTCTTAACGTCCTTCGCAATCGCCTCAATAGAAGCATAATTACCTTGCGCTCTTGCCGCGATAGACTCAGTAATACAGATAACATCTTTATCTCTAAGCTCAAAGCCCTCGCTCTGCGCCGCCTCAATAACGCTATCCGTTACGATTTTTGCCAAATCATCACCCTCACGAATAATAGGGCATCTGATTCCTCTTGAAACTGTACCGACTTTTCTTTCCATAATGTTTAACTCCTCACTATGATGAAATTTTACGCGAGCGCAACATCATCAAATGCGCTCCGCATCAACTTATCGTCAACCGAATAATTATAAAATATTTTTTCCAATATCACAACAATTTTTTACGCAAATCTTCAGGACTGTCACTATGAATCAATGAAGGCGCAATATCAAGCACAGTCTTGCAGCCAAAATCACCCTTTTCTGCCAGACGGAAAGCCGCTCTTGCATACGCCGTCAGCACACTTGAAGTAAACTCAGGATTAGAATCCAACTTAAGACTATACTCAATAACATGGTGCATTTCACCGTTAAGCCCTGTCACACCTGTACGGAACACACGACCGCCGTGAGGAATTCCGCCATGCTCTCTCTCAAGCTCTTCCTCACTTATAAAATGAACTGTAGTATCATAATCCGCGAAATAATTGGGCATCGTTTTTATCGCTGTCTCTATAGCCGAAAGGTCCGCACCCTCCTCTGCTACTACGAAACACTCTCTTGTGTGCTTTTGCCTTGTGGTGAGTTGCGGATTTTCGCCGTTACGCACACTCTGCAGAGCTTCCTCAACCGGTATGGTATACTGCTTCGCATTTTTTACCCCCGGTATTCTCCTTACAGCGTCGGAATGACCTTGGCTCACGCCTTTGCCCCAAAAAGTGTAATCCTGACCGTTAGGAAGAACCGCCTGCCCATATAATCTGTTAAGAGAAAACAATCCCGGGTCCCAGCCTACGGAAATTATTCCAACTTTACCGCTTTCTTTGCACACCGCATCAACATTGGCAAAATGCTCCGGAATCTTAGCATGAGTATCAAAGCTGTCAATTACATTAAAGTATTTAGCAAGCTCCGGCGTTTGCTTCGGTAAATCATTTGCACTACCTCCGCAAATTATCATAACGTCTATTTTATCCTGCATATTTTTTGCATTATCAAACGAAAAGGCAGGTATACCTGTAACCGTCTTAAGAGCAGACGGATCTCTTCTGGTAAAAACACCCACAAGCTCCATATCATTGCTGTTAGTAACCGCAGCCTCAACGCCACGTCCCAAATTACCGTACCCTGCAATACCTATTCTTATCATAAAAGGAAACCCCTTTCCAAATCTATTTACAACGAAACTAATTGTACCACAATATTTCATGCAATGTCTATAATTTTTAGGTTGTTTACATTATCAACCAAATAGGATAAAATTACCGAGTAAGTTATTTGTGGAGGGAAAACACGTGGCGTTCGTCAAAAAATACTCTTCTAACCAATGCGGAGAATTTAACAAAAAAGAAATTTCACGCTACGCCGGCAATTTACAAGACGAAGCACTTTTAAACGAGTGCCTTACCGAAGTATCAGA
The DNA here is from genome assembly GCA_045540195.1 of Acutalibacteraceae bacterium. Lineage (GTDB taxonomy): Bacteria > Bacillota > Clostridia > Oscillospirales > Acutalibacteraceae > CAG-488. The sequence goes on from JAZQGS010000082.1 coordinate 3,767, forward strand.
CAAGCTCACATGCAATGTCTGTTACCGAAAGTTCCCTATAAGTAAGCAAGGCACAGCGCTCAATTTAGGTTTTGCACAAACAACCTCTGCAGATTTAGCAAAAAACTTAGACGGCTGTGACGGAATATTTCTCTTCGCCGCAACACTCGGCATAGAAATTGACAGATTGATTATGAAATACGGTAAACTCTCACCTGTAAAAGCGTTAATTTTCCAAGCCATAGGTGCAGAGCGTATAGAAAAGTTGTGCGACCAATTTTGTGAAGATATGGCAAAAGAGGAAACATTAAAGCCACGGTTCAGCCCCGGCTACGGAGATTTACCGCTTAGTTTACAAAACGATATATTTGCCGCGCTTGATTGCGGTAAAAACATAGGGCTTACGCTCAATGACAGTATGTTGATGTCACCCACAAAGTCCGTTACGGCAATTGTGGGAATTATTTCCAAATAAAGAAAGAGTGATTTTTAATGGGCAATGCAAAAATTCTTGACTACATGAAAGAAAATATTTTGTTTCTCGATGGCGGAATGGGAACTCTCTTACAAGAGCAAGGCTTAAAACCGGGCGAACTACCTGAAAGGTGGAACATTTCCCATCCTGATAAAATACAATCAATCCACAAAAGCTATTATGATGCCGGCAGTAATGTTGTCAGCACAAATACTTTTGGCGCAAATTCATTAAAATTCAATGATAACGAATTAGAAGAAATTATTCGCACTGCCATAAATAATGTTCAAAAAGCAAAAGAAACCTCAACAGGCACACAAGAAAAATTTATCGCACTTGACATAGGTCCTACAGGCAAACTTTTAAAACCCTTCGGAGATTTGGATTTCGAGGATGCAGTAGCAATTTTTGCCAAAACTGTAAAGCTCGGTGTTAAATACGGAGCTGATGTTATATTAATAGAAACAATGAACGACAGCTACGAGACAAAAGCTGCTCTTTTAGCTGCAAAAGAAAATTCAAAACTGCCCGTTTTTGTTTCAAACGCATACAGCGAAGACGGCAAACTTATGACAGGCGCTTCTCCGGCAGCAATGGTAGCACTTTTAGAAGGTATGCATGCCGATGCCATAGGCACAAACTGTTCATTAGGGCCAAAGGCTTTACTTCCAATTATAGAAGAATATGTAAAATATGCCTCTGTACCAGTACTTTTAAAGCCAAACGCAGGTCTGCCCAAGAGTGTAAACGGTAAAACAGTTTTCGACATTTTACCTGATGAATTCGCAGAAGATGTTACGGAGGCCATCAAAAAAGGAGTGCGCATTGCAGGCGGTTGTTGCGGCACAACACCGGACTATATAAAAGCCTTAACAAGCAGAGCAAAAAATATTCCTCCTGTGGCAAATTTCCCCAAAAATGTAAGTTGTGTTTCATCTCATACACATATCGTAGAATTTAATACGCAGCCCATTTTAATAGGCGAACGCATCAACCCAACAGGCAAAAAGCGCTTTAAACAAGCTCTTATAGAAAATGATATAGACTATATATTAAAGGAAGGCATAAACCAACAAGAAAGGGGCGTACACATTCTGGACGTGAATGTAGGCCTGCCTGATATTGATGAAGCAGCCATGCTTAAGCGTACAATTTCCGAACTGCAAGCAATAAGCGACCTGCCTCTTCAAATCGACACCTCAAATGCTGATGCGATGGAGGCGGCACTAAGACTGTACAACGGCAAAGCGATGATAAATTCCGTAAGCGGCAAAGAAGAAAGCATGCGCCAAATTTTCCCGTTAGCGGCAAAATACGGCGGATTTATTGTTGCTTTAACACTTGACGAGGACGGAATACCTTCTACAGCCGAGGGGCGAGTTGAGATTGCCAAGAAAATTTTGCGTATTGCCGCAGAGTATGGCATTAATAAAAAAGATATAATTTTTGACCCTCTGTGTATGACCATAAGTACAGATGACAATGCCGCACTTGAAACTTTAAAAGCTTTGAGAATTTTGCGGTATGAATTGGGCTGTCATACATCTTTGGGCGTGTCTAATGTTTCATTCGGTTTGCCGGAGAGAAACGCAATCAACAGTGTTTTCTTTGGAGCTGCTTTGGAAAATGGTCTGTCTGCCGCAATTATGAATCCATACTCTTACGATATGATGAAAACTTATTTTTCTTATCGCGCTTTACACGGTATGGACCCTAACTGCTCTGACTACATTGATTTTTGCAGTAAATATACTATCGAAACAACTCCAAAAGAAACGAGTGCTAAAGTATCAGCACAAAGTGGTGAGTCTGCTCTGCAGCAAGCTATAATTAAAGGCATTAAAGACGAAGCCGGTACAATCACGGAAAGTCTTTTAGAAAACGTGCCGGCACTTGAAATTGTGCAAAAAGACATAATTCCCGCGCTTGACAAGGTGGGCAAGGGTTTTGAAGAGAAAAAAGTATATTTGCCTCAGCTTTTAATGAGCGCAGAGGCTGCCAAAAGCGCTTTTGAGAAGATAAAAATTCATCTGACAAAAAGTGAAAATTCTGACAATACAGCAAAAAAATGTGCTGTTGTTATTGCCACCGTTCACGGCGATATACATGATATAGGCAAGAATATAGTTAAATTGTTATTGGAAAATTACGGTTTTAACGTAACGGATTTGGGCAAAGATGTTCCGCCGGAAACGATAGCTGCGGAAGTTGTTAAGCTGCACGCTCCCATAGTAGGCTTGAGTGCACTCATGACCACCACCGTTCCGTCCATGGAGGCTACCATAAAGCTTTTAAGGAAAGATGCTCCTTGGTGCAAAATCATTGTAGGAGGCGCTGTTCTAAATAAAGAATACGCCGATAAGATCGGCGCAGATAAATATGCAAAAGATGCTATGGGGGCTGTTCGTTACGCTGAGGAAATCAATCTTCAATACCAAGCCGATCTTTAATAAAAGGTAAAACCTCTTCTAATTTAATATTTAAAACAAATGCAAATTCCTCATAAAGGATTTTCTCTGCTTCTTTAAAAAAACGCTCGTCAACTACGTGCATTTTTTTGCCATGCTCATTAAGATATTTTCTGTAAACATAAAGAGCTTTAATCATGCTGATAAGGCCGTGCCTATCACCGCAAGAGAGAATTTCTTTATATTTTTCCTTGCGAATATGCTCGTTTTCTATCCATGGTTGATCTTCTTTCTCGATGCTGTGAATTAATGTCAGAATTTCTTCTTTAGACAAAACTCGTCGCATTTTCCCCGTCAATGTTTCATTTGCTATAGGAATATATACAAGTGCAGTATCACTGTAAATAGGCTTTAACACATAATACTCAATACTTTTGCCGCCAATTTCTTTTGTTGTAATGTCCGTTATCTTACATACACCTTGTGAAGCATACATAACGATATCGTCTTTACTGTACATTTCATCACCTTTTTCTGCAGAAAATTTCTGCTTCTTTTCTTGTATTTTACTACTTTTTATGGAAAATTGCAATTATATATAGGGAATTTTTGTGCTTATTGCATAATTTTAAACTCTTATATTCTCGTTTTTTTATGGATGTTGCACAATACATAAAACTCCCTGCCTTTGACGGGCAGGGAGTTTTTGTTTATCTTATTATATAATTTTTGAAGCTCTTTCCCTACAACCTGAAACATATCCGGAGCAAGCACTCAATGCAATGGCTCTGTCTACTTCATTTTTAGACATTGTCTGCATAAACGGCCTGTGCCATCTTTTTGCTTTTCCCGTGTAAATTTTCATCGATTCTCACCTCCATATTTTTTAAACAAATTAACAACATTTAAAAAATGCTCCTTGTTGGCAATATACTTTTGATCTTCTTCATTTTTGTAAATGTACCTTTCTTCTATCAATTTTGACAAAATTTTATAAGCATTACCCATGGAAATACCAAATTCCGAAGCAATTTCTGCCAAGCTTGTTGGTTTTGCAAATATGCTTTTCATAATTTTGTAAAGTCGTTCATTGCCGAGTAACCTTAACTTTTCTCCGACTATTTCGGAGTCCGCCAGCGAGTCAGCCAGTGTTCTTACATCGTTACCAACACAAATGGTAATTGCGGAAAAACTGGCATAGAACTCAATGTTTTTTCTACAAAAAGGAGAAAACTCAATACAGATGCTCTTTTCCATTCTGCTGCGCATTAACAATCGGCGAAATACAAAATAGTCTGTAACTCCGTGGAGATCACCATTTTTGCGTATCTCCTTTTCAATTTCTGAAAGTTCTTTTTCAATGGCTTTTATTGCATAATTATATGCTTCCTCGTATTTTCTGTAAAAATTCTGTATAAATTGCTTTAACAAAACTTTTAAAGAAGGGTTTCCTTTATTGCTAAGAGCTGTCATATCGTACATTCTTAAAAGATCTTGTTTTACAGAAAACTCATAAGATGCTCCATCTAAATAAAGCACAAAAATTTTACGGTCTGCCATAATTCTTTTGACGAAATCTCTGCTTACTTTTTTCTTCGTATGTAAAAACATAAGCAACATAGAAAAAAGCCTTTCGTCGTCATAAGAATCAATCAATTCCAATAATAATTCAAACGGGAATTCTTCTCTCCACATTTCAGGATGCATTATAATCCCTGTCAGAGGAAACACTTCGTTTGATTTTGTAAAGAAGAGCCTTAGGAATCCAATTTTCTCGTCTGCATAGGCAAGAAGTCTGTCTGTTGCATTTCTCATGTACACTCTTGCTTCTGCCTTGCCTTTTACATCCTCAAAAAGGCGTTCCCTTTTTTGAAACGCTATATTCAAGAACATCATCGCATCACGAACCTCCGGTTTTGCCGGTTTAACGTAAATGGAATAGAAAAAGTCATCAACTTTTCTGCTGGATATGTACTTTTCGTCTTCGAACCTTGGATTAATGCAAGAAGCTGCTTCGCTAATACATCTTCTTTTTTTGTTACCCTGCATATACTCCTTAGGCTCCGTCTTTACTTTTTCGCTACTTGTCTTTCTTGTTCTCATTTTTCTTGTCCTCTTTCTTTAATAAATTTAAATACAAATTTTTTATGCTGTCGCCGCAATATGTCAATAGAAATATTCACATATTTCAAAATAAAATGAGCATCCTGCGGCGGTAACCAGGTCTGCAATTTCATCCTTTGTAATTGTCTCCATCAATGGATTTCTCCATCTTTTCATCGTCTTAATCTCACCCCCTTAAAATATGCAAAAGCCATCATCGTTTATAATTCTTTGTATGGCAAATAACCCCTTAATATAATATAGATTACATTCAATAATTTTAATCCAACCGCACTCTAATCTCACAAGAGAAAGAACTATAACATGCTTTCTCTTCTTCTCGTCATGAATACGCTCTTTTATTTCCCATAACATTAAACTATACTCACTTTTGTTTTTTAAATGTTTAACTAATGCATCATTTGTGTTTTTGCAAACATGAGCATATTGAGTATACAAATCAAATACAACCTCATAAATGCTTTTTAAATAATTAAGAAACTTTTTAAGAAAAGCTTCATGATTATATACTATAGTGTAAACGCTCATTTTGACCTTTTCCGGTAAGTCCGTTTTATTAAGTGCATCAATTATTTTGCCTTCATCCCCCCTTACCATCTGAGAAACATCTTCCGGTGAAATTACTTTTTCTTCATTAGATAAGCAAGCCGCTGCAATATGATAAACAATTGCTTCGCTACCAGTTTCTTTTAACCATCTCTCCAAACAATTATACGATACCCAATCAAATGCCTTTGCAATTAAATAAGAATAAATAACTGTTTCTCTTGCGCCGTGAAATTTCTTTTTAGGCACATAAAAGGCAGCCGCAAACCATTCACTTCGATTTCTCGCAACTTTATATAATTCCTCATACTTCTCTGCAGTTTCTTTTTTGAGCAAAGAATAGTCAAATTGCAAAGTCCTTCTGGTGCGTATTCTGTTAGCTCTATCCATTACTCCCAGTACATCAAATAAAATGCTTTTCTTTACACTGGCGATACTCCACGGTGACGAACTCACGATTTTGCCTATACCTTCCTTCTGCTTCAAAGTACCGGCCTTGGAAAATTTCCCCTTGGCTGTAAAAATATGGTATCACACAAAAATCCGCGTTGCAATAGCCCACAAGATTTTATCGCAAGTAAATCTTTTCATTTCTGAAATATCCGTACATAGAGATTTGATGTTTTTTATAGTGAATTTTATCCATTTTTTTAAAAAAAGTGCTTTTTTAGCGTATTACACTTCTCACTATCTTCTCGCCATCGGAGATAGTGTTAATAATTTTAACAGAATTTTCGTCCGCATCATTTTGATTTTTATCGAAATAATATAAATAAGTTGAAATATGTATGGGCTATTTTGACATCTATTTGTCAAGCTCTTTTTCTGTTTTTATCATCATAATCGTTGCCAGCCGCCTAAAGTCACAATCCTCATCAGACGTAAGCAATCCTTCGTTCATCATAAAAGAAAAAGCAGGACATCCTTTGCCACAATTATTATTTAATAAACACTTTTTGCAGCCATAATCTTTTTCTAAACGAGCAGACAAGTACAAGCTAAGCTTGTCAATATTTGTTTTAAGTAACTCCCAATTAAGATTGTAAATATTTCCAATGCAAAATTTATTGTCATATAAATTCTGACACGGTTGAACTGAGCCGTCCGATTTTATACAAAAGTCCTTTATACCATCTGTATCAGTCAGGTCACAATGAACGGTCGGGGCAGGAAGTGCTACTTCCTTTATATTATACTCTTTGTACTTTTTCTGCACAATTGCAAGTATCTTTGCTTTTTCTAAAGGCGAGAGTGCCATTTCCGTCCAGTTTTTCACTGCATTTCCTTGCGGATTGGCAAACCCGTAACAAGGTATACCGTTCAGTTGCTCATAAACAAAGTGAAAATATTCCTCAACATAAGGTGCATTCGTTTTATTGATTATCATCTTATAAACAGGCTTATGAAAAAATTTACGTTTAAGTACATTATCAATAACTTTTGTAAATGTGCCGGCTCCGCGCATGCTGGCACAAATTTCCTCATTTGGTCCGTCAAGACTAATTTGCACCATAAATTGGGAATTTTTTTCAAGTAAATCATAAAATTTCCTGTTATACAGAGTACCATTTGTAATAAAGCTAAACACCACTTGCGGGTGGTGCTGTGATAATTCCGTCAAACGGTCAAGGAGCTCGTCAAATTTGCTGTGAAGAAGAGGCTCTCCACCGGAAATTGTTATAATTTTTGTGTTGTAAATAACAATAAGATCCTCGATATACTTAATAAGTATATCTATATCTAATTCTACCGTAATTTTATTTCTGCCGGAACTGTTATAACAATCCCGGCAGTCTAAATTACATCTGTTTGTTATTTCTATATAAGAACCCTTAAATGTCATATCCTTCTACGTATTTACGAAGCAATCTTGATGCATTAATAAATTGTTTCTTGTTCAACTTGTAATATGTGCGTTTGCCTACATTTCTTTTGATAACAAAGCCGCAACTGTTGAGTATGTCCATGTGGTGTGTAAGTGATGACATAGGAACATCTATCATTTTGCTTAATTCTCCGTTATAACATTCTTTTTCACGAAGAATCTCAATGATTTGTGCACGTGTACCGTCTGTAAATGCTTTGAAAATCTCATTCAGCTTTGCTTCTTCAACTGTACCGCCTGTAAGAGCTTTATAGTAATCTAAATAACCGATACCTATGGAATAATAAAGGCCTCTTGAAGCATCTATTTTTAATATTTGACCGGGTGCAAAAAGAGATCCTACAACTTTAACCTCTTGTGTGGGAGGTGCGATTCTCTGTGATAAAATATCTATCTTGGAGTTAATTTCTTTTTCATCTATCTCAAAATCAACAACAGCCGCATCAACTGAATCATCAGTGATACCTTCTGATATTTTTTTATTCAACTCTTCTATCTGTTGTGCGAAATTAGAATACTCAATAGTGAATTCTCTGTACATTCTCTTAATGTAATTCTTTAAAAGCTCTACTGTCTCTTCGGGATGCTGAATAAAAGACATTATTTCCCAACGTATTTCTGTGGAAGCATTAAGTCCGTTCATGTAGCTCATAAATAAATCTCTGGAGTTTACTATCGCTTCATAGAATTTGTCCTGGAAATTATTGAACGGATCATTAAATCTCATTGCCTGATATATAACCTTCGAATAATCCCATTGATCAATCTCTGCAATAATATCCTCACAAGAAGAATATTCGTCAACTTTTGTCTTAAACATCCATTCAAAGAAGTTTGAATTTCTCTCTTCTTTGTACGCAAAAAACATTTTTAATCCTGAACTGATTCTTGTATTGAGCGTATACAAGCGATAATACGCATCAGAAATCTTAGCGTCAGGAATTATTTCTTGGCGAGCACAAAGATCCTTATAATTTGCCGTGGTTTGAACTGCATTCAACAATGCAAAAAAATCAAACATAGTGCTCTTGCTTTCTTCTAAAATATACATACTATCAGACATAAAACTTTCCTCCCTTATCTGCAAACCTTCCACTTTTATTCACAGAATATAGAATTATGTACTTATATTAATATATGTTCGACATTTAGTCAAATGAAATTTTCAAAATATCTTCGTTATTTTCATTTACAAAATTTTCCGTTTGTAATTTAGTGTCCTTTAAATCAAGCACAACAGTAGAAAAAACCATAAAATTTGCGCCATTTTTAGGCAAAAAAGTAGATTTTTTAAAATAAAACTTCGCTTTTGCAGCTGTCATTTCGCATTGCTTTCCAAAACGCTGTTTTTTGCCTAAGTGTAGGGAAAAATTCGACTTTTTCCCAGTTTTCCGAACATAATTCATTACATGCTCTGTAAATTCGTCCGAGGCAAGATTCATATTCTGCATTATTTTGCCTTTGCGCAGATATCCCTCAGACTTATTAATATATAGAAATCTTACATCATAAGCATAATCTCCCGGTTTTTTACACTTTTCTTCTAATAATCGCTTAAAAACTACTATGAATTCATCTGTTCTTTTCTCCGTATTTATTTCTAAATCTGCAATTACACCTATAGCGCTTTTTTTAATTCTTTGTGTCACACCATCTTTTACATATTCGTATACTTCTTTTGGCTTCATTTCCAAAAAGTCGCCCTTCTCTATACGCTTTTGTACTCTGCGCCAATGAGAAGAAAAGTTATAACAATCCCTTAAATAACAAAGCGCCCTGCCATTCATTTTCATTTTAAAGGGACTGCGCAAACAATCCTGAATTCCGACAGGCAAATAATACATGCTCTCCTCTAATTGTTCATTTGCTTTAAATCTATCGCGAAGCAAACGCAAAAATTCCGTAAAGTCAGCATTGTCAAATACTTTGCATGTAAAATCCAAAGCAAAGAACATCTGGAAATTCACATTATACTTCATCGCTGTTTCAATTATTTCTTCCGGAGAAAGGTTACTGTATTTTTTACCCATAAATGCTATATCAAGGTAATTTCTGAATTTTAACTGCAAGAAGATATTCGGATCCATTTCATACGTCATATTTGCCGTACCGTAATCATCAACAGCAGTAATAAACAGTTGGCATATAAACATTTCTATATCTCTCAGCACAAAAAAACGCTGTCCGTCTATCTCAATCTGCTTGCGATTAGCCAATACCTCTGCAGTATATTTTTCTTGAGTAAAAATAGCGGTGTGAAGTTCTACTGTATTACAATCCGTTTCGTGAATGTATGGTTCTAAATGTGTATGATAATGCTCTTCCGGCGTTTCTGTTCTATAAAATCCTCTTTCATCATGGTAACTGTATCCCAGCTCACCCAATATGTTGTGCGCCCTTTGTACTTCCTCAGGCAAAATCAAAAAATCCACATCATCGCATTCTCTTATATTAGGATCACCAAAAATAAAATGCGAAGCAGCAATCCCCTTAAAGATAATATACGAAATGCCGGCATTATCAAAAGCATCAGCAATCTCGCCCGCTTTTTTAAGACGCCTTCTTGCAGCCATAAGGTTTCTCGCCTTTGAAAGCTTTATATGCTTACCAAATCTGCCACTACCTTCCATTACATAAGGCTCTAAAACATTCATAACTCTATGAAAAGCGAGAGAAGCATAAAAATCCCTCGTAAATTCAAATCCGGGAGTCGGCGGAGACGGTTCGTCACCTCGTATCAGTTCAGAAGCTCTTTTTATCATTTCTTTTTGAGAAGCAAACACATGTTCCTTTAAATAATCCGGCGCCCTGTCATAAATTTCCATATGAGGCGCGCTGCTGAAAGCAATTGTAGGATCGCCTGTTTTCTTGTATAAACTATGTACTTCCCTTGAAAGCCGCACAATTTCCGTATCATTTTCACTTGGAGTATTAACTGTTATCCTTTTGCCGTTTTTGTTCGTTATTTCTATAACCTTACCCAAACAAAAATCACTCTCAATATTCTCTGCCGCAATAGCATTATCTCCCTTTGTGATATAAAACAGTTTGCCTTCTTTTCTTCTGATATAAATAATTCTATGTACAACAAGACTTGCACTGCCCGGTTTTTCCGCAACACAAACAACAATGTCTCCAACTTGATATTTATCTTGCTCTTTTATACGTATATTATCTCCTGCCACAAGAAGAGGAATCATACTAAAGCCACCTACATGCAAAACATTATCGCTTTGCATCATCTTCATTTTTGTAAGTGTCCTAAGTATCTTTCTGCTGTCCATAAATCCGAGTACCTCATTTCATACGTTTTTTGAGACAATTCAGTCAAAATCTTATACTTTTCTATCACATTTCCATCAGAATTTTTCCCCGAGAGCTGTCCCTTCAGCAACTTTAAAAAGGCCTCGCGAGGTTCTGTTTTAATAAAGTATGGCTCATCACTGCCGTAACCTGCTAAAAATACTATTTTTTCTATTTGATATTCGGGATATTTTAATTCATCCTCAGGAACTATTAAATATGTGTTCGCCTTACCGTCGAAAATGTGGTGAGTTTTCCCCACTACACCACCCAATAAATCATAACCGCCCTGCCTCAAAGACAGATTTTTTCTCACAGGCTCTACACACATACTCTTTCGAGAAATAAAAATCTCATCATCGGTTATATATTCGTACCCTGCCTTTTTCCACAAAAAGGCAGTAAGCGTTGACTTACCGCAAGTAGTTGAAGCTAACAACAAATATGCCTTGCCTTCTTTAGCCACAGCCGCCCCATGCAAAGCAATAACACTGTCATCGGGAATCAGCGAAGTATATAACAAATTTTCCATTAATTGAATCGGTTTGAAGTTCTGCTCCGAAGAAAAATCTGTCACCTGTGCCGCATTTGTCATTGGCTCATACGAATAGGCCTTTCTTTCTTGGCTGTCATAATAAAAAACTACTGTCTTTTTGCCTACTCTTTCTTCTATCTCCTTGCACAGCTCTGTCAAACGCGTCTGCGTCAGCGTCTCCTGTTCTCCCTCATACGGAATCTCACTGCAGCCATAACGTGTGCGAAAAATTTCCAAAAAGGTCACATCATCCGTTAATACAGCCATGCCATACTTACATTTTTCTCGCGGATAAAAAAGAATCTTCATATATTATTCTTCGACTTGTAAAATAATATTATCTTGTATTGCCTTTGCAATAAATTCTCTGACATCTCTATCTATGACTGCAACATCTTCTTCATACATAGTTGCAAGTCCGGCAACAGCATCCTCTATAGTCGAAGGATTTATAAACATCTTAACAACATCTTGTGCCACATCATCAAGCACATGAGTATTTTCACTTTGCGGATTGTAAAAAACCGTTCCTTCTCCCTCTCCCAATTGCATTTCCTGCAATTCACTGTTTAAAATATACTTTCCTGTGAAATTCATTTTGCTGTTCTCCTTTTATGTAGAAATAAAAAGCCCCCGAAGTGCCGCCCCGATATTTTGACACCTAGCTAAGCTAGGTGGGTGTCCTGTGTGTTGTGTCAATCATCCGCTGCCGAGAAATTCGGAATTATCTTGCGGCCCGATTTCTAAAACATCTAACTTGGATTCCCTTTTATGTGATGTAGGTTCAAAATATAGGTTCTTGTCGTACACCCCAGGAAGCTTATTTGCCTATCTCGATTAGATTATATATTTACACAATATAAAATTCAAGTGTATTTTTTTGTAAAATATTTATCGCTTTCTCGCGATATTCCGAAGAAAAAGAAACTCCATACGAGCAAGTTTTCTCTTTTACCAGATTATGCGGTGTGTGGACCAGCGAGCCTTCTATTCCGGCACGCTTTAACAGTCCCCATGCTGCAATAGCCTGATTGTGAGTTTTAAACACACAAAGAGCTTTTTCCATTATAAAGTCACCTCCGAATTATTCCGTTACGCTGTATAATATTCGAAGATCTTCTCCTGTTGTGATTTTTAAATTATTTTTTTCTCCGTTTACGATATATACATCATGGCCGCTTGACAACAACAGAGATGCATCGTCTGTGGCGTCCTCTCCGCCGTTTTCTATCCAAACCTCATGTGCTTTTAAAATTAAATCAAGCCTAAAAGATTGGGGCGTTTGAACATTGTACATTTTCTTTCTTTCAGGTATTCCTGTGATTCTTATTCCGTCCTCGGACACTGCAATGGTATCTTGACTTGGGATTACTGTTTCGCATGCGCCAAACTTAGCGGCTGCAGAGATGTTTTCCGTAATAATCCTTTCGGAAACATTGGGGCGGGCACCGTCATGTATCAAAACTACGGGATTTCCATTGAATTCTCGTGCCAAACGAGAAACGCCTATATAGGAAGACTCTCTTCTGCTGGCTCCTCCCGGCTCAATCCAAGCTACCTTAGGAATGCAGTATTTCGTCACAAGCTCTCTCATGTACTCAATGCTGTCTGTAGGACAAATCACACACACTTTATCTATTTGCGGATGATTGGCAAAAGCTTCCAAAGTATGCACAATAATGGGTTTGTTTTTGTATTCAATGTATTGCTTGGGCACAGAACTCCCCATGCGAGTTCCCTTGCCACCTGCAAGTATCAGAGCTATATTCATGAAATCAAAAACAAATTCACATAAAAAGTAGTGGCCTCCATACATATCTGCCTCTCCAACTTTGTTAAAGCCTATTTTTTGATAGTTTTTGTACGCCGGAATATTGCTTGATGCCACCGATAAGTGAACGGCGGAAAAGTTTCTTGACTTTACCTTCATAATAATCTCCGTCACAAGCTTTTGAGAAAAGCCTTTGCCTTGATAATCCGGATTAATTACAACTCTGGCAATTTCTGCTGCATTTTCCTGTATTTCCCAGCATTGCATACCATCCAATTCATTTTCCGGTACAATGGAAGCTGCCCCGATTAAAATCCCTTCTTCTTCTAAAACAAAAAGATTGGATGTTTCTGTATCATGATTTATTTCCTCCATGCCGGGATACGATTCATCCCATACACAGTAGCCTTTTCCTTTTACAGCTTCATATAAATTATAAATTTTATGCACATCTTGTGTCGTTGCTAAGCGGAAAGTCATTTTTCTCCTCCATGTTATTTTTGTTAGTATATGTCACCCCGTTTTAATTTGTCAACCAGGCATCAAAAAAACCGCCATCCCTTTGTTATCTTGCAAAACGCAAAAATACAAGCACCGCATTCACGGTGCTTATTTTTTTCTTTGAAGACTGACCCTAATTTTGATACAAATGCACCCCCTTTTGAGGTTAGGGGGTGCAAAACTATATTCCCTCTCGATAAACTGACACCTTATTATTAGTTGTAGTATTCTCAGTCACTGTAACCTGATAAACTTTGCTATCTGTTTCGTAACTGATAGCTTGCTTGACTACAAGTTGACCGTTTTGCTCTCCTACATCTAAACGAATATGAATGTTATGCCAATTGTTTGTATTTACAAAACCAAACTCTATATCGTACCTTTGGGATAGGTTTATTGTTCCTCGGATTTCCCCATAGTCGATTTCGGATTTATAGCCATTCTTGAAATCTTCAAAGTTAAGATTGCTGGTTATACTGTATTCGTCGGTTGTGATCAATTTGCCGTCCCAAAATACAGATACATACGCAACTCCCGATTGTGTGTGACGATCTATGTAGTCAAATCCACCAAATCCAAAAAACAAAGCAACAAAAATACTTACTACAGAAATAATGGTGACGACTTTCAGCCGTTTACGACTTTTCTTCGTTTCTTCTATCGATCCGCCTAAAATTTCGTCTTTACTTATTTCCAAAATATCACATAGCTTTCTAACCATTTCAATGTCTGGGAGCGTTTTTTCTGTTTCCCATTTTGAAACAGCCTGTTTACTAACAAAAACTTTTGCCCCAAGCTCTTCTTGGGTTAGTCCTTGCGCTATTCTGTGATTTCGTATAATGGTGCCTATCTTCTCCAAGCGGACCACCTCCTTGTGTAGGTAATTATATTATAACATTTGTTTTGAGCAATGGTTTTACAAAACATTGGCGGTATCTTATTGGTTGACACAGCAATTTCCAGCATTTTTAGTCCTATGTCCGTATCTTTTAACGATTTGAATGACTCCTGTTCGAGTTATTAATTTGCTCTGTTCAAAAGTTTTCAAAATGCTGATTTTGGGCATAAAATAACCGTCATTCCGTTGTATCAGAATGACGGTTATTCTTTGGCGGAGAGCAAGGGATTCGAACCCTCGAACAGTTTATGGCTGTTACACGATTTCCAATCGTGCTCCTTCGGCCAGCTCGGACAACTCTCCGTATTCAGTTTAACAGCCTATCTATTATAACCAACTCTTTAATAAAAATCAAGTGTTTTTGAAATTTATTTTCTGTTGCGGTGTCGGGTTTAATGTTAATGTTGAATTAAATTTTCTTGTATGATAAAATAAACCCATACCAACCTCGGGAGTTGATATTATGAAAAAAGTGATTTCCGTTCTTTTAATTCTTGCAACGCTTTTGTGTTGCTTGTGTCTGCCTGCTTCGGCAGAGGGGGAATATCCCGTCAGGCGTGAGGATTTGCTCATCCGCGACCCGTATGTGCTTGTGTATGACGGTAAATATTATATGTACGGCACTTGTCTGAGTCAGGGCGAGGGCTACGGCTGTGTTGTCAGCGAGGATCTCGAAAACTGGTCAGAGAAAATTCAGATTTTCTCTCCGTCCGAGGGCTTCGACGGCTATGCGGACTATTGGGCACCCGAATGTCATTATTACAAGGGCAGCTTTTATCTCTTTGCCACATACCGTTCGTGTCTTACGGAAAAGCGTGGTACGGCTGTTTTTAAATCCGATTCTCCCACAGGGCCTTTTGAACTCATTTCCGACGGCCATGTAACACCAAAGGAAATTGATTGTATTGACGGTACACTTTATGTTGACGATGACGGTCAGCCGTGGATGATTTATGTAAACGAATGGACATCCACCTATGACAACTACGGTGAAATGGCGGTTGCGAAATTGAGCGAAGATCTCACTCACCTTGTTTCTGAGCCGAAAATGATTTTCTGGGCGAACAAGCATATCTGGACAAACGGTGGTATTACCGACGGACCTTTTGTATACAAAACCGCTAAGGGCAGACTTGTTATGCTGTGGTCAAATCACGCGCGTTCGGGCGGCTATGCTGTCGGAATGGCTGTTTCGGATAACGGCAAGGTTGACGGAAACTGGCTTCATCATCCGAAAGCATTGTACAAGCGTACATACAAACAGCTCAACGGCGGACATCCGATGCTGTTCACAACACTTGACGGACAGCTGATGATGTCGATTCACTCTCCGAATGAGTCTGACGGTGAGATTTTTGAAACCGCTAAATTTATTCCTATGGAGGATACAGGCAAGCTGCTTCAGGTCGAGAAAAAAGAGTTTTTCGGTTGCATAAAAGACTTTATTTCCAAGGTTTTTTATAACATCTATTTCTTTGTACTCGAAATTTTAAATGATATTTATATGTTATTTTAAAAACAAGGAGCTGAAAACCAGCTCCTTGTTTTTGCCTATTTAAGATAAACTCCGGGATTTATGTCCTCGGGTGCGGTATCCTTAAATGAGATTTTAATTCTGTAACACCAGCCGACAGGCTTGTCAAACTCTGCTTTTGAAATCTTCTCAGAATTGCTTATTATTGCCTTGCAAGGTTCAAAATCAAATCCGTTAAAAAGAGAAATTTCAAACTCCTTGTCCGAGTCAACCGTGATAAGATTAAACGGAATAATTCCGCCCAGGTGAATGTCAAAATCGTTACCGTCACGCTTTACGACCGCTGTGCCGTTTTCGAGGATGTTCTCGTCACTAAGGCTGTATTCCTTGTCAGAAAGCAGGGCTTCGTCAAAATTATAAAGCCCGAAGAAGCGCAGAACAGGCGAGCCTGTCGCACTCTTTATTCTGATTTTAACTGTATCGGTCTTTACGGCAGTGAAGTGTGCCGCCTGACGGTAGCCTATACACTCACCCTTGTGAAGTGTCAGCCATTCACCGTCGACGAGCGCGGAGATTTCAAATTCCGTAACTCTGTGACCGAGCTCAATGACCTCCTGAATCGCAAAGGCGTTGAACCCGACAGGCTCATCGAAGCTCAGCGTGATTTCGGGTGTGCAGTCACCCTCGGCTGAGGCGTAAAACTCGTTTATATCATCTGTAAGAATGTTGTCGGCACTGCAGCTTGAATCTCTTTCGCTGTTTGCAGTGATTGCCGCCCCTTTTGCAAGATTGTTTTCAAGTGTTTCTGAAAGCACCTTGTTGAATTCAAGCAGGCTTTTTGCATCGTTTTCGTGTACGAGTCCCCGTCTGTCAGGCGGTAAATTCAGCAGTATACTTGTATTCCTTCCGCATGAAAGGAACCAGAGCTTCAGAAGATTCGGAACATCGCGCACATCGTCGTCCTGTTCCTCGTGGTAAAACCAACCCGGACGAATCGAAACATCGGCCTCGGCAGGCAAGAATCGGTTGCCGTCGGGACTGCCGCTGTTAAGCACGCTGGTGGTTTCGTTGATTATAGCCTGAGAATTGATGGTTGACCAGCAGGGATTGCCTGCAAATCCGCTTTCGTTGCCGACCCAACGGGCATCAATGAAGGGCTCTGCGCCGAGCGTGCCGAAAATGGCGGCATCGGGCTGAAGCTTATGTATGGTTTCGGCATAGCGTTCCCAGTCATAGCGGACATTTTTACTCTGTGAGCCGTCCCACCAGATTTCCCATATTTTACCGTATTCGGTAAGAAGCTCGGTCAGCTGACCTACATAAAAATCGTCATAGTCCGGGGTGCTCCAGGTCTTTTCGTGTCTGTCCCAGGGGGAGAGGTAAAGACCTGCCTTGATGCCGAATTCCGAACAGGCATCGGTGAATTCACGGACGATATCACCGTTGCCGTTTTTGTAAGGGGAATTTTTTATGCTGTGCTCGGTATATCTGCTCGGCCAGAGACAAAAGCCGTCGTGATGCTTTGCGGTAAGTATTGCCGCGGTAAAGCCTGCATCACGGATGGTTTTTATCCACTGTCTGCAATCGAGCTCGGTGGGATTGAAGAGTGACGGACTTTCTGTACCGTCGCCCCACTCCATATTGGTGAAGGTGTTCATTCCGAAATGGAAGAAAATCATTTTTTCGCGCCGCATCCATTCAATCTGTCTGAAGGACGGTGAAACGGCGGCAGGTGTGAGACCGAGAACATCAAATTTTTTCTGAAGAATATCCATAATCATACCTCGATTTTGGCGGTAAATATTTATTGTTTTAAATATATCACATCGGCAAAAATTTGCAATAGTTAAAGGCTGAAAGTCTCTGAAAAAAGAAATCACGCTTGAGATGAAGCGTGATTTCTTTTTTAATTATTTCATTTCATCAACATAATCACAAGCGGCAAGGGCGGCAACTGCACCGTCAGCGGCTGCTGTTGCAACCTGACGGATTTTCTTTGTGCGGCAATCGCCTGCAACAAAGATTCCGTTTGCACCCGTTACGCAGGATTCGTCTGCGCTCGCGTAGCCTCTTTCGTCAAGAGAGATGACATTTGCGAATGCCTCGTTCTGAGGAATAAGACCGATTGCGATGAAAAGTCCGTCAACTCTGAGCTCACTTACGCTGCCGTCAGCGTTCTTTGTAAGCTCAATGCCCTCAAGCTCTGTTTCACCCTTGAAGGCGGTGACCTTTGTGCCTGTGATTACTTCGATGTTGTCCTTTGCATAAACCTGCTCAGCAAGCTTCTTTTCACCTGTGAGAAAGTCAAGGTCCTGAACAACATAAACCTTTTCGGCAAGGTCAGACAAGAGAATAGCCTCCTGCAAAGCGGAGTTTCCGCCGCCGACAACGCCGACTGTCTTGCCCTTATAAAAAGCACCGTCACAAACCGCACAGAAGGAAATGCCTTCGCCGACATACTTGTGTTCGTTGGGAAGTCCCAGCATTCTGTGCTTTGCACCTGTTGAAATAATAACTGCCTTACCCTCGAATTCGCCCGAGTCGGTAACAACTGTTTTTGTTGCACCGTCCCTGATTTCGAGTGCCTCGCAAAGCTCAACATCTGCGCCCTGCTCGAGCACCTGCTCAACGAGCTTGTCAGCAAATTCGTTGCCTGTCAGCTGAATAAAGCCGGGGATATTCTCAACCTTGGGGGAGTATGTAATCTGTCCGCCGAAGGTTGCCTTCTCAATAACGAGAACGCTCTTGTTAGCCCTGCGAGCATACAGGGCGGCGGTAAGCCCCGCAGGGCCACCGCCGATAATTATAATATCATACATAAATATTATCCCTTTAATAAAGTTTTCTCTTATGTCTTATGCACCGAGGAACTTTTTGATGTCAGAAACGCCTGCATACTTTTCAACAACGCCGTCCTTGATAACTACAAGTGTCGGAGCCTGTCTGATGCCGAACTGTGTTGCAAGGTCTGCGTTATCTTCAGCAAGAAGCTTCTCATAGGGGAAGCCTGCCTTATCGAGGAATGCGCAGGCAATCTTACAGTTGGGGCAGGTTGCTGTTGCGAAAAGGATGTTGCGTGTCTCTGCTACGGGAGCGTCTGCACCGACGATTACATCGGATTTAACTGTGTCGGAAGCTGACTTCTTGAGAATTGACTTGCCGATATCGTAAACCTTACGGTCCTTGTACTCCTGAGTCTTACCGTCGTTCCAGTTCTTAACGGGACGGTAGTAGCCTGTGATACGGCTGTAAACCTCTGCCTCCTCACCGCACTCGGGACAGGTGAATGCCTCACCTGCAATGTAGCCGTGATTCTTACATACAGAGTATGTCGGAGAAATTGAGTAGTACGGGAGTCTGTAATTTTCAGCAATCTTTCTTACAAGACTTGCGCAGGACTGCCAATCGGGAAGCTTTACACCGAGGAAAGCGTGGAAAACAGTACCTGATGTGTAAAGAGTGTGAAGCTCATCCTGCATATCAAGAGCTGTGAAGATATCCTCTGTGTAGCCAACGGGAAGGTGTGAAGAGTTGGTGTAGTAAGGAGTCTGATTCTTTTCACAGCCTGCTGTGATGATGTCGGGATAGTACTTGAGGTCGTGCTTTGCAAGACGGAATGCTGTTGACTCAGCGGGGGTTGCCTCAAGGTTGTAAAGGTCGCCGTACTGAACCTGATAGTCAGAGAGTCTTTCTCTCATATGGTTAAGAACATCCTTTGCAAACTGCTGTGTCTTCTCTGTTGTCATATCAGCGCGGAGCCACTTTGCGTTAAGACCAACCTCGTTCATACCGACAAGACCGATTGTTGAGAAGTGGTTGTCGAATGTGCCGAGATATCTCTTTGTGTAGGGGTAAAGACCTGAATCGAGAAGCTTTGTGATAACTGTTCTCTTAACCTTGAGTGAACGGGCTGAGATGTCCATCATTCTGTCAAGACGAGCGTAGAAGTCCTCCTCATCCTTTGCAAGGTAAGCGATTCTCGGAAGGTTGATTGTAACAACGCCGACAGAACCTGTTGATTCGCCTGAGCCGAAGAAGCCGCCTGACTTCTTGCGAAGCTCACGAAGGTCAAGACGGAGACGGCAGCACATTGAACGGACATCGCTGGGCTCCATATCGGAGTTGATGTAGTTTGAGAAATACGGTGTGCCGTACTTTGCAGTCATCTCGAAGAGAAGCTTGTTGTTCTCTGTCTCTGACCAGTCAAAGTCACGGGTGATTGAATAAGTGGGGATAGGATACTGGAAGCCGCGGCCGTTGGCATCACCCTCGACCATAATCTCGATGAATGCCTTGTTGACCATATCCATTTCTTTCTTACAGTCTTTATACTTGAAGTCCATTTCCTTGCCGCCGACGATAGCGTTGAGCTCTGCAAGGTCGTTGGGAACTGTCCAGTCAAGAGTGATGTTTGTGAAGGGTGACTGTGTACCCCATCTTGACGGAGTGTTTACACCGTAGATGAATGACTGGATGCACTGCTTGACCTCTTTGTATGAAAGGTTATCAACCTTTACGAAGGGAGCAAGATATGTGTCAAAGGATGAGAATGCCTGTGCGCCTGCCCATTCATTCTGCATAATGCCAAGGAAGTTTACCATCTGGTTGCAGAGGGTTGAAAGGTGAGCAGCGGGAGCAGATGTGATCTTGCCGGGAACACCGCCGAGGCCCTCCTGAATAAGCTGCTTGAGTGACCAGCCTGCGCAGTAGCCTGTGAGCATTGAGAGGTCGTGGATGTGGATATCAGCATTTCTGTGAGCGTTGCCGATTTCGTCATCGTAAATCTCTGAAAGCCAGTAGTTAGCGGTAACTGCACCTGAGTTTGAAAGGATAAGACCGCCGACCGAATAAGTAACGGTGGAGTTCTCCTTAACGCGCCAGTCGTTGATTTTAAGATAATTGTCGATGATTGCCTTGTAGTCAACCATTGTTGCGTTGAGGTTACGGATCTTCTCTCTCTGACGGCGGTAGATGATGTATGCCTTTGCAACATCGTCATAGCCTGCCTTGATGAGAACGGACTCAACGCTGTCCTGAATGTTTTCAACTGAAATCTGACCGTCCTTGATTTTCGGCTCAAATTCTGCCGTAACCTTTAATGCGATAAGATCGATAATGTCGGGGTGTGAATACTTATCACAAGCCTCGAATGCCTGGGAGATCGCTGTGCTGATTTTTGAAATGTCAAATTCTACGGTCTTGCCGTCTCTTTTAATGACAGTATACATAGTTTTTCTCCTTTTCTTATTTTTTCGTGTTTCTTAGTGAGCGGGACGATTATATCATAGATATTGTGTGCTTGTCAACAACAAAAACACAATATCTTGGTCGATTTTTGCCCCACGGTACGATATTTGGTACTAAATCTTGTGTTTGTATAAAAAATGAGACAAAATTTTGTTTATTTTACACCTCTGAGCACAGTATTTGGTAGCTTTTCTTGTGCTCGGGTACAAATTTCCACCATTTCTTGTGGTCTGTAAGCAGAGAGATTTTCACCGATAAGGCTTCCTGAATCGACAAAGCCCTGAAGGAAATATCTTTTTGCACCTGCAATCCAATCTGCAATTTCCGCGATATCGTCGGCGGTATGAAGCTCCCTTACTACCGTTGTGCGGAACTCATAATCAACTGCACCGCTCAGAAGGAAGCTGACGCTTTCTTCGATTTTGCTGATGTCATACCCGGGGATACCTACGGTGAGGGGATATTTCTTTTTTGAATTTTTGATATCCATCGCAACATAATCCACAAGTCCGTCTGCGACAAGTGCTTTTAGCTTGTCGGGATAACTGCCGTTGGTGTCGAGCTTGACGGGCAGACCCGTTTCCCTGACCTTGCCGATAAATTCAGCGATGTCCTTTTGCATAAGAGGCTCGCCGCCCGTAATGCAGACTCCGTCAATTATTCCTTTCCTTTTATAAAGGTATTCGATGATTTCATTTTCCTCCCACAGGTTATCCTCGTCAATCTCCGTCACAAGCAGAGCGTTGTGGCAAAAAGGGCAGCGGAAGTTGCAGCCGCCCGTGAAAACGGTGCAGGCAACCTTGCCGGGATAGTCGAGCATTGTCATTTTCTGAAAACCGCAGATTTTCATAGTGTGTCTCCTTTAAAACCAAATACACATCCATTATAGCAGAAATATTTTCGGTTGCATATTGGTATCTTGCTTGAAAAAAGATGAGTTTTAAGTCGGTTTTTTTATATCCGAAAATTTTAAACAAAAATTCCACCGTTATTTTGTCAGCCTTGTTGAAAGCATAAAGTTGACACCCGATTTTCAATATGGTAACATTAAAATGACTATAAGTGCTTATATAATGAAAAGCACAAAAATCGTAAAGGAGCGATTTGGTATGAAAAAGACTTTATCTGTAATTATGGCAGTTATAATGGCTTTTGCCGTTATGGTGCCCGCTTTCGCGGCGGCGGACAGATGTAACTGCGGCGAAACACCTTCAGTTTATGTTGCCGCACTCGGCAGCGGTTATGTTATGCTCGATGAGGGCACGGAAAACGAGCGCGTGCTCTTCCGTCCCGAAACAGAGGATATCCTCAAGATACTTCTTCCCGTTGTTCCTGCAGCGGCAGAGCTTATCGCAACAAAGAATTATGACAAATTCGGCGATGTGCTCATCGGCTGTGTCAATGAGGCGTTCGGAATGCTTGCTCTTGACGGCAACGGCGATTCTCATCCGAGAGTAACAAGCGAGCAGTTCCACCCCGATACTGCAGAGCACGGCGGTGATCATTCCTACTATTTCGGCTATGATTTCCGTATGGATCCCGTTGAAACTGCAAGAAAGCTTCATACATATCTTGAAGAGGTCAAGGAGCTCACAGGTCATAACGATGTTAAAATCCGTGCATCGAGCATGGGTGGCGTTGTTATGATGTCATACATCCGCCTTTACGGCACAAAGAATATCGAAACAATCATCTTCCAGAACTGTCCGCTTCTCGGTACAGCTGTTGCAGGCGAGCTTTTCAACGGCAAGTTTGAAATCAACAAGGACGCTCTTGTAAGATATGCAGAGTGTGCACTTCCTGCAATCGAAATCGACTTTGTCAGCGGTCTGCTCTATGCACTTTGCGAGGCTTTTGACGAGGCAGGTATTTTCGATGCACTCCTCGGTCTTGTTGACGGTATTATCGTCAACCTCAAGGACAGAGTTTTTGATGAATGTCTTATTCCGATTTTCGGAACACTTCCGGGCATCTGGAGCTTTGTTCCCGACGAGTATTATGAGAGCGGAAAGGAATTTATGAAGCTCGACCCGACAACACAGGCAGGCCCTATCGCCAAGCTCGACTTCTATCACTATGAGGTACAGGGCAAGGCTGAACAGCTTCTCCGCGGTGCTCAGGCTGACGGCACAAATATCTACATTGTAGCAGGCTACAATATGCAGAGAACTCCGCTTGTTTCAGCATATATGGAAACCTCTGACGGTACCGTTGATACAAAGTACGCTTCCTGCGGCGCAACCTGCGCACCTATCGGCTCACAGCTTCCCGAGGATTACAAGCAGGCCCGTTTCAACGATATCGACTACATCTCACCCGACAGAATGATTGACGCATCAACCTGCATGCTTCCCGAATGCACATGGTTTGTCAAGGATATGCTTCACTCAACAACTCACGACGGACACGGTGTATTCTATGATGTTCTTTTTGCAAGTGAAGAGCAGCTGACAGTATTCGATTTGCCCGAATATCCTCAGTTTATGCAGAACGATACAATCAACCAGACCTTCGTTCCCGTTGCAGAGCTCTCAAGCCCGATTGAGGATGCGTTCAATATGATGCAGACAATTCCGTCCTTCCTCAATTTTGTAAAGCTTGTGACAGTAATTCTCGAAACAGTTGTTGATTTTGTTTTCAAGGCAATAGTTCCTGCCGCATAATTATCGGACAGAGAGGCTTATAAAATGAAAGACAAAAAACAGGTATTCAGCTTTTTGCCTAATATCATATCGATGATTCTTATACTTCTTCTGTTTATGAAGAGAACAAATATGTTTGCGGTTGTGAATGTCGGTTTTATGTGCATCTGCACGGTGCTCGTAATCCTTAGTCTGATTATCAGCAAAAGGCCGTCAAAGAATGTTCTTGCCGCTTATGCAACCTCGGGCTTTGCCGTGACTATGTATTATATAGTATACGGTGCCGATGCAGGCTTCGGCGCATTTTCAGACTGTCTTGCAGGCTGGAAGTCGGCGGAAAACGCACTTTTTGCAGGCGAGGGTAATCTCGGCTTGCGCTTTCTCGGAAATCTTATTCTGATTCTTCCGAGCGCAATCATCTGCGGACTTCTCTTCCTTCTTGCAGTAAAGAAGCTTAAAAATGTTAAATTACAAAAGGCACTTTCAGGCGTTCTGAGCGTTGTGTTTGTGCTTACAACCGTGCTTTATCTTCTGACAATGAACCTCCGTTCAGAGCCGAATGTTGAAAGAATGTGGGAGGGACACGACGATTATCTCAAAAAGGTTGACAAGGCTTCAACCGATAATCCGAATGTACTTTTCATCCTTATGGATGATCTCGGCTACGGTGATGTTTCACTTAACGGTGCGATTTATGACACGCCCAACATCGACCGAATCGGTGAAGAGGGCGTGAATCTCGAAAACTTCTATTCGTGCTATTCGGTCTGCTCACCCGCTCGTTTCGGACTTCTTACGGGTCGTTATCCGTTCAGAGGCCACGCTGACAATGTTATCTATCCGACAATCAGCTCAACAACAGAGTTTGCAACAACCCGACTTTTCAATTCCTTTGAAATGGGTGCTAACTGTGACGGAATGCTCGGTGACGAAATTACCATTGCCGAGGTATTCCAAAACGCAGGCTACAATACAGGAGCATTCGGCAAGTGGCACCTCGGTGATTACGGCGAGTATCTTCCGACAAATCAGGGCTTTGATTATTTCTACGGCAGCCACCATGTAAACGATATGACACCCTTCTACCATGTTGCGGAAGAAAACGGTGAATATGAAATCGTACACGGCTATGACGAGCTCGAGGATCAGAGCATGGCAACCAAGTGGATTCACGACGAAATCACACAGTGGGTAACAGATACTGTTACAAATTCAGACGAGCCGTTCTTTGCCTACTACGCGTCACCCTGGCCTCACGGCCCTGTCTTTGCAGGTGACGATTTTGACGGCACAACAGGTATGGGCACCTATGTTGACTGTGTAACCGAGTTCGATTTTTATCTCGGAAAGCTTTTCTCAACACTCGAGGAGCTCGGAGTTATGGACGATACAATTATTGTGTTCACATCCGATAACGGCCCTGCACTCGAGGGCTCTGTAAACGAGCTTCGCGGCGGAAAGTACCTTGCCTACGAGGGTGGACAGAAGGTTCCGTTTATGCTCCGCTGGGGCAACGGCGGAATGTGGGATGCAGGAACAACACTTGAACAGAGCGCAGTTATGGTTGATCTTTTCCCGACTCTTATCGAGCTTTGCGGTGTCAGCGTGAATGGTGAAAAGAATATCCTGCCCTCTGACAGAACGATCGACGGTGTTTCAATGCTGCCGCTTCTTACGGGTGATGAGGTTATCCACACCGAGGAGCATCCGATTCTTCATATGAAGCGCGAAAAGCTCAAGGCAATTCAGTATACTGTGCCGACCTCAGCCGTGGAAACAAACGAAAATTATACCAAATATGACTATGCCGTTCTTAACGAAAACGAGAATGTGACATTCAAGTATTTCAGAAACATTCAGAACGACAACTCTGCGTTCTTTGACAAGTATCGCAAGAACTGGCTTCACATTCTGACGGACGATGTCGGTGAGAACTATAACCGCACAAGCGTTTATCCCGAAATTTCGGAGCAGATGAACGCGAAAATGGACGAGATTATGAAGTCGTTTAACGAAAACCGCAGAGGAATCAACCTTGATTATTATAATTAAGAGGTAAGCTATGCCGCCGCTGTCAATAATGATTAAACCCGCATCAAGTCTTTGCAATATGCGGTGCAGATACTGCTTTTATCACGATGTAGCCGAGCACAGAGATGTTCCGAGCTTCGGCGTGATGAGTGAAGAAACTGCTGAAAATTTAATCAGAAAAGCCTTTGCGTTTGCAAACGGTGAAAGCGTTGCCTTTGCTTTTCAGGGCGGCGAGCCTCTTCTGGCAGGCATTGACTTTTTTAAGGCATTTGTCAGAAAGGTCGGGGAGTATAATGTCCTCTCAAGTCCGATTTATTTCTCACTCCAGACTAACGGAACGCTTGTGACCGAGGAATGGGCTGAATTTTTTAAAGAAAACGGATTTCTCATCGGACTGAGCCTCGACGGTGATTTTGAAAACAACCGCTTCAGGGTTGACGATAAGGGCAACAATACCTTTTATAAGATATTACAAACGGCACAGCTTTTTAAAGATAAGGGTGTTGAATTTAATATCCTGACCGTGCTTACGGGAAACTGTGCCGACAATATCGATGATATTTATAAATTCTTCCGCTCAAAGGGTTTTAAATATCTTCAGTTTATCCCGTGCCTGCGGCCGTTCGGTGATAAGAGTGAAAGCGAGCTTTATATGACCGAAAAGCAGTATGCGAATTTCCTGATAAAGTGCTTTAACTACTTTGTAAAGGACTATGTTCGAGGGGAATATACAAGCATAAGATATTTCGACAATCTTGTTCATCTCTTTGTCGGCAACCGTCCTGAGCAATGCGGAGTGTGCGGACATTGCACACATCAGTTTGTTGTTGAGGGTAACGGCAATGTTTATCCCTGCGACTTCTATTGCACGGATGAGTGGTTGCTCGGCAATGTGAATGTTGTCAGCTTTGAAAGTCTGGCAAACTGCGAAAAGGCAAAGCGATTTATTGTTGAAAGCCTGCAGGTCGACGAAAGGTGCAAAAAATGCAAATATTATCCGCTCTGCAGAGCGGGCGGATGCAAGCGAAACCGCGCCGACCGCGACTACTGCGAGGCGTACAAGGCGTTTTTCTCGTCCTGCCTGCCGCTTTTCAGAGTGTTTATAAACGAAAAAAGAACCTGACTTTGTGTCAGGTTCTTAATTTTTTTGCTGATTTTGTATTTAAAAATTGAAATAACTGTGTTATTATGTTATTTGAAGTAATTTGTAAAATTTTTCTGAGAAGGAATGGGTGATAAATATGAATTTTAAGAAATCAAACGCTACAATCTGTTTCCCGGGCAAGGAGAGCCTTGAGGGTATTACTGATATGTGCATTGCAGCACATCAGGATGATATCGAAATTATGGCTTATGCTCCGATTTCCGAGTGCTACGACAGCGAGACACGCAGCTTCTGCGGTGTTGTTATGACTGACGGTGCAGGCAGCCCAAGAGCAGGCGAGTACAGCAATTATACAAACGAGCAGATGAAAGAGGTCCGTATTGAAGAGCAGAACGATGCTGCAAGACTCGGTAAGTATGCTGCAATTCTTCAGCTCGGCTACGCTTCATCCGAAATCAAGGACGGCGCAAACAAGGATACTGTTGACGAGCTTTATGATCTTCTTTGCAAGATTCAGCCGAAGCGTCTTTACACTCACAACCTTGCTGATAAGCACGAGACACATGTTGCGGTTGTTCTTCGCGTGATTGAGGCTGTCCGCCGTATGCCCGAGGATATCCGCCCTGAGGAGGTAATTTCCCTCGAGGTATGGCGTAATCTCGATTGGCTTCCCGATTCACAGAAGGTATGCCTTGATACCTCAAAGCATCCTCAGCTTGCAGAGGATCTTATCACCGTTTACCGTTCACAGGTTGTCGGCGGCAAGAGCTATGACAAGGCGGCTATCGGCAGACGCTGTGCGAATGCAACCTTCTTTGAATCCCACAACACTGACGAGGCATCCAGCCAGAGCTTCGGTCTCGACCTTATGCCTCTTATCAAGGGCGACGCAACCCCGACAGAGTACATCGTCAGCTACATTGAAATGTTCAAATCAGAAGTAGAAAACACGATTGCGAGGCTTACAAAATGATTGAATTCGGAACAGGCGGCTGGAGAGCCGTAATCGGTAAGGATTTTCTGTACGGTAATATTGCACCCGTAGCCCAGGGTACCGCTGAGCTTGCTGAAAAAGAGGGTAAGACGGATAAGCCGATTGCTGTCGGCTATGACCGCCGTTTCCTTTCCCAAGGCGCGGCAAAATGGGTGGCTCAGGTGCTTGCAGGCAACGGAATTGATGTGTGGTTTATGCCGCGTTCAACTCCGACTCCGCTCGTTATGCATATGGTAAAGGACAGCGAGCTTTACTACGGCATTGAAATTACCGCAAGCCACAACCCGGCAAACTATAACGGAATAAAGCTCATTGTTGAAGAGGGACGCGATGCTCCGCTCGAAACAACAAAGGAGCTTGAAAGACTTATTGAAGAGGTTAAGGAAATCAACGAGGCTTCAATGGACGAAGCTATTGAAAGCGGAAAGATTGTCTATCTCAGGAATCCGTTCAACAAGTTCCTTGATGACATCATCGGACTTCTCGATATGTCGGCTCTTCGTGAGCGCGGTCTCAGAGTTCTTTTTGATACAATGCACGGCTCGGGCGCATATCCCTTACAGGTTATCTTCCACACGGCACGGTGCACAATCGACACAATGAACCTCAACAAGGATGCGTGGTTCGGCGGTATGATGCCCGCTCCGAGTGAGAATACACTCGGTCTTCTTCGTGACGGCGTTATCCGCGGAAACTATGACCTCGGTATCGCAATGGACGGCGACGGCGACCGTCTCGGCATCATTGACCACAGCGGAAGATACATAAATGCAAACGAAATCCTCTGTCTTCTTTACTACTACCTTGTAAAGTACAAGGGTTGGAAGGGCCCCGTTGTCCGCAATCTTGCGACAACACATATGCTCGATAAAATCGCGGAATCCTTTGGCGAAAAATGCTATGAGGTGCCTGTCGGATTTAAGTACATCTCTTCAAAAATTGATGAGGTTGATGCAGTTCTCGGCGGCGAATCCTCGGGCGGTCTTACCGTAAGAGGTCATATCCACGGCAAGGACTCCGTTTACGCGGCTTCACTTATGGCAGAGATGATAAGCGTTGTCGGCAAGTCACCGTCAGATATGATTGACGAGCTCAGCGAACAGTTCGGCAAATTTACAATGGTCGAGGATAACCTCCGCTTTGCACCTGAATACAAGGCAACGGTCAATGATATCTTAATGGTAAAAAAACAGCTTCCCGATTTCGGCAAAAAGGTTGTCCGTGTCAACTATGAGGACGGCTGTAAGGTTTACTTTGAGGATGACAGCTTTGTTATCTGCCGTTTCTCGGGAACAGAACCGCTCCTTCGTATCTTTGCTGAAAGCTCAGAAAAGGAAGCCGCAGAATCATATATCACAGCATTCAGAGAGTTTTTGAATATATAAAAGGAGTGTTTACAATGAGAGATTTAACAAAATATATGGGCGTCATCCCTGCGTTTTACGCTTGTTATGACGACAACGGAGATGTCAGCGCAGAGCGCACCGCAAACCTTGCAAAGCATCTTCTCAAAAAGGGCGTAAAAGGACTTTATGTCTGCGGCTCATCGGGTGAGTGCATTTATCAGAGCAAGGAAGAAAGAAAGCTCACACTCGAAAGCGTTATGCAGGCTGTCGGCGGCAAGATGACAATCATTGCTCATGTTGCCTGTAACAATACAAGGGATTCAATGGAGCTTGCCGCTCATGCAGAAAGCCTCGGTGTTGATGCGATTGCCGCAATTCCTCCGATTTATTTCCACCTTCCCGAGGATTCAATCGCCAAGTATTGGAACGATATTTCTTCAGCCGCTCCGAATACAGATTTCGTTATTTATAACATTCCTCAGCTTGCAGGTGTTGCACTTACAATGCCTCTTTTCAAGAAGATGCGTGAAAATCCCCGTGTAATCGGTGTTAAAAACTCATCAATGCCCGTTCAGGATATCCAGATGTTCAAAATGGAGGGCGGAGACGATTGCATCATCTTTAACGGTCCTGACGAGCAGTTTATTTCGGGCAGAATCATCGGTGCAGGCGGCGGAATCGGCGGTACCTATGCGGTAATGCCCGAGCTTTTCCTCAAGGCTGACGAGCTTCTTAAGGAAGGCAAGATTAACGAAGCAAACGAAATTCAGCACGCTATCGACAAGATTATCTACGCTATGTGCGCCTGCAAGTGCAATATGTATGCGGCGGCAAAGCAGATTCTTAAGGAAAAGGGTGTAGAGTGCGGTTCAGTCCGTCCTCCTCTTGCAGAGATTACCGAAGAGGGTATCGCTCTTGCACATAATGTTAAGCTTATGATTGACGAAGCAATCGAGAAATTTGTCGGCTGAGGTGCGGTATGAACAGAGAATATTTAGTTGAAACTCAGAAATGGGTTAAAGAAGAGCTTGAAAGATGTGTTAATTTCTGGCTCAAAAACGGTATGGACGAGGTAAACGGCGGTGTTTATACCTGCCTCGACCGTGAGGGCAAGATTTATTCAACGGATAAGAGTGTTTGGATGCAGGGTCGCTGCGGTTGGATTTTTGCATATCTCTGCAAGGTCTACGGCGTAAAGGACGAATGGCTCAAGGCGTCCAAGTCCTGCCTCGACTTTATGGAAAATTACTGCATCAACAAGGATGCAGGCAGAAGAATGTATTTTACCGTTACGGCTGACGGCAAGCCGCTGCGTCAGAGAAGATATTGCTTCTCCGAGGGCTTCTACTGTATTGCAAATGCAGAATATTACGGCGTAACAGGTGACAAGGAACACCTCGAGCGTGCAAGACAGGCTTATGACCTTATTTACCACCTTAACCACGGCGGTGAAGATCCGACAGGAATGGGACCGAAAACCATTCCCGAAACAAGAACGGGCAGAGCACTTGCAGACCCGATGATTTTCCTCAATACGACAGCGATTATGCGTCGTGTTGACCCCGAAAATAAGGAGAAGTACGATAAGTACAGCGCAGAGTGCGTTCACGACATCTTCGCTTACCACCACAAGCCCGAGCTTAAATGTACGCTTGAAAGCGTAGGCGAGAACGGTGAGTTCTGTTCGGATTATACCGCAGGCAGAGTTGTAAACCCCGGCCACGATATCGAGTGCGCGTGGTTCATTATGGAAGAGGCTAACCGCATCGGTGACAAGGAGCTTTACAAGAAGGCAGAGGAGGTTTACCGCTTTGCAATCGAGGGCGGTTGGGATAACGAGTTCGGCGGACTTCTCTATTTCCGCGACTGTCTCGGCAATCCTCCCGAGGCTTATGAGCACGATATGAAGCTCTGGTGGCCGCACAACGAAATTCTCATCGCATCAATGATGGCTTACCGTGACACGGGCGACGAGTATTATATGGATTGGTTTAAGAAAACTCTTTCATACTGTCAGGAGGTATTCTCCGACCCCGAATTCGGCGAGTGGTACGGCTATCTCCGCCGTGACGGCAAGCCGACAATGCCCCCCTGCAAGGGCAGTACCTTCAAGGGCCCGTTCCACCTCCCGCGAATGCTCATTATGCTTGATACAATGATTGGTGAGATTTTGGGATAACAGAAACACGAAAGCTGTGTTGATATGATTTATTTCAGACCGATTGAAGATTTCGAAAAAACCAAAAGTCTTATTTATAAAAAGACTGACGGCTTCAAAAAGGGATTTCTGCATACTTATGACAACGAAGGCTTTTACTCGAAAGTTTATAAAAACTGTGTGCATATAATGTATGTGGATGAAAAGCAAGCAGGTGCAGCAAAGGGTGGCGTATACACGCATTTTTACGGCTGTTGTGTCAGATACAATGACAGACAGTATTTATTGGGAGTTTTTTGTTTGGATCTGTCGCTCCTGTTGTGTTTGTTGGCGGTTGCTTTATTCGGAATACTTATTTTTGATTTTGAAGAAGCGGGATTTGCAATTTTATTCTATATTTTTTTGCTCGTTCTGGATATCAAAAGCATTAAAGTGTTAAGAGAATTTTTAGATACTTTATAATTCAAAAAGAACAAGAGGCACTGTGCTTCTTGTTCTTTTACTATATACAATCAGATTCTTAATAAACCCCTCTGTCGTTACACGACATCTCCCCTTGCAGGGGCGAAATAAAAAGTAAGCGACAGCTAATCAAAGAGACTGAATAAAAAATTAAAACCAATAAATTTATCTTTATTTTAACCTTGATATCACTAACCTGTATCTTCGCCCCTGTAAGGGGAGATGTCCGACAGGACAGAGGGGTTCAATAAAATATTTCGCTCGTTTTACCTAATATAGAACAAACTACTCTATCTATCTCCATACAAACTCCCTCAAAGTTTGTGTTGATATCGTGATTGGAGAAACGGATAACCTCAATACCGCAATCGTTAAGGGTTTTTGTTCTGTTTTCATCATCAAGTTTGTTTTTATCTTCATAATGCTGACCGCCGTCAATTTCAATCGCAAGCTTGGCTTTTGAACAATAAAAATCTACAACAAAATCGTTTATCGGTCTTTGACGGTAAATCTTTATGGGATAGCTTTTAAGAAATTTGTTCCACAGCAGCCTTTCCTGTGGTGTCATATTTTTCCTTAATGTTCTCGAAATGTTTTTGTTGTTTTTGTTATATTCCGTAAAGTTGAATTTATTGCTCATAAAAATCACCGAAACAAATATACAGTATTATAAAAATTTAATCAACAACAATATACAAAAATTTCAGAATGCTATTGTCTTTTTTAGCGAAATAGTATATTATCTACTTATATAATTACTGAAGAGAGGTAATATTATGAAAAAGAGTCTTTGGACTAAATTAGTAGCAACACTTGTTGCTCTTACTCTTGTTTTCACAATCGTTGTTCCTGCATTTGCGGGCAATAACGGCGAGTGCGACGGCGACTGCGGTCAGTGTCCGTCACTTGTTATTCCCGGTATTTTCCAGTCAGAGGTTTTCCTCTATGACGAAAACGGTGAGATTGCTGTCAACGGTGACGGTGAACAGTATTCGGGTCCGTTCTACCTTGAGTCAACGGCAGAAATCGTAAAGATTGCTGTTGCAAGACTTCTTGTTCCGCTCGTTCTTGCGCTCGGCTTCCAGAACGATTTCTTCGATATGCTTGCAACACAGGCAGGTGAGGCAATCGGCGATATCCTTATGAAAAATATCAAGTGCGACGAGAACGGCAAGGTTATCAAGGATATCCGTGCAACGAAGTACAATACAAGCGTTGCGGAGCTTTCTGACCATGACAGAGAGCATGTCCTCGACAATGTTCCGCTTGAAAAGTATATCGAAATTGCAGGCGCAGACCACCTCTATTTCTTCTCTTATTTTTCACTCGGCAATATGATTGATACCGTTGAGGAGCTTTACGATTATATTCAGATGATCAAGGAGCAGACAGGTCACGATAAAATCAATATCGTGCCTATCAGCCAGGGCGGCTCACTTGCAAATATGCTCCTTCAGATGTATAAGGATAAGGGCAGAGACATCTCTGAGGATATTAACCGTATCGTTTATGTTGTTCCTGCAAAGAACGGCTCAACTCTCGTCGGCGAAATTATTGAGCACGGTCTTCTCGACGATGACGAGGCTATTTACAGCTATATGATTCCGCGCCTTCTTGATGGTGAATGGAGCAGCTATCTGATCAATATGGTTCTTCGCTTCTTCCCGAAGGATGTGCTTAACAGCCTTCTCGACGGCGCAGTTGAAGGACTTATCAATAACGGACTCAAATACAGCACACTTATCTGGGGACTTTGCCCGTCAGAGAACTATCCCGCAGGCGCTGAAAAATATCTTTCTGACGAAAGCACTAAGGAAATCAGACGCCAGACAGATATATTCTATAACGCACAGCTCAATGCCGATCAGAATATTCTCGATGCAATCGACTCAGGCGTCAAGGTATTTGACATCTGCGGCTACAACTATTCGCTTTATGCAATCGTTGATTCCTGGGATAATGTCAATGCGGACGGTATTATCCAGCTCGAATCAACATCAATGGGTGCTGTCAGCTACGGCGTCGATGTTGAGCTTCCCGAGGGTTATGTAACAGAGAATCCTCATTGCACAAACCCCGACCATAACCACATTGATCCTCACAATATCGTCGATGCACGCGCAGGACTTCTTCCTGACCATACCTTCTATTTCTACAACCAGAACCACGAAAGAACAGGCAGCAACGATGTTGTAATGAAGCTTGCGGTTGAGCTTCTGACAGACGAGAATTTCACAGATGTATATACATATCCCGACCGTTTCCCGCAGTTCAATACAGCAAGAGACACAAAGGGAATCATCAACGACATCAAGCGTGCGAAGCAGATGGATACATCATCACTCGATCCCGCAGTCGCACAGGAGCTTGAGACTGCAATCGCAAAGGTAGAAGCAGTGATTGAAAACACAGTTGTCGACAACGAGGCACTCGAGGCGGCAAAGGAAGAATTCTATATTGCAAGAGCTCACGCAGAGGGCTACGAATACACGCCTGAGGAAGAGGACAAAACCGAAGCGGCACTCAACGGTATCGCGAAGCTTATGAATGATCTTGTATACAGATTCTACGGACCGCGCGGCTGGTTTGACGCAAGATAAAAAGCAAAAACATAATGAGAGGCAGTTGAAAAACTGCCTCTTTTTCTTTTTTAAAATAATGAGAAAAAACGAAGTAAAGGGGTAGTAAAAACACAAAAGTACAACAAAAATGCAATATTTTTTAGCAAAAAAGTAATTGACATTTATCAGAGAGTGTAATAAAATATAAAATACGAAACTGGGTTTAGTGTTGCCGAAACAAGAAAAAACGGCACAAAAAGGCTAAAAATCCCCTGAAAGAGGATTTCATATAACCCTTGGCAAATCGGAGGTAAGACTATGAATAAGATTGGAAAAAGGCTTTTATCAACCTGCCTTGCAGTGTTGACGCTTATGTCCTGTTGGGTGTGGATGGCACCTGAGCAGAGCGAAGCGGCAGCAGCTGACGCGGTAAAGGATCACTACCTTTTCGCGTACTTTACAGGCACAAGCAAGGAAGGACAGACAATCCACCTTGCTGTTTCTGAGGACGGTTATCACTATACCGCTCTTCGTAATAATGAACCTGTACTTCTTCCGTCAAAGGGTGTTGGTAATGTCCGCGACCCTTATATATGGTATAACGAGCAGGACAATTATTACTATATCCTCGCGACCGACCTTGACTTTACGGACGGTGGCGGAACATATAGTAACAACTCACAGTCCTTTATCATCTGGCGTTCAGAAGATCTTGTTACATGGCACGATGAAACCATGATAGATGTGTCAAAGATGGCTCATCTTATCGGTGACACAAGAGGAATGACAGCTGTATGGGCGCCTCAGGTTCTTTGGGACGGCTCGGCTTATGTTGTTTATTTCACACTTGCTTGTAATGCTACAAGCTGGTTCGATATCGTATACCTTAAAACAACTGACCTCCTTGACCCGAACGCATATTATGAGTTTGACTACATTCTCGGCAACTCTACCGGCAACGGTGTTTGCGACACATACGGCGTTATTGACGCCGATATCATCCATAACCCCGGTGACGGAAAATATTACCTCTTTTACAAAACAGAGTGTAACGCCAATGAATTAGGCACAACGAATAAGGGAACATCTCTGAAAACTATTCACTACTATGTAGGTGACACACCCACAGGTCCCTTCAGAAACCCCGGTGACACAAAGTGGACAGATTGCGGCTTTTCTGTTTTCCCGAATTACAATGTTTCTCTTGAAGGCTGTAACTCTTTCTTTGATAATGACGGTAATCTCATTATGTATGTTGACGAATTCGAGCATACTAATGTTGACGGTGTTCCGGAGGCATATTTCCACATTGCAAAATCAAACGGTTATGATTTTACAAGCTGGTCTTATCCCAGTGTCGGTTCACATAACATCAACTCTCTTTCACCGCGTCACGGTTCTGTTGTAAAAATTACTGAAGCAGAATATGATAGACTTCTTGAAAACTCTTATGCGGTCTCTTCCTCGTCTTTTCCTATGAATGAGGAGCTTGAAGACCATTTGGTTGCAAGATATTTTACAAATTCAGATGTTGCAGATAATGCAGTTGTCGGCAGACCTGGCCTTACGAAAGTCAGCGGTATCACAATGGAACAAAATGCAGCAACAGGTGCATGGTGGGCAAAATTCGCCAAAAGCTATGCCGAAATTGACCTTGATGATCTGTTCCTTGATGGACTTAATTATGACGATGGTTTTACCGTTACATTTAAGGCGAAATTCCCTTCAGCGAATGTAAATGATGATAATGCCAGATTTTTCGATATCACAACTCACCAAGATATGACCGGCAGAACAGGCGTAGAAAGCTATATATACTTGTCCCCTACCGCCGAGGCTAATGGTGCTTATGTTTGTGCTTATAACGGTCCCGGTGCAGTAGAAAAAAATGTTGATGTAACATCTCAGAACTGGAACAGTGACCCGAACATGCTCAACAGAGCAGATGACACTTGGCATGAGTATATGGTAAGTTCTGCTAACGGAAATATTATGGTATGGATTGACGGATATCTGACGATTTCAATCAACAGATTTACTTCAGTTGTACCTTTTGATGACAGATGGTATAAAACGATAGGCGACGCAACTCTTCTTATCGGTAAATCAGCCTATGTTGAAGGTCCTAACGATCCGCTGTTTACGGGTTTTATCCGCGACTTCTGTCTTTATGACTGTTCAATGTCTTATTACGATATTAAGAATATGGATGCGAAAATGAAAGCATCTCTCGGTTGGATTGACAATACATCTTACCAGGGCATTCAGACTAAAATTCCCACATTCAGCAATGCAGATGCTACTCAGATGAGCACAGCTACTACCACAGCTACCAACGGTATAGTTAACTATAATCCTTCAGAGCATTATGGCAACATTCTTTACACAAAGCCTGTCTCGGGAACACCTTCCGGAAATGATGAGCAGGCCAACCCTTCTGACAGTCAGGAGAAAATTGACTCGTCTGCAATTGTTGCTGACCTTGGTACAGATGGCAACTTTAAGTTCGGTATCTACTACTCTCATAATACAGTCCTTCTTTATGACGGTGTTAACGATGCAAAAATGCCTGTTATGTTAGCCGGCCGAATCAACAAAAACGATTACGGCGCCTATCTCAATGTCGTATATCCCATTGAAGGAACATACGGCACCGCCGACAATAAGGATCTCAAGCTTCAGCATCCTTGGTACGGTTGGACATCAAACGATAGGTATCATGAAACTGTCAAAAACCTTGACGGTACCAGTTACCGTATAGGCTATAGTCTCTCAACGGTAAGCGGATATGAGGCGTGGTTTGAAGATACTGATAGTATTTTTGCTACTCAAAAAGATAGAAGAATATGCTATTATGCAAACACCCTCAAGGTAGACGACAGCATTGATTTTAACGGCGAAAGCATGAAAACATATAATCTTGCATGGCGAGTAAAAGGTTTAGGACATAATGACACTTTTGATGTAAATACCATATCACTAAGAAGCACAATTTATGTTATCAACTACAAGGCAATTCTTGACTTGAGAGAAACCATAACAGAAGAAGAGTATAACTCAATTATGCAGGATGACAATATCTGCCCGACTGTAAAAGAACGGTATGCACTTGCTGTATATACAATCAATACGCTTAATCCTTATGCATATGACTTTTCTTCAAGTGAAATTGCAGCAAACTATTCAAGAAAGAATCTCGCAAGAGCAATAGACGAAGCTATTTCTACATACAATGGTGTAAAAACTGCTGTTGACGAAATCAGAGCAAATGGCACAGAAGGTGGACATATTGTTGTTGACCTTGCGGCAAGAGAGGCTACTTGTTCAGTAAACGGTCTTACACATGGTTCATACTGTAAGTTCTGTGGCGAGGTATTTGAAGAGCAGCAGCCTACCGCAACTCTTCCGCATACCTTTGGTGATGTTTTCACAGAAGATGGTATTGAATATAGAGAGTGTTCTGTCTGCGGTGTCAGACTTGAATACAAACCGTATGAGCTCCGTTACGAAAATCTTTTCGCTCTTAACAGATGGGATGATTCAGCAAGTAATGGTGTTTTCAACGGAACAGTTTCGACACATCTTAAAAACGGAACAATAACGATTGTAAACAATCATACTACCGAGATTTACACAAGAGCTACATATGACGGTCAGAATCTTGTATCTACCCGTGATTTCGGTAACGACTGTATTCCTGTTGAAGGCGGAAGAACATATGTTGTTGAAGCAACAAGCCTTTCGTCTTCAACCTCAAATGGTGATGTCTTTGTTTTCCAATATAACAAAGACGGATTGGCTTATCAGGCGATTCCTGCTGTTATCGGAAATCTTATGCCTGGTGAAAACCGTGCCGTAGAATTCACGGTAGATTCAAATGCTGCTTACATCGAGCTTCGTTTCGATGCCAACGATGCCGGCAAAACGATTACATATTCGGAAATCGGTGTTTACGAAAAAGAAAACTATGATAGGTTTGGTTCCGATACGGCTAACTCTCGTTTAGCCTTCTATCCGGGCGACAGCAAAGAACTCGCCTATCCTAACCCGTCTGATGGATATACATTCGACGGTTGGTACACGGTTGCCGGCAAGAAAATCGAAAACATTAATCAGCTCAACAATTCTACAACTCTCGTTTACGGTAAGTGGATTCCGGCGGGCTACAATATTGTTTATGACAGTATTTTCTCATTCTCAAGTTGGGCAAAGTCATCGTGTAACCAGCTTTGGTATGGTGATCAGAAAGATGCTAGTGGCAATGTTACAAGATTGGTACACAAATCTGAGGGTATTGTTGCAGACGCCGAAAACGGTACACTTACAATCACTAACGATGCGGACACCAATTATTTTGCCCGAACGAATTATTGGGTCGATACCGGTAATCTTCACAAAATGACGGTTAAACAGAATACAGATTATATTATCGAGTATACTGCATCCAGTGATGACGGCGCAAAGCCGAATGTCTGCGCTTATATCACAGGAGGAACGCCGAGTTATCCTGAATCAAGCAGGGATAAGGATATCGGGTATGCTCTTGGAAGACAGTTTTTCAAGGTT
This sequence comes from Acutalibacteraceae bacterium, assembly GCA_045540195.1. Taxonomy (GTDB): domain Bacteria; phylum Bacillota; class Clostridia; order Oscillospirales; family Acutalibacteraceae; genus CAG-488. The sequence goes on from JAZQGS010000082.1 coordinate 42,778, forward strand.
TCGACCGAGAACAACACTACCCTTACTCTTCGATTTGACAATGTTCAGCACGGCTCAACGTTAACATATTCAGGTATTGCTGTTTATGAAGCAGCAGAATTCCAAGAAGCAGCGAGAACAATCACAAACAGAGAGTATCTTCGTTATTATCCTCAAAAAATGGGTATCGGTGATGTCTTCGAATATATTCCCGAAAGACCGGGTTATACCTTTGAAAATTGGTGGGCACATACTAGTGATATACCGGAGAATGATGTGGTGAGTTTAGGCGATTTCAATATGAAGAATCTTGATGATGCTTTTGTTGTGTCCCAAAACTGGCACTTGTTCTCGGAATGGACAGAAAATGAATATACCGTTAATTTCAACTATAACGGTGGCTCAGGTTCAGTTTCAAGTAAAACTGTTAAGTATACTGAAGGAATTGAATTGCCCTCTGAGGGCGTAAGCAGAAAAGGCTATAAGCTGTTGGGTTGGTCTCCGGTTGATATAGATAAACCGTTAACCCAGACAGCACCATACGCTTTATCGGCTACACCAAGCAGACTTAACGGTGATCAGGGTGGAGAAACAACTCTCTACGCCGTATGGTGGAATAATGTCTATAATATGACCTTTGATAACCTTGTTGACTTCAAGGGTTGGAATAAGGTTGCAGGTAACGGTACAGTAAGCGATGTTACCGAAACAGGATTTACTGTAACCTGTAACGATGGTGCAGGCGAGGCGACATCAGCATCACCTTTCTTTGCAGTTGAACCAGGTAAGCAGTATAAAATTGATATTGATATTACCGGTACAAATTGGGATGTTTATATTTTCTTCTGTAATGAAAGCGGCGGTTGGGTAGGTTTCCAAGACTCAACAAACAGATATTCTTCTGATGGTGGCGGTGTTTCATCACGAATTTTCACTGCACCTACCGATGATACGGTTGTAAAAGCCCAAATTCGTGTTGATGCCAACGGATCTAACAATGCGGTAACATTCGACAACATCCGCGTCTATGAATACAAGCTGAACGAGATTAACTATTCCGATAATGTATATCGATATCAAGAGGCAACTTACGATGAGGCTTATCCGGATACTTTCGTTCCGACAAGAGAAGGCTATGACTTCAATGGTTGGTTCAACAGTGGAATGCAATACTATACAAACAAAGCGAAGCCTACAAAAGATCTTTTCCAACACGACTATACCTTCAAACTCTTCTCACAGTGGCAGTTGAACGGTAAATCGCTTACACCTGACTCTTATGTTGCTGACTTCGGTGCTACAATTGAAGTTGATCCGATCAAAAACGACCAGATTTTCTTGAATGAGGCTAAAAACTCAAATAACAGCTCTTATACTGTCTCTGTAGAAACTGCAGGTGCATCCGCATCGTCAAATATAGTTTCTTATAAGCCGAGCAGTATTTTCAATGAAATCACTAAGATTCCTTATTTTGCTCAGCTGGCACAGGGTGATTATTCAGCTAATAAGGTAAGTAACACAATTTCTGTCATCCCTGCTTCAAATATTCTTTATGAAGAGAATGTACTTACCACCGACACTACAGGTAAAGCACAGTGGGGTACCTATGGTACAGCAGGAAACACAGCTCAGACAGATAACTCTGTTTACGGTTATGATGCATTGTATGATAATGCAAATGACTTCTCAAACGGCTCAGCTAAAAAGACAACTGTCAGCTCTTCAGCTAACCGTTCCGAGACTCTTACCTTCACCTTCACCGGTACAGGCTTCGAGCTCTACGGTGCTTGCGGCACTAACACGGGTGTTCAGGTTATCGCTGTCAGAGATGCCGCAGGCAATCTGAAAAAATCTGCTATCGTTGATACATTCTATAGCGATAATAATTACGGCACTCTTTATCAGACTCCGATTTACAATATCAGCGGTCTTCCTTACGGCACTTATACCGTAGAGGTTACTGCGGCTTACCTGTCATTCGCAGGTGCTCTCCAAACTCAGTCCGCTGACACCTTCAGCACTCTTTCAACAAACGACAACGAGCTTGCTGATGCTCTTGCTGATGTCGGTCTTGACTACATCCTCGAGGCTGATGATGTTGATGTTGAATGGTTCGACGACGATTCAATCCTCAACGGCGGTACAGGTGCTAACGATCCCACATCCTTCGGCACTTATGCTGATATGCCTCTTGATAACTATGTCGACGCTGTCCGTGTGTTCGAACCGCTTAATAAGGACGATTCCAACTACATCGATTCTGAAAAGAAGGCAAGATATTACAACATCAACGATAATCTTATGTCCGCTTCTAACTTTATCACAGGCAGTTCCGGATTTGTTTATGTTGAGGGTCAGGAAGCAAACGATCGATTTGAGATTGGCGCTGCAGATTATAATAAGAAGGGCTCAAAGCACGAGGTGTATCTTGCAAACGGCAACAGCCAGGCTCTTACATTCACCGTTGCTAACGTAGGTAATTACAGCAGAGTAATGCTCAGCCTTCGTTCTGCTACAGGTGCTCCGGTTACCGTTAAGATTGGTAAAGAGACAGTTACGGTTAACAGCAAAACTGATATGTATTATGACATCACGGATGCTGTTGCTCCTGACGGTACTGTTACAATTCAGAATGAAACTGCCGGCTCACTTCTTGCTGTTGGCTACCTCAAGCTCACAGGTGATGCAACATTCGAGACTACCTCCGACCTTTCAACAGCTATCGATATGATCGAAACTCCTATCGATATTGAGGATACTGAGTCAGGCTCAATCACAAATGTTGAGTACACTCCGTCAACTGATTCTCACAACTCGTTCGATGTTACTGTCAACGGCAGACCTGCTATGATTCAGTTCATCGAAGAGGACGGCGGCACAAGAACCTACGACCGTAACAACAAGAATGTTGTCATCAAGTCATATAACGCTGACGGCGTTCAGGTCAACTCTCTCGACCGTACGGTTGCTTACGAGATTTGGACAATCAACACTAACCTCACAGGTCCTGATGTCAAGGTTCGTGCTAAGTATCTTGCAGACGGCAAATATTCTTGGGAGAAGAATCACTATTCATTCACCTACGAAATTCTCGAGCCCGAGATTGACGCTGATGTCAAGAGTATAACTCCTGCTTCACAGTCAGGTCCTAAGGGTCCCGTTTCAGTCAAGGTTGTTACAGGTCCCGATGCTCAGGGTGTTCGTTTCGTAATGCCTGATGGCTCAACTGCAACCTATTACACTCAGAAGGCTGTTGTTCTTGAAGACGGAAACCTCGAGTTTACAGGCAAGGCCTGGATGAACAACGAGGGTCTCAACACAGTTACCGTTAAGGTTCGCGTTAACGGTGCATGGGTTGATGCAGGTACGATTGAGTACACAGTTGAATAATTTTTAATCAAAAGAGTTGCGTGGAAACACGCAGCTCTTTTTTTGTATTTTTCTGTAAATTTTTTCAAAAAACTATTGACAAAAAAGAAAAAGGGATGTATTATATTTTCGGTTAGCGGAGGCTAACTGTTATTTATGCAAGGTAGTTAGCTTAGGCTAACTCAGCCGAATTCTTATGGAGGAGTATTATGAAAACGCTCAAGGATATAAAAATAGGCAAAACCGCAAAAGTGGTCAAGGTTCACGGAACGGGCGCGCTCAAGCGGAGAATTATGGATATGGGCATTACCAAGGGTGTGGAAATCTTTGTCCGCAAGGTAGCTCCTCTCGGAGATCCTATTGAGATAAACTTACGCGGCTACGAGCTTTCATTAAGAAAAGCTGATGCCGAAATGGTTGAGGTAGAGTAAACAACAGGGGATTCAATCTCCGATATTTTTTAGTCTTGCGGTTAGTTGATGCTAACCCTGAAGGAGAGATTTTGTAATGTCTATAAAAATTGCGCTTGCCGGTAACCCTAACTCCGGTAAGACGACACTGTTTAATGCGCTGACAGGCTCTAATCAGTATGTCGGTAACTGGCCCGGCGTTACGGTTGAAAAGAAGGAAGGCGCCTATAAAAAGGATAAGGATATAATCATTACCGACCTTCCGGGTATCTATTCACTTTCACCCTATACACTTGAAGAGGTGGTTGCGAGAAATTATCTCGTCGGTGAACGCCCCGATGCGATTCTTAACATCGTTGACGGAACGAATATCGAACGAAACCTTTATCTCACAACACAGCTTATTGAGCTTGGTGTTCCCGTTGTTATTGCAATCAATATGATGGATATTGTTCGCAAGAACGGAGATAAAATCAATATTGAGGTTCTTTCGAAAAAAATCGGATGTCCCGTTATTGAGATTTCAGCGCTCAAGGGCGAGGGTATTCAGGAGGCGGCTGATGCCGCAATAGCCGCGGCAAAGGAAGAGAAAAAGTCACCGAAGCATATTTCTCATATTTTCTCGGGTGCTGTTGAGCACGCGATTGCCCATATTGAAGAGGCGGCAGTTCACAGTATGCCCGAAGAACAGCAGAGATGGTATGCGGTCAAGATTTTTGAAAGAGACCCCAGGGTGCTTGAGCAGTTAAAGCTTGACAGCAAGAAGCTTGAACACATCGAGTTTGACATCAAGGATGTTGAACAGGAAATGGATGACGATGCAGAGAGCATTATCATCAACGACCGTTATGTTTACATAGAAAAAATTATGCAGGGCTGCTGCAAGAAAAAGCATGCAGGCAGACTTACACTTTCTGATAAGATAGACAAAATTGTTACAAACAGAATTCTTGCCCTGCCGATTTTCGTTGTTATTATGTGGCTCGTTTATACGATCTCTATCGGTACAATCGGTGACTGGACTGTCGGCTTTATGAACGACACTCTTTTCGGCGAAACAATAGTTCCTGCTGTTACAACGGGACTTGAGTCCCTCGGTTGTGCGGCTTGGCTCGTAAGCCTCGTGGCTGATGGTATTGTCGGCGGCGTCGGCGCAGTTCTCGGCTTCGTTCCGCAGATGGTTATTTTATTCCTCCTTCTTTCTATTCTCGAGGACTGCGGATATATGTCCCGTGTAGCCTTTATTATGGACAGACTTTTCAGAAAGTTCGGTCTTTCAGGCAAGAGCTTCATACCCATGCTCGTCGCCTCGGGATGCGGTGTTCCGGGTGTTATGGCAAGCCGTACGATTGAGCAGGAGCGTGACCGCAAGATGACGATTATGACAACCTGCTTTATTCCCTGCGGTGCAAAGATGCCTATCGTCGGTCTTATTGCTTCGGCACTTTTCGGCAACAGTCCTCTTATCGCAACAGCGGCTTATTTCGTCGGCGTCGGCGCAGTCGTTGTTTCAGGTATTATGCTCAAAAAGACAAAAGCTTTTGCCGGTGATACAGCACCGTTTGTTATGGAGCTTCCCGCTTATCACGCACCGCTTGCTTCAAATATCCTGCGTACAACATGGGAGCGCGGCTGGTCATTCGTCAAGCGTGCCGGTACGGTTATTCTCGCTGCAAGCGTGATTATCTGGGTGCTTAACTCACTTTCGTTTGAGGGCGGCTTCCACTACATCACAGAAGAAAATGCAGGCGCGTCAATCCTCGAGGTTATCGGCGGAGCTATCGCAGTTATCTTTGCTCCTCTCGGCTTCGGAACATGGCAGGCGGCGGTTGCGACTATCCTCGGTCTTGTTGCTAAGGAAGAGGTTGTCGGCGTGTTCGGCTCACTTTCTTCAATGGCAGACGCAGACCTCGCATTCGAGCTTGTAGAGGGCGCAGACTCAACCCGTCTTGCACTTATCGGTTATGAAATCTTCGGAGGAAGCAAGGTTGCAGGCTTCTCATTTATGATATTCAATCTTCTTTGTGCTCCGTGCTTTGCCGCAATGGGCGCAATCAGACGAGAGATGAATAACGCAAAATGGACTGTAGGCGCAATCTCATATATGTGTGCATTTGCTTATGCAGTATCACTCATTGTTTTCCAGTTCGGCTCATGGTTTACAGGTACAGGAAATATTATAGGCACAGTGGTTGCGGCTGTAATTCTTGTGTTTATCCTCTATATGCTTGTCAGAAAAAATAAGTATGATGAGAACAGATTGACAGTTAAGATAAAATAAAGGAGGTATTCTTATGAATGCACCTACAATTATAGTTGCCGTGATTATCGCGGTTGCGGTTATCGCAATTATCGCGAAATCAATCTCGGATAAAAAGAAAGGCAAGTCATCCTGCGCGTGCGGCTGTTCAGGCTGTGCAATGAGCGATGTATGCCATTCCAAAAAATAAAATTACAGGCTTACGGTTGGTGCCGTAAGCCTGTTTTTTGTTGCTGTATTTTACTGTGCAATTTCTTTGAAGTTATTTCTCATTTCGTCTGATGTTCCTGTTGTGAGGTAATAGTCATACTCAAACGGAGAGTAGCTTTCGAGCAGATTAACGCGTACAACGGCAATATATGAGGTCGTACCGTCAACGGACGGGTCATGGTTGGTGGTTTTTTCTCTTTCAAAAACACCAGAAAGGAAGCGTGTCTCATCGGGAACATAAACGCCGATTCCGAAGCTGTCATCAAACTCGCCGATGAAGGCGGACCAGTTTTCTAATGAGTTGAAATTAGGATATCCTGCATCGGGCCAGAAAATGAGGTCAGGCTCAATGGTAAGAGCCTCGTCTGACCACGGATTACTTCCGCCGTAATAAACAAAGCGGTTGAACGGCTCAATACAATAGAATGCGGGAATTTCCTGATCGCGCGGCAGCGACTTATAGCCTGAAAAATCTGTAAATCTGCAGGAAACGCGAATCTTGTTGCCTTCAATTTTGTAAGTTGCTTCCATATATGACGGGGTGATGTGCTCCTTGCTCTTTGCCCAGTCAAGTGGCTGACATTTGATATAGATTGAGCTTTCATCGTATCTGATGTCAACTATCTTGCTGTTTTCGTTGAATTGGTTGCCGCCCTGAACAGGGTTATAGTCCCATTTGTTACCCATAAATTCGCCTTTTTCGTATTCGGGCGAAAGCTGTGCTCCGTAGTAGGACTGCTGAACGAGTCTGCCCGTGTCAGCACGGTTGATAAGGTTTACATTTTTATTGACAACCCTTGCACCGTAACGCTCACCTGCGTTGGAGTCAACAAAAATTCTTCCGTCAACCTCGACCGCCTCAACATCAGAATTGAGGTCCTCCATATAGCTGAGCGCACCGCCCCAGAGAAGGTTGACACCGATTTTGTATTCCTCGGTCTGAATATATACATCCTCGTCGGGAATGTCTCTGTTAAAAAGTGAAATGCCGTGAACGGTGATTGATGCATTATCGGCGTTCAGAGCTTCAAACGAAACCGAATAAATCATATTTGCCTTGGTTCCCGAGAGCATATTGTTAATAAATGAATGGAAAATCTTGTTTTCTCCCGGCTCGAGGAAAAATTCCTCCGACCTGTCAACGGCACCGCAGCGGTAGCTGATTTCGCCCTTTATGTAGGCGTCCGCAGTGTAGGCGATTCCGTAATAGTTAAACCAGCCGTGAGTCGTATCCTTGAAAGAAAATTCAGCCTTGCTGTCGAGAACGAGACTCTCTGCGTCAAGACGGCAGCCCTCGCCGAGAATAATCTTCTCAGCCTCACCGTTGAGCGTAACATATTCTTCACCGAAAGCACCAGTCGCTACGGTAAAGTCGCTGTCTTTAAGACAGGGGAGATAGCTTACGGGATAGGTTGCAAATCCGAAAATGAAGGAAAGCGCAATGCTCAAAGCTTTTCTTAAAAATGCAAACATAAAAACACCTCTCATTTCTTTAGGATATTTTAACATATATTCATATTTTTATCAAATATAAAATATCTTGCCAAAACGGAAAAATTCTGTTAATATATCATTCAAAGAAAGGGGAATTTGTATGTTTGGTTTTATCTCATTTATCAGAGGATTTCTCTCTGTATTTCTTACGGTTTTAAACTTTTTTTCGTGGGGCATTTTCGGTGACTTCACCGCGGACACGAAACCGCTTTATGATGACTGCAAGCTGAATTTTGCCGCTTTTTCCGATATTCATATGACAGGTGAGCAGGCACGCGTTGATATGCTGAAATTCGGCCTTCAGGATATGCAGGAGTCCGATTATCCGCTTGACCTTGTTATCGGTGCAGGCGACCTTACAGACCACGGTGAGCCCGAGGAGTGGGCAAATCTTGAAAAGGCGTTTGCAGATTACACACCCGCAAAGAATATAATTCTTGCACAGGGCAATCACGATACCTGGACGGGCGATGACGATTATGCGCTGTCAAGAGAGCTTTTTATTGAGTATAACGAAAAAATCGCAGGCAGAGAAATTGACGAGGTATATTATTCAACCAAGGTCAACGGCTATACATTTATCGTCCTCGGCAGCGAGGAGGACCACACATACGCTTATATGTCCGACACACAGCTTGACTGGCTTGCTGACGAAATGGAAACAGCATCAAAGGACGGACTTCCGATTTTTGTTGTCAGCCATTGGCCGATAAACGAATCACACGGACTTCCCGAGACCTGGGGTGACGACGAGCCCGAGCTTGATGACGGCGGAATCGGTGACCAGTCGGCAAGAGTTGAGGAGATTCTCAAGTCTTATGAAAATGTAATTATGATTTCAGGTCACATCCACAGCGGATTTACAAACGAGAGTCAGGAGGATGTATTCGGATATCTGAGCGTTGAGTCCGACGGCTCGTTCCACAGCGTAAATCTTCCGAGCTATATGTATATGACAATCCGCGGCAGAATCGCCAACGGCACAGGCTTCGTCTTCGAGGTATACGAGGACACGGTCGAAATCCGCGCCCGAAGCTACTCCGCAGGCGTGTGGTACAGTGATTATAATTATACGATAGAATTGGTTTAAAAGAATAATGCGGTAGAGGCTTTGCTCTACCGCATTTATTACTGCTCTTCCTTATAGTTTTGTGCTTGTAAATTGAACATATAGGCATATTTGCCGTTCTTTGCCATAAGCTCCTCGTGTGTTCCGCTCTCGACGATTTCGCCGTTTTCGAGCATATAAATAACATCCGCCATAACGGTTGTTGACAGTCGGTGCGAGATAAAAATAACCGTCTTGTCCTTTGCCGCGCGGGACATTGCCTCATTCAGAGAATACTCCGAAACGGGGTCGAGGTTTGCACTCGGCTCGTCAAGAATTGCGAACGGACAGTCCTTATAAAACGCACGGGCAACGGCAACCTTCTGTCCCTCACCGCCCGAAAGCGAAAGTCCGCTGTCGTCAAATTCTCTTAAAAGAATTGTGTCGGCGCCGTTTTCAACCTCTTTGTTGAAGCTGCTTTCCTGAAGCGCCTGCATAACGCGCGCCTTATCGGGATTTTCTTTCATCGCAACATTCTCACCGAGTGTTGCGCCGAAGAGTGAAAAGTCCTGGAAAACAGCGGCATAGTTGCTGTGATACGAGCGTACATTCCAATCTCTTATATCCTTGCCGTCGACCGTGATTCTACCCTCGGTCACATCATACAGACGAAGAATAAGGTTTGTAAGCGTCGTTTTGCCTGCTCCGTTGTAGCCGACAAGAGCAATCTTCTGATAGGGCTTGATTTCGAGATTGATGTTTTTGAGTGTCGGCTTTTCACAGCCCGGATATGTGAAGGATACATTCTCAAGCTTGATTGTAACGGGTTTGTCAAACTTTTTGACTGTATTGCCGTCCTTGATTTTCTCCTCAGCGGCCATAAACTTTTTGTATTTTTCAACATAAAGTCCGTTTTCACGAACACGGATTGCAAACCAGCTTGTCATTGCGAAAACGCTGTTGCTGACCGAGCTTACGCCGTTGAAGGTTGCGGCAAAGCTGCCGAGGCTGATCTCCTTTGTTACGATCGCCTTATAGCCCATATAAAGTGTAACGCCGAAGCAGATAAGCAAGGTCATCGGCAGACTTTCCTGTGAGAAATAAAGTGCGCACTGCTTTTTTAGGAAAGGAGAAACGGTGAAAATACGGTCAAGAAGATTCTTGTTATACCGTCTTTCGATCATTTCACCTGCGGGATTAAGTCTGAGCTCCTTTGCATAGTCCTGAAGATAAAACACTCGCGAAAAATAGAGATTTTTTCTGTCAAGGGGAGTCATAACACGCTTTTTGTCGATGTTGACCTTAGCAATAAGTCTGCCCAGAGGCACCATAATTCCGACACAAAGCGCGATGAAAATAAAGCAGACAGGGTCGATGGTAACAATAACCGCCGTTATGGAAATTATCGAAACTATATGAGTGCAAAAATCTCTGGTGCTGGACATTATACTGTCCACACGGTCACTCATTGTGTTCATTGCGAGCACGAAATCGTTATAGAATTCGGGATTGTCATAGGATTGAAAATCCATTTTTGCCGCTTTTTCATAAATTTGCGAATACAGCTTGTAATGCAGCTTTTCCATCTGCTTCGGTCTGTAAATTTCATAGAAAATCGTGTTGCCGAGATTACCGATGACAACCACTGCCGCAAAAATAATACACGCAACCGCAATTCTGTAAAGACCGGTACCCTGAGTAACAACGTCAATGATGTATTTGAGAAGTACGACGTTGGAAAGAATCCACGGAAGGGTTGAAAGTACGTCAAAAACAAGCAGCGAAATCATCAGCATCGGTGAGTTTTTCATAACAAACTTCAGCATAAACAGATAATTACGGAAGCTGTGTGCATTTTCTTTAGCCGTAGTCTTGGCTTTATTCTTCATCATCCGCAGCCTCCTCTCTGTAACCGGAAGCCTGCAGGGCGAACATTTTGCAGTATTCACCACCGAGAGACATCAGCTCATCGTGGTCGCCGTGTTCAATAAGCTCGCCGCCCGAGAAAACAAGAATATTATCACTTCTTGTTGCGCTCGAAAGTCGGTGAGAGATGTAGATAACGGTTTTATTTTTTGTGCCTTCCATAAGG
>JAZQGS010000083.1:0-13948 GCA_045540195.1 Acutalibacteraceae bacterium
ACCGCATACACGGTATGCATTGTGATGTGCGCCGAAGCCGCCGCAACCCGTTACGCGGAAAACAGAGCCGTCATCGTTGTTAAGTGTGATGATTGCCGCAGAATCGCCGACAGCTCTCGTTGTTGCTGTTTCGGGCTGTGGGCAGAAAATCGGAACGGCACTCACACGCTTCGGTGTTGCACCCGTTGCCCACATAAGCGGAGCGAGCGAATGTGTTATGTAATAAGTGCGGGGAAGATAGTTCCGCCAATGCTTATCAAAGTAAATGTAGCCCTTGAGAAAGCTCAGATCCGAACAGTCAACGGGGTGGTTATATTCACCCTCGGCATAAAGGATTTTGCCCAGAGTGCCGCCGTCGCAGATTTTTTTCATCTCTCGGTTGAACTTCATCTGCGGATAGTTTTCTGCAAGCATATAGATTGATTTGCTTTTTTCAAAAGCGCGGATAAGCTCAACGCCCTCAGCCATAGTGCCGTTACTGATGCACTCCGAGAGAACATGGATGTTTTGCTCAAAGCACTTTATTGCATAAGGAGCGTGCTCGTGAAAATAGTTTGCGAGTACAACTGCATCGAGATTCTGCTCAAGAAAGACATCGAAGTCCTCAAAAACGGGAACCTCTCTGCCGAATCTGTCGAGACCTGCCGTTGCTCTTTGAGCATTGTTTTCACAGAAAGCAACAACCTCGCAATCATCAAGCAGAGAAAGATTTTCAGCGATATCTATACCTCTGCCCATACCGAAAATACCGATTCTGAACTTTTTCATAGCCGAAGCCTCCGAAATTATTTAAGATTGATTTCGATACACTCGTAGCCGAGCAATCTGTTGCTGACTGCGTCGGGCTGATGTCCGCCGATAAAGAGTTTGAGCTCTCCGTCGGGAGTGATGCGATTGCCGTTTTCGTCAACAGCCTTGAGCCAGTAAGTGTCAATATCGAATGTAACTGTCTTTGTTTCTCCCTTCTTGAGCTCAACTGCATTTATTCCGCAAAGCTGGAAGTGGGGAGTATATGTTCTGCTGTCAGTATACTTGGCATAAGCTTGAGCCTTTTCGATTCCGTCACGGTCACCTGTGTTTGTAATTTCAACGCTTACCTGTACCTTGTCCTCACTGTTTTCGAGAATTTTTGCGTTGTTGTAGGAGAAGCTTGTGTAAGAAAGACCGTAGCCGAAGGGATAAAGAGCGTCACCGTCGATGTAACGGTATGTCTTGCCGCGCATATCATAATCAAGAAAGCTCGGAAGGTCGTGCTCTGCATCATAGATTGTAACGGGGAGCTTACCGCAGGGTGAAGCCTCGCCTGAAAGAATATTTGCAATCGCAAGACCGCCCGTTGAACCGGGATACCATGCGTGAAGAATAGCCTTTGCCTTGCTTCTAACCTTTTCACCGACATCAACCGAGCTGCCGCACATAAGAACAACAATAACATTCTCACACTCGTCACATACTGCCTCTGCGAGCTTCTGCTGAGTTGCGGGAAGAGTGATATATTTTTTGTCACCGCAGGCGGTGTAATCGTTATCAAAGCCTGTATCCTCACCCTCGATTGAACAGTCAAGTCCGAGTGCAAGCACGGTGATGTCTGCCTGAGCCGCCGCCGCAATGCCGTCGCTGATAAGATTGCCGAAGCCGCCCCAGTCGTTCTGCTTTTCGAGACAGTAGTTTGTGCCCTTTTCGACGGTGATGTGAGCGTTATTGAAAACGCGTCTGATACCGTCTGCAACGGTGATATATTCTGAAGCATAAGCGTTATAGTTACCCTCAAGTGCCGTAACCGACATTGAGTTCGGGCCGACAACGGCGATACGCTTTTCAATGCCCTTGTCAAGCGGAAGGAAGTTATCCTTGTTGTGAAGAAGAACAATGCTTTCCTGAGCTGCTTTGAGATTTAATTCTCTGTGCTCCTTACAGTCGAGCTTGTCATAGCTGATGTCGGAATACGGTCTGACCTCCTCAAACTCACCCAGAAGAGCGCGGATTGTATAAAGTCTTTCAGCCGCGATTGTGATATCATCTTCGGTAATCAGATCCTCCTCATAAGCGTCGATAAGGTGCTGATAAATCTCACCGCAGTTGAGGTCGCAGGTATTCTTGAGAGAAACAGCCGCCGCCTCAGCCTTTGTGCTGACATACTTGTGATGCTCATAGATATCGTTGAGCGCACCGCAGTCAGAAACCACATAGCCGTCAAAGCCCCAGTCACCGCGGAGAACTTCTTTAAGAAGATACGGGTGAGCACAGCAGGGATGGCCGTTGGTGCGGTTATAAGCGCCCATAACACCTGCAACACCTGCCTTTACTGTCTTTTCAAAGGCGGGGAGATATGTCTCATACATATCGTGCATAGATGCCTGAGCATCAAAGCCGTGACGGTCCTTTTCAGGGCCTGAGTGAACTGCATAATGCTTTGAACAGGCGGTTGCCTTGTAGAATTCGCCCTCACCCTGAATACCCTTTACAAATGAAACACCGAGCTCTGCTGTAAGGAACGGGTCCTCGCCGAAGGTCTCCTGACCTCTGCCCCAACGCGGGTCACGGAAGATGTTGATATTCGGTGCCCAGAAGGTGATACCCTTGAAGATATCAAAATCGTTATATTTAACATGCTGATTGTACTTTACTCTGCCCTCTGTCGAGATAGCATCTGCAACCGTGTTGACGAGCTTCGGGTCGAAGGTAGCCGCCATTGCGATAGCGTGGGGGAATACTGTTGCAGTTCCCGCGCGAGCAACACCGTGTGAGCCCTCGTTCCACCAGTTATAAGCCTTGATACCGAGTCTTTCGATGGGTGCTGATGTATAAAGAAGCTGAGAAATTTTTTCCTCAACCGTCATTTGTGAAACTAATTCCTTTGCCTTGATTTTTGCCTGATCCTTAGTCATTTTTTTCTCCTTTCAAGCTTTTTCCTCATTGTAGCATTTTACTGCCGTGTTTTCAATAATCTGATAAAAACTATTGAAAATCCCTTACCGTCTGCTTACAGCAGGTAATGAATTTATGTGCGGCAGGGGATAAGGCGTTTTTATTTTTGAAAAGAATTCCGAGCTCGCGTTTGGATGCAGGCTCAATTTCTTTTGTAACGAATCGGCCGTGCATACCGCTGAGAACGAGCTTTGGCAGAATACTGTAGCCGAGCGAATGGCTGACCATCGAAACAACCGCAGAGTCGTCAAGTGAGGTACGGTTTATAAGCGGATGCACTCCGTTTTCTTCAAGAGTACGCATAATATCATAGTCAAAGCCGTAAGTAGGCATAAAAAATGATTTGTTGTTAAATATAGAAACAGGAACCTTATTTTGCTTGTTGTCCGCCTCAATGGGAAGAACTGCAAAAAGCGGATCCTCTGCCAATGAAATCCATTCACCGCGCATCGCAGGCTGAAGGCTTGTAAAGCCGATGTCAGTCTCACCGCATTCAACCGCCTGTGCGATTTCGTCATAGCTCGCAACCTGAATCTCAAAGCTGACACCGGGATAATCCTTTTTGAAATTACTGATTATCGACGGCAGCCAATGACTCGCAATGCTCGCGTAAGCATAGATGCGAATGAGCTTGTCATTACCGCTTTTAAGGTTGGTTATGGCGTTGTCAAGCGTGAGACCTGCCTGAGTGAACTGACTGATAAGCGGAAAAAGCTCGGTGCCGTCGGGCGTGAGGGTAACACCTGTTTTGTTGCGCTGTAATAAGGTCAGCCCGATTTCCTTTTCAAGTCTGTTCATCATGTGAGTCAGACCTGCCTGGGTGTAGCCTAACTCTTCTGCGGCTTTTGTAAGACTGCCGTATTCAACGGCTTTGAGTAATGCGTAAAACTTTGACGAATCCAAAATTATCAGCTCCAAACATTACAATTTGTAATAATTACATTATAATATGCAAATTTACTTTTTACAATATATATTTTATAATTTTTATACTTTATAATAAGGAAGGGGTAAAAATATGGGTACAGAACTTAAAAAGAAGTACGGTCTTGTAACCGCTATCTGTATGGTTGTCGGTATTGTTATCGGTAGCGGCGTTTTCTTTAAAGCACAGAATGTACTTCAGTACACACAGGGTAATATGCCGCTCGGTATTCTCGCTTGGATAATCGGTGGAATTGTTATCATTGTCTGTTCCTACAACTTCGCAACACTCGCCAATAAATATGAAAAGGTCAACGGACTTGTTGACTACGCTGAAGCAACGCTCGGCTCAAAATACGCTTATATGCTCGGTTGGTTTGCAACAACAATCTACTATCCGGGAATGACAAGCGTTCTTGCATGGGTTTCAGCTCGTTACACGCTTGTATTGTTCGGTTCAGATGACATCACAGGCGGCCTTTGCCTTGCATTGTCCTGCTTGTATCTTTGCATCAGCTACGCAATCAATGCACTTTCTCCTGTTATTGCAGGTAAGTTCCAGGTCGGCTCAACAGCTGTTAAGCTTGTTCCGCTTATCATTATGGCTATTGTCGGAACAATCGTTGGTCTTAAAAACGGTAACACCGCAGCAGCCTTCCAGACTTGGGATCTTGTTGAGCAGACAGGCGTCGGCGCTCCGCTCTTTGCAGCAGTTGTTGCAACAGCATTCGCTTATGAAGGCTGGATTATCGCAACATCAATTAACGCTGAGCTCAAGAATTCAAAGAAGAATCTTCCCATCGCTCTCGTTGTAGGTTCTCTTATTATCGTAGCTGTTTATATTCTCTACTACATCGGCCTTGCAGGCGGTGCAAAGATTGCTGACCTTAAGGATGGCGCGGGTGCTCCCACAGCGTTCCTCAACATCTTCGGTAATGTCGGCGGAACTGCACTCAACGCAATGATCGTTGTTTCCTGCCTCGGTACACTCAACGGCCTTATGGTTGCAAGCACAAGAAGCCTCTACGCTCTTTCAGCAAGAAATCAGGGCCCGAAGGTAAAGATGTTCAAGGAAGTAAGCCCTGAGACAAATATGCCTACAAATGCATCTGTATTCGGACTTCTTGTCTGCGCAGTATGGCTCTTCTATTTCTACGGAGCAAACCTCTGGGGCAATCCTGAAACAGGCAAGCCGCTCTTCGGCATCTTCAGCTTTGACTCATCAGAGCTTCCGATTATCACAATCTACGCTCTTTATATTCCCATTTTCCTTGTGTTTATGATTAAGCACGGCAAGGAGAATGTATTCAAAAATATCATTATGCCGATTATCGGTATCGTTGCATCAGCATTTATGGTATTTGCGGCTGTTTATGCACACGGCATCACACCGTATCCCAACGCAAAGGCAAACGCAAAATTCCCATTCCCCGTTCTGTTCTACCTTATCGTGTTTGCGGTAATTATGATTATCGGTGCTTGCTTCTACAAGAAGAACCGTAAGGAAGACTGATTCCTGACAAAATAATAAGAGCTGAGTTTTGCGACTCAGCTCTTAATTTTTTATATACCGAAATATTCTTTTGCGTTATTAAAGGATATGTCTTCAATAATTTTTCCCAATTCTTCCGTGTAGGGATAAAGGCCGTTTTCGACCATATCACCGACAAGACCGCAGAGGATACGGCGGAAATATTCGTGTCTCGGGTATGAAAGGAAGCTTCTTGAATCCGTAACCATGCCGACGAATTTACCGAGAACACCGAGATTGCCGAGAGCCTTCATCTGCTCACGCATACCGTCGATGTTGTCGTTGAACCACCAGCCCGAGCCGAACTGGATTTTTGACGGAGCCTCACTTGTCTGAAAATTGCCGAGCATCGTACCGAGCACATAGTTGTCCTTCGGGTTAAGACAGAAAAGAATTGTCTTCGGCAGACTGTCCTCAACTGCGAGTGAATCGAGCATTCTCGAAAGGTCCTCTGCGATGTTGCGGTCACAGATTGAATCAAAGCCTGTGTCGGGACCGATTTTATTGAACATCGCGGTGTTGTTGTTTCTCATCGGGCCGATGTGAATTTCACAGCCCCAGCCCTTCTTTGCATATTCCTTAGCAAAGAATCGGAAAAGCTCTGTCTTATATTTATCCTGCTCGTCAACCGTAAGTGTCTCGTTGTTAAGAGCCTTTGAGAAAATTGCCTCAAGCTCATCCTCATTTGCTCTGTTATAAGGAACATAGAGAAAACCGTGGTCACTTGCGCGGCATCCCATTTCGTCAAAGAAATCGATTCTTGCTTTGAGTACCTCAATGAGCTTTTTGTATGTTGTGATTGTCTCACCGCTGATTTTCACGAGGTCAGAAAGCCACGGCAGATATGACGGGAGCTCAATGCTCAGAGCCTTGTCAGGACGGAAGGCGGGGAGAACCTTGCATTTAAAGCTCTTGTCTTCGGCAAGAAGCTTGTGATATTCGAGACTGTCCGCAGAGTCGTCCGTTGTGCAAAGGCAGGCAACATCTGAATTCTCGATAAGCTGACGGGGAGTAAAGCCTCCGTCAGCTATTTTTTTGTTTGCCTTTTCCCAGATTGCGTCAGCCGTCTTTTCACTCAGAGGCTCATAGATATCAAAATATCTCTGCAATTCAAGGTGAGTCCAATGATAAAGCGGATTGCCGATGCAATAGGGCATAGCGCCTGCCCAAGCCTTGAATTTTTCGTAGTCGCTTGCATCGCCCGTGATGTATTTTTCGTCAATACCGCAGCTTCTCATTGCGCGCCACTTATAGTGGTCGCCTGCAAGCCAGAGCTGTGCGATGTTTTCGGGCTGCTTGTTTTCATAAATCTCCTTTGGAGAAAGGTGACAGTGCCAGTCGAAAATCGGCATCTTTGCCGCGTGCCCGTGAAAGAGCTTTTTTGCGGTATCGTTAAAAAGGAGAAAATCTTCATCCATAAAAGCCTTCATAATATAACTCCTTTACTCGGGAATGATGTCATAAGAGAAGCTGAATTCCTTGTCTTCAAACTTTCTCCACGGCTCGAGGCCTGCCTGCTCTTGATTATCACAGTGGAACTTGTAGTCAAGTGAAACGATTGTTTCATCGAGAGCAACAAGCTCATCACCGTGCTTTGTTTCGTGAATCTGTGCATCGTCATAGTGAATAGCCTTGAAGCAGAAGCCGTTTTTGCTTGTATCTGCAAAGGTGAAGCCGTTGCCGTCGCTGTCCCTGACTGATGCAAGCTTTGTCTTGTAATGAGAGCCGCATTCCTGAGGCTTGATGTAATGCTCAAAGCAGTCTGTTGCAGTCGTTGAGTATTCTGAAATCATCTGACTTGCGAAGCGGTCAGCGTAGGTCTCAACAGGACCGTAGCCGAGATATGTAACATTTTCAAAGCCCTCGGGCATTGTGATTTTCAGTCCGAAGCGCGGAAGTGCGGGTGCATTATATGTAACCTTTGCATCAACTGCGATATTGAGCTTGCCGTCAGCTGTGAAGGTATAAATGATATCTGCACGGATTGCGGGAGGCATTGCCGCCGCCGCAAATGAGACCTTTGTCAGAATAACGAGCTTGTCGTCACCGGCTTCAGTGATTTCGGCCGAATAGGTCTTCTGCTTTGCCTGCTCATATCTTGCACGCTTCCATTCGTCGGCGAAGCCGTTGCTCAGATGATAGCTTCTGTTGATATTGAACTCAATCGGATCAGCAAGAAGCTCCTTGCCGTTGTTGATTGAAATAACCTTGCCTGCAATCTTATCAAAAACATATTCCGTGTTACCGCAGTTAATTGTGATTGCAGTTCTTGCTTCATTATATTTAACAGTATCGTTTTTGCCTGTTTCAACCGAAACCGCGTCATCTGAAAGAATAAACTGCTTGTAGCCTACCTCAAAGCCCTTTTCAGCCCATTCGGTGTCGCTGTTCTGTCTGAAACGGATGATAAGAGTTGTCAGACCGTCAGCCTCAATGCTGTCAAACAGCTTGTATTCAGCCTCACCGCGGGCGGGAATTTCAGCCTTTTCAACAGCACCGAAAATAACAGCCTTACCGTTTTTCTCAACAGCCCACTCAAAGCCGAGGTCGTCAAGACCGACAAAGTAACGCTTGTTCTTTACCTTGATTGTACCGTCGGCATAAGTGACCTCAAAAGGCTGATATGTAATCTTCATATCGTGGAAACCGGGACGGAGTCTGCGATCGGGATAAACAAGACCGTCAACGCAGCAAATCTTGTCGTTCGGAAGATCACCGAAGTCACCGCCGTAACGGTATTTCGGGCTTTCGGGAGTGCCGATATTGACAGCGTGGTCACAGTATTCCCAGATACAGCCGCCCATATAGTTGTCGAATTCCTCAAACTTACCCCAGTGAAGCGGAATGTCGCCTGTGCTCCATGCCGCAACATATTCACAATAGTAGAAGGGCTTGTGGTTTTCGGGATTCTTGAGATAGGAATCAAGATAATCGAGTGAAGCGTACATACGGCTTTCAACATCAGAAATATCGCTGAAATCCTTACAGAGTCTTGACTGATATTCGAGGTGAGCGTTCTCATAGTGGATAATAGCATCCGCCTTGCGCGAACGGATGTAGTTTGCCATCTGTCTGTGATTTTCACCGCAGCCCGATTCGTTGCCGAGTGACCACATAATGATACAGCCGTGGTTCTTGTCGCGCTCAAAAAGTCTTTTTGCACGGTCAAGATAAGCCTCACGCCATTCGGGAGTGTCTGAAAGGAATGCCCAATAGTCCCAGTACCAGTCGCCGTAGTTGTAGCCCATACCGTGAGTTTCGATGTCGGCCTCGTCAATTACCATAAAGCCGAGCCTGTCGCAAAGCTCAAGAAAACGCGGATCGTTCGGATAGTGAGAGGTACGGATGGCGTTGACATTACCCTGCTTGAGAATATGCAGGTCTCTTGTCATGTGCTCCATAGAAACGGCATAGCCTGTTTCGGGATTACTGTCGTGGCGGTTGATACCGCGGATTTTGATTTTCTTGCCGTTGAAAAGGAAACAACGGTTTTTGATTTCAGCCTTTCTGACAGCGAGAGGAAGGTTGATCCACTCGTTACCTATATTAAGAAGAAGATTGTAAAGCTGAGGATTCTCTGCGTTCCAGAGAACGGGTGACTCAACGCTGATGCTGAAGGAGCCGTCAGTCTTACCGTCGGCAACCTTACAGCCGCAGGGAGAGATGAGAGTCCAGCTGATTTCAGCCTTGCCCGAAAGTGTAACATCGGCATTGATTTCGACAGAAGAAAAATCATCTGCAAAGCTGTATTCAACATAGATATCCCTGAGATAATGTTCGTCTCTTTCAAGAATATAAACATCGCGGAAGATACCAGAAAGACGGAAGAAATCCTGATCCTCAAGATATGAGCCCTCGCACCATTTAACGACGAGCACCTCAAAGGTGTTTTCACCGTTTATAAGCTTGTCTGTGATTTCAAGCTCACTTGTGTTGTGGCTGACCTGGCTGTAGCCGACGAATTTGCCGTTCACCCAGAGATAGAAGCAGGGTGCAACACCCTCAAAGTTAATAAAATATCTTTTGCCCTCCGCCTTTTTGAAATCAGCCTTTCGGCGGTAGAAGCCGCAGGGGATAGAGTCAGGAAGATGGGGCGGGTCAACAGGGTAGGGATAGTCCTGATTGATATAGTTCGGTACATCGTAGCCGCTGTCGAGCTTCATCTGCCAACAGAACGGAACAGTCATCTTGTCGGGACAGACAACAGATGAAGAAAATCCGTCAGCCTCGATATCAAGCTCTTCAACATTATTGAAGAATGCGAAATCCCATTCACCGTTGAGAAGCGTGAAGAATGCTGAATTCTCGCGTGCGAGACAAGCTTTTTCGGCAGACTCGGACGGAACAAAATATGCTCGGGGCTCTTCGCAGCCGATATGCAGAGCGTCGAGCATTCTGTAAAATCTTTTTACCATAATAACCTCTCCTTTACAGGGGTATGTCCAGATAAATTCTAACACAGATAAAGCTCTATGTCGAGAAGAAAATAAAAAGTTTTGACAGCATAAACAAAAAACCTCGTTCATAAAGAACGAGGCTTCTGGAGCTGGTAGTCGGACTCGAACCGACGACCTGCGCATTACGAATACTAAAAACCGTCTTTTATGGGCTTCGACAAAAGCAAAAAAAGCTTGATTTTGCGTTGTTTTCGAGCTTATCACCTTTCACGAGCTTTGATGAAAATAAACCCCAAGCGATATAAATAAACCCCAAATAAACCCCAAAAAAAGAGCGTGTAAAACGCACATTTATATGCACGCTCGGTATATAACCAAAGAGAAAGACCGCCGATTATCAAAATCAGCGGTTATTTTAATCTGCAGATTGCTTTATAATGTGCTCGAGCGTGTTTTTATATTGGAAATCGCTTGCGAATTTGCCTATTTTAAGCACTTTTGTAAATCGAGCCTGTTTTTGTATTGCATAAAAACGCTGTATTGCTTGATTTACCGAGCGTGCAGAGCTTGTTACGGATTCCGTATGATTAGAAATTTTTTGCTTGATTTCTGAAAATTACTGAAAATTTTACGAATAAAAAAGGAGAGCTGAAACGCTCTCCCGTATCTATGAGTGGTGAATAGCAGCTCGGTATCCCTACCCCGAGCAGGTCAACTCCGTTGTATGTTTAAAATCCCCTAACGGAAGGGACGGCACGGCTATTCGATACGCACCGCAGAGAGTTACACCCTGTAATTTGACAAAATAAAAAACTAAGGAGATGCCAGCAGCACCCCCGTTACAAAAACTTAACGTTTTTTATTGTCATCGTTATTATATGTTATTTCAATTAAAAAGTCAACATTTTTTCTCGTAAAACTTCGGAAATTAACGGAAGAATACAGAACATTTCGGAAAAATCGGAAACAAACGAGCGTGCTATTTGCTTTCACGGTCGATTGCTTCGTCAATGGCACGGTTTACAAAGCCGTTCAGGCTTTCGCCCTGACTCTCTGCGTGTGCCTTTATCTGCTCTTTTTTGCCTTTGGGGACTACTAAAGATATGCGCTCATAGTTTTCAGCATTGTATTTGTTTTTTGCTCTTGTGCTTGCTTTTCCTGCCATAATAGAACAGCCTTTCTGTTTGATATTTATTCTTCATACTCTACTATATCACCAGGTTGGCAATTAAGGAGCTTGCAAAGTGTTGAAATATTTTCCCACGAAACAAGCTCGCCGTTTCTTATTTTTTGCAAAGTTGCTTCACCGAAGATTTTTTCTTTGCGGATCTTATAAGTTGTATATCCTGTTTCTTTTAGAGCTGTCAGAACATCTATTTTATATTTTATCGGCATATTGTGTCCTTCTTTCTATCTGTTGTGGGCATTTATCTATCATATTCAATAATATAGTCTTTTTCAGCTTTTAAAACTACCGTAAATTTCAATATTTTACCAATTTGGTAAAGTTCCTGCGCAGAAAAATTATCACGCACCATTTTATTTGCGAGATTTTGCCTTGAAGTTCCTAATGCTGCCGCCAATTCGGTTTGTGTCATGTTAAGATCGATTAACCTTTCTTTGATTGCTGTTGATGCTGACATAGTACCTCTCCTTTGTTGGTGTAATTCTGATGAAAAATCTATTCCCATTATAGTCATTATAACAGCTTTTTGTACACTTTTCAATGTACATTATACACAAACTTTCAATTTATATTTGTACACTATTTAGTTAACATTCTGTTTTAAAAATCTTGACTTTGTAAACTATTCGGTGTACAATATAACTACCAAATAAAGAAAGGAGCAACGCGCCGTGAGTTTTAAAAATCAGATAATGCGACCAACTCTGACACCGTGCGAAGCTGTTCGGCTTGGTGGTTTGATTAACGCAGACAATACTAAAACGGTAAAGGAAATATATGCAATTTTTGAAGATATATATAGTGACATTAAAGTTTCTGCGCCGTGTTGGTATTCCACTTTTCTGCTTTTAGTTTGTTGGAATGCAGGAAGAATTGAGGGAATCCGAGCAGAACGCGCAAAACGAAATAAAACAACCTAAAGAAAGGACTTGATAAAATGACTTGTACAGTTAAAGAAGCGGTTAAAATGGTTTTTGAACCTGCACCGCAGGGAACGAAAGAGGAGATAATGCCCGGTGTATTCGTAAATATTGACGGACACTATGTTTCAGGAGACGGAGCGTATAAAATGCCGCTTGTTTCTATGATGAGTGACTATAAATGGCAACTTGACTGCCTGCTTGACCGTCTTTTTCATCCTGATAACTATGCGGAAACCTGGTACAGTGATGTAACACATCTTATAAATTGGCTCAACGAGCACGAGCCTGAGCAATATAAGGGCTTCAGGTGCGATTTCAAGGGACTTTTTGATTATGTTATGAGTTTACCCGAAAACGAGCTTGAAGCGGCAGAAAAGCAAATTAAAGAAGCATTTAAACATATCAGATAAAGGAGCAAAAGAAAATGAATGCAAATGAAACTGTAAACTCAAACACGCTCGGAATATTAGACTTTACACTCGGGAGCACGCTCGACCTTTTGGATTTGTTGCTTGATGATATAGAGCGTAACGCACCGGGAAAACAATGGGATGAAAATGAGAATGTAACACGCTCGGTGGTTTTTGGCCACAGGGCACCATATATTCACGCTTTGGCTCTTGCTTCTTCCAAAATGATTAAAGAAGTTCAGACCGAATTTGAAAAAATAGAGAAGATTGTTGAGAGCGCAGAGCTTAACGAGGGGGCAAAACAATGAAAGTGTTAAACTGTGAGACATGGGGGTACGAAATAATGACGGGTAAGCCTTTTCACGAACGCATTGCGATTCCCTATAAATTGGATATTGAACGAGAGAAAGCAAACTACCGTAAAGAGGGGATAATTGTATCAGAAATGAAAGTGCTGAACACCTTTTATATGTCAGACAATCTGTATTGATATGTTTTTTATACCGTTGAGCAACACGCTCGGCGGTTTATTTTGGCCTTAAAAGTAAAATGTTCAGTGGTTTTACGCATATTTGTAAAATTTTTGCTTATTTTTTGATTGAAAAACATTGATTTTACGGCATTTTCAACGACTTTTCGTTTTGCAAAAGCATCAATTAAATTTTGCTGTTTACTGAACATTTCTGAACATTTTCAAGGTTTTACCGAGCGTGCGGCTTCTTTCCTCGCGCGCGCACGCGCACGCGCGTCATGTGAGGGTTTTAGGAATTTTTTTCACACGAATGTATTGCGAACGGTGGACTTTTAAACAAAACCGCACCTGCGAACAGGGGGAGGGTACAGGGTGCACGCTCGGTTGTTGATTTTGGAAATCGCCTGCGAATTTGAGTGGCTGTTTATGCTTATTTAAATTGCTGTGTCAGATTCTCTGCGAGCTCGAGTGTTCTTTCTACTGAACTGCTCTGAGTGTATTTGAAGCTTGATAAACCCGTACCGATATAAGAATGTGATGTTATGATATCCTCTCTAAATGCCTGTAAACGCTTATATTTATAACTGTACCGCCTTAATGCCTTGAATGCTTCGTACTCTGTTTTGCGTGTGTAATGGTCTTTTTGCTTTAAATCTCGGCTTATGTGTGAATACGGGCGGTCTTTCCAAAAGCGTTCGCGGATAACAAACCGCTGTTCGTCTGTCAGCACTTCACACATAGCACGCTCGAGCGTGTTACTTAACTGTGTATGATATACACGCTCGGTGGCATCTTCAAAGGCTTGCACGGCCGTTTCATCAGGGATAACATCAAGCATTGTTAAATCTTCACCCTCAAAGCCTTGTATATCCTTATCGAGAGAGCTTGCAGTATTAAGCGGTGCACGCTCGATACCGTTAGCCTTGCACAGCAAATTGCGGAAAAAGTGATTTTTAAACTGCCATTCAGCATAGGTGTTGAATTTATAAGGCTTCTCGGGGTCGTATGCCTTTATCATTTCCCACAGAACAATAAAACACTCCTGCTGCAAATCCTCACTTGTAAGGCCGCAGGCGGCGCATTTCTCACTGAATATGCTGTAATACTTGTTTGCGTATTTATAAAGCAATTTACAAGTGTTATCCCATAATTGCGGTATATACTCGGTGTGTCCCTT
>JAZQGS010000084.1:0-12235 GCA_045540195.1 Acutalibacteraceae bacterium
CACTCGGCGCAGACATCAAGCTTAAGAGCTTTGTTCGTTTCGCAAAGGGCGAGGGCATCGAGAAGAAGGAAGACAACTTCGCAGCAGAAATTGCAAGTATGCTTTAATCAACTGTTAAGGTTAATTAAACAAACCAAGAGTCAATCCGTAAGGGTTGGCTCTTTTTGTTTTATCTGAATAAATATTTATTGTAAATTTTCTCAGTCTGATATATAATCAGTCTGAGAGGTGCATAATATGAAAACCGAAAAAATAAAACAAAAAGAAGCAAATCAGCTTTCACGGCTTACCAAAACAAGGGCTAAGGGTACATACAGCGGATATTTCTTTGTGCTTTTATGCCTTATTGCGATTGTCAACATTCTCGACGAGGTTACGAGTAACCTTACCGTTACCGTTCAGTCGTCTTTTGTTACCGAATTTTTTGTCAACAATCCTTTTTTGGGAAAGTATTACACCTTCCAGGAGGGGCTGGCGTTACATTCAACCGTAGGTGTTGTCACCTATGTTTTCGGTATTATCACTCCGTTTTACAAGGCGCTTGCCGATAAATGGGGAAGAAAGCCGTTGTTTGTTCTGTCTACTCTCGGTATGGCAGCAGGACTTCTGGTAATCCACCTGTCAACGAGCTACATAATGTTCCTTGCAGGCTTTGCGGTCATCAGCTTTTTTATGGGACACGACATTCAGATAATCTACATTCTTGAGGAAGCACCCGACCGCCACCGCGCGAAGATTTACAGCTTCCTTAAATCCTTCGGCATTCTCGGAGTTATCCTTATTCCGACTCTGCGTGACCTTCTTATGGGTGACGACCCGACAAGATGGCGTGAGATTTTTCTCATTCCGTCGGTGCTCGGATTTATTGCAGTTCTGCTTGTAATCCTTCTTGCAAAGGACACAAAGGTGTTCATCAGTGAAAGAATCGAATACCTATCCCGTCCTTATGAGGAAAGACAGGCTGAAAAGGAGCTTCAGAAAAAGCAGAAGCAGGCACAGCGCAATCAGTCGGGTGTGTTCAACGGAGTCAAATACATTTTCTCTAACAAGGACACAAAAAGCCTTATAATTTCTCACATCATTTTTGACTCGGCAATGCCTGCGATTGCGCTCTATTTTGAGTCCGCAATGCACAAGGTCGGAATGAGCACATCGGACATCACAAAGGCTCTGTTTATGGTGCCCGTGATTTATGCCACAATCACATTCCTTTCAGGCTTTATAGCAGATAAATTCGGAAGAAAAGCAACGGTTACAGGCTTTTCAATCACCTGTATTGTCGGATATTCGCTGTTCGTTGCAGGAATCCTGCTCGGCTGGAATCCGTATCTTATCGGCTCATTCGCAGGTCTCTATCAGGGCTCATACTGGATCGGCAGAGACTATATGAATGTTATGATGACCGAAAAGGTGCCGACGGATATCCGTGCATCGGTTGTCGGAGCGGAGGGGCTTCTTGTAATTATCGGACTTGTTGTCGGATATGCGGCGGCAGTTGTCGGAATGATCAAGTTCCCGATCTGGTGGGTATGCCTCGCAATCTCCGTTGTTGCAGTCGGCGTAGCGGCGGTTATGTTCGCAACGCAGGTCAAGGAAACAAAGGGCGTAAGCCTTGATGAGATTGAATAGATAAGCAAAACAAAAAAGTCACAACGAATAAAAACTCGTTGTGACTTTTAAACTTTTATAAATTGCGGCGCAGCCCCTTAACTTTTGCCGTTAGGCAAAAAATTCATCCGCACGAAAGTGTGGATTTCATATTGCATAAGCAATATTTCATCTGACCGCAGGTCAGATTTCATTGCAAAGTCGTTGCTTCAACGGCTTTGCTCTATGCTCATGCTCGCGCACGCATTAAGCGACAAGTCTGCGATATTGTTGTCTAAAAATTCATAATAGCCCTGAGCTCCGACCATTGCGGCATTGTCACCGCAGTACTTGAGCTCGGGTGCGTATAATTCCCAGCCGTGCTTTTTGCAAAGCGCGGTCATTTCTCTTCTTAAAACAGAGTTTGCCGAAACACCGCCCGCAAGCACGATTTTGTCATATCCGAGGTCGATTGCCGCCTTCTCGGTGTTCTCAGTCAGACAGTCGACAACAGCCTTAATGTAAGAAGCGCCAAGGTCGGGTACGCTGATTTCCTCACCCTTCTGCTTTGCGATGTTTATGGTGTTGAGAGCCGCGGTTTTAAGTCCCGAAAAGCTGAAGTCATACGGTGCGCCGTCAACTCTCGGATGCGGCATCTTGTATGCCTTGTCGTTGCCGTCCTTCGCAACACGGTCAAGGTTGAGTCCGCCGGGGTAGGGAAGTCCCATTGCACGCGCCGCCTTGTCCATTGCTTCGCCTGCCGCGTCGTCGTGCGTGTAGCCGATAACCTTGAATTCGGTATAGCTCTTCACCTCAACGAGGTGGCTGTGACCGCCCGAAACGACAAGACAAAGAAACGGCGGCTTCAGCTCGGGATGAGTGATATAGTTTGCCGCGATGTGCGAGCGCAGATGATGCACGGGAACAAGCGGAAGTCCCGAGGATAACGAAAGTCCCTTTGCGTAGTTTACGCCGACAAGCAGTGCGCCGATAAGTCCGGGTGCGTGAGTTACCGCAACGGCGTCGATGTCATCGAGCGTACAGCCTGCCTCGTCAAGTGCAGATTTCACAACACCCGATATAGCCTCAACATGTCTGCGCGATGCAATCTCAGGCACGACACCGCCATAGATTTTATGCTCCTCCACCTGTGATGCGACAATGCTCGAAAGCACTTTTCTGCCGTCCTCAACAACGGCTGCCGCGGTCTCGTCACAGGAAGATTCGATTGATAATATTTTCATTGAGCTTCACAGTCCTTTAAATACTTTGTCATTATGTAAGCATCCTCGGTCGGATTAGAATAGAAATTCTTTCTCTGACCTACGACATTATAACCCCGTTTTTTATAAAGTTCAATAGCGGGAGTGTTACTGATTCTGACCTCGAGCGAAATAAAGTCACAATTTCTCATTTCTGCGCCGTGAGTTGCGGCATCAATGAGCGTTTCACCGATGCCGAGGCGGCGGTATTCGGGAAAAACGGCAACATTTGTTATGTAAGCTTCACCACATATTTCGTGAACACCGATATAACCGAGCACCTTACCCTGAGCCGAAGCTGTAAGAAAATGTGCCGTATCGTTTGAAAGCTCGGCACGAAGCCCGTCAGCACTCCACGGAACGGAAAAAGAGATTTTTTCAAGCTCTGCGATTTCGTCTATGTGCTTTTCCTGCATCGGCTCAATGTCCATAGTGATGCTGTCAAGGAATCTTTCAAGAAAGTTCTCAAGCTTGTCTGCACAGTCGCGGTAAATCTCAACGCTTGAGCCGTAAGGATCAGGTACACCGCCCTCGGGTACAAGTACCCTGAAGGTCGGCTTCACGCTCATAACAGCACCCTTGTGGCTGTCTGTCATACAGACCATAATGTCGGTTTCGTCAAAAACATATTGATTAAAAACAGTTGCACGGTGGGTTGAAAGGTCAACACCGCGCTCGGCGCATACCTCGACTGCCTGTGGGCTTGCCTCGTCACCCGTGTAAGCGGCAAGTCCGCAGCTTCGGCACGAAATGTCGGTAATGCCGCGCTCTGAAAGTATCTTTTTAAAAAGTCCCTCTGCCATTGCACTTCGGCAGGTGTTGCCCGTGCAGACAAATGTTATGTTAAGCATAATGCACTCACTCCAAAAGGAAAAATCTGCCTCCCTTGCCTAAAGGGAGGGGGACCGCAAAGCGGTGGAAGGATAGTTCCCTATAATTATACCATACAAAAGGAGATTTTGCCACTTTCAGTTGTAAATTCTTTTTTACTTTTTCTTTACTTTTCTGTTACCTTGCTTTTACTTTAATCTGATTAAATTTATTCAACGGGTACTCTTATTCGTTATGATGTGTTATAATACTTTTGTAATTTACGGAGGTGGCAGATGTGAAAACAGTTCTTGTTTGCGATGACGATGAGGCTATTGTAAATTCGATTGAAATATACCTTTCGCAGGAGGGCTTCAGAGTAATCAAGGCTCACGACGGTGAAGAGGCACTTGACCTTGTGATGAAAAACGAAATTCACTGTATGGTGCTTGATATTATGATGCCGAAGCTCGACGGACTGCAGACGGTTTTAAGAATAAGAAAGAGCTTCGATTTTCCTGTCATAATGCTTTCTGCAAAAAGTGAGGACACCGATAAAATCGCAGGTCTCGGCTTCGGTGCTGACGACTATGTGACAAAGCCGTTCAATCCTCTTGAGCTGGTTGCAAGGGTGAAGTCACAGATAAGGCGTTATGTGACATTCTCATCCTTTGAGAGAAAAAGCTCACAGCTTGTCTGCGGAGGTCTTGTAGTTGATACTGATGCAAAGTCTGTCAGCGTTGACGGTCAGGAGGTAAAGCTGACTGCGAGAGAATATCTTATCCTCGAATATCTTTGCAAAAATATGGGTAAGGTGCTATCGTCCTCACAGATTTACGAGGCTGTATGGAATGAGCCCTCCTTCGGAACGGAAAAAACCGTAACCGTACACATCAAAAACATAAGAGAAAAGATTGAAATAAATCCCAAAGACCCGAAATATATTAAGGTGGTGTATGGTCTTGGATACAAGGTTGAAAAATTTTAAGTACAGTTGGTTTACGAAGCTTGTATGCATACTGCTTGCGTGCGTGTGCGCTGTATCGTGCGTGCTGAGCTTTATGCCGTTGTTTTACCGCTTTATAATAACTAACGGTAATCTTAAACCGGAAGAAAAGGTTACGGTTTATGACACAACATCGTTTGTCAACTATGTCCGTCAGGATATCAGCACGATAATTGAACTCTCACAGAGAAATCAGAACATAGCGCGCTTTGAAGCGGAAAAGAAAAAGTGCGTTGACAGTATTGTTGCTCAGTTTTTAGAGGAGCAGGAAATCTGGAAGGCTAACGGCGGAAAAATCGAGCGTTATTATGAGGACGATTATGACGGCACGAGCTACACTCAGGTCGAGCACTATTCGGGCAAAAACTTCTCATATCGAAGCGAAACTGTCGATGTGTCATTCTGGCTCAGTTTTTCGGATGATGTCAAGCGTGTTACCTCTCAGATAGAGGGAGGCTTTATCGCCGATTGTTACAGCTCTTATGTCGGTCATGTAAATGAACAGTCGCTCGAAGAACTCCGCAATGTCCGTTATTATGCGATAGCCTCTGACGGAACGGTAATCTCAAATGTTGACAGCAAGGAAAGCGTTGTCAACGAGGTCTTCAGTGAGTATGTTTTTGTTGAAAACGGAAACACAATCTGCAGTGAAAATATAAAAAGATCGAAATTTCCCGAGGTTGTGCCGTCATACTATTTTTCAACAGCTACAAAGGTCTACTATTCGATAAATCCGACCTTTACGGGCAATGACAAATTTTTTACCCTTAACAATATGGTCAACACGACCAACTCACTTGACTACACGGTATTGGTGGTAAAGCTCTTATTTTCGTTTATCGGACTGATATTTTTCCTCTGCATTACCGTCAGCCTTGCAGGGCATAAGGGGGATGAATTAAAGCTTTCGTTTGTTGATAAAATCCCGTGTGACCTGCATCTTGCACTGTCTGTTTTTGCAGATTTCTGGGTAGGCTTTGCGGCAGTAGGTCTCGCATATTTAAGACACGAGCAGGTTTTGTGGGATTATGAAGCGGACTTCTTTGTTGAAGAAATCGTCGCGAATTCCGAATTGTTTATGATTGTACTCTCGACGGTCGTTGCCGTGTTTGTGCTCATTCTTGCGGAGCTTCTGACATCCTTTGCAAGACGAATCAAAACAAAGAGTCCGGTCTTCAGATATACGCTGATTTTTTTCATCATAGCTGCAGCTTTTAAATTGCTGAAGCTTGTCGGCAGGGGAGCTTTAAGCTTCTTGCGAAAGGTAAAAAGAGCTGTAAAAAAATGGTTTAAAACAATCATCTTCAAGCCGCAGAAGCTCAACAAGGGCGTTGCAAAGCTTGTAACGATATCCGTGGCAGTCAACATAATAGGCTTTGGTATATGTTGCTGGTGCGCGTTTATGAGCGGTTGGTACAATGAAGCAGCGTGGAGCGTGGTAGCATTTATTGTTTTGACAGTCGGTTTGCTCTTTGATGCCTACTCTCTTTACCGCCTGTTTAAATATATGCGTGCACTTGATACGATTGTTGATAAGGCAGATAAACATGAGCCGTTCGATATGAAAGCGGATGAAATTCCCGAAAGTCTCATACCTCTTGTCAGAGCCTTTGACGAAACAAACAGCGAACTACAGAAGGCTGTCATAAAGGCGGTCAAGGATGAGAGAACAAAAACCGAGCTTATCACAAATGTTTCGCACGACCTCAAAACTCCGCTGACATCGGTTATCAATTATATTGACCTTTTAAAGCAATGCGACATCAGGGACGAAAAGGCACTCGAATATATGGGTGTTATTGACGAAAAGTCAATTAAGCTCAAACGCCTTATCGAGGACCTTATCGAAGCATCAAAGGTTTCAAGCGGAAATGTAGTGATAAACAAGACGAAGCTTAACCTGAATGAGCTTGCAACTCAGGCGATAGTCGAGGAGAATGCAGAGCTCGAAAAGCACGGACTGTCCCTCATATTCAACGAGTCTGATCAGAAGGTTATCGTCACCGCCGACGGCACAAAGATTTACAGAGTTATCGAGAATCTGTTGTCGAATGTGTGTAAGTATTCCGCACCTCACTCAAGAGTTTACGCGAGCGTTTATTCTCAGGGAGGCTACGGATATTTTGAAATCAAGAATATTTCAAGCGAGCCGCTTAACATCAGCGCCGAGGAGCTGACGGAGCGCTTTGTCAGGGGAGACGCATCACGAAACCGCGACGGCAACGGACTCGGACTTTCAATCGCCAAGGATTTATGTGCGCTCAACGACGGTGAGCTGATAATTTCAATCGACGGCGACCTCTTCAAGGCAACCGTAAAATTGCCGAAATAAAAACTCAAGCCGCAGCCCTTGCTGCGGCTTTTGTGCGGTAAGTTGGAGTTTGTCTATGTCTCTTCAATTTTGAAACAAGCTAAAGACAAGCAACCTTCTCTGAAAGGGAAGGTGCCCGACAGGGCGGATGGGTGGAGCGTCAGCGACCAAAAAGCTCTTTGATTTATCTTGTTTTCCTCGTTGCTTCGCAACACCCCTTTGTCGCTACGCGACATTTCCCCTTTCAGGGGAAACTGCTCAAAATCAGCAACATCAAAAGAGAAATCTCCCCGACAAATTAAAATTTATCGAACCGTGATACCGGTTTACCTTCTTGCAAATTTTACCGTTGTATTGTAAAATAAAAATAACAGCTATTCATTACAGATGCTTTTGAAACGAAACTTTAAAGAATCGAGGTATTTTTATGACAAAAATCGTTGCGTTCTTTATGGCGATATTTACCTGGCTTAATATTGCTCTTTTCCCTGGCAGACTGACGGGTGAGGGCACCTTCGGTGAGCCTGATGCTCCTATGGTGCAGACCGAATTTGACGAGGGCGAATTTGTTATGGGAGAGAATGATCTTGTTGTGGCACCGTACGGCGATGACAGCAATCCCGGCACTGTTGATGCTCCGCTGAAAACTCTTGAAAGAGCAAAGGAAATCCTTAAAGCTGACTCATCCGATGAGGCTGTTACTGTTTGGTTCAGAGAGGGTACATATACAATCAACGAAACGGTTGAATTTACCTCTGACGACAGAAGCAATGTGCTTTACCGCTCTTACCCTGATGAGAAGGTTACCTTCTCGGGCTCAAGAGCAATCACAGGCTGGAGCGAGACAACAATCAACGGTGTCAAGGCGTTTATAACCGATGTTGCGGTTGATTCCGACGATGATTATTTCCGTTCACTTTTCAAGGGAGACAAGCGTCTTCCGCTTTCAACATACCCCAAAGAGGGTACATTCAAAATAGCAGACCCGAGTGAAAGTGAAGCGGTTGCAGGCTCTCACGCACCTGACTTCTTCACTTTTTCAGTTGCTTTTCATGCACATAAGGATCAGATACTCGACTTTGCAAACCCGAAGGATGTTGAGGTTCAGATTATGCACTTCTGGTGCGACGAGCATCTTCCCGTACATTCTGTTGACGCTTCAACAGGCAGAATTGAAACAACAAAGCCCACAGCAATGCGTGTAAGAGTTGACGATAACTTTGTTTATCATAATGTCAAGGAAGCTCTTTCACTTCCCGGCGAATGGTATCTTGACCGTACAGAGGATAAGCTTTATTACATCCCCGAGGAGGGTGACACACCCGAAAATACCGTTCTTAACGCAGGTGTCAACGATAAGCTTTTTGATTTCAACGGTGCTGAGAATATTGCTTTTCAAGGCATCGACTTTGCAAATACAGATTGGGAATACATTGACGGCACTCATACGGGTAATCCCTTCAGTCCGTCACATCCGTTGTATGACAATATTAAATACGGCGCTGACCATCCGCAGGCTGCATATGAAATTCCCGCCGCAATAAACATTATTGCTTCCTCGGATATTGATTTCACGGACTGCCGTTTTGAAAACATTTCTTACACCGCAGTAAAGTTTGATAAGGGTGCGCAGAATTGTGATATCACAAGCTGTATGTTCAACGAAATCGGCGCAAACGCAGTGTTTATCCACGGCGATTCCGTTGTTCCCGCAACAACAAGAAATATCAATATAACCGATTGTCACATCAGCTATTACGGAAGAATTTTCAGCAATGCAATCGGTATTCTTCTCACAAACGCTTATGACTGTGACCTGAAATATAACGAAATCCACGACGGCTGGTACACAGGCGTTTCTGTCGGCTGGAGCTGGGGCTATGCAGAGCATCCGACAAACAAAATTGACATAAGTAATAACCTCATTTACAACATCGGCAACGGCTGGCTTTCCGATATGGGCGGTATCTACACGCTCGGCGTTCAGCCCGAGACCGTTATTTCGGGCAATGTGATTTACAATGTCGGCTGTGACGAGGGCGCTTACGGCTACGGCGGATGGGGCATTTACCTTGACGAGGGCTCAAGCGGAATGCTTGTTGAAAACAACCTTGTTTATGATTGTTCTTCGGAGACCTTCCACCAGCACTACGGCAGAGATAATGTTGTAAGAAACAATATCTTCGCTTTCGGCGGAGAGGGTGCATTCATCATCACAAAGCACGAGGAGCACAACTCACTTACAGCCACAAACAACATTTTTGTTACGGAAAATGCAACAATGTATGCTTTTGATACGGAAAGCGATTGGTTTGTTGATGACAGTAATCTCTATTGGGACTATGACCGCGGCGGAAAGGTTCTCTCGGGACATACGACAAAGCTTTTTGACAGAGATTCACTCGTGATTGTAAAGGCGAGAGGCTATTACAACAATGCTGTGTTCAAGGATCCTCTTTTTAAGGATGCCGCTAACCGCGATTTCACCCTTGCAGAAAATTCACCTGCATTTGAAATCGGCTTCAAGCCCTGGACATTGGATGCAGGTACGCTGACAAAATTCAATTAAAATCAAACTAAAAGCCGCGGAAAACCGCGGCTTTAGCTTTTATATAGTATTAAATTATCGTTTTTTTCATTTTGTTTTTGGTTTGGAATAACGAAGATGATAAATCATATATTTTGCAACAAGATAAATTGCGAGTAACAGCAAGAGAATAAAAATATCTCCAAGGCTTCCGTATTTAAATATTGTTTTAAGACCGACAGATTTGGTTTCGCCTTCAATACTGATTATGACAGAAGTCCTGCGTGCGTAGGTGACTTTATATGTATTTTCTTTTTCCAAATTATAGTTCAGTCCGTCTTCGGAGAAAGAATACAGCCTTCCCACATCAAAATTAAATTCTTTTATACCTGAAAAAACCTGGCTTTTGCCATAACTGACAAGCTGAAGATTTTCAACAATATAATCCTGCTTTATCACATCCAGCGAACAATAGCTTGTCCAGAAAACTGCAAGAACAGCAATTATGGCATAAATCAACGCTTCAGTTCTTTTACTTTTTATTTTCTTCTCTTTAACAGTGTCAGAACAACCCTTGATTTTTGAAAACCGTGCTATCAAAGCCAGTACCGCTAACAGTATTATGAGCGATATGTAAATGTACAGCATTTGCATGATCGGATTCATCAAATCTCCCTCCCTGATGCTTTAATTATAAAAGGGCTATATATTCTTGTCAACAAAATACTTGCGCTATGCAAATGTTTGATCTTCTCAAAGAAAATATATTTATTAGTTCTGTAAAGCAACCGACAAATTGGGGTTTGTCTGTTTCTTTTGACACCTCATCCGCCTCGTTCCTCGGCACCTTCCCCTCGAGGGGAAGGCTGTTGAAATTGCGATAAATCAAGGCTTCTCCTTGAGGAGAGGCTCCGCCGTAGGCGGTGGTGAGGTGTAGGTTGCAACGCAACCGTTATTATTCAACACCCCCTCAAATTAAAATTTATCTAACCGTGATACCGGTTTATATTCTTGCAAAATTTACCGTTATATTGTAGAATGAAAACAACAGCTATTCATTACGGATGCTTTTGAAAAAACATTAAAGAATCGAGGCAGTTTTATGACGAAAATCGTTGCATTCTTTATGGCATTATTTACTTGGCTGAATGTCACTCTTTTCCCGTGCAGACTGACGGGCGAAGGAATTTTTGGCGAAGCTGAGAAAAAGGTTCAAACAGAATTTGATGAGGGTGAATTTGTTATGGGAGAGAATGATCTTGTTGTGGCACCGTACGGCGATGACGGTAATCCGGGTACTCCCGATGCTCCGCTGAAAACTCTTGAAAGAGCAAAGGAAATTCTTAAAGTCTCCGAGACGGATGAGCTTATTACTGTATGGTTCAGAGAGGGTACATATATAATCAATGAAACAGTCGAATTTACTTCTGACGACAGAAGCAATGTTCTTTACCGCTCTTATCCCGATGAAAAGGTATCTTTCTCGGGCTCAAGAGCAATCACAGGCTGGAGCGAGACAACAATCAACGGTGTCAAGACTTTTATAACCGATGTTGCGGTTGATTCCGACGAGGATTATTTCCGCTCGCTTTTCAAGGGTGACAAGCGTCTGTCACGCTCAAGCTACCCTAAGGAGGGTGTGTTTAAGGTGGCGGACCCGAGCGAAGCCGAGGCTGTTGAAAATCCTCACGATCCTTATTTCTTCACACACTTTTTAGCTTTCTACGCGCATAAGGACAACATCCTTGACTTTGCGAATGCAAGCGATGTCGAGGTTGAGATTATGCATTATTGGTGCGATGAGCATCTTCCCGTGCATTCCGTAGATGCATCAACAGGCAGGGTCGAGGTTTCAAAGCCTACCTCAATGCGCATAAGAGTAGACGATAACTTCGTGTTCAGAAATGTTAAAGAAACGCTGTCGCTTCCGGGTGAATGGTATCTTGACCGTACGGAGAATAAGCTTTATTACATCCCCGAGGAAGGCGATACACCCGAAAATACCGTTCTTCATGCGGGTGTCAATGATAAGCTGTTTACATTTGACGGTGTTAAGAATGTTTCCTTCCAAGGCATAGATTTTATAAATACGGATTGGGATTTTACGGGCAGAGACGGTGCATTCTGGGATAAGATGTTTGATGTCACACATCCCTTGTACGGGAATATCGAATATTGTATAGATCATCCTCAGGCTGCATTCGAGGTTCCTGCCGCAGTTTATGTCACAGAATCATCGGAAATTGATTTTACAGATTGCCGATTCGAAAATCTTTCATATACCGCCCTCAAATTTGACAGGGGCGCACAGAACTGTAATGTCACAAGCTGTATGTTCAACGAAATCGGTGCAAACGCAGTGTTTATCCACGGTGAATTGGCTATGCCCGCAACAACAGAAAATATCAATGTTACGGATTGTCATATCAGCCGCTACGGAAGAATCTTCAGCAACGCAATCGGTATTCTTCTCACCCACGCCTATGACTGTGACCTGAAATACAATGAAATCCACGACGGCTGGTATACAGGTATTTCTGTCGGCTGGAGCTGGGGCTATGCAGAGCATCCGACAAATAAAATCAACGTCAACAACAACCTTATTTACAACATCGGCAACGGCTGGCTTTCGGATATGGGCGGCATCTATACGCTCGGCGTTCAGCCCGATACCGTTATTTCAGGCAACGTGATTTACAACGTCGGCTGTGACGAGGGTGCTTACGGCTACG
>JAZQGS010000085.1:0-7960 GCA_045540195.1 Acutalibacteraceae bacterium
TATTATGACAGCCGAGGCGGACAAAATTCCCGTCGGCTGTGACAGACTTATTTATCTTCCGTATCTTATGGGAGAGAGAACACCTCACCTTGACCCCGATTGCCGCGGTGTGTTCTTCGGAATTTCCGCAATGCACACAAGAGCGCATTTCATCCGCGCGGTGCTTGAGGGTGTCAGCTATTCGCTTTATGACTGCGTTTGCGTGCTTAATGAAATGGGAATTTCTCCCGCGGAAATGCTCGTCTGCGGAGGCGGCGGAAAAAGTGCCTTCTGGAGACAGATGCTCTGTGATATTTTTGCAGTGCCTGTCAAAACCGCTCTCTCGAGTGAGGGCCCTGCTCTCGGTGTTGCCGTGCTTGCGGCTGTCGGTGCGGGAATATACCCGAGTGTTGAAGAGGCCTGCGAAGCAATGGTAAGCTATAACGATAACGCTGTTTATTCCGACAGCGAAAAAACAGCGCAGTATATGAAATATCATAAAATCTACAAATCACTTTACGCAAATCTTAAAGACACATATAAGGATTTGGCTCAGGTATAAGCTTAAAAACAAAACGGTGGCAGGATTCCTGCCACCGTAATTTTATTTCTTAATGGAAATGTCTCTTATCATATCACCGTTAATGATACGCGTTCTCTTTTTCTCTTCAACCTTAATCCAGTTTTCTTCAACGGCAACGATTCTGCCCTGAACACCTACGACATCATTGAAGAGGGCGATAACACAATCTTTGTTGAGAAATTCCTTGAGCATTTCTGTCGGCATTTTTCTTTTAACTCCTTTTCGTGTTCTTTTAATTCTGTTTATGCCTAAAAGTCTGATGAAAAAGACAGAGCTCCAGCATATTGCAACGGCAAAAAGCAGTATAATATAAGTCGTATCTATGAGGGCTCACCTCACTTGTTAAGGTCGTGTTCTTTGATGAATTCAACAACCTCATCAACCGTTGTGAAGGCGAGTGCAACGCTTGTATCTGCCGCACCGTAGTAGATTGCGATTTTTCCGCTTTCTGCGTCAGCAAGTGCCGCGCACGGGAAAACTACATTCGGAACATCGCCGACAAATTCGTAAAGCTCGTGCGGTGCGAGCAGGAAGCAATCGGCGCGGTGAAGCACCTTCCACGGCTCGTCCTTGTCAAGAATTGCCGCACCCATTGCATAGGTGAAGCCGTTACAGCTTGTCAGTACGCCGTGATAGAACATAAGCCAGCCGTCCTCAAGCTCAATAGGTGTCGGACCTGCGCCGACCTTTGTCATCTCCCAGTTCTTGACGGGAGACATCACAAAGCGGTGCTTGCCCCAGTATGTAAGATCCTTACTGTGACTTAAGTAAATGTCACCGTAGGGTGTGTGTCCTCTGTCGCACGGACGGATAAGAAGCAGATATTCGCCGTTTACCTTTCTTGGGAAAAGCACACCGTTTCTTGCAACGGGATAGCACGCATCCTCGAGCTGTGTCCACTCCTTGAAATCTGTTGTGTATGCAATACCGATTGTTGTTCCGTGAGGGGTAAGATTTACCCAAGAAAGATAGTATTTGCCTTCAATTTCACAAAGCCTCGGGTCGTAGCCGCGGAAAATAACCTTTTCCTCAAGCTCCCAGTTGATTGCATCCTTACTGTAGCCGACAACGAGAGTGTGGTCGCGGCTGATATTGTCCACTCTGAAAACACCTGCAAAGCCGTCACCGTAGGGGACAACCGCAGAGTTGAAAATACTGTTTGCGCCGTAAAGATTATCCCTTGTTATAACGGGGTTTCCGTCATAACGCCATACGGGATATCTGTATCCCTCAGGCTTGTCCTGCCACGGAATGTTGGGGATAGCCTGTCCGATAATTTTCGCCATAATTCTACCTCCGAAATATTGGTGATTAAAGTATACAACAAAGCATACCTTATTTCAATATAAAAGAAAATGTTTGTATGTTGAAATTTTTCTTGTTTTTTTGTCGGATTAGAGTTATAATCATTATGTATAATTGTCATTATGGCGTATTATGTAAAAAAGGGGTTCATATTATGAGTAATTTCAAAGACAAGGTACTCGTCATTACGGGCGGTACGGGCAGCTTCGGCAATGCGGTGCTTAACCGCTTCCTTACATCTGATATCGGTGAAATCAGAATCGTTTCCCGTGACGAGAAAAAACAGGACGATATGCGTCACGAATATCAGCTCAGATTCCCTGAGTATTCATCAAAGATAAAGTTCTACATCGGTGATGTACGCGACTACAATTCAATCGTCGGTGCATTCCGCGGTGCCGATTATGTTTTCCATGCCGCAGCTCTCAAGCAGGTTCCGTCCTGCGAGTTCTATCCTATGGAGGCTGTAAAGACAAATGTTATCGGCTCAGATAATGTCATCACCGCCTGTGTTGAAAACGGCGTAAAGAAGGCCGTTTTCCTTTCAACAGACAAGGCGGCTTATCCCATCAACGCTATGGGTATGAGCAAGGCTATGATGGAAAAGAATGTTATTGCAAGATCGCGTCAGATGCTTGACGGCGATCCCGTGCTCTGCCTTACCCGTTACGGCAATGTTATGGCGTCCCGTGGCTCGGTTATTCCTCTTTTCTGCGACCAGATTGCCGACGGCAAGAAGCTGACTGTTACCAACCCCGATATGACTCGTTTTATGATGACTCTCAACGATGCGGTTGATCTTGTACTTTATGCCTTTGAAAACGGTGAGCAAGGTGATCTCTTTGTTCAGAAGGCACCTGCCGCAACAATCGAAACTCTTGCTCAGGCGGTGCTTGAACTCAAGGGCTCTGATGTCGGCTATACCTGTATCGGAAGCCGTCACGGTGAGAAGCTCTATGAGGTTCTTGTCACAACAGAAGAAATGCTCCGCGCAGAAGACCTCGACGGCTTCTACCGCATTTCAGCAGACAACAGAAACCTTAACTATGATATCTATGTTTCAGACGGAAACAAGGAGCTTGAAAAGATCGATCAGTACACCTCACATAACACTGAACGACTGAGTGTTGAAGAAATGAAGCAGCTTCTTCTTAAATTAAAATTGTTTGGTGGTTTGTACTGATATGAAAATACTTGTAACGGGAGCCGCAGGATTTGTCGGAAAAAATCTCTGCCGCGCTCTTGAAAATATCCGCGACGGGAAAGATAAAACACATCCTGCACTTACAATCGAAGAGATTTTTGAATACGATATGGGCAACACCTCAGAGGAGCTTGATTCATTCTGTGAAAAGGCGGATTTCGTGTTCAATCTTGCAGGCGTTAACAGACCTGTCAATCCCGAAGAATTTATGCAGGGCAATGTTGAGTTCCCGAACGAGCTTCTGTCACTTCTTCAGAAGCATTCCAACACCTGTCCGATTATGCTTGCAAGCTCTGTTCAGGCTACACTTATCGGCAGATATGCCGAGGGTGATTACGGCAAGAGCAAGCGCGCGGGTGAGGATTTATATTTTGATTATTCCGAAAAAACGGGTGCAAGAGTGCTGGTTTACCGCTTCCCGAATATCTTCGGAAAATGGTGCAGACCGAACTACAACAGCGCGGTTGCAACCTTCTGTAACAACATCGCAAACGACCTGCCTATTACGGTCAATAATCCCGAGACGCAGCTCGAGCTTTTATACATCGATGACCTCGTTGACGAGATGATTTGTGCTCTTGAGGGTAATGAGCATCACTGCGAGTTTGACGGAGTTAACGCGGTTATCTGCGACGGCGGAAAATTCTGTGCCGTGCCTGTCACGCACAAGGTAACTCTCGGTGAAATCACGGAGCTTTTATATTCCTTCCGTGAACAGCCCGCGACTCTGCTTATGCCTGAGATTCCTCACGGCTCATTTGCAAAAAAGCTTTATTCTACATATCTTTCATATTTGCCCAAGGAAAAGGTGTCTTTCCCTCTTAAAATGAATGTCGATGCACGAGGCAGCTTTACCGAGCTTCTCCGCACGGCAAACAACGGCCAGTTCTCGGTCAATATCTCAAAGCCGGGAATTACAAAGGGTGAGCATTGGCATAATACAAAATGGGAATTTTTCATCGTCGTTTCGGGTAAGGGTCTTATTCAGATGAGAAAAATCGGCTCGGACGAGGTTCTCAATTTTGAGGTCAGCGGTGAAAAAATCGAAGCTGTTCATATGCTTCCGGGATACACTCATAACATCATCAACCTTTCCGATACTGAGGATATGGTTACGCTGATGTGGGCTAATGAGTGCTTTGACCCCGCTAAGCCCGATACATTCTTTGAAAAAGTTGAAGCAGAAAAGGGATGCTGAAATGAAACTTGATTATTCCGATTGTTCTTTTAAAAATAACGGTAAGCTCAAGCTGCTTATCATAGTCGGCACAAGACCGGAGATTATCCGTCTTTCTGCCGTTATCAATAAGTGCCGTAAGTATTTTGACTGTGTGCTTGCTCATACGGGAC
This sequence comes from Acutalibacteraceae bacterium, assembly GCA_045540195.1. Taxonomy (GTDB): domain Bacteria; phylum Bacillota; class Clostridia; order Oscillospirales; family Acutalibacteraceae; genus CAG-488. The sequence goes on from JAZQGS010000085.1 coordinate 4,422, forward strand.
AGAATTATGACTACAACCTCAACGGCGTTTTCTTCAAGGATCTCAAGCTCGATGACCCTGAGGTCTATATGGATGCGGTCGGTGACGACCTCGGTGCAACCGTCGGCAACATCATTAACTGTTCATATAAGCTTATGAACACAATCAAGCCCGATGCACTTCTTATTCTCGGTGATACAAACTCCTGTCTTTCCGCTATTTCTGCAAAGAGACTGCATATTCCCGTCTTCCATATGGAAGCAGGCAACCGCTGTAAGGACGAGTGTCTGCCCGAGGAGACAAACCGCAGAATCGTCGACATAATTTCCGATGTCAACCTCGCTTATTCAGAGCACGCAAGACGCTATCTTGCCGACAGCGGATGCGCTCCCGAGAGAACTTATGTTACAGGCTCACCTATGGCAGAGGTGCTGACTCAGAATCTCGATGACATCCGCTCATCGGATATCCTCACAAAGCTCGGACTTGAGAAGAAAAAGTATATCCTTCTTTCCGCTCACCGTGAAGAGAATATCGATTCGGACAAAAACTTCACATCACTGTTTACCGCAATCAACGAGATTGCAAAAAAATACGATGTACCCGTGCTTTACTCGTGTCACCCCAGAAGCCGCAAAAAGCTTGAAAGCACAGGCTTCGAGCTTGACAAGAGAGTTGTTATGCACGAGCCGCTCGGCTTCCACGATTATAACCACCTTCAGACGAATGCGCTTGCTGTTATTTCCGACAGCGGCACTCTTCCTGAGGAAAGTGTGTTCTTCACGGGCGTGGGAATGAGCTTCCCTGCGGTCTGTATCCGTACATCAACCGAAAGACCCGAGGCGCTCGATAAAGCGGGCTTTATCCTCGCAGGCATCGACAAAAACTCACTTCTTCAGGCGGTGGAAACCGCAATCGAAATGGGTGAGCAGGCTGATTTCGGTATTGCCGTGCCTGATTATTCGGATAAAAATGTTTCAACAAAGGTCGTAAAAATCATCCAGAGCTATACGGGTATTGTCGACCGCGTGGTGTGGAAAAAGTTTTAAGTCGGGAGAATAAATATGTCTGACAGAATTTATAAAATAAAGCCGAAATATATACTTCGTGAAATCGCCGGAGAGTATCTCGCAATTCCTCTCGGAGCGGGCGGTGAAGATCCTACCTCACAGATAATAATTCTCAATGAGGTCAGCAGCCTTTTCTGGTCAAAGCTCGAAAAGGGCGCAACGGCAGATGAGCTTGTTGCGGCGGTCACGGCGGAGTTCGATGTATCGGCTGAGGAGGCGGCTCAGGATGCCGCAGAATTTCTCGAAAGCCTTGAAAAATCAGGATTTCTTGAATAAAATACAGAGTCTGCAATCAAATCCAAGATTGCAGACTCTTTTTTGTTTATTTTGGCAATAAATTAACGACCCCGAAGCCTTGACAATAAAAGAAAGGCTGGTGTATAATTAAATAGATTATAAGAGTGGGTTATTGTCCGATGAAAAGATATTATTGCATTTGTCAAAAAAAAATCTGCATCGAATCTCCGTTTTTTTCTGACGGAAATCCGGATTGGAAGCTGTTTGAAATACAGCCGTCCGAGGCGGATATAAATATCAGCTGTCAGGTCGTCGACGAGATGCCGTCACCTCTCGGTAAGGAGGCTCAGACCGCAACAGGCACATTCGTTTCGTCAGAAGGAAATAAGGTGTGCAGACGCGTCAACATGGCAGTTAATCCGGGTGTCGAGGTTTTCTATGACAGTGTGTACGGCAAATCGGCTCAGGCATACTTTACAAAGGAGAGTCTGCCGATAATGATGGATGAGCGCTATATGTGGAATTCTGTCGCAGCGGCACAGCTTCTTCTGCCCGAGGGCGCACTGTTTATGCACGCGTCATATATAGAGCACGACAACAAGGCAATTCTTTTTTCGGGACAGTGCGGAGTCGGCAAAAGCACACAGGCTGCACTGTGGAATAAACACCGCTCGGCAAAAATCATCAATGGGGATAAGGCGGGCATCCTTGTCACTGAGGATGCAGTATATGCGCAGGGACTGCCGTTTTGCGGAACGAGCAGAATCTGCAACAATGTGACCTTACCGCTTGGCGCGATAGTCCTGCTTGAGCAGGGTGAGCGCAACGAGGCTGGGCGCATTTCAGGAATACAGGCGTTGCTCGGCGTGATAGAAAACATATATCTTGATTTTCTCGCACCGTATGAGCAGCAGATGTGTATCGACCTGCTTATAAAGCTTCTTGAAACGGTACCGGTTTACCGCCTGACTTGCACGCCTGATGAGGCGGCGGTCATAGCCCTTGAGAACGCATTTCGGAAGGGGGCGGTCTGATGATTTCGGAATATGAAAGGCTTATAAGCAACCTTTTCGACAAGGCGGAAGCAGCAGGCACACCGCTTTCAGGAACCTTCGAGCTGACCTCGCGGTGCTCGCTCGATTGTAAGATGTGCTACATCCACCGCAAGGAGAATGACCGTGAAGCGATGCGGTGTGAGAAGCCGACCGAATGGTGGCTTGACCTTGCAAAGAGAGCAAAGGATACAGGAATGCTTCTGTTACTGCTGACGGGCGGCGAACCGCTTGTCAGACGCGATTTCAGAGAAATATATCTCGCGTGCCGAAATATGGGCCTGCTTGTAAGCATAAACACGAATGCAACTCTGATTGATGACGAAAAAGTCCGATTTTTTGCGGAGAATCCGCCGCAGAAAATCAATATCACGCTGTACGGAGCGTCGGAAGAAACCTACGAATCTCTTTGCGGAGACTCAAAAGCGTACGGCAGAGTGATAAAAGCAATCCGCGCGCTCAAGGAGGCGGGGGTCAGGGTAAGGCTGAATTACACACTGACACCGTACAACGCGCAGGATAAAGACAAAATCTTTGAATTTGCCAAAGAAGAAGGTCTGGATCTTCAGGCAGTCAGCTATATGTACCCGCCGGTGAGAGCGCAGGGCGCACCCGATATTGAGCGCCTCTCAGCGAAGGACGCGGCACAGGCGCAGTTTGGCTGGCAGCGTAAGCGACTTGGCGACGAAAAGCTCCGCAAGCTGCTTGAATACAAGCTTATGCCGTTACCGACAAGAGAAGGTGACAAGGGCGATATCATCAGCTGCAGAGCCTGCTCGACAGCATTCTGGGTAACATGGGACGGAAGACTGACCCCGTGCGGAATGATGAATGAGCCTAAAGAAATAATAGAAAATCCACAGGATTTCAGCGCGGCATGGGGAAAACTCCGTGCAAGGCGTGAAAATATAATAATGCCTTTTGAGTGTAAGAACTGTAAATTGCGCAGGGTTTGTGACCTGTGTGCGGCAGTGTCTTATGCAGAGACGGGCAGATTTGACGGCAAGCCGGAATACGCGTGCGAAAAGGCGCACGAATACGGCAGGCTGTGCAAAAACTTCTTAGACCCCGGCGAGAAAACATAAGTTTCGCAAGAGACGGAACTCACATGGAGGTATTTTTATGAAGAACACAAAGAGAATCGTATCATTCCTGCTTTCAGCGATAATGGTGGTAACAACCTTCCTCGCTGTCGGCCCGG
>JAZQGS010000086.1:0-3380 GCA_045540195.1 Acutalibacteraceae bacterium
GCTTTCAGTTTTTGTTGAAAATAAATTCGGCAGAATGGCAGAGATTTTAAATGCACTTGCAGAAAAGTCAATCGACATTTCAGCTCTTTCACTTGCAGACACATCAGAGTTCGGAATCCTTCGTCTTATTGTCGATAAGCCTGAGCTCGCAGTTGAAGTTCTTAAAGCAGAGGGAGTTATCGTTAAGCTCAACGACATTCTTGCAATTGCCGTTGACGATACACCCGGCGGACTTTCAAAGGCTCTCAACGTACTTACCGAGGCAAATGTTGTAATCGAGTATATGTACGCATTCATCGGTAAGGCTGACGGCAAGGCAATGACTGTTATCCGCGTTGACGACGAGTCCAAAGCAAACGAAGCCCACAAAAACGGCGGCGTAGCCCTCCCCACAACAGAAGACATTTCAGCAAGATAAATATAACAACTAAAGCCGTAGCACACGCTACGGCTTAATTTTTTGCAAATCTAAAGTTTTTACAGCCTCCCTTGCCTAAAGGGAGGGGGACCACGAAGTGGTGGAGGGATTGCTTAATTAGAAATAATATTATATTTCTCACGGTAGGGCGGGGGCTTGCTCCCGCCGAACTTTATTTTTCCTTTCTCACCCTCACAAAATTCACAACTATCAGCGCCAATGCCGCAACACCGAGGTAACCGCAAACGGGATAAACAACACCAATCAGCTTATCAAAACCGAAAATACTGCCGACAAAAGCGAGGACGGAAATAACAAAAATAATTATAACCGAAACCTTTTTGCCCACATTATACCGTGCTTTTACAAACTCGTCAATCGCGAAAACGCTCGAAACCGATGTACCGAACATACCGCCGAAAAGAAGCAATGCAAAAATAAAGGTAAAAACGGGGCTGATGCTCTGTGCCGCCGCAAGCATCGGTAGCTGTGCGGTAACCGAATCGGGATTCATCGCCATAGTCAGCATTATTCCGAACGCTATGAGCAAAAGTAATGCTCCTCCGCCGATAATTCCCGCGTAAAGTGTGCGTTTGTTTTTAACCTCTTTGCCTATGGGCGTCAGTATGCCGATTGAAGCGAAAAGATTATACGAAACAAAAACAACCGCCGATACGAGCCAATTTTGCAACAACGGATTTTCGTTTGTGCTCACGCTGAAATCAATGCTCGAAAAGCCGATTTTCACACCCGAAACCGCAAAAATTACCGCTGACATAATCACAAGCAACGGAACTGTAACCGAAAAAGCCGTCACCATACCGCTCATTCCGAAAACTGATACAAGCCCCACAAGCACGGCAAAAACAGCCGAGCCGACAAGCGGATTTATCCCAAAAACCTGTTCGAGCATCGCGCCGACACCTGCGGTCATAATCACGAACACACCGAAGAGGAAAAACACCTCGAGCAGTACGAAAATAAAGCGCAATGCCTTGATATCCTTTTTTATAACGACCTTGTCCATATCGCTGATGCCCGTCAGCTGTACATATCTAGTCAGCACAATCCCGAACGCGGAAAGAAGCACCGCGGCAACCGCCATTCCGACAAGTCCGATTTTTCCGAACGAGCCGAAAAACTGCCATAGCTCCTGACCCGACACATACCCCGCACCGAGAAAGCATCCGGCAAAGGTAAACATCAGCCTGATTGAGTTTATTTTTTTCATATTTTGCACTTCCAACAAAATAATTCAGCCTACCTTGATTAAAGGATGAGGACCACATAAGCGGTGGAGAAAATTTCAACCAAAATTATATTATAAATTCCCACTCGATTCAAGTTTTCCTATTTAATTTTTTCCTTCGATATGTTAAAATGGTAAAAAACCGAAAAATTGAAAGACACTTTTAAAATAACCCTTTCCGAACAAAACGAAGCCAACTTCCCCGTAAAACCGTTCAAGTTAGAAATAAAGTGAGGATTTAATATGATTTTTGATGTCGATAAATTTGCATCTGAAGCCAAAGCAATGAAATCTGAATATGCAAAAACCAAGGATTTTGACTTACTTAAGAAAGAGCTCGGAAGGCTTACCAACGAATATAAGGATTGTTGCGGCAGTGCAGATTATCTTATTTCTCTTGCCGACGAGCTGATAAACGAAAAGGATTTTGATGCAGGCTTGCTGATAAATAAAACCGTTCTTGATAATTTTGCGTGGATTGCGGATGATGTTACCCTCTATCTGCGTCTTGCGCAGTGTTATTTTGAAAAAGGGGACGAGAAAACGGGAACGGAATATCTCATTTTGCTTTGCACCGAAACGGCCGACAACTATGAAGAAGCAATTTCTTTCCGCGAGCTTGATGACGTCTGGCAAAAATACAAGCACCTTGTCGAAAATAAAGTGCCTGATTCTCTTGTTACAATTTCAAAAGCTCTGTCGCCCGAGGAATGTTCAATGCGGATAAGCGAGATTCTGAAGCTCTCCGAGGATGATATGATATTCGAGCTTTACTATCATCTTGGCGAAAGAAGCGCAGACGGCGAAGAGATGTCTTATCTTAATAAAACCGAGAAAAACATTTTCTATACTGTCGAGTTCATCGAAAAAATGAATACAGAGGGTCTTGATGCCTATCTTTATGAAAACGGCAATCATTTTTATTCTCTAAAAAAGTCAGTCGAAGCTATCGGAATGCAAAGTGCTGTGGATTTTCTGAATACCGTTGAACTTTGTTTCCCGAGAAAGGCTGTTCCTAAAAAACTTGAATCAATACAGAACGCTGTTGATAAGCTCGAAGAAAAGGGGATTGATTTTGAAAAAGAGTATGATTTTTATATGGAAAACATAAATAACGAGCTGATAGAAATTACAACTCAATATACTTTAGACAACAAAGCAAAACTATCATAAAAGCTTAGTTATAACAAAAAACCACCGGTTGAATTCCGGTGGTTTTGTTTGTCTTATGCCGTTCCTTTTTCGAGTGCTCTTTCAAGCCAGATTGTGCCGATGTCCATTGCATTGTAAAGGCCTTTTTTCTCGCTCTTTTTAACAATGCGGTCACGCGGTCTGCAATCGGGATCTGTATTGAGAAGCTGAATGAGAACTCTGTCAGCAATCTCCATATCATTAAAGGTTTTTGTGCTTGTAATCTGGAGCATAATCACATACGGGTCATTCATATTGCCGTAATAGATTGTATTGCCGCAGCGTACAAGAGGCTTGCCTCGGTACTCAAGGAACTTGTTATCGTTCTTTTTTGCCATTGTATAATACCTCTCTTAATCCTTAAGATAGTTTTTAACCAAAGACTGCAACAACTCGTCTCTGTCGATTCGTCTGATAAGACTTCTTGCGTTGTTGTGCGTTGTGATATAAGTCGGGTCTTCGGAAAGAATATAGCCGACGATCTGACTGATAGGGTTGTAGCCCTTTTCTTTCAGAGCGTTA
>JAZQGS010000087.1:0-1922 GCA_045540195.1 Acutalibacteraceae bacterium
AAGATAAGCCTTGAATTTTTCCTGCTTTACTTTTACCGAAACTTCACCGACGGCTTTGCTGATGGCCGCTTTCCAAAGACCTGTCCAACCGATACCGAGAATGATACCCGAGTCCTTACCGCTTATGTTGAAATAGGGGAGATATGTGTCCGTCGATCTGCCGTCCTCGCTTGTGAAAACAGCAGGGAAGATTGAGAGCTTTTTATGCATCAAAGCAAAGTCATAAGGCTCGTCGTGACTGCCTTTTGAATAGTAAAGCTCTGCATTTTTTATCTCAAAATCGGTATCAGTGGCATAAAAATCGCTGATTACGGGAGAATTTTCGTCACCCTCATTTGTGATATAAACCGTCCATTCGCAGGTGGCGTTTTCCTCATAAATCGTAGCCTCAACCGTTGCTTCAATGTCACTTTCCTTGTGACGGAGTGTTATGTAAGTTGTCTTACCGCCGTTGTAAACCGCACCGACTTCGCTCTCTTCGCCAATAGAAATATCCCAATCATCTGCGTTGCTCGTGAGTGACCTTGAGCCGACTTTGAAATTGTACGGCAGCTCGCCGCCGTCTTCGACAAGACGCAGATTTCTGTCAAACCAGTCGCGGCATTGCTCCTTTTCTTTTTCACTTATATTTAATTCTTCGGCAGATATGCTTTCAAAAGTAATATCGCTGTTGTATTTGTTTTCGGGCAGTCTTTCAATCTCGGTAAAAAACGCCCCGAAAAATGTTGAGATTGCCAGAAAGATTGATGTAAGAAACTTAAACATAGTCAGCCTCCTTTGAGTTTATATTTTCAATTATAAACTATTCAAAATTTTGTGTCAATTAACTGAAAAATCTTTGTTTATTTTTCCTTTTCGTTATTGAACTTTATTTCTTGTTGTGCTACAATTCCTTTTTGAAAGGCGGTGGCTATTATGGCACAGTTAAAAATGTATTGGTTGGCAGGAACTCCTATTGCAGACCTTGCTTTACCGGAAGAATATAAGATTTCCCGTTACAACGGCACAGCCGAGGACAGACAGGCTTGGGTTGACTGCTGTAAGAACGGACTTGTCGGTGACGAGCCGTTTGAAGAAATTTTTGAGGACAGAATCACAAATCACGCATTCACAAACCCCGATACGGATACATACTTTATCGATTACGAGGGCGAGCACATCGGTACAATCACAGCTGTACATCATACAGATGTAAACTGCGGTGAGGTGCATATGGTCGGTCTTAAAACCGAATTCCGCGGAAAGGGACTCGGCAAGCACCTTAACAACATCGCGCTCAAGGATCTTGAGGCTCGCGGAGTTGATTATATCTACCTTACAACAGACGAGTGGCGTAAGGGTGCAGTCAAGAGTTATCTCTCTTCAGGCTTTAAGCCCGTTGAATATGACGAGGGTATGCAGAAGCGCTGGGAGGCAATTCTTACAGAATTTGATATTGACAGCATTGATATGGTAAATGAGGATTGCTCATTCTATAAGACAATTTACAAGGCACCTAAGATTAAAATCGGTGTTGTCGGCGCAGGTCGCGGTAAGACAATGATCAACTACTGCGTCAACTCAAAGAATGCAGAGCTTGTTGCAGTCTGCGATAACCATAAGCCGACACTCGATTTTGCAAAGGAGAGCTACGGCAACGACACAATCGTTTTCTATGACGACCTTGAGGATTTCCTCAAGCACGATATGGATGCAGTTGTTCTTGCAAACTTTGCAACAGAGCATACACCGCTTGCAATCCGTTGTATGGAAAGCGGTCTTGATGTTATCAGTGAGGTTCTCCCCGTTCAGACAATGAAAGAGGCTGTCGAGCTTATCGAAACAGTTGAAAGAACAGGCAGAGTCTATGCCTATGCTGAAAACTACTGCTATATGGGCGCACCCAAGAAGATGCGCGAGCTTTACAGAGCAGGCGTACTCGG
>JAZQGS010000088.1:0-65823 GCA_045540195.1 Acutalibacteraceae bacterium
CTTGTTTTCGATTTTTCGAACATTCAGTTGTCCCTTATTTTTGACGGTGTAAGATACTTCTTTGTTGTATTTACAATTCTCGGCTTCTGTCCGTGGCTTTTCAAAAAAATCAAGATATAAAAAATTTCTCCGGATGATTGCTCATTCGGAGATTTTTTTGCATAAAGCATACCAATTATTCTGTTTCGCACTCTGCAAGGGAAAATTTTGCAGCTTTGTTTTTCATTAAATCACTGATTTACAGTTAATTCTTACAGTTTTAATCTCCCACGGACGGAAGCTAAGTTTACTATCCGCAACAGGCTTAAGCTCATTGCCAAGCAAATCCACCTCGCACTCAACCGTTCCGACTGTCGGCTTAAAGATAAGCGTTGAGAAATCATTTGAATAATTACAGAAACGGACAAGTATATCTCCGTTTTCAGGATACATTGCAGTCATAATTACCTCACCGCCATCAGCATTAAATTCAGCAACACTGAACTGTGACAAATCACCATTACCTTTTTCAATGACCTTACCAATAACAGGATAATTATAAAGCAATGCTGAGCGATGAACATCAGCGTCACTTAAGGCTGAATCAAAAGGTAAAATTGCAAATTCATCCTCATATATACCGTCAAGTATTCTTGTTCCGCACATATATTCATTGGAGTACAGAAGAGGAAGTTCAACCCGGTTTCCGTAAACGGCGGCACCCATACAACCTCTGTTCATAACAGCGATTCCTTTTTCTTTATCCCGGAGAGACAGCCAATAAATACCCTGAATATATGTTGCTGAGTTGAATGATTCCTCAGGTGAAACTTCAGTATCAATAAGTATATAGTCATCTCCGTACCAATAATCTTCAGTCTTTCTGACTTGACCGTCCCACTCGGAAATGGAATACGGCAGATCACGAACCATACGGCGATCTTTTTCAAGACAAGTGTTTAATACAAGATTAAGCTTGTCGGCATGACGATGTCCGTCAACAGTGATCGTACGCACAAGCCCCTCTGAAACTCCCGTTTTACCTACCCGTTCACCGTGAAGCTCAAATTGAGTTTTACAATTTATTTTCGGGTCATTACCGTTAAACTGCATTTCGATAGTGTACGGTATAGATCCTATATTTCCCTTCTGTACAGCCTGTGCCCCAAAAGCGGAAACATTAACAGTCCAATTACCGTTTGATTTACACGGCTTATCATCAACCAAAGCGGTAAACAGCTCACCTTCTCCATTATCAATCAAGCGACGGTTACGGATAATATCATCCATTGAAACAATACCGTTTTCATTGAGTTTAATACAATAGCAAGGAGTAGTAAGCTCACCTTTTTCTTGATTCCAGGTAAAGACACTGTTTTCGGATTTTGTTTCACAAGCTGACAAAGCGTATTTTTTCACTGTTAAAGCAGGAACAACAACATGAACCCTCAAAAACTTTTTGCCGTCGCTTTCAACCGTATAACATTCGAGAGCTTCGTTTTCATCAAAAACCGAATAATCTTTTTCCGTTTCAACTTCAATCCATTCATCAGCATCAAAAGAATTAGGATTAAACACAAAAAGAGACTCGCCTTTTTCGTCTGCAAAGCGCAGCTCAAGGGTTTTTAATGACATTTCCTTAACTTGCGCTGAAGCGTCTAACGAAGACGGAATCAATCGACGGGAAAGATCCAGAAGACCGCAGATCGTAACATCATGATGCTGTGCGGCAAGAGCATATTTCCAAGCGTCGTCCAATTCAGACTGCATCGAAACACCGCCAAGCATAATTGCCAAGGAATTAAGCTTTTCTGCCTGAACAGCAGCAAGCTCCGAGGCACGGACACCGTTGAAAATCTCATTACCGCAATAGCCCCAAGGCATCTGAACATGGAAATCATTATCGGTTGTGCGAAGCTCGTCTTTTGCCTCACCGTAAATTTCGGGGATATCCTCGAGCAGAATATGCTGATAATTTTCTTTTTCTTCGATATGAGCGGTAATAGGCTCAATTTCCTGAGTAAGATCATCATATCTTGATGCAAGCAACGGCGAATATTCAGAGAACATCTTCTCGAAATCTTCAAGCGAATAAAGATCTGACCTGGGCCAACGGGACAAAATCCAATTGTCCACAGTTGTGCAGTTAAAGCCTCTGCCCTGTTTATCGTATGTAGGAACAGCGGGTATTTCGGTACCGTCCCTTCCTATCCAACGGCCCCAAGAAGAATTAAAGGTACGCGGATAGCCGTAACCCATAACATGAGAACGCAATATAGCGGCTTTATATCCGCACTGTGAAATAAGCTGTGGTGTCTGATTATTAAGCGCAAACTCTGAAATAGCATAAACATTTGGTGTCTGACCAAAATAGTGCAAATTGGTTTTGACCGCATAACTCAATTGGCGCGCATTAGACTCCTCCGAAATCGTAAGGGAAAGCGGCTGGCCATAGGTCGTAGCTCCAAGTCCGACTCTTCCGGGATATTTTTTGAGAAGTTCAGCAATTTTTTCAACAATTTCAGGGTCACATCTTGAAAACTCGTCAAAAGTGAATGATTCATAATCCAATCCTATCTTTAATTTGGGATATTTTTCAAGCCAGACTTCAAGATCATTAAGACGGGGTTTCACCTCATCTTTCCAAAGAACATAACCACCGTGGTCATATGTTAATATATATAACTTTTTCTCTTCCATTGTAAACGCTCCTTTTTTCGTTGTAAATTTAGTATATCACTGTAAAAATAGCATGTCAAACTTTTGATAAATACAATATTAAATTGACAACATATTTCAAAATTGCTAAAATAAAAATTAAAGGAAGTGATATTTTGTTTCTGACACAGGGAATTTATGATATTGATGAGCTAAGACGCTATAATCTGCATATACACACTTGCTTTTCGGGCTGTGCCAAGGATGAAATGACATTCGAAAGCATCGTAAAATCGGCAGAAAAAGCAGGACTCGAAATGATTGCATTATGTGATCATATTTATAAGCCTGAGGATTTGCCCGAATTCAACGCTAACTGCGAAATGTTAAGAAAAAAACGCGATGAGTATGACGGCAAGGTAAAAATACTTATCGGCGGTGAGTTTTCGTGCTATGGCACAGATAAATATACTCTCAAGGGTATTGATATAAACACCGAATACCGACTCTATGCTCAGAATCATTTTCATGTTACAGGCTGGGAGCAGGCCGAAGAAAAAACACCCGAGGGATACAAGGAGCTGACAAAAAGGATGCTCCGTAATCTTTTCAAAGATAAGGCCGCTGACACGGTTGCGCACCCTCTCAACGGTACATATCTTCGAAAAATGATGGGTTGGGATGCCGATACCTTGGGTAGCTGTTGGCGTGACTATGAAATCGCTGAAATTTTAAAAGAGGGTTATGACAGCGGCTGTGCCTGGGAGCTTAACGCCGCCGCATTCTCGGCTGACCCGATGCTTGTTAAAAGAATATATAACATCGGCAAGGAGCTCGGTGTTGTTTTCACTCTCGGAACTGATGCCCACAGGCTTGAAAGTATCGACACAACAAGCTTCACCGATGAATTGAAAAGAAATTTGTATTGAGGAGGATAAAATGAAGTTTAAAGAAATGACACCCGAAAAGCTGAAGAAAATTCAGCTAAGGCGCGAAAAAGAAATAAAAAAATGGGAAAAAGAAAAGGCAAAGCCGAAAAAGTCATATTATTTTGCTTATCTTGTTTTTATTATAACTCTTATCTATGCAACAGATGAAATTGCATCTCAGATAGGTACACTTATGGAAACAGAAATCGCAAACGATCTCTTCGCAAAATTCGGTGAGAGCTCAGTCGGTCTTCTTAACATATTGGGAATTTTCGTTGTACCGTTTCAGGCTCTCGGTCTTTTATACAGACCGCTTGCAGACCGTTGGGGCCGAAAGACATTTCTTATAATCAACACCTTCGGTATGAGTCTCGCTCTGCTCGTCATATTCCTTTCTAACAATCTGATTCTGTATTTTATCGGTGCTTGTATGGTTCAGTTTTTCATACCTCACGATATGCATGTTGTTTACATAATGGAATCATCCCCTACCGACCACCGCGGAAAGGTTTATTCTTCCATTAAATTCATCGCAAATATGTCCGTAATGCTCGTTCCGCTTTTAAGACGCTTACTTATGACAGAGGCTTCTGAATGGAGACTTGTTTATTTTATTCCTGCTGTTGTCGGTCTTGTAACAAGCTTTATTGCCCTGCTTACAGCAAGAGAAACAGATTCTTTCATCGAATCAAGACTCCGTTATCTTCGTATGACTGATGAAGAAAGGCTTGCGAAACAGAAGAATTCTCAGAACAGTCAGGGCGGACTTATCCCTGCACTTAAATTCGCAATGAAGCATAAGCAGCTTCGTTGGCTTTATATCACATCTTCACTCGCAAATCTCGGCTTTATCGGCACTATAAACTATCAGGTTATAATGTCCTACGGCTACGCTCAGAACTATGTTAAAAGCGGGTTATTCGCTTCTCTCGGCGAGGATGTAATGAACGCTGTCAGCGTAGGACCCGTTACTGCGGCTCTGTTTATGTTCCCTGTCGGCTGTGCCGTTTCTCAGGTTATTATGGGCTTTATCTCTGACTCAAAAGGACGAAAAGCTGCAGCAATCACCACCTCAGTCAACTGTCTTCTTGCATTCATCGGATTTACAATAGGCTCTAATATAGCCCTTAATCCGTATATTGTCGGATTTCTTTGCGGTGCTTTTGTCGGAAGCTTTTATTCAACAAACGATGTTATTATTATGATGATCGGTGAATCGTCACCGACAAATCTGCGTTCCTCTGCGATGTCTGCACAGTTTATTGTTACCGCCGTAGGAGTTGCTATTTCTTATGTTATCGGACTTCCGCTTATAACTATCATCGGCAACAGTGTAACGGGAATTGTTTCTTTCGCACTTCTTGTGCCCGGTTTTATTGTCGCTCTGATTACACTTGTATCAAAAACCCACGACACCAAGGGTGTTGATATGGATACTGTTACGGGCTGTGAGTGGGATTAAACTATAAAAAATTACGGCTGTGTCGATTGACACAGCCTTTTTTCATATCAATCTCCTGCGGCAGGAGGCGTAAAGCCCTTGCCGAGGATTTCATTTGCTTCTGTAAGAACAATAAATGTTTCAGGATCAAGCTCCTTGACCTTTTTTCTGATTCTCGGAATCTCGTGACTACGAGCAGCACAGATTACAAGCTCATTTATGTTGCCTGTATAACCGCCCTTGCCTTCAATAATAGTTGCACCTCGTCTGCATTCCCTAGTTATCATTTCAGCGACCTCAGCGCCCTTTTTCGTGAAGATATAAAGCATCTTTCCGCTGCCCGTGCCATAGAGAATGTGATCCATAACTTCTGAGCTTGCAAAAATGAGTACAGCGGCATACATCGCACTGTCAACGCTTCCGAATACAATCGCAGCCGCAATTACAACAGCGGCATCACAAATGAGAATCATTGTTCCCATCGTCATATGAGGCCAGATTTTTTTAAGAAGCCTTCCTAGAACATCAGTTCCGCCCGAGGTTGCACCGCGTACGATAATAAGTGCGATACCCGCACCGCACATAGCACCGCAGAAAAGAGATGCCAGAAGCTTGTCACCCGTATAAGCGCTGATTAGTCCTGTGTTCATAACCGAAGCAACACCGTCAATGCACAATGACAGAATAACCGTTGTCCACAAGGTCTTTAGTGTGAACATTTTTCCGATAAAAATCCATGCAAGAATAATCAGCGGAACATTAAGCACAAATCCCGTCAGTCCGACAGGAAGCTCCGGTACAAGATAATTGATAATTATCGCAAGACCTGTTATTCCGCTTTGTGCAATATTATTCGGAATTGCAAAAATGTTGACACCCAGTGCATACAGAAGACATCCGAGAATATAGAAAAAATTATCAACAAGCAGATTTTTAATTTTTAAATTCTTAAAATCGGATTTCAGACTCTCAGTTTTTTTCAAAGTAAAGCCTCCGTTAATCTGAAATTATGTTATAAAGCTCAACGATTCTTTCGATTTCATCAGATAAGTAGAGATAACCTATCAAGGCTTCAAAGCCTGTTGCCGCGTGATAATCACTCTGTGACGCGTTTTTCGGCAAATGTCCGACCTTAGCATTTCTTCCGCGTTTAAAAACAGCAGTTTCTTTTTCTGTCAGAACAGGCAAAAGCTTTCCGATAAACTCGGCCTGAGCCGAAGCCTTAACCTTCTTTACAGCAAGATTATGAAGATCATTTGCAGGTCTGTTTGCCCGACAAATCAACTCTTCCCTGACAAGAAGATCAAACACGGTATCTCCGATAAAAGCAAGTGTAAGCGGACTTAATTCATCAGGTCTGACCGCCATATTTTTTAATAATCTATCCATATTTTTTTACGGCACAAAATCGAATTCAAGATCATAGATTTCGACTGTGTCGCCTTCCTGAATTCCTTTTTCTTCAAGCGCATCAATTATACCGCTTGACTGCAAAACTCTCTGAAAATACTGTAAGGATTCGTAGTCATCAAGATCTGTTCTCTGAAGAATCTTGAGCAACCACTCAGCCTCAACAGAATAAACACCGTCTTCGACCGTAACGGTAAACTTACCGTCATTATTCTTTTCAAAGAAGTCGACAGGAATCTCTTCCTTCTCAAAACGCTTGATAGGAGGAAGAGTCGCAAGCTTTGCCGCAACGGCATTGATGATTTCCTGTGTACCCTCGACAATCGGCGCACACATCGTGAAATACTGATATCCGTTCTCAGTAAAGTAGCTTTCAAGTCTTTCTAGCTGTTCATCGGTCGCAAGATCAATCTTGTTGCCGACAACAATCTGCGGCAAATCAGCCATATCAGGATTGAATTTCACAAGCTCAGCGTTGATCGTGTTGAAATCATCAATCGGATCTCTGCCCTCACTGCCTGCCGCATCAACAATATGAACAAGCAGACGGCATCTTTCGACATGTCTGAGAAACTCGTGTCCGAGACCTATACCGTCACTTGCACCTTCAATAAGACCGGGAATATCAGCCATAACAAACGAATTTCCCTCACCCATTGAAACAACGCCGAGAACAGGCGTCAGTGTTGTGAAATGATAGTCGGCAATAATCGGCTTTGCCTGACTCACAACAGAAATCAGAGTTGATTTTCCGACATTAGGGAATCCGAGCAATCCGACATCAGCAAGAAGCTTGAGTTCAAGACTTACCTCCCACTCTTCACCGGGTATGCCCGGCTTTGAAAAGCGCGGAGTCTGGCGGGTTGGTGTTGAAAAATGAGAGTTTCCCCATCCGCCTCTGCCACCCTTTGCGGCAATAAACTCGTCATCATCGGACATATCAGCCATAACCTTACCCGTCTGCACCTCGCGGATAATCGTTCCTCTCGGTACCTCGATTATAAGGTCAGCTCCTTTTTTACCGTTTCTGTGACCTGTCTGACCGGGTTCACCGTTAGGGGCTCTGTATTTGCGCTTATAACGGAAATCGGCAAGTGTAGAAAGATTATCGTTCACTTTAAAAACGATATTGCCTCCCCTTCCGCCGTCACCGCCGTCAGGTCCGCCTGCCGCAACATACTTTTCACGCCTGAAAGCGACAGCGCCGTTGCCGCCGTCGCCGGCTTTGATTTTTATTTTTGCTATGTCAACAAACATAGTAATACCTCTGGATATAATTTATTTAAGTTCAGCTCTTGCTGCCTGAATGTTGGCAACAAACTGCTTTGCTGTTTCGGTAATTTTCTTGTAATCACCTGTTTTTGCACCTGCGGTAAGTGACGAGCCTGCACCGACTGCAACTGCACCTGCTTTGATCCACTCACCGACATTGTTTACATCAACGCCGCCTGTGGGCATCATTTTAGCATAAGGAATCGGACCTCGGATATCCTTGATAATCTTGGGACCGTAAAGATCACCCGGGAATACCTTGAGAATATCTGCGCCATGCTCCATAGCCATAACGCCCTCACGGACTGTCATAATTCCCGGCATCATAGCAACTCTGTATCTGTTACACATTTTAAGTGTTTCAAGGTCAAGATACGGGCTTACAATATACTGGGCACCGCTGAGCATAGCAATACGTGCGGTAGCGGCATCCATAACGGTACCTGCACCGAGAATAATGTCGTTTTCATCATACTTCTTTGCAAGCTCTTCGATAACCTTGTCTGCGTGAGGAACTGTGAAGGTAAGCTCGATAGCGGCTACACCGCCCTCCATACACGCATCAACGATTCTTTCAGCCTTATCTGTGCTTTCGGCACGGACAACAGCAACAATACCGCAATCCTGAATTCTGGTTAAAATTCTTTCTTTATCCATAGTTAACTCTCCTTATCTCTGAACGCGTGCTCCCGCACCGCTGACAATTCTTTCAACCTCAGCCTTGCTTGCCATTGAAGTGTCACCCGGTGTTGTCATTGCCAAAGCACCGTGAGCAACGCCGTAATTAACCGCTGCCTGAGCGTCACCTGTTGTCATAAGACCGTAGATGAGTCCCGAAGCAAAACTGTCACCGCCGCCGACACGATCAAAAATCTCAAGACCGGGAAGCTCCATTCCCTTATTGATTTTGCCGTCAGCCCAGCAGATTGCACTCCAATCATTGACAGTTGCGGTTTTAACTGTACGAAGAGTTGTAGCAATAACCTTAAAGTTGGGATATACCTTGACAGCATTTTCGATCATCTTATAATAGCCGTCAAGATTAAGCTCCTTGAGATTTTCGTCATTACCCTCAACCTCAAGTCCGAGGCAGGCTGTAAAATCTTCCTCATTACCGATCATAACATCGATATATTTTGCGATTTCCTTATTGACCTGCTGCGCTTTTTCCTTACCGCCGATATCCTTCCAGAGTGACGGACGGTAGTTAAGGTCATACGAAACAATCGTTCCGTATTTTTTAGCCGCTTTGACAGCTTCGATAACAACCTCAGCGGTTGTATCGGAAAGAGCCGCAAAAATGCCGCCTGTATGAAGCCATCTTACACCGAGTGTACCGAAGATATAATCCCAGTCAATATCGCCTGCCTTAAGCTGTGAAGCAGCAGTATTACCGCGGTCAGAAACACCGACAGCTCCGCGGATACCGTAGCCTCTTTCGGTGAAGTTGAGACCGTTTCTGACAGTTCTTCCGATACCGTCATACTTTGCCCATTTAACAAGAGAAACATCGACACCACCCTGAAGCATAAAGTCTTCAACAAGTCTTCCGACCTCATTATCGGCAAGAGCGGTTACGATTGCGGTCTTCATACCGAAGCAACGGCGAAGTCCTCGTGCAACATTATATTCTCCACCGCCTTCCCATACTCGGAATTCACGGGCGGTTTTGATTCTTGAATCACCCGGATCAAGTCTGAGCATAACCTCACCGAGAGAAATCATATCAAAGGCACATTCTGCCTGAGGTCTTAACTTTAAATCCATATACTTATCCTCCCGAAAAATTATACACCTGAATAAGCGTTGAAGCCGCCGTCAACCGCAATAGTTGTGCCGGTAACAAAGCCCGAATACTCCTTGTCGCAAAGGAAAAGAAGTGCGCCTGAAAGCTCCTCGGGCTCTCCGAAACGGCCCATTGGTGTTGCGGCAAGAATCTTGCCTGTTCTTGCTGTCGGAGTGCCGTCCTCATTCCAGAGAAGAGTTTTATTCTGCTGAGTTGAGAAGAAGCCCGGTGCAATCGCATTTACGCGGATTCCCATTTCAGCAAAGTGAACAGCCATAAACTGTGTAAAGTTTGCAACAGCAGCCTTTGCCGCTGAATATGCAGGAATTTTTGTAAGCGGACGGAAAGCATTCATTGAAGTAACCATAATAATACAACTGTCGTCCTTCATTGCCATATCGCGTGCAAAAACCTGAGTCGGAATAAGTGTTCCGAGGAAGTTTAAATTAAATACAAAGGAAATACCCTGCGGATCAAGATCAAAGAAGGTTTTTACATTCTCGTCTTTTTCAAGAAGGTCGATTTTTTCAAGGGTTTCCTTCGTAGTTGTACCCTTGGGATTGTTGCCGCCTGCACCGTTGAGAAGAATATCGCAGGTACCGAGCTTTTCGGCAATTATATCTCTCGCCTTCTGCATACTCTCGGTTTCGAGAACATTACATCCGACAGCAATCGCTGTACCGCCGTCAGCATTGATTTCGTCGGCAACTGCCTGAGCTGCTGATTCATTAAGATCAAGCACGGCAACCTTTACCCCCTGCTTTGCAAGTGTTTTTGCAAAGCCTGAACACAATACTCCGCCTCCGCCTGTAATGACTGCAACCTTATCCTTAAGACTTTTATGTTCTGTCATAGCTTATTCCTCCGATTTCTTCGACTTTTCCACAGCTTCCCAGAGTCCGTTGAGGTATGCTGCTCCCAAAGCACGGTCATAAAGTCCGTATCCGGGTCTTGCAACCTCACCCCAGATCATTCTGCCGTGGTCAGGTCTTATATATCCGTCAAATCCTGCATCTTGCAATGCCTTAACAATTTCATACATATCAAGTGAACCGTCTGAGGACAGATGTGATGTCTCGTTAAACCAGCTTTCTCTGATTTTAACATTTCTGAGATGTGCAAAATAAATTCTGTCACCAACCTCACGGATCATTGCGGGAAGATCGTTTTTATCACTTGCACCGAGTGAGCCCGTGCAGAATGTCAGACCGTTACAGGGCGAATCGACAAGACCCAGGAACTTTCTGATATCCTCAATATTCTTGATGATTCGCGGAAGTCCGAAAATATCCCACGGCGGATCGTCAGGATGGATAGCCATCTTAACATCGCATTCCTCACAGACGGGAATAATTTCCTCAAGAAAATGCTTGAGATTGTTCCACATATCGTCAGCGGTGATGTTTTTATACTTTTCAAAAAGCTCCTTGATTTCGCCCATTCTTTCGGTTTCCCAACCCGGCATTGCGTAACCGTTGGAGTTGTCGTCAATCTCTCTGAACATATCCTCAGGACTCTTGCCCTCAACCTGAACGCCGTTATAGCTAAGGCAGGTAGCGCCGTTGCCCATATCCATTGCAAGATCGGTGCGGGTCCAGTCGAAGACAGGCATAAAGTTGTAGCAGATAACCTTAACACCTGCTTTTGCAAGATTTCTGATACTGGTTTTATAATTCTCAATATATTTTTCAGCGGTCGGCGCACCGAGCTTGATATCCTCGTGGACATTTACACTTTCAATGCATTCCATGGTAAGTCCTGCCGCTTCAATCTCTTTCTTCATGTCAAGAATCATATCGAGAGGCCATGGCTCACCCGCAGGTAAAGCGTGAAGCGCAGGAATAACACCTACAACCCCCGGTACCTGACGGATCTGTTCGAGCGAAACAGTATCCTTTTCTTCTCCGAACCATCTCATTGTCATTTGCATAGAATCAGTCCTTTTTCAGAATTATTTTCTTATCTGATGCAGAGGATTGAAAAATTGCAAGAAATTCTTCAACCGCTTTTCCTCCCTCTATTGCATCAATCGGGAATTTTCTATTATTTTTAAGGCAGTCGTAAAAATCATTGATAAGTGAAGAATGTCCCTTTCCCCAATAATTTTTACCGACAAAGCCTGTATTATCCGCAAGATGAAGCTGTTCGATACCTGAATCTGTTATTACATAGGCATTGTCGCCCTCTATACGAAGTGTGGCTTTTTCGCAGACAATATCAACCATAATCGGCTGATTAACAGAATGAGCGGTTGTAGCATCATACAACGCAGTAATTGAATCTTCAAACTCAAAAATCGCGTGAACTGTATCCTCGACCTCGATAACATCCTTGAGATGATCGTTATATACATGTGCTGTAACGGCAACAATGTTTTTGCCTATAAGAAAACGAAGCAGGTCGTGTGTATGAATCGCCTGATTGACAACCACTCCACCGCCCTCTTTTTCGAGAGTACCGTGCCAACCGTCGCTGTAATAATCAGCGCCGCGTTCCCAATGAACATTGGCACGGGCCGCAATAACTTTGCCGTATTCGGCGGTATCAATCAGGTTTTTAATAATAAGCGTTGACTCATTGTATCTGTTCTGAAAGCATACACCGAGCTGGGCATCGCTCATAAGCTGAGCTACACGCAGACGGGACAAGCCGTCCGCAGAAATCGCACAGGGCTTTTCACAAAGAACATTCACTCCGTTATTAAGCGCTGACACAGCCATCGGAACATGCAGATAATGCGGTGTACACAGATGAACACAGTCAGGCTTATCCTCATTGAGCATTGTTTCAAAATCATAATACGGCTTGCAATTATACTTTTCAGCCTTTGCATCCGCTTTTTCTTTAACAATGTCAACGACAGACGATATTTCGACAAAATCAATTTCACTCAGAGCCCGCAGATGACTCTCGGAAACTCCGCCGCAACCTACAACCGAAACTCTCATAAAGTACTCCTAACTCAGTATGTACTGCTCATATCCTCATTAACAACTGAAACAACATCCTCTTTTGCCTTTGAAGATGCAACCTTCTTCATAAGAAGCTCATAATACTTATCTTCATCAATCGGAAGCTCAACAGTTTCACCTGTCCAGCTTGAGTAGTGTGCCGCATTTGAAATCATAAGGCCTCTTATACCCTCCTCACCGTTTGCAATCAGCGGTGAGCCGAAAAGAATGTGGTCTGCAAATGCGTTGAGAACGCCTGTGTGCTGATCATTTATACCGTCAGTCTCAACATCAATCTCCTTGACATTGATATCCGTAAAGCCTCTTTCACAGTTTGCGATATTCTCGGGAAGCGATTCCTCAAGCTCATAAAGAGTGATTTTGCGTCCGTTTTCACAAACAAGCTTTGCTTTATCCATTGTGATTTCAAAGCGGTTTGAGCCCGGATAGTCACCTGTTGTTGTTATAAATACGCCTGTTGCTCCGTTAGGATACTCGGCATAAATAGTAACATCATCCTCAACCTCGATGTCGTGCCACTTGCCTTCGTGACAGAAAGCACGGATTTTTGACGGCATACCGCAGATCCACTGCCACAAATCAAGCTGATGCGGTGACTGATTGAGAAGAACGCCGCCGCCTTCACCAACCCAGGTAGCGCGCCATCCGCCTGAATTGTAATATGCCTGAGTACGGTACCAGTCTGTAATAATCCAGTTGACGCGGCGGATTTCACCGTATTCCTTGCTGTCAACAATTTCTTTTATCTTTCTGTAAACACAGTTTGTGCGCTGATTGAACATCATTGCAAAGGTCTTGTCCTGCTTTGCGGCAAATTCGTTCATTTCACGAACCTGCTTTGTATAAACGCCCGCAGGCTTTTCCGAAACGGCGTGAAGTCCGTTTTTCAGAGCCTCGATAACAAGGGGCGGATGGAAATAATGCGGAACACAGATAATAACCGCATCAACCTCACCGCTTTCAATAAGCTCGGTAGCGGAATTATATCTCTTTGCAAGAGGAAGATTTTTTTCTGACCATTCAAGCTTTTCCGGAACTATATCAGCAACTGCGGTTATACGCATTTCTCTGATTTCACCGTTTAAGAAATTCTTTGCGTGAGCTGTACCCATATTACCCATACCGATAATTCCGAAGCGGATAGGCTGAACCTCTTCAGCAACAGCGTGCATTGCGTCAGCCGCAGCCTTGAATGACTCAGCGTGAGTAGCGTATGTATGCACCTTCATGGCATTTGCGGTTTCGTTATCGGTTTCAAGATTTGAAAGACCGTCAAAAACCTTGAGATGTGGCTCAAGAGAAAGAATGGCGACCTTATTTTTCTTATCAAATCTCTTGAGAATCTCAACAAGTCTGCCGTCACCCTGACCCGCAGGAACAACCTCAGCGCTGTTATAAAGTGCATCCTTAACATGGAAATATTCGATATAATCCTCAAGCATATCGTATGCCTTGACTGTATCGACACCGCACTGTATGAAGTTTGCAGGATCAAAAACTGCTCTGAGCTTACCGCCGCAGGCCTCAAGAATGTCAAGACAGCGCTCAGCGGTATCACCGTAGATGCCCTTCTCGTTTTCGTGACAGCAAACGAGTCCGTGATCATCAGCATAGTCAACCATAGCCTTTACGCGACGGATAACCTCTTCTCTGTAAAAATCATAATCGTCACCCTCGTCAAAATAGAAGCTGAACATTCTGATATATTTTGTTTCAAGAATTTTAGCAACCTCGACTGTGTTTTTGAATGCTTCAAAATGAGGCTCAAAATCATCCTTTATGTTAATCTTGCCGTAGCCTGAGCCGATAGAAGAAACCTTCATTCCTTCTTTATCAATTTCAGCCTTCATCTGCTCAGCCTGCTCGACTGTTAAAATGTTGATATTAAGATCAGGGCCGAAGCCTCTGAGTTCCATCTGAGAAATTCCGTTAAGCTTACAGGCAGACATCTGTCCGCCGATTGTTGATTCGCCCGATTCATCACAGAATGCGGAAAAAATAAAATGTGCCATTAAAGCCGCTCCTTTATCGCTGATGTTAGTACGCTTACACGCGCACGCAAGTATTATAACATAATATATATAAAAAATAAAGTAAATTTGCAAAGAATTTGCAGTTTTTTCCATAAAAAAACGCACCGTTTCCGGTGCATTTTCTTATATGAAATATTCCTTGTTTGAACGGATATAGTCAGCAACGCTCTTATATATTGCGTCACCCTCGCTCTCAATAATTGAGCGGAACTCATCATCCATTTTCATAAGTGAATTATTGTCAACAGAGGTTGTCTCATCATTCTCGTCAAGCATAATATATTCAGCGTTGAAAAGCTCGGCAAATCTGCCTGAGACAAGCTCTTTGACCGCACAATCGGCAACACCGAGAAGCGGTTCACCGTTCGCACGAAAAAACTC
Source organism: Acutalibacteraceae bacterium (assembly GCA_045540195.1). Lineage (GTDB taxonomy): Bacteria > Bacillota > Clostridia > Oscillospirales > Acutalibacteraceae > CAG-488. The sequence goes on from JAZQGS010000088.1 coordinate 14,862, forward strand.
AGATAAGCCCTTACGGCTGTCTTCAAACACATAGCCCAGAGCATAGATGAATTTTTCAGTATCGGAAAGCTCGTTAAAAGCGGCATTCATATCCTCGACATTTTCAATTTTCTGCTGAATATGAGCGCACATTCCGATGATAAGGCGATAGTTATCCTGAGCATCTGAAAATGTAGCTTCATCAACAGCCTTGAACTCTTTTCTCAATGCTTTTTCCCGCTCAATTTCAGCAATAATGCGTTCGCGCTCTTCGCTTCTTTTTCTTCCTGAAATCATTGCCTTGATGCAGACAAAAACAGTCAGAACAGCAAGCAAAACAAGCGCCACTCCTGCTATCGGATGCTGTGAAATATACTCGAACATATCTTTATTCTCCTAATAATTTCTTATAAATTTCGCCCTTTTTGAAGCCTGAAAGCTTTGCCGCCTGCTTTGCCGCATCACTGAGCGACAAGCCGTTTTCTACACTTTTTCCGGCAAGCTCCACCGCATCGTCAAGAGTCAGAATTTCATCCTTTTCCTGCGGCTTTGCACCGCCTATAACAAGAACAATTTCGCCCTTCAGACCGCCTTCACCGTACATTTCGGCAGCCTTCGAAAGCGTTGTGTTTATTACCTCTTCATGAATTTTGGTGATCTCTCTGACTATCGCAATTTCTCTGTCTCCGAAGGCTGAATACATATCCTTGAGCGTAGCACCAAGCTTATGCGGAGCTTCATAAAACAGCATCGTTCTCGTCTCGTTTTTAAGTGAATCAAGATGCTCTCTGCGGCTCGGCTTGTTTACGCTGAGAAAGCCTTCAAAAGTAAACCTGCCTGAGGGCATACCCGAAAGAGCGAGTGCAGTTGTAAACGCGCACGGTCCCGGCACGGATTCAACCTTGATACCGTTTTCGTGACACAGTCTGACGAGATCCTCACCCGGATCGGAAATAGCAGGCATGCCCGCATCTGTCACAAGAGCGCAGGTTTCCCCCGCCAGAATTCTTCCTATAATCATCTCACCGCGTTCACGGCGGTTGTGCTCGAAATAGCTGACCATATTCTTTTTTATACCGAAGTGATTCAGGAGTTTTACGGTAACTCTTGTATCCTCGGCGGCAATAAAATCGCACTCATTAAGTGTTTCAACCGCTCTTGGTGAAAAATCACCGAGATTGCCTATCGGTGTACCGACAACATACAGCTTGCTCACTTTGTATTCTCCTTATATTCACCGTAAATTTTCATAACCTCATCAGAGAGCTCTCCGTTGTCTTTATACATAATCAGCATAGGCTCAACATTAAGAAAGGGCTTGCTTCCTTTTTTACCCTCTATTAGAAAAAGCCACGGACGCGACTCGGGCCGCTTAACTACAAAACGCAGTCTTTTAGGCTCAATTCCCGCCTGCTTCATTGCAAAAACAGTATCGCTCAGGCGTTCAGGACGGTTACACATACACAGTCTTCCTCCAAAATTCAGAAGATGTGCCGCCGCCTGTGTTATATCGTTAAGATTGCATTCGATCTCGTGCCGTGCAATCAGATCCGCCTGAGATGCGCTTTTTATTCCGCTGTCAGCGGCTTTATATGGCGGATTCATTGTAACAACATCCATTGAAGCGTGCTCAAATTCCGTTTTTACATCCTTGAGATTCATATTTAAAAAGGTGATTTTTTTCTCAGCCGCGCTGACAGATGCCGATTCACAGGCCTGTTCAAAGCCTTGCCTCTGAAGCTCGAGTCCCCAGATATGCTCAGCGTTGCCGTTTCTGTACCAGAGCATCGGAATGATTCCGCAGCCCGTACCGAAATCACAGGCATTATCCCTGTGTCCGGGTGAAGCAAAATCAGCCAACAGAACAGCATCCGTACCAAAGCCGTGTTCATCCGAAATCATAACACTGACTCCGCTTCCGAGATATTCCTTTCGGTATGCAGACATCCAATCACCTCCGAAACATTATACTACTAACAGACAATTCTGTCAAAAAGAAAAACAGGGTGGAAAAAATCCACCCTGAAAATGAAAATCGATTATTCCTCAACAGGAGCTGCAACCGGGCAAGCGTCTGCACAAGCGCCGCAAGAAACGCAAGCATCAGCATCGATCTCATACTTGCCATCGCCTTCTGCAATAGCACCTACCGGGCACTCTGCCTCGCAAGCACCGCAAGAAATGCAATCATCAGTAATTTTAAATGCCATTTTGTCCATCCTCCTTGTCCCAGATTTGACACTATTGTAACATAACCGCAAAAAAATGCAATAGTTTTTAGAAAAATTCATCGAATATTCATTGAATTTTTGTTTCAGGGTAATAATGCGTCAATATTTCACGATAATCCGCCCCCTGCCGTGCCATATAGTCTGCTCCGTACTGACTCATTCCCACAAGATGTCCGTTACCGTAGGTTTCAAAGGTAACCGAATCTTCATCGGTGCTGACAGTAAAACAGCAGCTTTTAAGTGAAAGAGCAGTTCTCAGATCGGCAGATGACACTGCATTGCCACCGATATGAACACTCATAACATATCCGCTTGAATTTCTTTCGGTCTGACCAATCCATTTTTCTTTGTTTTCATCAAGCTTTACCCCATCAATTTTTGTGATTTTTTCTTTAAAATCCTCTGTTGAAAGGCTTACCTCTGAGCTGTAATCAACAGACAGCTTATCTCCTGCGCTTTCGACCTGAATCAGATAAGGCAAGCTGGTTTTCCATACAGTCTGAGCACTCTGTGTTTTTCCGTTATTGAGTGCATGGTAAACTGCTAAAATCGGCTTGGAATTATAATAAATTGCCTGACCGAGAACAGAATCAACAACCATATTTGCCCGTTCTTCATTTTTTTCGAAATCCTTTCCCCACTTCTCCTTTCGCTCAGACTGATTCAGATAGCCCTGATGAATCTGAGGATTATCAGTAATATCAGCCGAATTCTGTGTCTTGCCGCTTTCTCTTGTATAAAGAGCATAAGTATAGCACGCAACACACTGAGCCTTCAGCGCTTCATCGTGATAGGACATATCAGCCTCGGCGGCAAGTGAGCCGACAAGATATTCTCTTTCGGGCACTTCCTCGGTTACACCGTCAGCGGTTTTCATAACACTTATAAAGCCGTCATAATCGCTATCCTGAGCTATTGTCTGCTCTGTCGGAATCTGCCTGTCCCGTATCGCTGTCAACGGTATCAGAAGCATTGCAATGGCGAGTATGGCACAAAGTGTAAAATTTCTTTTCATTTTTCATTCCTCCCACACTGAATAATATGCAGACAAGCATTCTGAAATTACAGAAAAACCAAGTATATTTTCTCTGCAATTTTCTTGACTTTACAGCCCTATATATGGTATAATGTTCTGAAATATTATTTGGCGGTGAAACTATGAGTTCTTATATAACTCCCATAACAAACGAAAACGTAAACTTCCTTGTAGAAGAGCTCGTTAAAAATAATCAGATCAATCCCAATGACTTCACAAAATTCAATGTCAAGCGTGGTCTCAGAAACGCTGACGGTACAGGCGTTATGGCAGGTCTGACAAAAATCAGTTCTGTTAACGGCTACTATATCGATGACGGTGAAAGAGTTCCGATGGAAGGTAAACTTTACTTCCGCGGTGTTAATATCAAAGAAATCGTTGAAAACTGTAAGGCTGAAAACCGATTCGGCTTTGAAGAGGTTGCGTGGCTTCTTATTTTCGGCTCTCTGCCGACAACCAAGCAGCTCAACAGATTCAGTGAAATCCTTGCCGAGTGCAGAACACTCCCCGACGATTTCATTGAAGATATGATTATGAAGGCTCCCTCGCCGAACATTATGAATAAAATCACCCGTTCGGTTCTTGCTCTTTATTCTTATGATGAGAATCCCGACGATTCGTCAATAGAAAATGTCATCAGACAGTCAATTCAGATAATTGCTCAGATCCCTGTAATTATGTCTTATGCTTACCAGGTTAAAAGACGCCACTATTACAAGAAGAGTATGTATATTCATCCCCCGAAGGCAAATCAGTCAACAGCGGAATCTGTTCTGCGTTCAATGCGCTCAAACAAGAATTTTACTGACGAGGAAGCTAAGCTTCTTGACCTTTGTCTTATGGTGCACGCTGAGCACGGCGGCGGTAACAACTCAACCTTCGCAACAAGAGTGCTCACATCAAGCGGCACGGATACTTATGCCGCTGTTGCCGCAGGTATCGGCGCACTTAAGGGTCCGAAGCACGGCGGTGCAAACATCAAAACAAGTGAAATGATCAGATATATCGAAGAAGGTGTATCAAACATTTCAGATGAAGGTCAGATTGCAGACTTCCTTACAAAAATCATCAATAAAGAGGCCGGCGACCGTTCAGGACTTGTTTATGGTATGGGACACGCGGTTTATACACTCTCTGACCCCCGTGCGGTAATCCTCAAGGAGGAAGCAAGAAAGTTCGCTTACAAGGCGGGCTATGAAGAAAAATTCGAGCTTCTCAACACTATAGAAAGACTCACTCCCGAAATCTTCCATAAGGTTAAGGGCACAAAGAAGCCTATCTGTGCAAATGTTGACCTTTATTCAGGTCTTATCTATGAGATGCTTCAGATTCCTGAGGATATCTATACTCCTCTGTTTACAACAGCAAGAATCGCAGGTTGGTCAGCACACCGTCTTGAGGAGCTTATGACAGGCGGAAGAATCGTCCGTCCTGCATACAAGAGCGTTTCAACAAGACGAAACTATATCAAAATCGATGAGCGTGTTGACGAATTTACGCTTGAGCCCGATTATATTCCGTTTGAAGAGAGGATTATCAAATGAAAAATCTGTCCAAAGACAACAATATGATATATAAGGTGCCTCTTATTGCATCACTTGCCGCAGTGCTTGTCTGTGTACCGCTGAGAGTCTATCAGTATTTTAAGCTTATCAATCCGGTAACAGGCTTTTATGACAGCACGGATTTCTCAGTTTATGTAGTTTACGGAGTTCTGATTTTAGCAGGAGTAATCTGTGTTGCCTCGTCTTATATCGGTCACAAATCATTAAAGGCTGTTACAATCGGTCAGAGCGGAAAAAGCTTTTCTGTTGTATCAGTTTTAATGGGATTCGGAATCGCAGTTGACTCTTTCAGCATTCTTTCAGATTACCTCGCATTGTATACCGCCAACACAGGCAACTATCTCGCAGTGTCAGACTATGTCTCTGCGCAGGGCGGTACTCTGATGCTCGCACAAGCTGTTACAGGTGCGTTGGCCGCTATTTACTTTATTATTTCGGCACTTTCATCAATCAATAAGAATCTGATGTCCAAAATCAAAATACTCTGCATACTTCCCGTAATCTGGTGTATCTTCCGTCTTCTTTTCAGATTCAGAAGAACAATCAGCTTCGTCAATGTTTCCGACCTTTTACTCGAGCTTTTCAACATCGTTTTTGTGATGGTATTCCTTCTCGCACTCGCTCAGATCATTGCAAAAATTGATGCAGATAATGTTTTCTGGAAGCTGTATGCTTACGGTCTTCCTGCGGCTATGCTCAGCCTTGTCTGCTTCCTGCCGAGACTCATTCTCGTTATCACAGGAAATGCAGATAAGCTCAATCCGCTTTATTCGCCCGCATTCAGTGACCTGACTTTTGCAGTTTATGCAATATATATCTGCATTACATCAGTCAAAACAAAAACAACTTCTGTTGAAGAATAATTCTGTCTGAGGATTACTATGTTTTTTGAGAATATAAAAATTGCCGCACAGCAGGTTGGTATTCTCTATATCATCGTGCTGGTCGGCGCAATATGTGATAAAATCGGTGTTTTCACCGAAAAAACTGCAAAAGCTTGTACTGATCTGCTTTTCTATATCATCACACCCTGCGTTATCATCAAATCATTCCTTACTCAGGAATTCACGAAAGAAACAGGTCTGAGTCTTCTTACGGCAGTCGGATTCGGTTTTCTGCTTCATTTTGTCGCCATCGCACTTAACACCCTTATTTATTTAAAGGGTGACAAGGAAGCAAACTGCATTTATAAATACAGCTCAATCTACGGCAATGTCGGATATATGACTCTGCCGCTGACCGAGGCAATTTTAGGCAGCGAGGGTGTTTTCTACTGTTCAGCCGTCGTTATGGCTTTCAATGTAGTTTCATTCACCCACGGTGTTTATATGATGGACAGAAAATCGGGCAAATTCAATCCGAAAAAGCTTATTTTCAACCCCGGCGTTATATCGGTTCTTATCGGACTTCCTTTATTTTTATTAAAAGTGAATCTCCCTGACCTGATTTATCAGCCCGTTAATTTCATTGCCGCTACACAGACTCCGGTGGCTATGCTTATATTCGGAACCTTCCTTGCACATACCAAATTGGGTGATGTTTTCAAGCATAAGAAGATACTGCTTGTTGCTTTATCAAAGCTTATTCTTCTGCCTGCAATTATGATCGGTGTATATAAGCTTGCGGGACTTTCGGGAACGCTTCTTACAGCGCTTACGATTTCATCCTGTGCGCCTACTGCAAACAACACGGTAATGTTTGCCGCAAAATACGATAAGGATACAAGCCTTGCCGCTCAGGTGGTCGCGACTGTCAGCTTTATTTCGATTATAACCATGCCTGTAATTATTGCCGCCGTGCAGACCTTAGGGTGATAGAAATGACAAATAAAATTCTTTCTGAAATATCACCTGAATACGGATTCTGTGACTTTGATTCAATCAGAGACTCGCTGATTGATTGCCGTGGGAAGGCTTTAATTCCCGAAAAAGCAAAATCTGTTATAGTAATGCTTTTTCCGTATAATCTCGGTGAAGAGTTTTATGAGGGCTCGGATATTTCAAAATATGCCGTTGTGCCCGATTATCATGCTGTTATCAGCTCTTTGCTGAAGTCTGCAGCAGAAAAATTGAAGCTTGCTTATCCCGATGAGGAGTTTGTTACCTTTACGGATAACTCCCCCATCCCTGAGGTCAGAGCCGCAATCAACGCAGGACTCGGTGTCAAAGGTCTCAACGGACTTTTTATCAGCAAGACCTACGGCTCCTGGGTATTCATCGGTGAGATTGTAACAACAAAAGCCTATCCGACAGCAGCAACCGAGGACAATCTGATTTGTTGCGGCTGCAACAAATGTGTCGAGGCTTGTCCCACAAAAGCAATCGGTGATAAAGGCATCGACACCGAGAGATGTCTGTCTTTTATTACACAGAAAAAGGGTGAGCTTTCGACAGACGAGGAAAACCTTATAAAGCAAAGCGGATGTGCCTGGGGCTGTGATGTATGTCAGAATGTCTGTCCCATGAACAACAAAGCATTGGTTTCACCCGTTAAGGCTTTTATGGATGATGCTCAACCGAACGCACGCACCAAAGATATCAAAGACCGTGCTTATGCCTGGCGCGGTGAAAAAGTTATCAGGCGTAATCTTGAAATTCTTAAATCTGATAAGAGGAGATAATAATATGAAGCTTATTGTCGCAATCATTAACAGTGATGATTCACAGAAGGTTCTCGGTGAGATAACAAAAGCCGGCTTTTATGCAACTAAGCTTGCAACAACAGGCGGTTTTCTTCGCACGGGTAACCTTACCCTTCTGATGGGTGTTGAGGACGAAAAGGTTGACGAGCTTCTCGAGATTCTCGCAGCCAACTGCCGTAAGCGTACTGAGCTGACACCCGTTATGCCTTCACTTGAGGGCAATATGATGCCCGCTATTCCTGTTGAAATCACAGTCGGCGGTGCAACAGTTTTTGTAATTGATGTTGAACAGTTTCATAAAATGTAACGGAGCGTTATTTTAAGATGAACGGTGAGATTTTAAAAACAATAAACGAGCTTATTAAAAACAAAAAACTTCCTCACGCCATACTGATTGACGCAGGAAGTGATTCGTCACGCAATGAGCTCGCTTTATACCTCGCATCCGCCTTCATCTGTAAAAGCACATATCCGTGCGACAGCTGTACAGACTGTCTTAAAATCAAAAACAGCTCACACCCTGATGTTATTATTTCAGACCCTGAGCTGATAAACGAAAAAACCTTTAAAATCGGTGTTGTTAGAGATATCCGCAAGGATGCATATATCCTCCCTAATGAGGCTGAGCACAAGGTATATATCCTTAAAAACGCCGATAAAATGAATGTGCAGGCTCAGAACGCACTTCTTAAAATCATCGAGGAGCCGCCGCCGTATGCAAGATTCATTCTTGTATGCGAGTCAAGAGCGGCAATGCTTGAGACAATTATGTCGAGAGTAACCCCCTTCGGTCTCGGTGCCGATAACGACGGAATAAGCGATGAATATGCGCTGATTGCCGATAATCTTGCAAACGATCTTGCCAAGGCGCTTGTCAATGTAACTGAGCTTGAGTTTATGAGACTTACTGCTGCTTTTGAAAAGGATAAGGAGCTTTTTCCGCTTGTATTATCCTCAATTCAGCTTATTTTCCGTGATGCTGTCGCAATCAGCACAGCGAGTGACATTATACTCAGCTCACACAGACACACCGCCGAGCTTATGGCATCCAAGCTGCCGTTAAGAGCTTTGTTGGCTTTAATTGAAAATACTGAGCATTTCTTTGACTGTCTTAACAGAAATGCAAACAAAAATCTGCTTATAACACGGTTTTGCAGTGTACTCAGAAACACTGCATACGGTTCATAATAATGGAGGTATTTAACTATGGAAGTAGTCGGAATACGATTTAAAGAGGTCGGAAAAATTTACTATTTTGATCCGCTCGATATAAAATTTAAAAAGGGCGACCACGCGATTGTCGAGACCGTGCGCGGTATTGAGTGCGGTGAGGTTGCGATGGAAAACCGAGAGATCGACGATGAGGAAATCATAAAGCCCCTCAAGCCGATTATCCGTCTTGCAACAGATGAGGATTTAAATGTTGTTGAGACCAACAAGCAGAAGGAAAAGGAAGCTTTTGATATCTGCCTTAAAAAGATTGCAGCTCATAAGCTTGATATGAAGCTCGTTGATGTCGAATACACTTTTGACGGCAGTAAGGTTCTTTTCTATTTCACATCTGACGGCAGAGTCGATTTCCGTGAGCTTGTCAAGGATCTTGCAAGTGTTTTCAGAATCCGAATCGAGCTCAGACAGATAGGTGTCCGTGACGAATCAAAGATGAAGGGCGGACTCGGCATCTGTGGCAGACCCTTCTGCTGCAACAGCTTCCTTGGTGATTTCCAGCCCGTTTCAATCAAAATGGCAAAGGAGCAGGGACTCTCACTCAACCCGACCAAAATCAGCGGTACATGCGGAAGACTTATGTGTTGTCTTAAATATGAGCAGAACGCTTATGAGCATCTTTTGCATGTAACACCTAAGGTCGGCGCAATAGTTGACACTCCTCAGGGCAAGGGCACGGTTGTTGAGGTAAACCTTCTCAAGGGTATTCTCAAAATCCGTCTCGACAGATACCCCGAAGCAGCGCCGGCAGTTTATAACAGAAAAGAAGTAAAGCTTATCAAGGATAAGCGTATTACTGTCGACAAGGCCGAAATCGACGCTTTGAAGGATATTGAATAAAACGATAAAAGCAGTGACTGATGAATAATCAATCACTGCTTTATTTTATAACGATTCAGCACAGGCTCTTCCTGCTGTAATTCCGCTTGCCCACGCCCATTGAAGATTAAAGCCGCCGCATTGAGAATCAACATCGAGTAATTCTCCCGTACAGTAAAGTCCTCTGACCTTGACAGATTCAAGCGTTTTTATATCAAATCCTGAAGTGTCTGCGCCTCCGACGGTTATCTGTGCGTTGTCAAAGCCTCTTGTTCCCGTAACGGTGAAGTCAAGGGCTTTAAGCTTTGATGCAAGAAGATTTATCTGCTGATTTCTGATTTCAGCAAGAGTGATATCAGCCCTCATACCGCAAACCTTAATCAGATACTGACCAAGCTTTTTGGGGATAATTCCCGAAAGTGCATCATCAAGACATTCTGAGGGGTTGCGTTTTTTTGCACAAGCGATAAACTTTTCAATAGCATCCTTTTTAAGCTCGGGAATAACATTGAGTGTGCAGATGCATCTGTTGTTTCTGACACTTCTGCTGACATCCATAACCGCAATACCCGAAAGTCCGTAATCGGCAAACAAAACCTCACCAGATGCCTCTGAGAGTGCTTTTGAGTCGGTGGTTCTTAACAAAACTTCCGCTTTGACTCTGATACCCTTAAGCACTCTGAGATTTTCTTTGACTGTCAGCTGAACAAGACCTGAATAAAGCGGTGTAATCCTGTGGCCGAGACTCTCAAGCAACGGATAACCGCTGCCGTCAGAGCCCTGAGACGCCGACGCTTTTCCGCCTGTAGAGAGTATAACTCTCTTAGCACGGATATCTGAATTTAATATAAAAATACCGTTTGTTTTTCTGACAGAGCTGACTTTTGTATCAGTCATTACATCAATTTTAAGTCTTTCGATTTCTAGCCTGAGACAGTCAAGAACGCTTGACGCCATATTGCTCATCGGATATACTCTTGACTCGGAATCAGCCAGACATTCGAGTCCGATTGACGAAAAGAATTCGAGCACCTTTTTCGGAGGTAATTCTCTTAAAACCGATGAAACAAAGTCTGTGTTATAGCTCTCAGGTGCAGCGTTCAAATTAGTCAGATTACATCTGCCGTTACCTGTCGCAAGAATCTTTTTGCCGACACGGGGCAATGCTTCAATCAGAACGATTCTGAGCTTTGAATTTTCTTTTTTTGCGCTGATTGCCGCCGCCATACCCGAAGCACCTGCTCCGACGATTGCTATATCATACATCCGTCTCACCTCCGTCAGTTAATACTATCATAAATCCGCCTTATTTACAATATTTATTTATATAACACTTTGTCGGCGGTGATAATAATGAAAATTATCTGTATAATTGTTATTTTAATTTCGGGACTTGCTGTAATCTTTTCTATGTATAAAAGCGGACACCTTATGAAAAGCATTCTGACAAGCATATTTCAGGGTCTTGCATCCCTGATGGCAGTCAATGTTCTCGGACTTCTGACAGGCGTGAGCATTGCTCTTAACTGGTATACGATAGGAGCGGTATGCTTATTCGGTATGCCGTCGACTGTCGGTATAGTTCTGCTTGACACTTTTTTAAAATGATATATAATAATTAAGACAGCTGTAAAACAAAGGAGAATCAATATGAGCTACGCTGATAAGTTATTTATTGATATGTGTAAAAATATACTCGAAAACGGTACCGACACCAAGGGTGAAAAGGTTCGTCCCGTATGGGAAGACGGCACTCCCGCTTACACTCAGAAGCTTTTCTGTGTCGTAAACAGATATGACCTTAAAAAGGAGTTCCCTGCCCTTACTCTTCGCCGTACCGCATTCAAATCGTGTGTTGACGAAATGCTCTGGATATGGCAGAAAAAGTCCAACAATATCAATGAGCTGAGCTCTCATATATGGGATTCATGGGCTGACGAAGATGGCAGTATCGGCAAGGCATACGGATATCAGCTCGGTGTTAAGCATAAGTATAAGGAAGGTATGTTCGACCAGGTTGACAGAGTTCTTTATGACCTTAAGAACAACCCATTCAGCCGCCGTATCATGACCAACATCTACAATCATCACGATCTGAGCGAAATGGGACTTTATCCCTGCGCTTACAGTATGACCTTCAATGTAACTCAGGGTGAAAACGGCAGACTCGTTCTCAACGGTATTCTCAATCAGAGAAGTCAGGATGTGCTTGCGGCTAACAACTGGAATGTTGTTCAGTACTGTGTGCTTCTTCATATGTTTGCACAGGTGTGTGATATGGAAATCGGTGAGTTTGTTCATGTTATTGCTGACGCTCACATCTATGACAGACACATCCCCGTTATTGAAGAGCTTATAAAGCGCGAGCCTCTCCCCGCTCCGACATTCTGGATCAATCCTGAAATCAAGGATTTCTACGATTTCACAGTTGACGATGTAAGACTCGAAAACTATGAGACACACGAGCAGATTAAAAACATTCCCATTGCTATATGAGGTAAAGCTATGAAGTTAATTGTTGCAGTTGATAAGGAATGGAATATCGGAAACAAAAACGATCTTTTGTTTTATATTCCCGATGACCTTAAGTTTTTCCGCTCACAGACCGTTGAAAAGGTTTGCGTTATGGGCAGAAAAACCCTTGAATCCTTTCCCGGCTCAAAACCCCTGAAAAACAGAGTGAACATCGTTCTTTCAAGAAATGCCGACCTTCAGGCAGAGGGTGCAATCTTTGTTAAGGATCTTGACGAATTAAAGGAAGAGCTGAAAAAATATAACTCCGACGACATTTATGTTATCGGCGGTGAGACAATATACACCCTACTTCTTCCGATGTGTGACACAGCGATAATTACACACATTGATGCTGTTGCTGATGAAGCGGACAAGAAGTTCCCCGCCCTGTCTGATGACGAGTGGACACTCGCTGAGGATTCAGGTGAAAAAGAATGTAACGGATATAAATTCCGTTGGTGTGAATATAAGAGAAAGTAATCAAAAACACTTGTAAAGCCGAAAAAAGCATTTACAAGTGTTTTTCTTTGTTTGTTTATTTATTTTTTAGTGCTTTTCCATTCGAGCCAGGTGAAAATCACGGTTGCAAGAGCACCGCCGCCTATACCGATGTAGCTGAAAACAGGATTTTCTTTCATAAATGTAAATATTTCTGAAATTGATTTGCCTTCCATAACAAAGAGGAGCAAGGGTGCTATAAGAGAACATCCGAGAGAAAACAGCACAAACACGACAAGCAGAGCGAAGAGATTAAGCTTTTTATCGCGTGTTAATACATTGTTGAAGTCATAATCTGACTTTTCCTGCTTTTTAAGCTCAGCCTTTCTGACAGCGGCTTCTGTGATTCTTTTCGTGTTTTCTTCATAAGTCTCGGCGGACATTGATTCGCAATAAAGCGTTGAAATAATCGAGAAAGCTGCTTTTCCGTTATTATCAAACATCGTCGAGTAAATATCCGTTACGGCATCATCACTCTTATTAAAAATCACACCTGCGATAATATTGGTGTTGATTACCCCATCCTGCCATTCAGACCAACAGTGTATATGATGCTCAGCGTATTTTTCGCACGATACAACATAAGACATATTGTATGACCTGAACATAGTCGGCTTCATCACTCTGTCTTTTTTATAAAAGTCGGGATAAGAGCCCTCATATCCGAGTGAGTTCATCCGCTTTGTAATGAGGTTTTTATGGTTTTCAAAAGCTTCTTGTGAAACACTATCCTCAAGATATGAAGGTATACCCTCCTGACTTTCGACCAGCATATTGAAAATTTCACGCCAGAAGGGCTCGTATTTCTTCTTGCAGAGCGCAGGGGTCAGTAAGTCAAACGGGGATTTTAATACATTATGAAGATTATATTTTTTGATAAGCTCATACAACTGAGGCGGTATTGTTGCACTCTCAATCAATCTGACACCTGCAATGTGTCTGACAAGCGCGGAAATCCGCTTTTCTTTATCAGTCGCAAGACCGCTTTCAAGATGTGCATTGATATTGTCGGCAATCGATTTTATGTATTTCCACGGGGTATCAATAAGCGGAATGAAAATTGAGTCAGTAACCGCGTTATATATCTTAAATACAGTTGACAAATTGCTGAATTTAATCTGACATCCTAAATCGTTATGATAATCTTTAAATTCAATGAAATATGAATCATCGTTTTTGGTCAGATATATTGCATCGTAATCTACCGAAGTTATACTTTCTGTAATTCTTTTTCCGCCTGCTTGCACCTCAGCCGATTCAAAAGTAAACTCGCGCAGAACACTTTCGGCAAACTCAACAAGCTTTGCCTGAGACTGAGTGATATTCAGCACAAAGCTGTTATAGTGTGATTCAAAATAATCCTTGATATAATCTGCATTATCAAAATCATTAAGCGCTTCAAAAAGCTCTTCCCGATTTATCTGTAACAATCTTTCATATTCTTTATTTGATTTTTTAAGTAATGATGCGATTTCTTTTATTTTAAACGGCTCTCTGAAGAGATTTCTTTTTTTCTCCTCTGTCCACATCAGAGTGCTTCTTACATAATCGTTTTCAAGCTCTTTTCGCAGAGTCTCGGTAAAAAATGCTTCATCATTTCTGCTTTCATACAAGATTTCGTAGAGAGACGATAAAACAGCTAGCTCTTTTGAAATTTCTGTCATTATTTTACCTCCTGATTTCTTTCAAGATGAGCTGTGCTGTTGAGATAGCAAAGCTCAATATCAAAGCCGTAAGCACCTGTATTTTCTTTATAGAATATAATTTTCGTTACACCTGTATTGTTAAATGCAGGATCAAACATACGGGTATCCTGCGCCTTGATTGCGTGCAGGAAAATATCGGTATTAAAGCCGCCGTGAGCGACGCACATTACCCTTTCACCGTTGTGATATCGGTCTTTAAGATATGCTATAACATTCTCGGCTCTTCTGCGGTGAGAAGCCTGATTCTGTCCGTCGCCGTTTACAAGATATCCGCTGACATCTATTCCCTCAGGTGCAAGGATTCTGCCGTAAAATTCAGCGTTAAGCTCATCAAAGGTAACTGCCGAATAATCCTCACCCACTCCGCACTCAATAAGCCAAGGCATAGTGTAAATATGCTTGTCAGAACACTCATTCTTGTTAAGAGCATAATAAGCCGTCATTGTTGCGCGGCGCAAGGGACTTGCATAAACGGCATCAAATTTAACATCCTTATAATACTCTCCGAGCTTCTCGGCCTGTCGGATGCCGAGCTCAGTCAGCGGCGGATTCTCGCGCTGATCGCGTGTCAGTTCTTCGTGAGATACACCGTAGCCGTCTTTTATATTCATACAGGACTGGCCGTGGCGGACGATATAAAGCTCCATTTCAATTACGGGTGTTACTTCTGACATTTTTATTCTCCTGTTATTTTACATCATATTCAATCGAATTTATAATCACGGATATTTTTGCGTTTTCATCCTGAACACTCAGAGTCGGATAGAACGAGTTCGGTTCACAGCTTGACTTATCATAATGATCTGTTGCCATTTCAAAATCCGTAAGCTTACCGCCCACCTTAAACTGCACCTGATTTTTCTTTAGGAAATTGAATACGGGTGATTTAACTGTTACCTTTCCGTTATTTTTTGATGCCTTGAAGGCTTTGACTTTATAAACAGCCCTACCCTCACAGCAGATAAGCACCTGTGAAGAATCATTCACAACCGTACAGCCTCCTCTGCGCTTTAACCAATAGTACATATCGGTTTCACTCAGTGAAGGATGAAGAAGGATTGTATCGGCATCCATACGGCGCAGAAGTGCATCAATGCGGCGGTTTGCCTTTATCCATTCGTCTCCGTCAAGATGCTTCGGGAGAAATTTGTTATCCATAAGCTTCCAGCGGAAATCGTTGAATACCATTCCCTGATAATAGGGGGCAACATCCTTTTTATAATAAGAAAACAGCTCCTCATAATAGTCCATTGAGGTATCAAAGATATTTTCGGGAGAAAACTGTGTAGATACGATACTGTTGACATTGTTACGGTTATAGATATACTCGCCCTTGTCGCAGTAGCCGATTTTCATTTTCGGGCGGAGGATATCACAGCAGTATTTTTGATCCTCGTGTCTGAAATTAGGTGTGGTATCGAATTTTATGTTTTCTTCAAAAAGGTTTTTAACACATATATTGACATTTGTCTGAGTAATAAAACGGTTTTCGGGCGCATTCAGGTCATATACACCGCTTTTAACAAGTGTCATATATCGGTAATGAACTATATTCGGTCTGCCCTGAAAATACTGAACTATCTTATATGTTACAAGGTCAACCTCGTCGTAGACGGTATCGAAAAAGTCGCATACGGATTTGATTGTATCTTCCTTTAACATATCGTCGGAATCAAAGAAGAAAATATATTTTCCGTGAGCCTTGGTAAGGCCGAGATTTCTCGTTCTTGAAAGACCTTCGTTTTCTTTTGTGTAAAAGAAAATATTGCTGTATTTATCCGCGTATTCCTTACAGATTTCTGCGCTTGAATCCTTTGAGCCGTCATTAACGAGAATCACCTCAAGCTCGGAAAAATCTATTGTCTGCTTCAGAAGTGATTCGAGACAGGCGCGAAGGTATTTTTCGACATTGTATACAGGAATTACAATACTTGCACGGTAGCTGAAATCAGGCATCGAGGTCACCTCCGAGAAGCTTCAGGAAGAGCTTACAGCCATACTTTTTAACAGGACCGTCCTTCATACGGTAGAATTTATAATACCCCCAGGCACCGATGCATTTTTTGAGCACATCGACACCGAATTTTCCGAAATAAAAGTTTTTGACAACAGCATCAGGTGTTATCGGAAGTGTAACCTCCTTGTAGAAAACACCTGTTCCGTTGTTTTTGAAATCAGCAAAGGATGAGCTTTCGTCACAAAGCATAGCAGTGTCAACCGAGAAGGTCGATTTAAGCCACGAAAGAACCGCATAATCTTCGCTGTAAAGGCTTGTGACAGATTTTAATACTTCAAAGCACTCAGCGTTAAGCTTATTAAGTAAAGCGGTAAAAACAGCTCTCAAAAAGAATATTGATGCGGCTGTGTTTTGCGTCAGAGCAAATACATTTGCATATTCCGTAATAAAAGTAAGTGCGTTTTCCGCCGAATATTCCGTTTTGCCGTCGGTATACATCAGCACCTCGTCAGTTGTATTGCAGATATCATAGCGATAGTAATCCGCGATAAAGAGCATAAGAGAGAGAGCATCAGTGCCGCAGGGCGCGATTGCATTGCCTCTGATAACATCGGCAGACAGCAGATGATTGAAATAATACGGCTTTGATGACAGCTCGTCGAAGCTGAAGCTCTGCGTAAATGCCTTAGCTGAGCTATCGGCAGAAACAACACCGACATTGCAGGCTGATGCATTGCCCCTTGAAGCGACAATCAGCTTTTCGAGTGCATTTTCGGCAATGGTTACGCTTGTATCCGAAATGAGAATAAATTTGCCCTGTGCTGACAAAAGAGCGTTATTGAAAGCAGTCAGTTCATCATCAGCAGTAACAAGTCTGATTTTATCTGCAAGTGTCTCGGGAAGCTGAGCCTCCGATTTTCCGCAGATTAACAGTTCAACATCAAGACTGCCCGAAAAAAGTGAGGCGCAGAACCTTGCTAACTTGTTATTTTCAGAAATTGACGGTAAAATTACGCTGATAATCGGCATTAGAATACGACCTTTCGGATTTATTTTGCTAATTGTATCATAAAATAAATAATTATTCAATAAATACGCTCAATGAAATGCAGTTTTACACTTGATAAATCCTTCAAAAATGATATAATAACTGTATATGTAAATTCAGGAGGGATTTCCATGAATAAAGGAAAATACTATATAACTACTGCGATTGCGTACACATCGCGCAAGCCGCATATCGGCAATTCTTATGAAATCGTTATGACTGACGCTCTTGCCCGTTATAAGCGTATGCAGGGATATGACGTCTTTTTCCAGACAGGTACTGATGAGCACGGTCAGAAAATCGAAGAAATCGCTAAAGAAGCAGGCATTACTCCCAAGGAGCATGTCGACAAGGTAGCAGGAGAAATCAAGGATATCTGCGACCTTCTCAACACTACTTATGACAAGTTCATCAGAACAACCGACGATTATCACGAAAAAGTTGTTCAGAAGATTTTCAAGAAGCTCTATGAGCAGGGCGATATTTATAAGAGCGAATATGAGGGAATGTACTGCACACCGTGCGAATCCTTCTGGACAGAATCTCAGCTCGTTGACGGCAAATGTCCCGACTGCGGCAGAGATGTCAAGCCTGCAAGAGAAGAGGCTTATTTCCTCAGACTTTCAAAGTATCAGAAGCAACTTGAGGATTATATCGAGAACAACGAAAACTTCATTTATCCCGAAAGCCGTAAGAAGGAAATGCTCAACAATTTCATCAAGCCAGGTCTTCAGGATCTTTGTGTTTCCCGTACATCCTTCAAATGGGGTATCCCCGTTGATTTTGATCCGAATCATGTTGTATATGTCTGGATTGATGCTCTTACAAACTACATCACAGGTATCGGCTATGATCCCGACGGCTCAAGTGATATGTATAAAAAATACTGGCCTGCTGATGTTCATGTTATCGGTAAGGATATCGTAAGATTCCATACAATCTATTGGCCGATTATGCTTATGGCACTCGGTGAGCCGCTTCCGAAGCAGGTTTTCGGTCATCCGTGGCTCCTTTTCGGCGCTGACAAGATGTCTAAGTCAAGGGGTAATGTTATTTATGCCGATGATCTTGTTGAGCTTTTCGGCGTTGATGCGGTAAGATATTATCTTCTTTCAGAGATGCCGTACACATCCGACGGCTCAATCACTTACGAGACGATTATTGAGCGTTATAACTCTGACCTCGCGAACACTCTCGGTAATCTTGTAAACCGTACGCTTGCAATGACAAACAAGTATTTCGGCGGCGAAATTATGTCCGCTGACACCTGTGAGGATGTTGATAACGAGCTTAAAACTCTTGCAGTTGAAACTGTTGCAAAGGTTGACAAGCTCTTCAGCGAATACCGCGTAAGTGATACACTCGAGGCTATTTTCGCACTTGCAAAGCGTTGCAACAAGTACATCGACGAGACAATGCCCTGGGCACTCGCAAAGGATGAGGAAAAGAAGGCAAGACTCGGTACTGTTCTTTACAATCTTCTTGAGGGTATCCGCTTTACGGCTGTTCTCCTCTCCCCCTTTATGCCCGAAACTGCTCAGAAGATTTTTGAGCAGCTCAATACTGATGTTACATCCTACGAGAGCCTTGAAAGCTTCGGCGGTCTCAAGGTCGGTACTAAGGTAGGCACGGCAACACCTCTCTTCGGCAGAATTGATGCAAACGAAATGTTTGAGAAAATCGAGGCAAAGAGAAAGGCTCAGGAAGAGGCTGAAAAGAAGGACGAAAAGCCCGAAATCGTAGGTCTTGCTCAGATCGGTATTGACGATTTTGCAAAGGTTGAGCTTCGTGTTGCTCAGATTAAGGACTGCGAGCCCGTTAAGCGTGCAAAGAAGCTTCTCAAGCTTACACTTGACGACGGCACCGACACCCCCAGAACTGTTGCAAGCGGTATCGCAAAGTGGTACAAGCCTGAGGATCTTATCGGCAAAAAGGTTATCCTTGTTGCCAATCTCAAGCCCGCTGTTCTTTGCGGTGTTGAAAGCTGCGGTATGATTCTTGCGGCTGACTGCGCTGAGGATGATGTTAAGGTTATCTTCGTTGACGGTATGCCTGCTGGAGCAAGAATAAGATAATGTATAAGCATATTTTTGACACACACGCTCATTATGACGATTTTAAGTTCGAGGAGGACAGAGACGCTGTCCTCTCCGAGCTTCCCGAAAACGGCGTTGAGCTGATTATAAACTGCGGATGCGATTTGAAGTCGTGCAAAAAAAGTATTGAAATTTGCAACAGATTCGATTACTTCTATTGTGCTTTAGGTATTCACCCGAGCGAAATCAGCGATGAAAGCGAAGCGGAGCTTGAAGAAATCAAGAGGCTTTGCGATTACGAAAAATGCGTTGCTGTCGGTGAAATCGGACTCGATTATCATTATGATTTCGTTCCCCGTGACAGACAGCTTGTATTTTTTGAAAAGCAGTTACAATTTGCTGTTGAAAGGGATTTGCCCGTTATCGTGCACGACCGTGAGGCGCACGAGGACACAATTACTCTCTTAAAAAAATACAAGCCGCGCGGAGTTCTTCATTGCTTCTCGGGAAGCGTCGAGATGGCAAAGGAAATCATTAAGCTCGGAATGTATATCGGTCTCGGCGGTGCAGTTACCTTTAAGAACGCACGCAAGCCGCTTGAGGTTGCGGAATACTTGCCCGAGGACAGGCTTCTTCTCGAAACCGACTGCCCTTATATGGCTCCCGTTCCGCACAGAGGCAAACGATGCACATCTGATATGATTGCATTTACGGCAGAAAAAATTGCCGAGGTCAGAAAAACTGACACTCAGCAGTTAATTAACAAAGCAATGCTCAACGGCAAGGAATTATTCAATATTAAATAAATTAACGGCAAGGCGCAAAACCTTGCCGTTTTTCTATGCCATAAGCATTGATATTATATTTGAATAAACCGTTACGGGGTCTGAAAGAAACTTTTCTTTAACCGCCAGTGCCTGCTCATAATCAGCGACAAAAACTGTCACTGTCATCAGCGCATCGTTTCCGTCGAGAACAGACATTGTGATGTTACATCCGTTTTCGAGACGAGTGATTTCGATTCTGTGTTCACTTTCGCGCCTGAGTCTTGTCTGAAGCCGTACAGCGGCATTGAGTGCACTTTCGCGAACGGTATACGGAAGATCATTCTCAAGTGTTGCCGTATTCTGCTTACCGATAGCGGTGATATGGAGCTCAGGGTTATCCGCATCGGCAGAAACGCTGACATTTCCGTTTTCTATAACCTCACTCAAAGCCTGATTGAGCTCGAAATAATTGGCAAGGCCCTCTTCACAGATTATGGTGTTGAGATGATCCTTAGTAAGAGGAGTATCAAGATGTGAGACGAGATAGCATATAAGTGTTTTGATTTCGTTACGGCTTCTCAGTCCGCCGGGCTCAATACCCTCGGTAAATGCGTCGTAAGCTTCCACTTGTATCACCTCTTATTCAATCGGAATTTCAACAGGCTGACGCTTTCTGAAAATGCAGACGCTGTCAAATCCGCAAGCCTTTGCAAGCTGCATACCCTGCTCGATTCCTGCACCCATGTGCTCGGTAAAATGTGAATCAGAGCCGACAGTTACCATCTTACCGCCGAGTGCCTTGAATCTCTTGACAATATCCTCGGCAGGCATTGTGATGCCTATAGGCTGACGAAGTCCCGATGTATTGATTTCAAGCGCTCTGTCGTTCTCAACAAGCAAGGAAAGGATTTCGTCGACATCCTTCTGATACACCTTCATATCAACGGGAATTTTATTTTCACCGACTA
The DNA here is from genome assembly GCA_045540195.1 of Acutalibacteraceae bacterium. Taxonomy (GTDB): domain Bacteria; phylum Bacillota; class Clostridia; order Oscillospirales; family Acutalibacteraceae; genus CAG-488. Next base: position 35,854 of record JAZQGS010000088.1, read on the forward strand.
TATAGCGCAACGGATATGTAAGGTGAGCAAAGGTATCAAATTTTGACCATTCTGCAAGCAGCTTCATCTCCTGCCAGTATTCACGCAGAAGCGCATCAATATCAGCTCCGTCATATTTAAGATAACAGAAATCCTCCATATTGCGAAGATTGTGAATAGAGCCTATAACAAAATCATAGTCCTTTGAAGCTATAAGCCCCTCAGATTCCTTGACATTGTATGTCGGCTGACCAAGCTCAACACCGACACAGATTTCGATTCTGTCCTTGAAAAGCTCCTTGGCTCTGACGATATCCGCAAAGGATTCATCCGCAGTCTTGTCAAACTCCTTCTCTCTGAAAAAGTCCATCTCAACATGATCGGTAAAAGCAACGGTTTTGATTCCGCGGGCTATCGAGCTTTCACACAGCTCCTCAATCGGATAATTGCCGTCAAAGGAGTGATTTGTGTGAGAATGCATATCAACAAAATTTTTAAAAATCATTTGAACACTTCCTAAAATTACTACCCTATATATTATAACAAAACATATGATTTTTCAACACTTTTTAAAAATAATATCATTTTGCGTATAAAACTGTTTTGCACGGCAAAACTATCTGTGAGCAAAGATTAGGAGATGAGATTATGATGGATAAGGTCTCTTTGATTCTGGTCATTGTCGGCGCGTTGAATTGGGGCTCAATAGGTCTCTTTCAATTTGACATTGTAAGCTGGATCGGCGGCGGTCAGGGTGCGATAGTCAGCAGAATTATCTATACCCTTGTTGCTCTTGCCGGCGTATGGTGTATCTCGATGTTTTTCAGAGAAAGAGAAGACCTCGAGGTAAGCGCTGTTGATACAATGGACTGAACCTACGGCCTGCGGACAGGAGTCACCTGTCCGCTTTTTCTTTGATTGACAAAGGTCTGCCTCGGTTGTATAATTATATTATAATTCTTCTGAAAGGCAGGATCATAATGGACAGGATGCCCTTGAAATTCAAACACGGAAAATTTAAAATTATGCTCGTCGGTGACCTGCATGAGAAGTATGATATGCACACCGAAAAAGCGGCAGAAATCGTTGAGGATATGCATGCGCTTCTTACGAAGGCAACCGAAAAGCTTAATCCCGACCTTGTTATTTATCTCGGAGATAACGGCTCTGCCTCAGATAAGATGCAGATGCGCTCGGTTATCAGCCGTATTCTCTACCCTGTCACAATCAGAGACATTCCGTTTGCAGTTGTTTTCGGCAATCACGACCACGAAAGCGAAGTCAGTGTACAGGATCAGCTTCGGCTTTATAACGAATATGATAACTGTTATTTATATAACGCTGACGATTCTCTGACGGGCTGCGGAAATTACAATCTGCTTATAAAGGCAAGCAATTCCGATAAGGATGTATTTAATCTCTGGTTTATAGACAGCAACAACCTCGCTGAAAATCAGGAGGTATCCTACTATGACTGGGTACACGAGGATCAGATTGAATGGTACAAAAAGACGGCACTTGAATTAAAGGAGAAAAACGGCGGTGAGGTTATCCCCGCTCTTCATTTTCAGCATACACCCGTCCCTGAGGAGTATGAGCTTGTGCGTGAAGCAAAATTCTATGAAAGACTCGATTCCGTTCCCGGACACAAGAAATGGTCTGAGAAGAATTATGTTCTCAAAAAAGGTGTCGAGGGATATATGGGTGAAGCACCGTGCGTTCCGTGTCTTAACAGCGGACAGTTCGCCGCGTGGAAGGAAGTCGGTGATGTAAAAGCCGCCTTCTTCGGTCACGACCATATGAATGATTTTGTCGGCTTCGTTGACGGAATTATGCTCGGTCAGTGCAAAACCGCAGGCTTTCGCCCCTACACCGACGGCTGCCGCTCGGGAGTAAGACTCGTTACTCTTGACGAAAACAATCCTGACAACATACAGACTAAAATGTATCACTTCAAGGATTTCGGCCTCAAATCAAAGAGTCTGAGTCCGTATATGCAGACAGTAACAGACAGACAGGATATGAAGCTCAAGATTCTCGGCTCTGTGCTCGGTGCAACCGCCGCAGTAGCAACTGCATCGGTTGTTGCAAAAAAGATAAAAAAGAAATAACATAAAAAAGACACTCTGAAAAACAGGGTGTCATTTATTTTTATTTGCCTAATTCTTTTGTTCGGTTATAAGCGGCAATTACCGCGCTTATAGCTGCACCGCGCATTCCCTCATCCTCAAGCGCCTTGACTCCCATAATAGTTGAGCCGCCCGGACTGCAAACCTCGTCCTTGAGCTTTTCGGGATGCTTATCACTTTCGAGTATCATTTTTGCCGAGCCTGAAAGTGTGCCGGCCGCATAGAGAATTGCTTTATCTCTGGGCAAGCCGCACGCAACGGCTCCGTCGGCAAGTGCCTGAGCAAACATATACACAAACGCAGGGCCACAGCCTGAAAGTGCGCTTGCGGCGTCGATGTATTTTTCTTCGAGCCAGTCAAAAATACCGACCTTTGCCATTGATTTTTCAAAAGCATCCTTCTGCGTGTCAGATATATTCTCAGCACAAGCAAGAACGACGCCTGCACCGACAGAAACGGGCATATTCGGCATTATTCTTATAACACTGTCGATACCTGACATCTTTTTAATGTCGCTCACAGCGACTCCTGCGGCCATTGAGACAATAACAGGCTTCTCTTCACGGCTTGTAAGTATATCTTTAATACCTGCAAAGCAGTCGGCAATAACCTGAGGCTTGACACCCATAAAAATGAAATCACATTCAGATGCAACCGTCTTAGAGTCTGACGGCTGAGCAGATATCTTTTCTGCAAGCGCATTCATCATATCCGTGTTAAGGTCAGCGAGTAAAATTTCGTTTTTTTCGTTAACCTGAGATACAGCCTTGGCAAGAGCACCGCCCATATTACCGCAACCGATAAAACCGATTTTAGCCATTGTGCCGCCTCCTTATCTTATCTTATCTGTCCGCAACCGCGGATGATGTACTTATAGGTTGTAAGCTCGCGAAGTCCCATAGGTCCGCGTGCGTGAAGCTTCTGAGTTGAAATACCCATTTCACAGCCGAGTCCGAACTCTCCGCCGTCAGTAAAACGAGTGCTGACATTGACATAAACAGATGAGCTGTCAACATCGCGGGTAAAGATTTCGATTGCCTCGTCGCTGGAAGTAATAATTGCTTCGCTGTGGTGAGTCGAATGCTCTGTTATGTGAGCCACCGCCTCGTTGACATCCTCAACAACCTTGACAGCAAGTATGTAATCGAGAAATTCTGTGTCAAAATCATCCTCACCGGCAGGTGTTCCGTCAATATACTGTTGAGCTGTTTTATCAAGTCTTAATTCAACGGGATTGACAGCTCTGTCATCAACAAGAAGCTTCTTTAATTTCGGTAAGAATTCAGCCGCAATCCTTCTGTTGACAAGACAAACCTCCTCAGCGTTACACACAGACGGTCTGCTTGTTTTGGCATTCTCAATAATTTTAAGAGCCATTTCAAGATCTGCTGTTTCGTCAACATAAATGTGGCAGATGCCTGTTCCTGTCTGAATACAGGGAACGGTCGCATTTCTGACGCAAGCATTGATAAGTCCTGCACCTCCGCGCGGAATGAGAAGATCAACATAACCGTCAGCTGTCATAAGCTCATTTGCGCTCTGTCGGCTTGTATCCTGAACCATATTGATAACGGTTTCGTCAATTCCGAGCTTACGAAGTCCCTTTCTGAGTGCATTTACAACGGCATTTGCGCTTCTGAAGGCTTCCTTACCTCCGCGCAGAACACATACATTTCCGCTTTTAAGAGCAAGTGCCGCGGCATCTGACGATACATTAGGACGGCTTTCATAAATAATCGCAACAACTCCCATCGGCACTGCTGTTTTTTCTATAACCATTCCGTTTTCGCGCTCTACTCTTTCGAGCACCTCACCGACAGGATCAGGAAGCTTCGCAACAGCTCTGATGCCGTCAGCCATACCGTCAATACGCTCTTTTGTAAGTGTAAGACGGTCAATCATAACATCGGAGATAACTCCCCTTGCCGCTTCGATGTCAGCTTTATTTTCTCTGAGGATATCATCAGCGCATTCCTGCAGGGCATCAGCCATAGCGTAGAGTGCGTTGTTTTTTTCTTCACTTGTAAGACGGGCAAGAACACCCTTTGCCGCCTTAGCCTGCTTTAAAATTTCAAGTGTAGTCATTTTATACACCGACCTTTTTAATGAATCTTGTTCCGACGGATTTGCCGTCAACTATATCATAGAGAACATACGGATTTTCACCGTTTGCTATAACCATATCACAGCCCTTTGAGGTGCTGATTTCTGCGGCTCGGATTTTAGTTTTCATACCGCCTGTACCGAGGGTCGAGCCTTCACCGCCTGCAAGAGCACGGATGTCGTCAGTAATTTCAGAAACGACAGAAATAAGCGTTGCGTCTGAATTTTTATGAGGATCAGCTGTAAACAAGCCATCAATATCAGAAAGCAGAACAAGTAAATCCGCATTGACGCTGACAGCTACCATTGCCGAAAGTGTATCGTTGTCACCGACCTTGATTTCATCTGTTGAGACGGTATCGTTCTCATTGATAATCGGCAGAGCCTTGAACTCAAGAAGCTTGTTCATTGTATTGATAAAGTTGTTATATCTGTCCGAATGGTCAAAATCATCGCCCGTCATAAGAAGCTGAGCTACGGTATGATTGTATTCAGAGAAAAGCTTATCGTAAGTATACATAAGCTCACACTGACCGACAGCGGCGGCAGCCTGCTTTCCTGCAATATCTGTGGGCTTTGATTTAAGCTGAAGCTTTCCGGCGCCCATACCGATAGCACCCGATGAGACGAGAATAACATCGTGGCATGCATTTTTAAGGTCGCTGAGCACCTTGCAAAGCTCCTCGACTCGGCGGATATTGAGAAGTCCTCCTGCGTGAGCAAGAGTTGATGTTCCGACTTTAACTACAATTCTCATTTCATTTTCCTCATCATTCTAATATTTTCAATGCATTTTTGTAAAAAATCTTATCTTCCTCTTCACTTGAAAGACCTAAGCTCAAAAGGAAATCATATTCCTTTTTGGGCTCCTGCCAGGGAGAATCACTGCCGAAGAGGATTTTATCTGCACCGTGATTGCGTATAATCCGCTTGCACTGTTCAGGTGAAATAAACTTTGAAATAAAGGCAGTATCAAAGTTTACAGGCGTGCCGACGAGGTGCTTTTCAACCTCATCCCAGTTGACGAATGCACCGAGGTGAGCGGCAATAATATACTTACCCGAAACCTCACCGAGAACATTTTTAAGCCTGTCAGGCTGACAATGCGCAGGCGGAGGCATCCCGTAGTCAAATCCTGCGTGAAGAACGGTGTAAAGTCCGAGATTTTCGGCTTTTTTCAGAATATCAACCGATCTCTTACTGTCAACGAAAAACGACTGATATTCAGGATGAAGCTTGATTCCCTTGAAGCCATCCTCCGAGAGCTTTTCGAGCACATCCTCCCAGTCATCCTGCTCGGGATGAAGCGAGCCGAAGGAAATGATGTCATCACTTCTGATGCTCTTTGCAAACTCGTTTATCGTTTTAGTCTGAGTCGGCTTTGTTGCAATCGGAAGAATAACGGAAATATCAACTGCATTTTCCTTCATTGATGCTCTGATTCCGCTGAGTGTTCCGTCTGTATAGTGCGGATATCTCTCACCCTGATATCTTACAATACTGTCGCTCAGCGACTTCAACGCTCCTGCGGCAATTCTGTCAGGGAAGATATGACTGTGAAAATCTATTAACATGCTTAACCTTCTAATCTTTGCTTGGATTCAATAATAGTATTGACACAATTTATCAATTTCGGTTAAGAGTTAGTGTAACACAAAATGCATAAATATGCAAGAAAAACCGCAACAAATGCGGTTTTTCCTTTTAATTTTGTTTTCGGACAATTTTATATTCATCGTCGGGCTCATAATAAGGGCAATCGTAATATGACGAGCTTAAAAACTTGACATATTCGTCCTCGTCAAGATTCATTGAACAGTAGTAATAATCCTCAATTTCATCATAACAAAAATTATTGCAGCTTTCGCAATTTGTCTTTCCGGGCATAAAAACACCTCCGAAAAGATAATAGCATTTTGTCGGTATTTTGTCTACAACAATTTTGAACGCATCAGCTTTAAAATTGCTTTTTCCCGTCTTGATACCTGCACTTGAGTCATTCCTAGCCTTTTTGCAATAACCGTCTGAGTGAGTCCCGAATAGTATCTTAATCTTATTATATTTTTGTCGCGTTCATCCAGGTCATTCATAACCTGCTCAAGCGCAAGTGAGGTCGATATTTTGTCTTCAGGTGACGCAACGGGGATATCGAGCTGTGTATCAGTTTCGTTATCCTGCGCCGTCAGTGAAATGACGGGCATTGATGCGGTTATAGCCTGTACGGTTTCGTATTCATCGAATCCGAGTCTGTTTGCCAGCTCACTGACGGTCGGCTCACGGTCAAATTTTTTTATAAAGGCTTCGCGTTCAAAATTGATTTTTCTGCCCTTTTCTTTAAGAGAACGGCTGACACTCACCGTTCCGTCATCACGGAAAATCCGCTTCATTTCACCGAGAATTACGGGCACGGCATAGGTTGAAAAGCTGAAGCCGCGTGTTTCGTCAAAGCCGTCAACCGCCTTGATAAGACCGACACAGCCCGCCTGAAACAAATCGTCATATTCGACTCCCCTGCCTGTCAGCTTATGGGCGCAGGCGTGTACGAGTCCGAGATTATCTTTAATCTTCCCGTCCCTGTCATTTTTCTTCAGAATCATAAGCCTGCTCGTCCGCGTATAACCTTGTGCATCGTAACGCTCGTCCCCTTGCCGAGAGACGAACGCACGGAAATTTTATCCGTAAAGCTTTCCATAACCGCAAAGCCGAGTCCCGCGCGTTCACCGCCGAGTGTAGTGAAAAGCGGCTCCATAGCCTGTTTGACATCAATGATTCCGCATCCCTTATCTCTGACGCTGATTTTTACCCTTCTGCCCTCAAGAATCGTTGTATGTATATAAATCTTTCCCACGGTTTCGGGGTAAGCGTGAACGATACAGTTCGTTACCGCCTCACTTACCGCCATTTTAATATCAGAAATCTCGTCAAGTGTAGGGTCAAGCTGTGCGACAAATGCCGCGACACTTGCTCTGGCAAAGCTTTCGTTGACAGATTTCGAGTCTATTATCATTCTGAATTCATTTAATTTCTGCATTGTTTACATCCTCCCGTTTGCTTAAATTAACAATTTTTTCTAGACCTGCCAGCTGCATTATCTTATAAATCTGAGGTGAAAGATTTGAGACAATCAGCTTGCCGCCGAGTGACTGAGCTGTGCGGAATCTTCCCATTACAAGCCCGATTCCCGATGAATCCATAAATGTTACATCCGCAAAATCAAGCTTTAGTGTTTTCGGCTTGTTCTGTCGTATCGCATCGTCAATCTCCATACGCAGTGCCGCGGCGGTATGATGGTCAATTTCTCCCTCAAGAAAGGCAGTTACCCGCTGTGCTGTTGATATTATCCTGACCGGCATTTTCATAGCTCCTAACTGTTTAAAAATTAAAAAATCCTCTATCCATAAGGATAAAGGATTCTTAATAAATATTTTGTTGAAGCGTGAAATAAAATTATGACTGATTTTGTAAATTTTTGATATCTGATGCAAGATAAAGAGAGCCGCAGACAATTACAATGGTATCCTTGTCCGCTTTTTTGATCGCTTTTTTATAAGCCTTGCCGCAATCGTCAACAGGCTTTACCTTTCCGCCGTGAAGCTTAACCTCATCAGCAAGCTCTTTTGCGGTGAGTGAACGCGGATTCGAAACTGTTGTTGTATAAATCACATCGCAAAGGGATGCGATTTTTTCGGCACAGTATTTATAGTCCTTATCCTTCATCATACCGAAAACGGCGATGATTTTTTTATCCTTGAAATACTTTTCGAGTGTATAACAAAGAGCATCAAAGCCCTCGGCATTGTGTCCGCCGTCAACAATAACAAGCGGATCGGTTGAAACAGTTTCGACTCTTGCAGGCATTTTAAGTGAAGCGACACCGTCGAGCATATTCTTCATCGAAACATTCCAGCCCTTGCCCTTGAGTACATTTATGGCTGAAATGGCGGTTGAGAAGTTATAAATCTGATGCTTGCCCGAGAGAGGGATTTTAAATGTACAGCCGGCATAAATAATCGTTGAGCCGTCAAACTCCTCGCGGACAAGTCTTATTCTTCCGAGGTCTGAGTGGGTATAATCACAGCCTGCCTCCTTTGCCTTTTCCTTGACAAAGCGTTCAACGGTAAAATCAGGCTGAGGATAGCCGACAACATGACCGCCCGATTTGAAGATTCCGCATTTATGGGCGGCGATATCAAGGATTGTATCACCGAGAATGTCGGTATGATCCATTGAGATTGAGGTGATTACGCTGACCTCTGAGCTTTTGATGATATTCGTCGAATCAAGTGTACCGCCGAGACCGACCTCTAGGACAACGATATCGCAGCTTTCCTGTTCAAAATAAAGGAAAGCCGCCATTGTGATTATTTCAAATTCGGTGGGATTGATGTCCTTTTCTTTCAGCGCATCAATCACGGGAACGATTTTTTCAACAATATCTGCAAAATCTTCCTTGGGAATCATTTCAGAGTTTATCTGTATTCTTTCACGGAAATCGACGACGAACGGAGAGGTAAAAAGACCGACCTTGTAGCCCGATGCTTCGAGTATTTTGGCAATCATCGTACAGGTTGTGCGCTTACCGTTTGTGCCTGCGACATGGACAAATTTCAGCTTATCCTGCGGATTGCCGAACGCTTCGCAGAGTGCTTCAATGCGCTCCATACCCGGCTGTGAGCCGAATTTCATTCGTGAATGGATAAATTCAAGTGCTTCGTTATAATTCATAAAATCACTCATTTCAAAATATGGGACGGTAATACCGTCCCATAATCTAATTATTTACGCAATTTTGCGAGGCTTTCGTCGATCATTGCGATCTTGTCGCGGAGCTTCTGTGCGGCTTCGCGCTGACCGTCAACAACTGCCTGCGGTGCTTTTGCAACAAAGTTTTCATTACTGAGCTTTTTCTCAATAAACTCGAGCTCCTTGAGCTCCTTTGCCTTATCCTTTTCAAGGCGGGCAATTTCTGCCTCAAAGTCAACGAGGTCGCCCATCGGGATGTAAACCTTTGCATCAGTTGTAACAACACATACTGCATCGTCAAACTCAAAGCTGTCGCCTACCTCTGCCTCTGAACAGGATGCAAGTCTCTGCATAAAGATACCTGCCTGACGGAATGTATCCTTATATGCGGTTGCAATATAATACTTTGCCTTTCTTGACGGCGGAACATTCATTTCTGCTCTGCGGTTACGGATAGCACGGACTGCCTCCATAATTCTTTCCATTTCCTGCTCGTCTGATGAGTAGTTGAACTCCTCGTTATATACAGGCCACTCGGAAATCATAATTGACTCGCCGTCGTGCGGAAGAGTCTGCCAGATTTCCTCTGTGATGAACGGCATAAACGGATGAAGAAGCTTGAGTGTGTTGGACATAATGTAAACAAGCATATCACGAGCTGTCTGAGCCGCCTTTTCGTCGCCCGAATTAAGACGGATTTTTGCAATCTCGATATACCAGTCACAGAAGATATCCCAGATAAAGTCATAGAGCTTCTGAAGAGCAATACCGAGCTCGAACTTGTCGAGGTTGTCTGTTACTTCCTTTGTAAGCTTGTTATAAAGGCTCAGAATCCACTTATCCTCAAGTGCAAGGTCCTCGGGAACATGAGGTGCTTTTTCGTCCTCACCGAGATTCATAAGAATAAATCTTGCGGCATTCCAGATCTTGTTTGCAAAGTTACGGCTTGCACTTACCTTATCGTCAGAGAAGCGCATATCGTTACCCGGGCTGTTACCTGTTGCAAGAGTAAGACGAAGAGCATCCGCACCGTACTTGTCAATAACCTCAAGCGGGTCAATACCGTTGCCGAGAGATTTTGACATTTTTCTGCCCTGTGCATCACGGACAAGACCGTGGATGAGAACTGTATCAAACGGAACCTGACCTGTATATTCAAGAGCTGAGAAGATCATACGGCTTACCCAGAAGCCGATGATGTCGTAGCCTGTAACAAGTGTGCTTGTGGGATAATAATGCTTGAGATCGGGTGTTTCATCAGGCCAGCCGAGAGTTGAGAACGGCCAGAGTGCTGATGAGAACCAAGTGTCAAGTGTATCGCTGTCCTGCTCAAGATTCTTGCTTGCGCAATGAGGACAGGTGTCAATATCTGTTTTAGAAACCATTGTTGCGCCGCAATCAGCACAGTACCATGCAGGAATACGGTGGCCCCACCAGAGCTGACGCGAAATACACCAGTCGCGTGTACCTCTCATCCAGTTCATATAGTTCTTTGTAAATCTTTCGGGAACGAAAACGGTTTCTCCCTTTTCAACAGCCTCCATAGCAGGCTTTGCAAGAGGCTCCATACGAACGAACCACTGCTTCGAAACCATAGGCTCGATTGTTGAATGGCAACGGTAGCAGGTGCCGACCTCGTGCTTGAGAGGCTCGATAAACTTGATATATCCGCCCTCTTCAAGGTCTGCAAGGATAGCCTTACGGGCCTCCATAGTTGTCATACCTGCATACTTGCCGCAGTCGAGAACCTCGGGCTCGTCGGCAGCAGCCTTTCCGCTTGCAACAAGCTCATCATAAGCTGCCTTTTCAGCCGCGCCTGTCATATGGCCGTCATAGGTAAAGGTTCTTACCATAGGAAGGTTGTGGCGTCTGCCGACCTCAAAGTCGTTGGGGTCGTGAGCAGGTGTGATTTTAACAACACCTGTTCCCTTTGTCATATCTGCGTGCTCATCGCAAACGATGGGAATTTCCTTGTTAAGAAGCGGAAGAATGACATGACAGCCGTGAAGATGAGCATATCTTTCATCCTCAGCATTGATTGCAACAGCTGTATCACCGAGCATTGTCTCAGGTCTTGTTGTTGCAAGCTCAAGCTTTTCACCTGTCTCCTTAACTGTATAAAGAAGATGCCAGAAATTGCCGTCCTGCTCGCTGTATTCAACCTCAGCGTCTGAAATTGATGTCTGGCAATAAGGACACCAGTTAACCATTCTGTTGCCTCTGTAAATGAGATCCTTCTCATAAAGTCTTACGAAAACCTCACGGACAGCTCTGCTGCAGCCCTCGTCGAGTGTGAAACGCTCTCTGTCCCAGTCGCAGGATGAGCCCATCTTCTTGAGCTGCTCGATGATTCTGCCGCCGTACTTTTCCTTCCAGTCCCAGGCACGCTCAAGGAAGCCCTCTCTGCCGAGGTCATCCTTAGTAAGACCTTCAGCAGCCATAGCCTCAACAATCTTTGCCTCAGTTGCGATTGAAGCGTGGTCTGTACCGGGAAGCCAGAGTGTATCATAGCCCTGCATGCGTCTGTAACGGATAAGAATATCCTGAAGTGTGTTGTCAAGAGCATGTCCCATATGAAGCTGACCCGTGATGTTCGGCGGCGGTATAACTATTGTATACGCCTGCTTCTCAGGGTCACATTTTGCGTGAAAGAATTTGCCGTCGAGCCAGAATTTATAGGTCCTGTCCTCGACATCCTTCGGATCATACTGTTTTGCAAGATCCTTTGCCATATATATCTCCTCCTAATAATTTACATATTTAAAAAATAAAAAAGCCCGTCTCAAAACTTTGAGACGAGCTGAAAACCCGCGGTACCACTCAAATTGCATTCGGACAGAATGCCTCTTTCAGGCGCTTTTACGAAGCATAACGGGAGAGGTCTAATCACTTGCGTTTTCTTCTCTCCGACTCGGAAGCTACAAGCTCTGATTAACACTTACTGTCTCACACCAAACGACAGCTCTCTTGAAAGTTCTCTCAAAGCCCCTCTTCGTCATTGTCTTTTTCCGAAGTATTTTAGCACTATATTATTGTTTTGTCAACTGTTTTTCTCTTCTGACTCAATATACGCCTCACAATGCTTGAGAGCAGAAGCAACATTACCTCTCATTGTAAGCTCGAACAAACGAATAAGCTCCTCACTTGACATACGGGTCGTATTTCGATTTTTCATCCAGCATTCGACAACTCCGCAAACAGCGTAGGTATAGAAGTCAGCAATAAAATGCTTGTGATAGTCGTCAACCTTCATTTTGTTAGCCACGCTTTCAACCACAAGTCTTGACACACTGCCGATTTTTTCATATATAAAATCGTGGAAGAACTTATCAGCCTTTGAATTCACAACACAACGGATTTCATCCTGATACTCCTCAAGATAGTCAAACATTTCCTGAATGACAGGCATCCAGTCATCGTCGTCTTTATGCCTTTCGACAATCTGTCTTCCGTCATAAGTGTATATCCACTCAACGAGTGCATAAATATCCTGAAAATGATAATAGAAAGTCTGACGGTTAACACCGCAATCCTCGACAATTTCACGGATCTTGATTTTGTCGAGCGACTTCTTTTTCATAAGCTTTCTTAATGAGCCTGCTATAAGGAGCTTGGTTCTTTCACCTGTACTTTGTGATGCCATAATATCTCCCCTTTCAGACCAATTTTATCATACGAGAGAAAACATTTCAAGACAAAATACCCGACATTTATGGTATAAGTGTCTTTACAAAATCGTTAAAATGTAAAAAAGAGGCTGATGTCAGCCTCTTTTTTCGGTTATTTTCAGAAATTAAAGAATACCCTTCTGTGTTGCATACTCGTGGAAGGATTCAATGCTTCTTCTTCTGGGAGCGTCAATCTTTGCGCCGCCTCTTGTTACTGTTGTCATCGGGATACCCTGAAGCTGAACAAGATATTTTGCACTTGCATTAAAGCCGCTGTCGATTGCGTTATCAAGAAGAATGATTTCGTTATATGTTTCGCGTGCTTTCTCAATGTTATTCTCAACAAAGAACTCATCATACATCTTACGGAAAAGACCTGCGCCGCAGGATGTGGGAGTTGCACAGACACCTCTTGCGCCTGCAACATAAGAATCAAAAAGGAACGGGATATTAGCCTGAAGAACAGCTGATTCACCCTGAACTGCAATCTTATCCTTGATTTTTTCAAGAGAACAGGTTGTATCCTTGATGCCCTTGAACTTACCTGTCTTTATAAGCTCGCCGTAAGCCTTGCCTGACATACAGTGCGGCTGGAAGCCCGGGAACTCGTAAAGAAGAATCGGAAGAGTTGTGTTCTCAGCAAGCTCTGAAAGATAATCAACAATCTGCTCATCCTTATCGCCGACACCTCTTGTAACAAAAACAAGTCCGTCAACGCCTGTCTGCTCCATTTTCTTGACCTCTTCAACCTGATATTTCCAGGTCGGCTCAAGGTTTGCGGTAGCTACGACCTCAGCGCCGTTAGCGTGCTTAACTGCAATTTCTGCACACTTGAGTCTCTCTTCGGGTGTGAGTAATGTCATTTCAGCACTGCCGCAGACTGAGAAAAGATGGTGTGAGCCCTTTGCTGCCTGCCACTCAACATACTGAGCATATACATCATAGTCGATTGACTTATCCTCTTTAAAAGGAGTAAGCAGCAATGAATACACGCCTCTGAATTCTTCGGATTTACCTGTAAACATAAAAAGCACCTTCTTAAAATATGTGTTTGGGTTAATATTACTACTATATGTTGTGAATTTCAAGTGTAAAATTAAAACTTTTATTTATTTTTGTTTGTGAGTCTGTCGATGACCTCTTTTGTCATATCGGGATAATTGCCGATAACGGCATCCACACCGAGCTTATAAAGTCTTTCGACCTCATCGGCAGTATTTACCGTCCAGGTATTGATCTGAACAGAATTCTTCTTTATCTCCGCAACGCTCTCCTCATTGAGCGAAAGGAAGAGCGGATGCACGCACTCAATACCGCGCTTATGTGTATATTCACCCACATCGTAAAGCCAGCTTGCAACAAGATATCCGCATTTAATTTCGGGAGCAATAGCCTTAAAACGCATTACGCTGTAATGATTGAAGCTAGAAATGATAATTCTGTCCACAAGCCCGAATTCCCTGATGAGGTCGTATACAGCCTGTTCGATACCGGGATATTCGTTCACTCCGGTTTTAAGCTCAATATTGGTTATAAAGCCGTCAATCGGACTGACAAGCTCAAAGTATTCTCTAAGAGTCGGAATCGCATTAAAGCCGTAAACGCCTCTGAAGCCTGCGCTCGCATCAAACTGGCGAAGCTCATCATAAGTGTAGTCGGCAACAAGGCCCGTGCCGTCGGTTGTTCTGTCAATTTTCTCATCGTGGATAACAACAAGAACATTATCCTTGGTCAGATGCACATCAAGCTCAGCACCGTCAGCACCTGCTTCTATCGCTTTTCTGAACGCAAGCATTGTGTTTTCGGGATATTTTCCGCTGAAACCTCTGTGAGCAATATTCAACATATCAACACATCCTTAAAATTTTCTTATTACAAATGCCTGTCTTCCTTTTTTGGTAAGACCTGCATCCTCATCAATAATAACCTTTCCGCTGCCGTGTATAACGAGCTTCGAGCCGAACGGAACACGGATGTCCGACTTTGACATAACGACTCCGTTCATAAGCACCTCACCTCTTCGGATTTTTTCCGCGGCTGTGCTTCGCGAGAGCGAAAACGCGGCAGATAAAACTGCGTCAAGACGCATTGACGAGACATAACAGCGTTTTTCCTCAAAGACGGCATTACTCTCAAAGCCGCTGAAGTCATCGGTAATTTCGACCCGTACGCTTCCTCTGCCGACAGAGGTCAGATTTTCTTTGATATACTGTGCAACGCTTCTGATAACCGCCATTGCACAGCCCTTATCAGAAACGAGTATATCACCGACTGCATCACGCCTGATTCCGAGTCCCATAACGGCACCGAGATAATCGCGGTGCGTAAGCTCTGAGAAGCTGTCCTTTGTTATCTTTAATGCAACTATCGGCGAAAGCTCGGGATTCTCCTTTATGTATTCAACGCCGTCAGCATAATCAGGAAAGAAAACGGCAGTCTTGCGTTCGCAGTCATCGAAACCGCCGTAAAATTCATACCTGATATCAGCCCGCCGTTTCAGATAACCGATAACGGTGCTTTGCTGATAAATATCAAGAAAATTAGTGCTTGTCAGAAGATAGCTGTCATTACACGAAGAAATACAATCGTCGATTCTTGCCAGCAGAAGCTCATTATCCGTCATCAGTTTCACCTCTGAAATAAATATAGCATACTTATGTGAAATTGTACAGAAAATTCGGTATAAAATTTATACACTGAAAACACTTTATGTGCATTTTCTATTGAACATTTCAACAATATATGGTATTATAACAAAAAATTACAATGGAGGGATATTGATATGAATATACCACGCCCCGAACATCCTAATCCGCAGTTTCAGCGTCAGGCTTGGATGAACCTGAACGGAAAATGGAGCTTTCAGATTGACAACTCAAAAAGCGGACTTGCTAAGAAATTATATGAGAGAGGCACACGCCTTGATTCTGTTATAACTGTCCCCTTCTGTCCTGAAAGCGTTCTTTCAGGCATCGAAAACAAAGACTTTATGGCTGCTGTATGGTATGCAAGAGAGTTTGTAATTCCCGAAAGATATGAGGGTATGAGAACCGTTATGCATTTCGGAGCGGTTGACTATAAGGCCACTGTTTACATCAACGGTGTTCAGGTCGGCACTCATACGGGCGGTTATATCTCTTTTAAATTTGATATCACCGATTACATCAGACCCGGTGCAAACACTGTTACGGTTTACGCTGAGGATGATGTCAGAAATCCACTCCAACCCAGAGGTAAGCAGAGTGAGGAGTATTATTCTCACGGCTGTGACTATACAAGAACAACAGGCATCTGGCAGACTGTTTGGCTTGAATTTACTCCGAAATCATACATCGAGAGCATCAAGATATTCCCGAATGCCGAAAACTGCTCTGTTGACATTCAGGCAAAGGTTGTCGGTGAAGGTAAATTTGAGGCACTTGCTCTCTTCCACGACAGAATTATGGGTGTCGGCAGTGCTCAGACAAAGGGCGGCATTATCAACGCTCACCTTGACCTCAAAGAAGCACACTACTGGACAGTCGGTGAAGGCAGACTCTATGACCTTGAGCTGAAATTCAACGATGACAGAGTTGACAGCTATTTCGGTCTTCGCGACATCAAGCTTGACGGATACAAATTCCTTATCAACGGTAAGTCGGTTTTCCAGAGACTTGTGCTTGACCAGGGCTTCTATCCCGACGGAATTTATACCGCTCCCAACGACGAGGCTCTTATCAAGGATATTCAGCTTTCACTTGATGTCGGCTTCAACGGTGCAAGACTTCACGAAAAAATCTTTGAGCCGCGATTCCTTTATCATTGCGACAAAATGGGCTACATCGTCTGGGGCGAATATCCCAACTGGGGACTTGATTCTTCCGACCCGAGAATTGTTTACAGCGTTATTCCCGAATGGCTCGAGGAGCTTGAAAGAGACTTTAATCACCCGTCAATCATCGGCTGGTGTCCCTTTAACGAAACCTGGGATTATGACGGCAGAAAGCAGCACGACCCCGCTCTTAAAATGGTCTATGATGTAACACAGGCCTTTGACCCGACAAGACCGTGCATTGACACAAGCGGTAACTTCCATGTAACAGGTGAAATCTTTGATATTCACGACTATACTCAGGATGTTGAAGAGTTCCGTTCACATTATGAAAAGCTCGGTGAGGGTAAGGTATATGACTGTCACGAGCGCAGACAGACATACCGCGGTGAGCCGATGTTTATCAGCGAATACGGCGGAATACAGTGGTCAATGAATCCCGGTGAGCAAAACGCCTGGGGATACGGCAACGCTCCTCAGAATAAATATGAGTTTATCGAAAGATATCAGGGACTTACCGATGCATTGCTTGATAACGAGTATATTTTCGGCTTCTGTTACACTCAGCTTTATGACATTGAGCAGGAGCAGAACGGACTTTACACATATTCAAGAAAGCCTAAGTTTGATCCGACGATCTTCTATGGCATAAATTCAAGAAAAGCTAAAATCGAGTTATAATTGACAGAGGTGGCACAATGTTGAAATTACCTGATTACCACAAAAATACAGATGTTCTTCATTACGGCTGTGAAGAGCCCCGTGCATATTTTATCCCCTATGAGGATGAGAAAAAGGCTGAGCTTCCGCGCTCAGAATCAAAGTATTTCCACTCACTCTGCGGAGAATGGGATTTCCGCTTCTACAACAGTCTTATTGATGTTGAGGACGGCTTTTATGCAGAGGATTATGAGATCGACTCAAATTACAACAAAATCAAGGTTCCGATGAACTGGCAGATGGACCTTGACAAGGACTATGACAAGCCCAACTATACAAATGTCAACTACCCTATTCCGTTTGATCCGCCGCATGTTCCCGACGAGAACCCCTGCGGTATTTACATCCGCGATTTTGATGTTGACGAGAATATGATTGCACGCGATCTTTTCCTCAACTTCGAGGGTGTTGATTCCTGCTTCTATCTCTGGATCAACGGCAAAATGGTCGGCTACAGTCAGGTCAGCCACATGACAAGTGAGTTCAATATTTCTGACTATGTACAAGTCGGCAGCAACAGAATTGCAATTCTTGTTCTTAAATGGTGCGACGGCACTTATCTCGAGGATCAGGATATGTGGCGTATGAGCGGTATATTCCGTGAGGTTTATATCCTTGAGAGAAGCAAGCGAGGCAGAGTCGAAGATTTCTTCATTAAAACCGAGCTTAAAAAGCAGTATACCCGTTGCACACTCAGCGTTGACCTGAAGGTTGTCGGTGACAGACAGGTTGACTACAAATTGGTTTCTCCACACGGCGAAACGGTTGCTTCAGGTGAAAGCAAGGATAACAAAATTAAAATCAAGCTTGAAAATCCGATTCTCTGGAGTGACGAGCTTCCCCTGCTTTACAGTCTTTATCTTGATGTACCCGGTGAGACAATTCTCGCAAAGGTCGGTATCAAGGAGCTCGTCATCAAGCATTCCGTTCTTTATCTTAACGGACAGAAAATCAAAATCCGAGGTGTAAACCGTCACGATTCACATCCTCTGCTCGGTCACGCAACTCCGACAGAGCATATGCTCGAGGATCTTTATATTTTCAAAAGACACAATGTCAACGCTGTCAGAACATCGCATTATCCTAATGACCCGCGTTTTCTTGAAATGTGCGATGAGCTCGGCTTCCTTGTAATCGATGAGGCTGACATCGAAACTCACGGTGCAGGCTCAAGAATTTGCAGAACGGCTGATAACCACGGTCTGAGCGACGCTGTTTTTCACAGCTTCTGGAGCTATTTCTCACAGAATCCTGAGTGGAAGGAAGCTTATGTTGACCGTGCAAAAAGAATGTTCGAGCGCGATAAAAACCGTGCCTGCGTAATTTTCTGGTCACTCGGTAACGAATCAGGCTGCGGAGACAATCACCGTGCTATGCGCGACTATATCAAGAGCAGAAAGTCTGACGCTATCGTTCATTACGAGGGCGCAAACTACGCTTATTCAGACAATGCAAAGAAAAAGTTCACTGATGTTTCGGATGTTGAGAGCTGGATGTATCCTTCAATCGAAAAATGTCACGAAATTCTTTCAAGCAAGAAACGAGCAAAGAAGCCCTTCTATCTTTGTGAATACTGTCATGCAATGGGTAACGGCCCAGGAGATCTTCGTGACTATTGGGAGCTCATTGAATCCGATGACAGATTTGTTGGCGGCTGTATATGGGAATTCACCGATCACTCAGTTGCAATTCCTGACGGAAAGGGCGGTTACAACTACACCTACGGCGGCGACTTTAACGATTATCCCAATGACAGAAACTTCTGTGTTGACGGTCTTGTGTACCCTGACAGACGCCCGCATACAGGCTTTATGGAAGCAAAAATTGCTTATCAACCCTTCTTTGCAGAATACAAGGGAAACGGCAGTGTAAAAATCACAAACAGACTTTTCTTTGCAGGACTTGACGATATCGGATTCAAGTGGGAAATCAAATCCGACGCTCAGCTCGTTGCTGAGGGTGAAATTTCAGGACTTATGCTTATGCCGCGTGAATCAGGTGATTTTGTACTCTTCAACCCTTCTGATTATATCTTCAGCGGTGAGACATATCTCACACTCCGTTTTGTTACAAGAACTGACAAGCCGTGGGCTAAGGCTGGCTTTGAATGCGGTCTCAAGCAGTTCAGACTTGACAGTGCACCTGCTGAGAAAGCAGAGACTGTTTCAGGTGAGCTTATTGTCGATGAGGGTGACAGATACATCAATATCACGGCAGGCAGTAACAGCTATGTATTCGACAAGCCCTACGGCAGACTCGATACTATCCGCCACAACGGAACAGACCTTATCACAAAGCCCGTTGAGCTTAATCTCAACCGCGCTCCGCT
This sequence comes from Acutalibacteraceae bacterium, assembly GCA_045540195.1. GTDB lineage: Bacteria > Bacillota > Clostridia > Oscillospirales > Acutalibacteraceae > CAG-488. Next base: position 55,336 of record JAZQGS010000088.1, read on the forward strand.
CGATAACGATGTACCCTATTCACGCCAGTGGGAGGAAATCGGTCTTTACAGACTTGTTCAGAAAACTTACGGCGCGTCACTTATTGAAAATAGCTCTGAAAAGGCTGTTGTTGAGGTTAAAATGGCACTCGGCTCATACATCTTTGATCCGGTATTCCGCGGAACAATGACCTACACCTTCCTGAATGACGGTGCAGTTCTTATCAATGTCAACGGAACGGCAACAGAAGGTATCGAGGTGCTTCCGCGAATCGGCTTGCAGCTGACAATGCCAGAAGGCTTTGAGAAATTCAGTTTCTTCGGATACGGTCCGCACGAAAGCTATATCGACAAGAATCTTTCAACTTATGTTGATAAATTTGAAACAACGGTTACCGATAACTTTGAACACTATGTCCGTCCGCAGGAGAATTCTTCTCACTATGGCACAAGGTGGGCTGATATCAGAAATGCCGAGGGTGTCGGACTTTACTGCACAGCAGAGAATTTTGACTCATTCAGCGTAAATGCACAGCACTTTACGCCGAATATGCTCCGCGAGACCAAGCACGACTATGAGCTCGAGGCACTAAAGGAAACAATCCTCAGTCTCGACTATAAGCATTTAAGCTGCGGCTCTGCATCCTGCGGCCCTAAGAGCCTTGACAAATACAGACTTCTTGACAAAAAATTCAACTTCACATTCAGAATTTTACCGTCAAAGGATGAATAAACAACAATCCGAGAAAGAGATGGCAGTTAACCTGTCATCTCTTTTATATTTATTAACAAAAACAACCCTCTGTTTTCTATAAAACGGTTAATTGACAATAGTCTTTTCAAAAGGCTATAATGATATAAAGGAGGTTTTTGGAATGAAAAAAATAATAATTTCAATCACGCTTGTGTGCCTTATGCTCATCGGCAGTATCATCCCTGCTTTTGCGGCTGATACACCGGCAAAGCTTCAGTTCGGCAGTGACGGAGAATTCAGTATTCTTCATATCTGTGACTGTCAGGACGGATACCCCGCGCATAAAGAAATGTTCACCTATATCAACCATATGCTTGATATTTATAAGCCCGATCTTGTTGTTCTCGGCGGAGACAACACCGTAGGACCGAAGGAGACAAAGCTTGAGGCAATCAAGGAGCTTGTTGCCCCGTTCGTTGAGCACGAAACATACTTTACATTGGTTTTCGGCAACCACGACCACGAGCAGGGCGTCGAAAAGGACGAGCTTCTTAAAATGTATCAGGAAGCGGGCGGAAAATACTGTCTTGCTTACGATGCAGTTCCCGAGCTTACAGGTACTGCAACACACAATCTTCCCGTTTATTCCTCTGACGGTGAAAAAATCAAATTCAATCTCTGGATGTTCGATTCAAACACTTATGCAGAGGATGAAAACGGCAACAGACTCGGTTATGACAGCGTGAGAACCGATCAGATCGAATGGTACAAGGAGACTTATGCCGAAATCAAGGAAGAAGCAGGAGAAACAGTTTATTCACTCGCCTTCCAGCATATGATTCCGCCCGATGTTTATGAGGTAATGTTCCCGTCAGTCAAGACTCCGCTTGAGCCTATCACGGAGAGTTATAACGGTGGCAAGCACTATCCGATTATATTCCCCGACACAAGCGCATTTTCAGGTCACATCCACGAGGCGCCCTCACCCGGAGTTTATAACTACGGTCAGGTTGATGCTATGGTCGAAGCAGGCGATGTTCTTTCTGTTCTTGTCGGTCACGATCATGTAAACACCTATGAGACTGACTATAAGGGAATCAAGCTTATTAACACTCCCGGCGTTTCATTTAATGCATACGGCAAAGAATTCGTCAGAGGCAGCAGACTTATTACTATCAAGGAAGACTCCCCTGACACCTTTGAATCAGAGGTTATTACGGTTAATGAATTAGCTTATGAAAACGAGGATTTTCGTGTGAATATGGATATCAGCAAATTCAAGGCAGGCTTCTGGATTTTCATTGACAAGTTCCTGCTGTTCCTCGCAAAGCTTACCGTTCCGTTCGCTAAAATAATTTACTGATAAACTAAAATACCGTCGGTCAGCGCCGACGGTATTTCTATCATTCATCAAAAAAAGAGAGCCCGCTGACGGCTCTCTTGATTTTATTAAACTAGAATGTTGGACTCACGCCTTTACTTTTACTATAAGTTAATAATGACTAGTACTTTGGACTCACACCTTTACATTTTCTGAAAATTTAAAACGCTAGATGTACATGTCACTCACTCTCTTCCGAGTTTATTTTTATTGAATAAGCGTTATTTGAACATCGTACTCACTCTCTCATAATTTTTTGAGAATTAAATTCAGATGTGCATAGGACTCACTCTCTTAAAAATATTTTGTCTCGAATAAGATTTAATTGTACATTTCAACTCACTCTTTCAGATTTTGACAAGTTTGAAATTATACTAGATGTACTTAGTAGCCACCCTATTTCTATAAATTTTATAGTTAGGTAAATGATCTTACGATCGGCCTGCTATGTAATGTGGGCGTTCCCACTCGCTTGCCGCTTCGCAAATCACACTGAAATCTTTTATGATAAATTCATTAACTTCGGTTTCTTCACACCGTCTTATTTAAGATTTACTTCTGACCTGCGGCGGCCCTATTAAATTGTGATTCTTCAAAGTTCATTGGACTCGCCTCCTGACTCCACATCTCTCATGTGTTATTTTGTTATGTTTTCCCTTTGTTCGCCTTTATATTAACACGCATTTTCACACTTGTCAATAGTTTTTTTAAAAAAAGTTGAAAATTTTTATATAATTTGACTTAATTCTAATTTATCTTGACTATTGAACGGTTTGAGGTTAAAATATAGTGTACGAAAGAAAATTCACGGAGGGCATAAAAATGGCTGAAGAATACAATCCCGATCTTGTGAGCGTTGTCGATGAGGACGGCGTAGAACATATTTTTGAAGAGCTCGACAGAATAGAGACTGATGACGGCCGCTATATCGCACTTCTCCCCGTTTATGACGATGCGGAAGAGATTCTCGACGATGACGGCGAGCTTATTATTCTCAAGGTTGAAGAGGATAAAGACGGTGAGACCTATCTTTGTCCGATTGAGAACGAAAAGGAATTCAAGGAAGTCGGTCAGATTTTTGAGGAAAGACTCGAGGAATTGTTTGACTTTGATGAATAATATTTAAACACCCCCTGCCTTGTTCGATAATTACAGCCCATATTAACCCTACAATTTTATTTACGGGAGCTGGTCTCCCGGCACGGATTGCAGACCTCCCGCTTTTGCGGACGAAGGGAGCGCGAAATGTCGGGGAAGCACCCACCTGCTTTAACCGCAGGTTACTATCGGTTGTTTCCGGCTTGGCGGGGTTTTATTTTAATAATCACAGGGTGATAAATTTGTTAAGAATTGTTAAAGCGCAGTTACTTGATGTCATACCTCTTGAAATCGGCTTTATCTATGCTCAGAGAGCTAAGCTGCCGAACGGTCAGGAAACTGTTGCATTCTTTGTATATGACCAGGACGGTGACAGAACACTTCCTGTAAAAATAAAAACATATCTCGAAGCAAAATTCGGACTTCAGTACCGAGAAATCGCTAAAAAGCTCGGCAATTACATAGCTTGTGATGCCGCCGTACTCAAAAGCAACGGCGTTGTCACGCTGTTTGATGACGGTAATATGAACATCTTTGATTCAGACGGTTCAATCGCGATGCAGGAAAAGCTTGTTTATCAGAACTGCCCAATCCGAAGCCTTGCGATGGACGGTAACTGCTTCTGGTGTGTAGTGCCTGACAGAAATTCGATCGTCAAATTTTCTCCGATTGAAAAGCGCGTGCTTCTTCGCATCGGCGGCGGCGCTTCGGTCGCGTTCAGACGCCCGACATCGATTTTCAAGGGTGAAGACAAGCTTTATGTCTGCACTGAGCACAACAATCAGGTCCGTACAATCAGCCTTAAGGATTATTCCGTAAAGGACTATCTTGCCTTTAATGAGCCTATCAAAAAGTTTTTCAAGGTCGGCTTTATGGAGTATGCAGTGCTTGAATCAGGTGTTTACTGCATCGAATCAAAGGACAAGCTTTAATTTAATTAGAAAAAAAAGGAACTTGCTGACAGCAGGTTCCTTTTCTTTTCTGGGTATTATATTATCGGTGATTGATTTGACAAAAAGTATTTTTCGCGAATATCTGACAGTTTTCGGCTTCGGTGCCGTAATTTACAGCCTTGTTGAGGTGCTCACCCGCGGCTTTACCCACTGGACAATGACTATAACGGGCGGTGTGGCATTTCTGCTGATTTATATTATAAATATGAACATGAAAACCGACAGCCTTATATTAAGGTGTCTTGTCGGCTGTGCCGTCATAACAGCTATCGAGTTTTGTGTGGGTATGCTCGTCAACCGTACACTTCATATGAATGTCTGGGATTATTCAGACGAAAAATTCAATCTTTTCGGTCAGATTTGTCCGTTATTCTCTTTTTTGTGGTTTCTTATCTGCATACCGGGAACAGCTCTGTCGTTTATTCTCAACAGACAGCTAAGAAAGAATTGACGCGATATTTCCGAATTCGGGCTGTCTTTCCTTGTCGGCAAGGCTTGAATATGAAAAATATGCCGCACCGTAGCAGTCAGACTCAGTTTTGAGAAGCTCAAGCTGTCTGTCGATTATCCCCGTTCCTGCCTTCCATTCATCATCACTTTCGTTGACCTTATATGCACCGATGCCGTAAATCATTCTGACAGCACCGATTGTATTAAGCTTTTCCCATTGCTTCAGAGCTCTGTCAAACGAAAGGAATTCATTTTCAAAGCCGTAATAAAGCTGAGGTATAATCCAGTCGGCGTATCCGCGCTCAGAGCACCACAGCTTTACATCGGCAAACTGCTCCTTGTAGTTATTATTGATATTTCCCGCAGGACTTATCGAAAAAATACAAGAGCTATTTTCACTTTTGACAGCTGAATACATCTGTGAAACAAACGCCGAAACAATATTAAGACGCCAGTCATCAAGCTTCAGCTTTCCGCCCGACGAGGTGTACTGCTTGTAGTATGCCTTATCCACGGACTTTGCAGTTGAGGGGTAAAAATAATCGTCAATGTGAATGCCGTCAACATCGTAGTTGCGTACGATCTCACGCACACCGTCTATCACAAGCTTCTGCGCATTCAGTGATGCGGGAGAATAATAAATTCCCGAATCAACAAATACAACATCGGCGGTTTTGTTTTTTATCCATTCAAGAGCAGGATGCTCAGGTGCAAGCAGTGTGATATCGTCATCAAAGGCAATGCGGAACGGATTTATCCACGCATGAAGTGAAATATCTCTCTGATGTGCAAGCTCAATGCAGATCTTTAACGGATCATAGGTGACCGCCTTGCCCTGTTCGCCCGTCAGATAATATGACCACGGAAAAATTTCTGATTTATAAAAGCTGTCGCTGAAGGGTCTGACCTGGAGAAAGACGGTATTTATCCCCCACTGCTGACAGTTATCAAGCATTTTTTCCACTTTTTGCGTGAAGGCTTTTTCGGTTTTATTCTTTTCATTGAGCATCGAAAGCTCGCTGTAAAAAATCCAGACGGCTGAAACCTTTGCTTTTTCGTTCACAGTCGGATTTTCGGGCGCAGGAGTGCAGCCCGACAGAATAAAAATCAGCGAACATATTATACAGATAAATCTTTTCATCTTTTGCCTCACTTCAATGACTGAACTAATAATATATATACAATGGGCATTATACTTATTCATTAACCACAACAGCCGTTGCTTGTTTTCTGAGCAACGGCTGAAGCTTTTATATGGTTCTCAGAGCACCTGTCGGACAAGCGTTTACGCACTTCTGACAGTCCTTGCAGAATCCGGTTACGGATTTATCGGCAAACTCAGGCTTTATAACAGTTGTAAAGCCTCTTCCGACAAGACCGATAAGCGATTTTCCGACCTCTTCGTCACAGATACGAACACAAAGATTACAAAGCACACACTTATTCTGATCACGCTCGATGTAAACGAGCTTCTGCTCTTTTTTGCAGTGATGCTTGTCGCCTGAAAAGCGCTCAGGCTCAACGCGGTAATCATTAGCATAACGGATAAGACGGCATTCGTGATAATCGTGACATCCGCACTCAAGACAGCGTTTTGCTTCGTTTCTTGCGGTTTCTTCGTCGAAGCCGAGATTGACCTCGTCGAAATCTTTTATGCGCTCCTCGGGGCTTCTCTGAGGCATTTTTGCACGGCTGACCTTATGTCTGTCAGCCAGGTCCTCAGCTGTTACAACACGCTCGCTGACATACGGCTTTCTGTATCCGACAATTTCACCGTTGAGATATGAGTCTATAACCTCCGATGCCTTCTGTGCCTCACCTATCGCCTCAATCGCAATGGAAGCGCCTCGGTTTGTTGCATCGCCGACAGCAAAAACTCCGTCAACAGATGTTCTGAATGTGCTTGTATCAGCAGAAATATTTCCTCTCTGAGTAATCTCAAGTGACTCAAAGCCGTCAATATTTATCTTCTGACCGATAGCCATAATCACATTATCGAGCTCGATAAATTCAAATTCACCTTCGACGGGAACAGGACTGCGGCGGCCTCCCTCATCAGGCTCACCGAGCTGCATAACCTGACATCTGACACCGCTGACATTTCCTTTTTCTCCGATGATTTCTACGGGATTGCAGAGGAACTTGTAAATTACGCCCTCTTCCTCAGCCTCATCGATTTCAACCTTTTCAGCAGGCATTTCATCTCTTGTTCTTCTGTAAATCACATAGACACTCTCAGCACCGAGTCTTACCGCAGAACGGCAGGCATCCATAGCGGTATTACCTCCGCCGATGACCGCAACTCTTTTGCCGAGCTTGACGGGATTTTTCAGAGCAATGCTTCTGAGAAAATCAATTCCGCCGTATACGCCGTTCAGGTCTTCACCGGGAATGTGCATAGAGCTGCTCTTCCACGCGCCGATTGCAACAAGTGCCGCATCGTGAGACGACTTGATTTCGTCAAGGGTTATATTCTTGCCGATTCTGATATTATTTTTCATTTCAACGCCGAGCTCGGCTATTGAAGCTATTTCCATATCGAGTATTTCTTTTGGAAGTCTGTACTGAGGGATACCGTAACGGAGCATTCCGCCCATTTTCGGCATTGCATCATAAATTGTAACCTTGTGTCCCTTGACTGCGAGGAAATACGCCGCAGTAAGACCCGCAGGACCGCCGCCGATGATACCGACGGATTTGCCCGTGCTTTCGGCAATTTCAGGCATAAATTTATCACCCGATTTCAAATCCTCGTCTGCCGCAAAGCTTTTGAGAAAGGCAATCGAAATCGGCTCTTCAACAAGCCTTCTTCGACAGGCTGTTTCACACGGATGAGGACATACTCTGCCTATTGACGCAGGAAGCGGCACTCTGTCCTTTACAAGAGCAACAGCCTCCTTGTATTTGCCCTCAGCTATAAGCTTGATATAGCCCTGACAGTCTGTACCTGCGGGACAGTTAAGTGAGCAAGGCCCCTTGCAGTCGCCCGTGTGGTCGGACATAAGAAGCTCAAGAGCAATTTTTCGCGACTGACGGACTCGCGGTGTATCCGTATTTATGACCATTCCGTCGCCTGCAACAGCAGAGCAGGCACGAAGGAGCTTGGGCATACCCTCGACCTCAACGGTGCAAAGTCCGCACGCACCGTAGGGCTTGATTTTTTCAGTATAGCAAAGAGTGGGTATTTCTATCCCGTTGGCTTCGGCAATTTGAAGGATTGTCTTGCCCTTTTCGGCAACGATTTCTTTGCCGTTGATTGTAACCTTAATCATATCCGTCAATCACCTCATTCCGTTATAATTGCATTGAATTTACAGGTATTATAGCAAGCACCGCATTTAATACATTTCTCAGTATCGATAATATGCGGATTTTTAAGAGAGCCGCTGATAGCGTTCACGGGACATTTCTTTGAGCAGAGCGTACATCCCTTACATTTATCGGCAACGATTCTGTATGAAAGCAAATCCGTGCAAGCCCTTGCAGGACATCTCTTTTCGTTGATATGCGCCTCGTACTCGTTGCGGAAATATCTGATTGTTGTAAGCACGGGATTAGGCGCAGTCTGACCGAGTCCGCACAGCGCACCGTCCTTGATTGAATAGCAAAGCTCCTCAAGAAGCTCGATATCACCCTGCTTGCCACCACCCTTTACAATGCGGTTGAGTATTTCGAGCATACGCTTTGTACCGATACGGCAATGGACGCACTTTCCGCAGGATTCCTTTGCTGTGAAATCGAGAAAGAACTGTGCCATACCGACCATACAGGTGGTTTCGTCCATAACAACCATACCGCCTGAGCCCATAATTGCGCCCGTTGCACCGAGTGCCTTATAATCAATAACGGTGTCAAGCAGCTCAGCGGGAATGCATCCGCCAGACGGACCGCCCATCTGTACCGCCTTGAACTGAGCATCATTCTTTATACCTCCGCCGATATCAAAAATAACATCACGCAGAGTTTTTCCCATAGGAATTTCGACAAGTCCGCCCCTTTTGATTTTACCCGTAAGTGCAAAGACCTTTGTGCCCTTGCTGTTTTCTGTACCCATAGCGGAGAACGCATCGCCGCCGTTGAGCATAATCCAGGAAACATTTGCAAATGTTTCTACATTATTGATATTTGAGGGCTTGTACCAATAGCCCGACTGTGCCGGGAAAGGAGGCTTCAGCCTCGGCATACCTCTTTCACCCTGAAGAGATTCAATGAGTGCAGTCTCTTCACCGCAGACAAACGCACCTGCACCCGCCTTGATACGCATTTTGCAGGAAAATTCTGTTGAGAGAATATTGTCACCTAGATATCCCTTTTCTTCGGCCTGTTTGATAGCCTTTGTAAGACGCTCAATAGCAAGCGGATATTCGGCTCTGACATATACGACCGCCTCTTTTGCGCCGATTGCATAAGCACCGATAAGCATACCCTCAATCAGATTATGTGGGTCACTTTCGATAACGGCTCTGTCCATAAATGCTCCCGGGTCACCCTCGTCGGCATTGCAGATAAGATATTTATATTCACCCTGAGCCTGACGCGCGGCGTTCCACTTAAACCAGGTCGGGAAGCCTGCACCGCCTCTGCCTGCAAGCCCTGAAAGCTTAATCTCTTCAATAACCTCTTCGGGTGTCATTGTTGTAAGCACCTTTTCTAGCGCCTTATAGCCGTCATCGGCAACATAATCTTCAATTCTTTCGGGATTTATAACACCGCAGTGACGAAGCGCAATACGAGTCTGCTTTAAAAGAAAAGCCTTATCGTCATCTGTAATTTCAATACCGTTTACCGCATCCTTATCACCGCTGACAAAAGCCGTAATTTTTTCGGCATCTGAAGGCTGAACTCTGACAAGTCTTTTGACAAGAGTCAATCCGTCATAAATATCAACGATAGGCTCAAGGAAGCACATACCGATACAGCCCGTGATTGTAAGCTCACAGGTATCGGGAACAATTTTTTCTATTGCTGAATAAACCTTAGCGGCACCTGCGGCAATTCCGCAGCTGCCCTGACCGACAACTATACGCATCCTTACGCCTCCCTTGCTTTTAAGCCTCTTAAAATCTCTTTCGCCTTATCGGGCGTGAGACTGCCGTAGGTTTCGTCGTTAATCATCATCACGGGAGAAAGACTGCAACAGCCAAGACAAGCAACATTTTTGAGCGTAAAAAGTCCGTCCTCAGTTGTCTGACCGTCAGAGATGCCGAGCTCCTCAGAAATTGCTTTTTCGATTTTTTCAGAGCCGTTTACATGACAGGCAGTACCCTGACAAAGCATAATAAGATACTTGCCGACAGGCTCAAGCCTGAATTGAGAATAAAAGGTCGCAACGCCCATCACCCTTGCAGGTGTTGAGCCGATTTTTTCTGAAATATGATACAAAACATCCGTGGGTAAATATCCGTAAATATCCTGTGCGTGCTGTAAAATAGTGATAAGACTGCCGTCAATACCTGCATACTTATCAAGCACATCCTTTATAAGTGACAAGTCACTTTTCTGACATTTGCAGCAAGACATAATATAACCTCCAATACATAGATATGATTTTATCATAATCTGCATAATAAAATCAATATTAAAAGCATTGAATATCTTGACACAGCAGACTTTTTTTGCTAAAATATATGAGCGTTTTACGCAAAAACCGAATATGGAAGCGTATCGAAGTGGTCATAACGGGACTGACTCGAAATCAGTTGTACCTCACGGTACCGTGGGTTCGAATCCCACCGCTTCCGCCAAAGAATAACCGTCATTCTGATACAACGGAATGACGGTTATTTTATGCCCAAAATCAGCGTTTTGAGAACTTTTTTGGGAGAGAATTCTCTAAATCGAGAATAAAACTCTATTTCAAATCGTTAAAAGACAGATAATCGTTAAATTACAACCATAATCGTTGATTTAGTGGGGTAATCGTTGAATTACAG
>JAZQGS010000089.1:0-71051 GCA_045540195.1 Acutalibacteraceae bacterium
GGGTACAGATTACAAGGTAACAATCGACGACAAGAAGTACACTCCGCAGGAAATTTCTGCAATGATTCTTCAGAAGCTTAAGACTGATGCAGAAGCATATCTCGGCGACACGGTAACAGAGGCTGTTATCACAGTTCCCGCATACTTCACAGACGCACAGCGTCAGGCTACAAAGGACGCAGGTAAGATTGCAGGTCTCGAGGTTAAGAGAATCATCAACGAGCCCACAGCAGCAGCTCTTGCTTACGGTATCGACAAGGAAGACGATCAGAAGGTTATGGTTTATGACCTCGGCGGCGGTACATTCGATGTTTCTATCATCGAAATGGGTGACGGCGTTCAGGAGGTTCTTGCAACAGCAGGTAACAACCGTCTCGGCGGTGACGACTTCGACCAGAGAGTTATGGACTGGATCGTAAACGAATATAAGATGTCAAGCGGTATTGACCTTCGCGCTGACAAGATGGCAATGCAGAGACTCAAGGAAGCTGCTGAAAAGGCAAAGATTGAGCTTTCAGGCGTTACATCATCAGACATCAACCTTCCCTACATCACAGTTGATGCAACAGGTCCGAAGCACCTTGAAATGACTCTTACAAGAGCAAAGTTCAACGAGCTTACAGCTGACCTTGTTGAGGCTACAATGGGCCCCGTTCGTCAGGCTATGAAGGATTCAGGTCTTTCAAATTCAGAAATTGACAAGGTTCTTATGGTCGGCGGTTCTTCAAGAATTCCCGCTGTTCAGGAAGCTATCAAGAAGTTTATCGGCAAAGAGCCGTTCAAGGGTATCAACCCCGACGAGTGTGTTGCAATCGGTGCATCACTTCAGGCAGGTGTTCTCGGCGGTGAGGTTAAGGGACTTCTTCTTCTTGATGTTACTCCGCTTTCACTCGGTATTGAGACAATGGGCGGTATCAACACAAAGATTATCGACAGAAATACAACAATCCCCGTAAAGAAGAGCCAGATTTTCTCAACTGCTGTTGACAATCAGCCGTCTGTTGAGGTTCATGTTCTTCAGGGTGAAAGAGAGTTCGCAAAGGATAACAAGACTCTCGGCGTATTCCACCTTGACGGCATTATGCCGGCTCGTCGTGGTGTTCCTCAGATCGAGGTAACATTTGACATCGACGCTAACGGTATTGTTCATGTTTCCGCAAAGGACCTCGGCACAAACAAGGAACAGTCAATCTCAATCACATCTTCAACAAATATGTCAAAGGAAGATATCGAAAAGGCTGTTCACGAGGCAGAGCAGTTTGCACAGGAAGATAAGCAGCGCCGTGAAGAGGTTGATACCAGAAACAACGCTGATCAGATGGTTTACCAGTGTGAGAAGCTTATCTCTGAGGAGGGTGACAAGTTCCCCGAGGAGGATAAGGCAGCTCTGACAACAGAAATCGAGGCTCTAAAGGAAGCTCTCAAGGGCAGCGACATCAACCTCATCAAGAATAAGCAGGAGGCTCTTCAGGCTAAGTTCTACGAGGTATCAGAGAAGATTTACAAGGCAGCTCAGGGTGCAGCAGGCGCACAGGGCGCACCTGATATGGGTGACATGGGCGGTGCCGCAAACGGTGGTAACGACGGCTTCTACGAGGCTGATTACACCGATGTAACAGACGACGAATAATTTAAATTTTCAAAGGGGCTTGCGGTGGTGATAACTGCCGCAACCCTCTTTGTGAGTCAGGTGTATAATTATGGCTGATAATAAAAGAGACTATTACGAGGTGCTCGGCGTTGACAAAAGTGCGAGTGCCGATGAAATAAAAAAAGCATACAGAAAAAAGGCAAAGCAGTATCATCCCGACCTGAACCCGGGTGATTCTGTTGCCGAAGCAAAGTTCAAGGAAGCAAATGAGGCTTACGAGGTTCTGAGCGACGATCAGAAAAAGGCGCGTTATGACCAGTTCGGCCACGCAGGCGTTGACCCGAATTACGGCGCAGGCGGCGGTGGCTTCGGAGGCGGATTCGGAGGCTTCGGTGACGATATCGACCTCGGCGACATTTTCTCAAGCTTCTTCGGCGGAGGCGGCGGTGGCTTCGGAGGCGGCGGACGCCGTGCTAACCCGAATGCACCAAGACGCGGTGAAGACCTTCAGTCAACAGTTACCATCTCTTTTGAAGAGGCGGCAAAGGGTTGTAAGCGTAAGGTCGATGTCAACCGTGTTGATGTCTGCCCCGACTGTAACGGAAGCGGCGCACAGAAGGGTACGACACCCACAACCTGTCCCGAATGTCACGGCTCAGGTCAGGTTATGGCACAGCAGAGAACACCCTTTGGTGTTATTCAGACACAGCGCGCTTGTACACGATGCGGAGGTAAGGGTAAGATTATCGAAAATCCGTGTCAGAAGTGTCGCGGAAGAGGCCGTGTTTCAAAGCACAGCACACTTGAGGTCAATATTCCCGCAGGTATCGACGACCGTCAGATTCTCAATGTAAGAGGCGAGGGCAATAAGGGCATCAACGGAGGCCCCTCAGGTGACCTTCATGTCAATGTCAATGTCCGTCCTCATCCGTTCTTTGAGCGTGACGGCTTTAATGTATGGTGCGAGGTGCATGTCAGCTTTGCTCAGGCGGCTCTCGGTGATACGCTTATGGTGCCGACGCTTGACGGCAAGGTCAAGTATGACATTCCCGCAGGCACACAGCCGGGCGCAGTTTATGTGCTCAAGGGCAAGGGTATTCAGAACATACACACAAAGGTGCGCGGAAATCAGCTTGTAAGAATCATAGTTGATGTTCCGACAAAGCTCAATTCAGAGCAGAAGGAAGCCTTGCTTAAATTCAACGAGGCAATGGGCGGTAACAAGCCCGAGTCAGTTGATAAAAAAGGCTTTTTCGGAAAGAAGCCCAGATAAATGAAGTATAAAGCATACATTTTTGATCTCGACGGAACACTTCTTGATACGCTTCTCGACCTTGCGAATGCGGTGAATTTCGCAATGCGTGCAAAGGGGTATCCCGAAAGAACAACACACGAGGTCAGAAGCTTTATCGGCAACGGCATAAAGGTGCTGATAAAACGCTCTGTTCCCGAAAACACAAGCGGAAAAGACTACGCCGAGGCACTTGAGATTTTCACAAAATACTATCTTGAGCATATCGCGGACAACACAAAGCCCTATGACGGAATAATTGAGGTCGTAAAGGAGCTTCAGTCGCGCGGATGCAAGGTCGCCGTGCTTTCAAACAAGGCACACATTGCCGCGCAGGCGGTCGTAAAGGACTTTTTCGGTGATATCTTCGATATCGTAGTCGGTAAGATGGACGAATTTCCGTCAAAGCCCGAGCCCGAATCACTTTTTTATACGATGAAAACACTCGGTGTCAGAGCCGAGGAATGTGTATACATCGGTGATTCGGATGTCGATGTGCTCACAGCGCACAACGCAGGACTTCCCTGTATCGGCGTAACCTGGGGCAACCGCGACGAGGATGTTTTAATCGCAAGCGGCGCAGAATACATTGCCCGCACCCCGAATGAAATTTTGGATATATAAAAAACACCACACTTCAAAAGCTGAAGTGTGGTGTTGCTTTTATCCTATCACATAATCCTTATGCTTTTCTAAAAATCTGATATCAACAATCGCCTTGACATAAACTCCGTCGCCGCGGTATTCCTCTTCGAGCAGAACACCGTCCTCACGGATGTAATTGACAAGTCCCGTATCTGAATAGGGGATAAGAAGCTTCGCTTTTTTTCTCGTCAGCGGAAGTGCGAGCTGAATCTGAGCAAGCAGATTGTCAAGTCCGCGGTTGTTGAGTGCGGAAATCATAACAAACTTGCCCTCTGCGGGAAGAATGAACGAATTGTCGCAAAGGTCGCATTTGTTAAGCACGGAAATTATCGGCTTGCCCTCACAACCGAGTGAGTTAAGAAGGCTTGTTGTAACGGCAAGATGCTCAGCACAGCAGTCGTCCGAAGCATCGCATACATTAAGAATAACCGTTGCCGATGCTGCCTCCTCTAGTGTTGAGCGGAATGCCTCGACAAGGTGATGAGGAAGTCTGCGTACAAGTCCTACCGTGTCAATGAGCATAACGCTTCTTCCGTCGGGGAGGATTAGTGCTCTCGATGTCGGGTCAAGTGTTGCAAAAAGCTTGTTTTCTGCAAGAACACCTGCATCTGTCAGCGCGTTCATAAGCGTTGATTTGCCTGCGTTGGTGTAGCCGACGATCGCAACTGTCTCAACGCCGTCCTTTTCTCGTCTTGTGCGAAGCTGTTCTCTGCGCTTTGCGATTTCCTTCAGGTCCTCTTCAAGGCTCTGAATTCTTCTTCTTATGTGACGGCGGTCGCTTTCAAGCTTTGTTTCACCGGGACCTCTCGTACCGATACCGCCTCCGAGACGGGAGAGCTGAGTGCCCTTACCGCCGAGTCGGGGGAGTGAGTATTTAAGCTGGGCGAGTTCAACCTGAATTTTACCCTCACCGCTTCTTGCACGGGCGGCAAAAATATCGAGAATGAGCGTTGTTCTGTCAATAACGCGGATGTCAGTCTCGTTTTCGATGTTTCTCTGCTGTGACGGAGTAAGCTCACCGTCAAAAATCAGCAAATCAACATCGTTTGCTTCGGCAAATTCCTTG
Organism: Acutalibacteraceae bacterium; assembly: GCA_045540195.1. GTDB lineage: Bacteria > Bacillota > Clostridia > Oscillospirales > Acutalibacteraceae > CAG-488. Next base: position 4,594 of record JAZQGS010000089.1, read on the forward strand.
ATTTCCTCGAGCTTGCCGCTGCCGACATAGGTTGCCGAGTCGGGGCGGTCACGCTTCTGCAAGGTTTTTGCGCAGACAACGGCACCCGCCGTGCGTGTAAGCTCCTCGAGCTCATCAATCGACACCTCGGCGTCATAATCGTCCGTGTCTATGCCGACAAGCATAGCAACTTCAGGTGCCTGACTGTTTTCATAAAGTTCCATAAATCAATATCCTTCGGGATTATTCTTCTGCCATCTCCACGAGTCCTCACACATCTCGTCAAGACCTCTCTCAGCCTTCCAGCCGAGGATTTCAAAAGCCTTTGTCGGGTCAGAATAGCAGGTTGCAAGATCGCCCGGGCGGCGGTCAACTATCTTGTAGTTAAGGGGTTTGCCACAGGCTTTTTCAAAGGCATGAACAATATCAAGCACGCTGTATCCGATGCCTGTACCGAGGTTATATGCGTCAACGCCTGTGCCTGAAAGCACCTTTTCAACAGCCTTGACATGGCCGAGTGCAAGGTCAACAACATGGATATAGTCGCGCACACCGGTTCCGTCGTGTGTATCGTAATCGTCACCGAAAACGCTCAGGCAGGGGAGCTTGCCGACAGCAACCTGAGTGATGTAAGGCATAAGATTGTTCGGAATTCCGTTCGGGTTTTCACCGATTCTGCCGCTCTTGTGTGCGCCGATGGGATTAAAGTAACGAAGAAGCGCAATACTCCACTCGTGGTCTGATGCCCAGAGGTCGCGGAGAATAAGCTCAATCATATATTTTGTTGTGCCGTAGGGGTTTGTCGTACCGCCGATCTGCATTGTTTCCTTGAGGGGAGAAGGATTGTTCTCACCGTAAACAGTTGCAGATGAGCTGAAAACGATTTTCTTGCAGCCTGCGTCACGCATAGCCTCACAAAGCGTAATTGTACCGCCGACATTGTTTTCATAATATTCAAGCGGCTTTGCGCAGCTTTCACCTACAGCCTTGAGTCCTGCAAAATGGATAACTGCATCGATTTTTTCCTCTGCAAAAATCTTATCAAGGCCCTCTCTGTCTCGGATGTCGCATTCATAGAACTTGAAATCCTTGCCTGTAAGCTCCTTGATTCTGTTAAGAGACTCGGGGCAGCTGTTATAGAAATTATCGATAATAACAATTTCGTGTCCTGCATCAAGCATCTCAACACAAGTGTGCGAGCCGATGTAACCGGCACCGCCTGTAACTAAAATTTTCATTTCAATCACTCCAATTGACAAATTTTCACCTATACTGTATTATTATAAATGTTTCAGGAAAAAATTGCAATAACAAATGAGGTTATTATGAGTAATTTATCAGATATCGGAGTTATAAAAAGCGTACTTCAGCGCCACGGCTTCACTTTTTCAAAGGCTCTCGGACAGAATTTTATCATCAACCCGTCAGTTTGTCCGCGTATTGCCGAGGAGGGCGGAGCCTGTGAGGGTGTCGGAGTGCTCGAGGTCGGCGCGGGAATAGGTGTTCTCACCGCCGAACTTGCCAAAAGAGCGGATAAGGTTGTGTGTGTTGAGCTTGACACAAGGCTTCTGCCCGTGCTCGACGAAACTCTCGCCGATTTTGACAATATAAAAATCATCAACGGTGATATTCTTAAGGTCGACCTGCACAAAATCCTCAAAGAGGAATTCGGCGACATGCCTGTAATAGTTTGTGCAAATCTGCCTTATTATATCACATCACCCGTAATTATGCGCCTGCTTGAGGAAAGGCTGAATATCGAATCGATCACCGTAATGGTACAAAAGGAAGCCGCCGTGCGCCTGTGTGCCGATGTCGGAAGCAGAGATTCGGGTGCGGTTACGGTAGCAGTTGATTTTTATGCGGATGCTCAAAAGCTTTTTGATGTGTCGAGAGGCTCATTTATGCCGGCACCGAATGTTGACAGCGCGGTTATAAGACTTGATATCAGAAAAGAAGTACCGGTTGAGGTAACGGATGAAAAATTCTTTTTCTCGATGGTACGCTCAGCGTTCAGCCAACGCAGAAAAACAGCCTCAAACGGCATCAGCGCAGGTCTCGGAATGCCTAAGCAAACGGTAATCACCGCAATCGAAAACGCAGGACTTCCCTCAACCGTACGCGCCGAAAGCCTTACAATGGAGCAACTCGGTGCGCTGTGCGAGGAGCTTTATAAATTAAGATAAAAAATTAAGGAGAGCCGAGGCTCTCCTTTTTTGTTAGTATGAAAATTTGTAGGATGTGTCCTGAGTGAGGCTGACATCCATATAAAGCTGAAGATCAGCATTGTTTGCATCAGCCTTGAGATTTGCAGGTATATTAGCGTCAATGGATGAAATTCTACCCTGACCGTCAACAACGGCTGTTATTACGGTGTCGGGATACTCAGCGATATAGCTTTTAAAATCAAAAAGCTCAGACATATCGTTGTTGTCCGTCAGATCCTCTGTATGAGGAAGAAGTCTGAATACAAGCTTATAGCCGTCGCCGTATTTTTCACAAGAAGCCGTCTCAATTTCGTCCGAATAGAGATACAACGGTGAAAGCATATCCTCAGCTTTGTCTCCGCTGAGCGTTTTACCCTTGTAGAAGGTGTATTTCTCATCCTCATACTCTGTGTTTCCGAGTATGTCTGAGAACATCTTATCGAACTCGGGATTCTCTTCGCCGTCAATCAGTATCTTGTTGACGGTTGCCTCGACATTTGCAGAAATAACGAGATTGCATTTATTCTGCTCGTACGATTTCACAATGCTGTCATTATAAAGCTTGATGATGGCATCCTTGCTCATTATCGACGGAACATCAAGACCGACAGCAATATTCAGAACAATAAGAGCGTCTGTTGAATTGATTCTTCCGTCAGCGTTCAGATCGGCACTGCTCTTGTCGAACTTTGTCGGAGTTATTCCGACAGCGTGGCTTAAAATGCAAAGCGCATCCGTTGAGTTTACCTTTCCGTCAGAGTTTACATCACCTGCGGCCGCGGCAAAAGCCGTCAGAGACGAGGTCAATGCAATGCCGAGAATAAGCAAAGTGCAAATACCCATTTTGATTTTTTGTTTCATTTTTCATTTCCTCCTTAAATCGGATAATTTTATTATACAATAAGTGGTTTTGACTTATGCCTTCACAAACCAGAACTCACTTATCATAAATCCTTCAGTCGGCTCGGTGATTTCGAGTGTTGCACAGCCGTTGATAAGATACTCCTTCGGAATATCATATACTACGCTCCAATAATCATCGGAAAGATAGAGTTTTTCAAATTCTTCGTCTCTCACACCGCCGTACTGCTTGCCGTCGTGGATGACATTGCCGTTGATTGTCAGCTTGTGGTGGGTGATTTCGTCGTCGAGATTGGTCTTGTAGGTAATCCTTAATTTATAATCACCCGCGGTCAATCCTGAAACGCGGCAATCAAAATTGAAATGGTCAAAAACCTTGGTTACACACATAGGAAGCTCAGCGTCAAAGTTCATATCACCGCGGAAGTTCATATAGTATTCGCCCTTCTGCTTACCGCAGACCTCAAAGCCGTGTTCAGCAAAGGAGAAATAATATTCATCCTTATCAACGGTGTTTCTCTCAAAGTATTTAACGGCGTTTTCGGGATTTTTCTCGAGTTTATCGATAAGATAGCGTCTGTCTGTGACAGGGTTGTCAATCGTCATCAGCGTACAGCCTCTTTCCCACTTCATACCGTGGTAATGCTCAACATCAAGCTGAATACCGATAAGATTAAACAGAATTTCAGCCAGATCATCAATTCTGCTGCGGTTTTTCTTATATTCGTCACAGAAATCCGTTCTGAGAGCCTCAACCGCCCTTGCGGTGTCACCCATATAAACAAGTGTTTTAGCCTCGTCAATGAGACCAAGCTCAAAAATTCGTCTGTCGCGAACGATTTTGTCACAGTATGCTCTGAAAAGATGAAGAACAAATCTCCAGTTTTTCATCAGCTCGGGCTTCTCGTCCGCCATAGCGGTGAAGGAATCAAAGCAAGCCTGAATGTTGTGGTTTTCAACGGGATCGCCCTCCCAACTGTGCTCAAGTGCAATGAGCATATCGGCAAGCCTTTCTGCATCGGCACCGATGAAAAATGCACGGCAATAGTCGAGCACATTTTCTCTGAGGTCACTTTCACAGTCAAGGTCCATTGCGCTCCATACGAACTTGTTAAGGTCGTCGTTGACACCCTCTGAATATGTAACACTTCCGTCAACATACTGTCTTGTCTGTCTGTGATAAAGTCTGTATTCTGACGGACGGGGATTGACTGCCTCACGGCTGAGGGTTGCGGCGAGTGAATAGTGCCAGTCGTCGCGGTCAAAGTGAACGGGAGTCTCACATCTTACATTGTGACCGATATCGGGATAAAGTCTGAACGGATAGCGGCTGTCAACTCTTCTGCGAAGCTCGTCGAGCGGCATCGCGTGATTCGGTCCGTAGATAACACCGTCAATCTCTTCGGGACACTTAGCCATTTCCTTGACGAAACGCTCACCCCAATCGGGATATTCGTGCGGTGCCTGAGCGGAGGGCCACAGCTGAATTTTCGGAAAAACCTTCTGCATCTCACGCTTCATAAGTATACAGCGCCGAACAAAGGCATCACCCTGCATATCACCGGGGTCTCCTCCCGGAGGGAAGAGAATATCAAGCTTCGGCAGATCGTCATAAAGTTTGTGCATCTTAGCGATTGTTTCCTCGCCGGAATCCTTTGTCCAAAGCTCGTGCCAGACCGAAAGGTCAATGTCACACTTCAGACAGATTTCAGACATTGCGAAAAGCATTTCCTTTTGTGAAAAACGCATAAGTGTGCTTGTTTCTTCACGAACACCCGAGTCCGCCTCAACCGTATTCATACCGAAAAGTATGAGATCGCGTATGTATCGTTCATACTGAGCCTTGTCCCAGTCATCGACAGTGTTGTTCATATCGGTATAGCTGAGCTGATGTCCGCGGATTTTCATTGACGGAACTCTTGTCATACTGATATTTTTCACAAGACTTATGCTGCTGCCGTCAAAAACGGCCTTTTTGATGAATTCACCGCATCCGAAAAGAAGACCGCGCAGACGGTGAGCGGTGATAACAACTCTGTTTTCATTGTGAAAGATGATGTATTCCTCACTATCATTCTCGTCCTCAAGACGCAGTTCAACAACGCTTCCGCTGTGCTCAGCGCAGATTTCGGGCGTAAAGCCTGCACGGATTTCGATTTCCTCTGCGAACATCTCAGCCGCGCGGAGAGCTGTCTCACCCGAAGCAACAATTTTCAGATCAGAAAAATTATATTTCACTCAGATCACAACCTTGATTATTTTGTTAATTTAGTATATCATAAACTTATTATTTAAACAACTGTGAGCGGAAAAATATGATAGAAAAAATCAAAGAGAAAAATGTCTGGGACTATCTCAGAGAGGCCACACTGCCGATTGTTCTTTACGGAATGGGCAACGGCACGGATATGGTTATCGAAAAGCTTGATGAAATCGGCGTAAAGCCCTCGGATATCTTTGCTTCGGATGAATTTGTCCGCGGCCATTCCTTCCGCGGCTTCAGGGTGATGAAATATTCCGAGGTGTGCGAAAAATACGATGATTTTATTATAGTTGTCTGCTTTGCCGTACACGATGAGACGATGCTCGGAAGGATTAAGTCTCTTTCCGAAAAGCATACGCTTTTTGCGCCGAATGTGCCGATTGTGAATGACGGAGTATTCACCCGTGAGTTCATCGAGGAGCACGATGACGAATTCGAGCGTGCATATAAGCTTCTGTCTGACGATTTTTCTCGGCAGAGCTTTATCGATGTTCTCAATTTCAAGGTCAGCGGAAAGGTTGAGTACCTTTTTAAATGCGAAAAGCAGAAGTCCGAAATCTATTCCGAATACCTTTGTCTCGGAGATGACGAGATTTTTATGGACCTCGGAGCCTATGACGGGGACACCGTACGCGAATTTATACAGGCAACTGACGGCAGCTACAAAAAAATCATTGCTGTCGAGGCTGATGAAAAGAACTACCGCAAGCTTACTGATAAAACCGCGGATACGCGCGATATCACCACATATAATGTTGCGGCGTGGGATAAAAAAGAAATCCTCTTTTTCGAAAAGAAAAAGGGGAGAAACTCAAAGCTTTCCTCGGCGGGTAAGGTCGAGGTTCAGGCGGACAGTGTTGATAACCTTCTTGACGGTGAAAGAATAACCGTTCTGAAAATGGATATCGAGGGCAGCGAAGAAAAGGCGCTTGACGGTGCAAGAGAAACTGTCGGTAAATACAAGCCAAAGCTCTATGTGTGTGCGTATCACCGAAATTCAGATATGTACCGACTGCCGCTTAAAATCAACGAGCTTTGTCCCGATTACAGAATTTACTTCTGCCACCATCCGTATATTCCCGCATGGGAATCAAATTTTTATTGTATATGCAAATAAAAAAAGGGTTGCACTCGGCAACCCTTTTAGTTTTGTCTGAATTATGCCTCTTCCTTCATCTTTGCGAAGCACTCGCTGCAATAAACGGGACGGTCCTCTCTGGGACGGAAGGGAACCTTAGCAACGCCGCCACAGTTAGCGCATGTTGCGTCGAAAAGCTCTCTCTCGCCTCTAACAGCGTTCTTTCTTGCATCACGGCAAGCCTTACAACGCTGGGGCTCATTTACGAAACCCTTTTCAGCATAGAATTCCTGCTCGCCTGCTGAGAAGATAAATTCCTCACCGCAATCCTTGCAAATTAAAGTCTTGGCTTCGTACATAGTTTTTACCTCACTTAGTTTACGTGCGGACCTGTACAAGCCGCACACATCCGCGCTGATATTTCACAGATGTAAGGTATCATTTTTCCTTGAGTTTTTTTCTTGCTCTTTGCAAAGCATTGTCAACGGTTTTGGCGTTGACAGAAAGAATTTCGGCAATAGAATTGTAGTTGTGACCGGAAATGTGAAGCTTGAGCACATCTCTTTCAAGGTCGGTAAGCTCCGACTTGATTTTCTGGTGAATCAGGATCATTCTCTCCTGCATCTCTACTACGGTCTGGGGGTTTGCCTGACCGTCGGTCAGGTCAACACTGTCGATAAGCACGTATGAGTTTAGGGGTGTGTGTTTATTGCGCAGTTGATTCCGAACCGCACTCATAATACGGTTAGAAATACATTTGACAGAGTATGTATAAAACTCTGCACCTCCGCCTGACGAATAACCGTAAACAGAACTTAACAGACCGATCATACCCTCCTGGATAAGATCGCTTTTTGCCAATGGGCTTTTACCGACATAGGCGCAGGCAATCTTCTCAACCGTGGGAGCGAAGGCCCTGACAAGCTCGTTCATAGCGTCGTTATCGCCGTTCCGTGCCGCATCAAGCAGATTCTCTTTTATTGAGAATTTACCCATACGACACCTCACAGGACTAAGATACATAAACATCATATATCATTAAAATTTTAAAGTCAATCAATTTTGAGGATTTCTCCGTTTACACCAAATAGAGTGCCTGGTTTTTGTGTAAAAATGCAAACGATTTTACACCGTTTTACAAAAAAATATGTTTATTGCACAAAAATAAGGTTTGTGTTGCTGATTTTTACGACTTGAAATTGACGGTATTTTGGGGTATAATTATTACCGCTCAGACAGGAGGAAATATAATGACAGGCTTCATTTTTCTTGATAAGCCGGAGGGGATAACCTCGTTTACGGCGGTTAACAGAACACGACGGATTCTCAATATAAAAAAGGCGGGACATACAGGCACGCTTGATCCGATGGCGACAGGAGTGCTGCCGATTATGCTCGGCGGTGCAACAAGATTTTCACAGTTTCTCCCTGTCCACGATAAGGCCTACCGTGCAAAAATTCTGCTCGGTACTGTAACCGACACTCTCGACACAACGGGTGAGGTGCTCAGCACAAACCCTGTCAATGTATCCGATGACGAGCTAAGAAGTGCGGTTATGTCATTTGTAGGTACGATTAAACAGCTTCCCCCGATGTATTCAGCGGTGTCGAAGGACGGCGTGCGCCTTTACAAGCTTGCACGGCAGGGGATAGAGATTGAACGCGAGGCGCGTGAGATTACGATTCATTCAATCGAGATTGTCAGTCCTCTTGTCGGCAATGAGTTTGAGATTGATGTCTCGTGCTCAGCGGGTACATACATCCGTTCTCTTGCTGCCGATATCGGAGAAAAGCTCGGTTGCGGTGCAGTGATATCCGCCTTGCGCCGTACGGCAGCCAACGGTATAGGAATAGAAAAAACCGTCACTCTCGAACAGCTTGAAAAAGCGGTGGCGGACGGTACGGCAGAAAGTCTCATTGCCGATTGTGACGAATTGCTCGGTGTGTATCCTGCGGTTACTGTCAGTGAGAAGCAGGCAGTGTATTTTTCTAACGGAGGCGAGCTTGACCTCGTCAGAGTCAGAGATAAGCAGTCTGTCGGCATCTGCCGTGTGTATTCACCCGAGGGAAAGTTTATGGGACTCGGCGACATTGATCGACACAAGGGTACCCTGAGTGTTGCCAAAATCCTCGTTTATTGAGAAAAAACGCGAAAAATCGTATACATTTTATAATATATATAATATAGCAGAGATTTCGACACGGTGTTTGCCGTGTCGATTTATCGTTTTCGGGCGCATTTTTGTGCTGTTTTCGGTGTGAACAAAAATTGATATGAAATACTGTATAATATGTACAAATTATAAATATTCTGAGAAAATTTATTGACTTTGACCGCGTAATGGTTTATATTTATACTAACCATAAGAGTGGTGTCATTGGGGCTATTTTGCCCTGATGTCAGCAACGCTGTGCTGTGACACCCGTCTGGTTTAAAAATTGCGTCGTATTTGCGCGGAGTCAATCTGACGGTCTCAGTCGGAAACGGGAAGGCTCCGGCTGTATAAAGGAAGAAAAACTCCCGCGTGATAATGTCGCATCAGCGGTGCACAGCTGATAAAAAGCGTGCAAAAAAACCAACATACTGCTTTCGTAGAAAAGCGGTATCAAATTTAATGGAGGTGCAATCCAACATGAGTAATGCAAAAAGATTTCTGAGTGTTATTCTTGCAATCGTAATGATGTGCTCAACACTCGTAATCGGCGCAAACGCTGCATACACTGCTTATAAGGATTCCGCTATCGTCGATCAGTACAATGCTCTCGACAAGGCAGTTCTTACAACAGATCAGTATGCATCAGCTGCACTTGATGAAATTGATCGTATGCTCACAAAGGAACAGCTTAAGTTCACTCGTGAGGATATCATCGTTGGTGATATCGATCTTACATCAGTTGACGCAGCTATGGACTCTGTTTATGCTATCGTTAACGGCGCACTCTTCTCATCATTGAAGGGTATGCTCGGTGACCTTCAGAACCTGAATGCTGACGCATTCGCTACTGAAGCTAAGGGTGGCGTAAGACGAGCAACAGCAGGTAAGACAGACACAGACATCCTCTACGCTGTTTTCCAGTTCCTGCATGACAACACAGACCTTCTCGTTTCTTTCGTTGAAGGTACACTTGACACAGGATCAATCCTCAGTTCACTCATCGACCTCAGCGAGTTTATGGATGTTAATAAGCTCCTCAAGGGTCTTCTCTATGAGTTTACTTACGGCGTTGAAGGAACAGATGAGCAGGTAGTTGCTTCTTCTGTTGACACAATGGCTCAGGACCTCATCGACAAGTATGTAACTGACGGTTACACAGATGAGGACGGCGTTTTCGTTGAGCCCCTTGTTCCTGCCCTCAAGGGTAAGACAAACATCTCAACAGGTACAACCTACAACTTCCTTGACAGTGTTCTTAAGGTTCTTTACAACGAGCTTCTCGTTCCCCTTATCAACAGTGGTCTCAAGAGAACAGTCCAGGAGCTTTGCGGTGTTGTTTACACAACAGACGAAGCTACAGGTGAGGAGACATCAGATGCTTCTAACCTTAACGAGTACGCAAACCTTCTTAACATCAACTATGTTGTTCCGACTTATGAGTTCACAGATGCAACTCTTATTTCACAGATCAACAATGTTGTTAAGTCACTCCTTGATGAAATCATCAATCCTGATGTCTTCGTTTGGGAAGCAGGCGATTCATCACAGTTCAAGCCGAACCTTGTAAAGATCGCTAAGGAGCTTCTCATCAACGCAGGTGACGAGCTCTTCGCTGATTACATCGAGATGGCTACTGAAGACGAGCTCAATGCTATGACAGACGAAGAACTTGTTATTTATGCAGTTCGCGCTATCATCAACAGCTCTTGCTTCGGTATGTACATTCCCGAGGTTGCAACAATCCGCGAGTTCGCATTCGTTGCTCTCCAGCAGATTCTTGCAACAGATGTTCCTGAGCTTGATTTCAGCGATCTTGACAGAAACAACACAGACTCTCTTGTAATCATGGGTATCAACTATGCTATCCACGCAGTTAAGCCCGAGATCGATATGGGTCTTGAATTTGTTGATTCAATGGAAGGCGTTGACGCTCAGCTCAAGAAGGCTGCTGACTACGCAGTTGACAATTACTCAGGTATTCTCAACGGCATCACATTCAAAGACGGTGCTTCAGGTTGGGAAACAATCGACACAGTAATCTTCACAATCATTCCTGAAAGCTGGCTCCCGACAGTTGCTAACGGAAGCTTGAAGAACTTCATCTTCACACTCGTTAACACTATCGCAGACCTCGATTTCGACACTCTCTTCGAGATGTTCGAGTATCGTTCTGATTCAGAGCTTCAGAAGGCTCCGAAGCAGGTTATCATTAACCTTGTATCTCGTGTCATCAATATGATCTTCCCGGGTGCTTTCAAAGCAAGCACAACTATTGATGGTCTTGTTACAAATCAGGCACTTGCAGGTACAGTAAGAGCTATCTTTGATGCTCTCTGGAACTACAGAAAGAATCTTGCACAGGCTATCCTTCCGATCGTTTGTAGCATCCTTGATCTCACAAACGCACAGGAATTCGAATTCCCCGAGCTTACTTGGGACCCGACAGATGCTAATGTTGACGGCAACTCAATCAGAACTGCCGGCTCTGTTGCAATCAAGCTTATGGTTCGTAACGGTTCAACAGGTATCAACACAGGTTACACAGATGCTGACGGCGTATTCCATCAGGATAAGCTTTACACTTACGACATCAAGTCAGTTACAACAAATGTTGCAGGTATGACTGTTACATATCCTGATACAATCGCCGGTGGTCAGACAGTTGAGATGGCATTCACAGGTGCTGTTAAGGCTTCAACACCGTTCGTTGTTACAATGACATACGATGTTCTTACTGAGGACGGTTCACCTCTTACAGACGAGCCGATCACAGAGACAATGTATTCATACATCGCTTACAATGAGCAGCCCGACGATACAACAAAGCTTACATCAACAACAGTTGGTAACTTCACAATCATCGACGGTCCTCGTTACCTCTATGCAAGCGGCATGGGCGATCTTGAAGACATCACAGTCACAGTTCAGAACGCTAACACAACAGAGGCAACAGCTGTTCCGTACTTTGCACAGTCACCGACAGCAAATACAGCTGTTAACAGACCTTTCGGTACATCTGAGGACGGCACTTGCCATCTCCAGGTTATCACAGATGAGACAAAGGTTATGCAGAAGGTTGAAGATACTGCTGGTATCGCAAACCTCAAGGTATTTGAAACAACTGAAGCTTACAACGCTCTTACAGGTGAAGAGAAGGAAGCTATTTGGGATTCAATCATCACTTACGGTACAGTTGTTAACTCAAAGACAGGCGCTGTTACCCGTTATCCGAGAATGCAGATTACACTTGGTGCTAAGCTCAACGGTTCAACAACTGTTCAGAACACAGGTGTTCTCGTATTCTGCTACAAGGATTACGGTCTTCCCGGAATGCTTGAAGACGAAATGGGCAAGCACCGTCAGGCATCAGCTTATGCAACAGCTGATTCAACAGTATTCGCAGGCAAGACAGTTTGGGAAGCTTACGGCCAGGCAATGGAAGATGCAGCAAAGGCAGTTTACAGCTGCTTCCGTAACGGTACATTCGCTACATTGACAGGTAAGTTTGGTCTCTATGAGCCCGCATACAATAACCTTAAGACAGCTATCGAAGAGCTTGAAGCACAGGTTCTTTCAGCTGGTGTTGAGTCTTCACAGGCTCTCATCGACAACCTCTATCCGTCAAATCCGGAAGGCCTTCCGTACTATGACGATGCTTATATTCATCAGGGCGTTTCAGACTATGTAGCATATACATACTACAACTTCCGCGATGAGTTAAGAGCACTTGAGGGTATGATCGAGTCAGCTACAGTTCCCGATGAAGAGGGTAATGTAGCAGTTGTTAACGAGCTTGATAAGGCTTATAAGGAGCACAGATTCCAGCTCTACTACGGCAGACTTCTTTACGCTCCCGTTTACAAGGCACACCTTGAAAACGAGATCGCAAATCCGACTCGTGAAATCGGCGATATGAGTGAATACTCAGAAGAGTCATGGTACAACTACACAGTTGCACTTGAGTTCGCTACAGAGACAGCTGCTGATCCTGAAGCTAACCCGACAAAGGTTAAGGCAGCATACCGTAACCTCCTCGAAGAAGAGAAGAGACTTGTTCCTCCCACAGAGGGTGGCGACATTGGCGGCGATGTTTCATACGAGCCCGTAGAATCAGTTGAAATTATCGAAGCTGATGACGGTACACTTGTTCTTACAGGTATCGGCTATGACTTCGATGTTGAAGAGTACTTTAACTGCGAGGGTTGCTATGCAGTAGCAACAGCAAACGAAAAGGAAGTATTCTCAACAGGTGCTGTTATCGAGATCAAAGATTCAGCAACAGATGCAGTTCTCGCAACATATTCAGTTGCAGCATACGGTGATATCAACGGTGACGCAACATCTGATATCGGTGAAGTTACACAGATCCTCTCTGCAGCAGGTGGTAGCACAGTTTATGATGCTATTCTTACAACTGCAGCTGACATTAACTTGGACGGTGCAGCTGATGTCGGTGATGTTCCCAGCTATGTTTCAATCGCTGGTGGTACATTCGTTGTTGACCCCATTGCAAGAACTTTCTCATAATTAAGGTATATTCTTATGATCCATTCCGGCGGAGGCGAAAGCCTCTGTCGGAAAAACGGCGAGAGGTCAGCTCTTATGCCGTATGCAAATCTATAATAACAGGAGGAATCTAAAGTGAAAATTTCTAAAAGAATTCTTGCTGTTCTCCTTACTGTTGCCCTTTCTCTCTCCCTCTTTGCTGTCAGCGCATCAGCCGCAGGCACACCGACGGGAACAGAGGCAATGACAGTTACAATCACAACGGATAACGAGACTTATGAGGGTGATGCAACCGTTCAGGTTCGCGTTTCAATCTCATCCAACTATAATGTCACATCGTTCCGTTTCCCCATTATGTTTGATGCTGAGGTTTATGAGCTTCCGACAATTATCGGACTCAAGGCTTATAACTCCTGCGCAGATAACGGTACAATCAATTCAAACACAGCTGTTGATGAAACGGTCTTCCCTGAGGCGTATGATCCTTCAGCATTCGGTTGTGTTCTCGTTCAGTGGACTGCATCAGTTGTCAATCAGGCAGTTGGTTGCATAAACAACGAGGCTGGCGAGCTCGCTTTCACATTCGAGCTCAAAACGAAGGCATCTGCTGTCGGCAAGACAGGCACAATCTTCATTCCTGAAGAGTCAGATCTTTTCTACTATCAGGCAATCGAAAATCCCGCAGATGCAACAACATTCTATTATCTTAATGCAGAAACCTGTGCAATGACATTTGTTCCCGCTAACGCAATGATCGTTGGTGAGGCAGTTGATCTTGTTCCTAACGAAGATTTCGGTACACCCGGTATTGTTGATGAGGAAAGACGCTATATCTACGGCTTGACTCAGGGCATTTTAAGCGGTGCTGAGATTAAGGAATATGTCAAAGCGACAGGTGATGCATTGGTCCGTACAATAGGAACCGAGTTAGGCTTCGGTACCGGTACTGTTGTTTCTCTTAACATTGACGCTGTTCCTGTTAAGAGCTACACAGTTATTATTTTCGGTGATATTGACGGTGATGCAGTGCACGATGTTAATGACCTTACCCATTGTATTAGTTTTGCAGGCGGTAGCACAGTCTGCACTGATCCGGTCATCACTTTTGCAGGTGATCTGACTAACGATGGCACAGTAGATGTTGCTGATGTACCGATATATATCGGTATCGCAGGCGGTTCAACGGTCATTGACCAGTCTAATCCATACTAATCAGTTAAGCTGATTATTTGGTAATATTATTTAGGAGGATTATTCAATGAAACTCGCAAAAAAAGTTTTGAGTGTTGTACTTGCAGTAGTACTTGCACTCGGTGCTTTCGCAGTTGCAGGTTCAGCTAATGGTAACCCCGATACCGCTGAGTACCAGGTAAAAATGTGGCTCACAGGTACTAAGGGTACAGTTGAATGGACAGCCAACTCGAAGGTATCATTCGAAGAAACAGGCGAAGAATCAGCTCCTGGCGCTGAGATCGAAGTTCAGCCCGGTGACACAATTTTCGTTCATTTCTATTGTACAAACAACTATTATGTACAGCTCATCCAGGCAAATGTTTTCTATTCAACAGATCTTCTCAATGCTGCCGATGTTTATATGGCACAGAGAGGTCGCGCTATCACAGCAGCTAACCTCAAGAAGATCCAGTTTTGGAATGAGGCTCACTACTGGGTAGAACTCCAGGGTATGTCATACTCAAACCAGAATGTCTGGGATCTTCAGAATCCTGACTTTAATGTTGATGTTGCTCAGAACTGGCCGACAGATGACGCAGGCAACAACCTCTTCAATATTGACGAGTGGAAGTTCCATCGTTTCAACAACCTTGCATCAGAAAATTCTGGTGAAACATGTATCTTTGACGATGAGGAGAATTACCTTTTCGTAATGCCTGTTACAATTCCTGACTCAGCTCAGGCTGGCGACACATTCTATGTAACAATTCCTGAAGGTACTGAGCAGAGATCTGAGAAGCCCTATGGTGCTCTCAGACTTCCGGAAATCGGTATTGCTGACGGTGAAGAAGAGCCCAGCGACATCGTTGACGGTACTGCAGCTACAACTCCGAACATGACATATGCTGACGAGAATCAGTACTTCGACCTTTCAGAGGCTACACTTACTCTTAAGGTTCCCGGCGCATCACAGCCCGAAGTTGACTACACCGAGCTCAATGCTAAGATGACAGAGGCAGCTGATCTTCTTGCAGCTGGCAACCTTACACAGGCTTCAGTTGACGCTCTTAACGCAGCTATCGAAGCTGGTAATGCAGCTCTCGAGTCAACAGATCAGACTGTTGTTGATACAGCAGTTGAGACACTTGCAGCAGCTATCGCAGCAGCTGAAGGTCTTGCAGACTACTCAGAACTCACTAAGGCTATCGCTCGTTACGAGGCTCTCAATCCTGCTGATTGGTCAAACTTCGCAACAGCAACAGAGAAGTATGACGATGCAAAGGCTATCGAAGAAGGTCTTGGCGTATCAGCTCAGGGCACAATCGATGCAGCTGCAGCAGCTCTTAACGACGCTATCGACAACCTTGTAGCAGCTCTTGATTACTCAGCTCTTGAGGCAACTTACAACTCACTTGTTAATAAGGATGTTGCTAACTACACAGACGAAACAGTTGCTCGCTTCAATGCAGCTCTTGCAAGAGCTAAGGCTCTTCTTGACAACAAGAACGCAGCTGATCAGGCTGAAATCAACGCAGCTGACGACGAACTCGTAGCAGCAAATGGCGCTCTTGCACTCAAGGCAGCAAGCTATGATGCACTTAACGCAGCTATCGCTAAGTACGATGATCTTGACGCTAAGGCTTGGACATCAGCTTCTTATGCACTCGCAACAGAGAAGTATGAAGCAGCTAAGGCTATCCAGCCCGGCCTTGACATCACAGCTCAGGATACAATCGATGCAGCAGCTCAGGCTCTTGAAGCTGCAATCACAGCTCTTGTTCCCGCAACAGGCGCTAACTACAACGATCTTGACGCAGCTATCGCTGAGTTTGAGGCTCTTGTAGAAGAAAACTACACAACAGATTCATATGCAGCAGCTAAGACAGCTTATAATGCTGCTAAGGCAGTTGCTCGTGACCTCACATCAGAGCAGCAGGCTACAATCGACAATGCAGCAACAGCTCTTACAACAGCTCTTGGTAACCTCGTTGAGGCTGACGCTGATTACTCAGCAGTTAACACAGCTAAGGCTGCAGCAGCAGCTAAGGTTGCTGAGAACGATGAGGGTACTCTTCGTTACACAGATGCTTCTATCAAGGCTATCAACGATGCAGTAGACGCAGTTGTTGAAGGTCTCAAGAAGAAGGATCAGGCAACAGTTGACGGTTATGCAGCAGCTATTAACGAAGCAATCGCTAATGCTGAGTACAGACCGTACGACTACACAGCAATCAATGATCACATCGCAGCTATCGAAGCTAACGATGCTGACTATTACGATGCAGATTCTTATGCAGCATATCTTGCAGCTAAGGAAGCTCTCGTTTGGAATTATACTCATAAGGACTTCGCTGCAGCTAAGCTTCAGCAGATTAAGTTCTTGAAGGTTAACCCCACAGCAGCTGCAGCAGCTGATTACTCAGCAGTTGAGGATGCAATCGCTGCTTATGAAGCTAAGAAGGCAGCAGCTAACTACACAGAAGAGTCAATCGCAGCAGTAGACGCTGAGATCGCTAAGGTTGTTTACGGCCTTAACGCAAACCATCAGAACGAAGTTGACGCTTATGCAGAAGCTATCAACGCAGCTATCGAGAAGATGGAAGAAGTTGTTGTTGAGTATGCTGATTACTCAAGAATCGAAGCAGCTCTTGCAACAATCGCAGGTCTTAACAAGGCTGAGTACACAACAGCTACATGGGCAGCTATTGATGAAGCTCTTGAGCTTGTTGAAGGCTTAGCTAAGGATCTCCTGAAGACTCAGCAGTCAGAGGTTGATGCAGTAGCAGATGCTCTTGAAGCAGCTATCGCTGGTCTTAAGAAGCTCGCTAACCGTGAAGCACTTGAGGCAGCTATCCTTCGTGCAGGCACTTATGACAAGAACGTTTGGACAGCAGATTCTTGGGCAGCAGTAGAAGCAGCTCTTGCAGCAGCAGAAAAGATTGACGCAGATCTCTCTGTAGACGATCAGCAGATCATCGATGATGCAGCAGAAGCTATCAACAAGGCTCTTGATGATCTCAAGGCTAAGGAAGTTGTTTCCAGCATCTCAACAATCAATTGGACTCCGTCAGAGGACACTCATAACACATTCACAGTTGCTGTAACAGGCAGAATGTCTATGATCCAGTTCATCGAGATGGACGGCGGTACAAGAACTTACGACAGATACAACAAGAATGTTACAATCGTTAGCTACAATGCAGCTGGCGAAGTTGTTAACTCACTCAGCCGTGATGTTGCTTATGAGGTATGGACAATCTATACAAACCTCATCGGTCCGGATGTAAGGGCTCGTGCTAAGTACCTTGAGGGTACATCATACAAGTGGGAGACAGAGACATACGACTTCACAGTTGAGACTCTTGAACCCGTATTTGATGCAGAAATCCGTTCAATCACACCCGCAGCTACAGCTGGCAAGAAGGGCGCAGTTGCTACAACAGTAGTAGTTGGTCCTGATGCACAGGGTATCAGATTCGTAATGGACAACGGCACAACAACAACATACTATGCTGAAAAGGCTACTGTTCTTGAGAACGGCGACCTCCAGTTCACAGGCAATGCTTGGGCAAACAACGACGGTCTTAACACAATCATCGTTAAGGTTCGCGTAAACAACGCTTGGGTAGAAGCTGGTACAGTAGAGTATACAGTTGAATAATCCTGTTCTAATCTAAACCTAAGGGTTGCGTGGAAACACGCAACCCTTTTTCCTTTGTGTATTAAGATGTAAAAAGACGGACAGATTTTTCTGTCCGTCTTTTCCTCTTATAAATTTATCATTCAAAACACTCGATTACATCTGAGCCTGTTCTGACAAAAGCAACAAACTCATCGATATCTGCGTGAATTTCATAAGTACCCTTGGTATAAACCTTTTTATCCTTTGTGAGAATCCACTCACCGTCGGGAATATATACGGTTTTGATCGTCTGTCCCTGTTCAACAATCGGTGCAAAAATGATATCGTCACCGAACATATACTGACTGTCAAGAGTGTAACAGATTTCATCATCGGGATACTCAAAAAACATCGGTCTCATAATCGGATAGCCCTTTTCACTGGCGATATCCATCTGCTTGTGAATATAAGGTCTCAGCTTTTCGCGGATAAGAATGAGATTTTTAAGAATTTCAAAATTCTCATCACCGAAGCACCATATTTCGTTCGGGTCGCCGCTCGGCTCCTTGAGACCGGGTGTCGGCTCAAAATGTCTTATTCTAGAGCCGTGAAGCCTCATAACGGGGCTGAAAAGTCCAAACTGGAACCAACGGACAATAAGCTCTTTGAAATAGTCGCTCGTTATGTCCGCACCATAGAAGCCGCCGATGTCGGTGTTCCACCAGGGTATACCGCACATCGACATGTTAAGACCTGCTTTGACCTGATGAGCAAGGCTTTCAAAGCTTGAACGGATATCTCCTGACCAAACGAGAGAGCCGAACTTCTGACTGCCGAGGTATGCACATCGGGTTAGAGTGATAATGTCGTCTCTGCCGATTGACTTGAATCCGTCATAAGCCATTTTTGAATAATAATAGGGATACAAAAGAGCAACCATATCAGCTCTGCCTTTATACCATATAAGATTATCAAAGTGCTCGGGATGAATTTCGGGCTCAGCCTCATCAAACCAGAGTGCATCAACACCGTTGTCGATATAGTTTTCCTTGAGCTTGCTCCACACATAATCTCTCGTCGCAGGATTTGTGGCGTCGATTTCACCCTGCCATCCGTAGAAATCAAAAACCCTGTCACATCCGCGGGCTGTGCGCATAAGCATATTGTTGCTTCTCATATAGTGATAGTTTTCACTGCCGCCATTGACGGTAGGCCAAACGGAGACAACGAGCTTTGTGTTCATACTGTGAAGCTCATCACTCATAGCCTTGACATCGGGCCAATATTTCGGGTCAAATTTATAGTCGCCTTGCTCTGTCCAATGAAAATAGTCGGCTATTATTACAGAAAGGGGAATCCCGAGCTCCTTATATTTTCTCGCAACACTCAGAAGCTCATCCTGCGTTTCATAACGAAGTCGGCACTGCCAGAAGCCCGAAGCCCATTGGGGCATTTTCGGTGAATAGCCCGTCAGGTCTGAAAGTGTGGTGCAGACCTCCTTAGGGCTTCCTGCCATAACAACAAAGTCCATAAACCGACAGCAATCACAGCTCCAACGGGTGCGGTTGTTTGAAAGCTCGCAAAGTCCCGTTGACGGATTATTCCAGATAAAGCCGTAGCCGAGTGAAGAATAGACATAGGGAATCGTGCATTTTGCGTTCACATTACGGATGTCAACAGACGAGCCCTTCAGGTCAAATTCGTTGTCCCAGCTGTGACCGAGACCGAAGAAATGCTCGTTTTTGTTTGGCTCAAACATTACCCTTGCCGACCAGAGTCCACTACCCTTGTTATCAAAATGGCGGTAGTTGCTCTCAAATGTAAGCTCAGGCTTTTCCTCAAGAATCTTTTTGCCGTCAGCGAAGAAGGTGAGCTTTCCGTTGGGCTCAAGCTTTACCTTCAGTGTACCGCACGCGAGCGTAACGAAGTTATCATACTCTTCAATCACAGCCTCAGCCTTCTGAGGCATAAGCGTATAGTTCTCATCGATTACCTGACAGTCAGGGAATGACTGAAAGCGGATAGCGTTATTTCCGCAGGCGCTGATTCGGATAAGCTCCGTATATCTCATCAGAAGCAATTCATTTTCTTTAACTACAAGATTGTTCATAACAGATCTCCTTCAGATAAGCCTTAGTTGTCGTCAGGCTGCTGTCCGTCGTGAGCGAGCCACTTGCATTCGGTAATTTCCATATTTGTAAAAGTTGACTTGAATGATGAATCCTCAGGACTGCAGGCATAAACACCGAATCTGATTTTTCCTGCACCGTTGCGGATGTGACAGATACGCATCTGTTTGAACACAACACCGTCCTCTGAGCATTCAATGCAATAATCATCCTCACGGCGGCTGAGTCTGTACCACATTGAGTTGATATCCGCGTCGATTTCGGTCGTTGCCCAGTCAGAATAGCCGTCATTTGTGACAACGCTGCCGAGATGTTGAAATCTTTCGTTTTCATACTCAATCGATCCCTTGAGCCAGTTTTCACTGTCGAGATACATCACAACACCGCATTGATCAAATCGGTGCTTGCTTTGAAATTCGGTTTTGACAATGAAGGAAAAATACTTTTCGTCGGTTTCAAGTTGAAGAACAGGAGCGTTGTCATTTCTGAAATGATAATATGTTCTTTGCCACAAATCCGTGTGAGGCTTAGTGACAATTTCAATTTTTTCGTCGGATATTGAATAATCTGCAGGTTCTCTTGTCCACTTTAGTTTGTTTATATCGAATTTCATATTGTACCTCCTGAAATCAGTTAAAGCTTTTAACCCAATTCACCAGAGAATCGTGATAAACATTTTCGCGCACGGTGCCCAACATATAATCTGTTATCGGGCCGTTTTTTCTCATTTTATCAAGAATTGCCTCCTGAAGCTCCTCGATTGTCATATCCTCATATCGCTTATTTGGAACTGTGACAGTCTTTTCGGGCTTCTTTTCTTCCTTAGGAATTTCGTGCAGAACCTCTTCTTTTATCGGCTCGGGAATTTTAATTTCCGTTACCCTGACAGGCTCAGTCTTTTTATCTGTAATATCTGAGGGAATCCAGATTTCGCCCGAGTTTGCAGGAACGCTTACCTGAATGTATCCGTCGTCAGCGCTGACCTTTTCACCTGTAAGTGCACCGACATATTCCTCTGATCCGCCGCAGGCAAGTTTCATAATGACTGTGTTATCCGCATTGTTGACCGTTACGATTACAGATTTTCCGTCAAGAGTTCTCTCGTATGCGAAGTGAGTGGTCTGAAGCTCCAATTCCTTATAATTACCGTAGCAAAGGGCAGGGGTGTTATGACGGATTCTGCCGAGTGCGGCTATAAGGCGTGTGCAGGGGTTCGTGTGGATTGCATCCTTATAGTCCTCGAATTTCAGCGCAGGTCTTAATGAGTCGTCTGAATGGTGCTCTTTCTTACCCTCAATGCCGAATTCTGAGCCGTAGTAGATTGACGGAATTCCGGGCAGTGTATAAAGCATAATATGAACGGGCACGAAATGAGCCTTGTTGGTGAGCTTTGTATAAATGCGTTCAACATCGTGATTGTCAACAAAGGTGTAAAGCTTCAGGTTGTTGCCTGCCATATCGCTGACATACTTGATTGTATGAGCAACCTCAAAATAGTTGTGGTCGTTGTGTGCGGAATAAAGAGCCTTGTGAAGCATATAGTTAGTTACCGAGTGGAGAGTGCCCTCGTTTGCCCAACGGGAATAGTTGCCGTGTATAACCTCGCCCATAAGCCAGAAATCGGGCTTTACTTCGTTGGCAACGCTTCTTAGTGCCTGCATATAGTTAAAATCCATAACATCGGCGGCGTCAAGGCGGATTCCGTCAATGTCAAACTCTTTCACCCAGAAGCGTATGACATCGCAGATATAGTCTCTGACTGCGGGATTATGCTGATTGAGCTTTGCGAGCAGGTCGTATCCGCCCCAGTTATCATAAGAGAAGCCGTCACCGAATGAATTGTTTCCCGAAAAATTTACATTACAGTACCAATCCTTATACTGTGAGCTTTCTCTGTTTTGTCTTATGTCTTTAAACGCAAAGAAATCGCGGCCCGTGTGATTGAAAACGCCGTCAAAAATAACTCTGATTCCCTGCTCGTGACAGGCTGAAACAAAGTTTTTCAGGTCATCGTTTGTGCCGAGTCTGCTGTCAGTCTTTTTATAGTCGGTTGTTTCATAGCCGTGTCCGACAGATTCAAAAAGCGGTCCGATATAAATTGCATTACAACCTATTTCTTTGATATGAGATAACCACGGTAATATCGAATCAAGCCGATTAACAGGCTTTTCGTAAGCATTTTGCTTAGGTGCGCCCGTGAGACCCAACGGATAAATATGATAGAATACAGCCTCGTTATACCACGCCATATATAAATTGCTCCTTGCTAAAAATCTGCTTTGTAATATAATATCATTATATGTAATCAAAAGCAACAAATCAGCCCGATTGAAAAACAGAAAAATATTGTTTTGCGGTTGTATATATGATAAAATCAGAATACACAAAACACACCCGAAAGAAAGGAGAAAATATGAAGGTCGTTATTTCCTGTCTTAATTCAAAATATGTTCACGCCTCGCTTTCTCCCTGGTGTCTGCTTGCGGGTGTCCGTGAATTTTCTGAAAATGCTTATGATGCCGTTGTTATGGAAAGCACGATCAACGGTGATACAGAAGCCTTCGCAAGACAGATTATAAACGAAAAGCCCGATGTCGTGGCTTTTTCGTGCTATATCTGGAATATTACCAAAACTCTCGAAATTTGCAGTATCATAAAGACAAGCTGTGAATGCAGAATCATTCTCGGCGGACCTGAAGCCGCATACCGACCGAGAGACATTCTTGAAAAATACGATTTTGTCGACTTTGTGCTTTCGGGTGAGGGAGAATGGGCTTTTCCTGATTTCCTAGATAATATAAACGGCGGCCTTTCTTTGGTTGCAGGTCTTGCTTACAGAAAAAACGGTGAAATCATCACAAATCCCGAAAGGGAATATACAGACACACCGCCGTCACCCTACTGTGATGAATTTTTTGAGAAGCTCAACGGCAGAATTTCTTATATCGAAACCGCAAGAGGCTGCCCTTACCGATGTGCCTTCTGCCTTTCGGGCAGATGCTCACCGCTTCGTTTTTTCGATATCGACAGAGTGAAACGGGATATCATCAGACTATCTCAGAGCGGAACACAGACGGTGAAGTTTGTTGACCGCACCTTCAATGCGGATGCGAAGAGGGCTGACGAGATTCTGCTCTTTATAAAAGAAAGCTACGGTAAGGAAATACCGAAGAATGTCTGCTTCCATTTTGAAATCGCAGGTGATATTTTAAAAGAAAGCACACTCTGTATTCTGTCCGAAATGCCTCGCGGAGCAGTTCAGCTTGAGATCGGAATGCAATCCTTCAATGAGGAGACATTGCGACTTATTAACCGCAAAACCGACACAAAAAAGCTTGTTGAAAATATCGGTCGGCTGATAAGCTTCAATAATATGCATATCCACATCGACCTTATTGCAGGACTTACGGGAGAGGGTTTTGAAAGCTTTAGAAACAGCTTTAATATCGGCTATTCACTAAAGGCGCATATGCTTCAGATGGGCTTTTTAAAGCTTCTGCACGGAGCGGATATGCGTGAAAACAAGGATAAATATCCCTGTACCTTTACTGATGAGCCTCCTTACGAGGTCACCTCGACTCCGTGGCTGTCGGCTGATGAAATTAAGACGCTTAAAAGCTGTGAGGATGCAGTTGACAGACTTTATAACAGCGGAAGATTTTTGCTGACTCTTGACTATCTGACAGATGAAATCGGAATCGAGCCGTTTGGTATTTTTTATGATTTCGGAAATTCCGTCAGCGGCAACAAAATGCGCCTGAGTGACTATGCCGAAGAGCTTTACAATTTCTTTTGTGACAGATGCGACAGGGGAGTATTAAGAGAAAAAATTCTTTGTGACCTGCTTTGCTGTTCCTCGTCGGTGCAGATTCCCGAGACCTTGAAGGTCAAAGATCCTTTATATAAAAGGCTTAAAAAGCATTTCATTGAAAATGTCGATAAAAATATAAAAATTGCAATACTTTATTCGTCGGCCAAGGTCTTTGCTGTTAATCAGGGTGAAGCTAAAAACCTTCATAACAGATATGAAGGCAGGCTTTATGATATTGAAGAATTGTTGAATTAAAAATGGCAGGAGATTATCTCCTGCCATTTTTGTATGAATTTTAATTGTTGATTGCCTTTTCAGAAATCACAACATTTTCTGATTCACCGAGAACATATTCACCGTTCTGATAATATATCTCTGAGTTGATAAACACAACCGCACCTGTCGGAACAGACAAATCAGCTTTCATATCCTCAGGCAAAGTCAGTCTGACAATATATTCTTCGTCAATCTTTTCATATTTCAGAGTGATTAAGCCCTTTATGCTCGGAACGGTACAGCTGATAAAGTCTGTCAGAGCATATTGCGGATTGATTCCGACCCTTTCATAGCCCGCTTCTGTGGGAGTAATGCCTGCGAAGTGCTTACTCATAATAACAAGAGGTCCGCCGCTCCAGGCGTGATTTTTTGTACCGCGCCACGAATCCCAGAATTCCCATAGAGTCGAATAGTCCTCACCCATCATACCCTCATATCTTTTCTTTATTCTGTCGCGTGCCGCGTCATATTCGCCCATTTCACAAAGAGCCTCAAGAACATAATATTCCATATACGGACTTGAATTTTTTGTTGTCGTGAGAACATCCGTTATAACGGCATACTGATTCTTATCCGCAAGTCCCGACAAAACTGCAAGAGCGTTGGCTCTGTCATCGGGCTTTCTTGCATCCTTGCTTTTATAGCCGCTTTCTGTCCAGAGATTTTTGTATCCCTTTTCGAGAATTGCTTTTCTTTCAGAAATAAATGCGAGATCGTCATCTTTTTCTGCAATCTCAGCCATCTCTTCTACGGCAGAAAGTGCATAGTAAACCCAGGCGTTTTCAATCGCAGTCATATCTGCCTTTTTGCCCCAGTCGGGCCAGTCCCACGAGCCCTCGCGGTGAACGACGAGATTGTTTTCACCAATTTCCCAGAGCTTCAGATAGTCAACAGAAGGCTCATACACTTTTTTAATGAAAGCCTTGTCACCCGTATATTCATAATAGGTCAGAAAGCCTACTATACCTGCGAGCTGCTGAACGGGAAGCTCAAAATAGTCACCGCTTATCGGAACAACAGTCTGAAGCACCTTTGTCTCGTCGATGTGAGAAAGCATAGCCTCGACGCCCTTCTGATACAGCAGATAGGAATTACTGTCCATTGAGTACATTGTCATAATCATTTCACTTGTGACATCACCCCACCACTGAGCTCTTTCTCTGTCGGGACAATCCATAAAATTGTCTCGCATTGTCACATAGAGCGTGCGCAGAGACTTTTGCCACAAGGAGTTAAGAAACTCGTCGTCACAGTCAAAATCACCGCAGAATGAGCTGTCATATCCCGTTTCACGGAATTTAAGAGAAACAACCGTAACACCCCGTGGGATTTTATAGGTGATATGCTCACCGTTAAACCAACCCAAAGCCTCAAACTCCTGCTCACCCTCCTTGGTGATATAGGTGGAAGAAACCGCACCTATCAGAGTGTTTTCGGTTGTTATTCGAATCTTTTTGCCCTCGGGAGCTATAATTTTAAGGTAGGGAGTAAGCTGTGCATTATAGGGAACATCTACCGTAATTTTTTCACCGAAAAGCTTTTTGACGGTATAGTTTTCGTAGCCTGATGAATTTTCATAATCTTTAAGCCCATAATCCTTAAGGAAAGGAATACCTCTCGGATAAAGCTTGCCGTAAGCACCCTCGCCGCCGAGAGCATATTCGGTTGCGTTATCCCAGGATGAGGCGTCGTAGTCTGCGCTCATCCAATTCTCAGTATCCTTTCTCGCGTCAAAATAAATGCTGTATTCGGAAAGTCTGTAATTCGGCGGATAAAGCGGACTGTCGACGAAGGCGGCGCTTCTTTTTACCTTCCAGGTTTTGTCGGAGATTATGGTGATATCCTCATTTACAGCCTCGAAAATAAATCCGCCCTGACCGCTTGAGCTGTATGAATAACTCGTTTCGTTATCCCAGAACCATACAAGAGCGCAGATTGAGTTTTCACCCTCAGTGAGATAAGGTGCAATATCGATGCTGTCATAATATCCGCTGTTTTTCTCGGGACCGCGCTTTATACTGCCCTCAAAAACGACGGTCTCACCGTTTATGTAAAGCCAATATTTCGAGTCAGCTGAAATGTCGGCAATAAGCTCGTCAGGTGCTTTGTCAAGAGTAACCTTTTTAATAAAGCACATCCAGGTGTTTTCCTCAGTCAGGTTTTCCTTATCCCAGATCCATTTTGCCTGCCAATCAGCCTTTTCTTCAGTCGGGATCACACTGTATTCGGGAATACTCTCGGGAATCGTGTATTCGTTGTTATACGGAATCAATTCCGCCTCACCCCACGAAAAAAGTGAAGAAATACAGCCTGCCGCTATTACAAGATAAGAAATAATTGTCTGTAAAAATCTCATATTAAGCCTCCGTATTACTGCCTTTATAAGCCTTAGTTTATCACAACTGACCTATAAATTCAATTTATTATTTCAGACTTGTGTGTTGTCGGAAATTAAAGCATATACTGCTGACATTAAGCTGTCGTGCAAGAGCACTCAGACTCCGCACCCTTATGAGCGGAATAATGGATGTCAAGCTCACAAAGAAAGAGCTTACGGGACTGAATACACAGCTTAATCAGATCGAAGCACCTGAGAAAAACTGACAACGAATAACAAACAAAAACGGACAGAACACGAAGGTCCTGTCCGTTTGAGTGGTGCGGATATTCATAACACAAGTAGTTCTCTAGCAATACATATTCTATATTTCGTACTCTAATATATTTTCTCAGATACGGAGGAATACATAATGTCAAATATCATTGAAGATTTATATTACGGAAAAAAGTAATATGTTAGGTTTTGTATCAAGCTTCAGGCTTGGTGCTAAATTTACATGCTGTGCTTTTATAGGAAAATAATCAAAAACGTAGTTCTATCTGTTGTCGGAGAGCTGACTTATTTTTCCGTCATGTACTTTGATTTTGAAGGTTTTATGAATATCGACACAAGAAGTTCCGACAGAAAGCGTGTAATCGCCGTTATGCATACCTAAAACCATACGGCGGTCATAGTAGCAGAAGGCTTCGTTGGGAACAGGTATACTGATTTGAGTTTTTTCTCCCTTTTTAATCTCAACACGCGCATATGCTTTCAGCTCCTTCAGGGGCATTACAACATCACAGTTAACCCCCGTCAGGTAAGTCTGAATAACCTCCGCACCATCAAAGCCACCGGTATTCTCAACCGTAAGATTTATCTTAAGACTGTCCGCCAGATTGATACATTCAAAATTATCAAGTTTAAAGTCTGTATAGCTCAGTCCGAAACCGAACGGATAAAGCGGAGCTCCGTCATTTTCAATATAGCCGTATCCTCTTCCTGACGGCTTCATCGAATAGAAAAGAGGAAGCTGTCCGACAGTTTTCGGGAATGTTATGGGAAGCTTTCCACTCGGAGAAATCTCTCCGAAAAGAATTTCACATATAGCTTGTGCACCCTGTTCACCCGGGAACCATGCTTCTAAAACAGCACCACAGCCGTCCTGCCACGCAGTCATATCTACAGGTGAACCATTAAGAAGCACAACTGCTGAATTTGAATTTGCCGCAGTCATTCTGCGTATACTTTCCTCCTGATCCGTTTTGACGGTGAACTCAATTTTGCCTACAATAACCGCACTGTTATCTTTTTGTTCCGTACGCGTAATACCGGGAAGACGGATATCCGAACGGTCAAGTCCTTCACCTTCAACAAGTGCAGTCATATATATTGCTGCATCACACTCGGCGGCAACCTCTTCGATGTAAGCATCCTCCGCGAAAACAACCTCAACGGCTCCGTCAAGATATTCTCTGAGATACTGTAACGGTGTTTTTGCATCCTCTGCCGTCCATTTGACTTCGAAAGGACCGGAATAGTTTTCTCCGACCGGGAAAACATCCGCACCCATACCGAACACAGCCAGCTTCTTCATTTTTTTCTTATTAAAAGGCAAAACGCCTTCATTCTTCAAGAGCACCATTGATCTGCGGGCCGCTTCAAGCGCCAGTTGCTTATGCTCATCACAGCGCACAAGGTTCTGAGCCTCATTTCTGTCTGCAAAAGGCTTGTCCATAAGACCGATGCTGAACTTTGCGGTCAACACACGCAGAAGTGCACGGTCAATATCAGATTTATCAATCCAACCTTCTTTGTAAGCAATCATCAAATCATCATAAGAGTTTTGTGGCAAATCAACATCCAGACCTGCTTTGAGGCTCGCTGCCTGAGCCTTCCATTCTGTATCAAAAAGTCTGTGTGCTTCCCAAACGCCCTCAACCGAATTGTAATCAGAAACAACAAATCCATTAAAACCCCACTCGTTACGCAAAATATCGGTTAGGAGCTTTTCGTTACAGGTGCAGGGAACACCGTCCCAGCTGTTATATGCAGCCATAACAGACATTGCTCCGCCTTGCTTGATACACTTTTCAAAAGGCTTAAGATAAACTTCTCGCATAGTCCTTTCACTTGTATCGGAAACATTGGAGTCTCTTCCTCCATAAGAATAGTTATCTGCATAATGCTTTGGTGTGGCGATAACACCGTTTTTCTGTAATCCTCTGCAAATTGCAGCACCCATATCTCCGTTCAGGAGCACATCTTCACCGAAGCTTTCAATTGTTCTTCCCCAACGACAATCCCTGACAACATTTACTACCGGAGTAAGAGCCTGCCTTACACCTACAACGGCACACTCCTTTCCTATAACGTCGCCTATCCGTTCAACTAAATCCTTATCAAACATCGATGCCATACCTATCGGTTGTGGGAAGCAGGTTGCCATACCCCACTGTGCTCCGTGAAGAGCCTCTGCGTGTTCAATGGGCGGAACAGACAGCGAATTGCACTCCATACTACGACGTATATCTCGGTTAATTTCATCAGCAACCTCCGCAGGAGAAACAGGTTCTCCTCGCTGCTCGTGCATAAAATGTCCGGGATTACGGAAATTACCGAAACGATATTCTCGCCTTTCTTCGTAATCCTCGCGTATAGGATAGAGCATCTGACAAGAAAGCTGACAGATCTTTTCTTCAAGGGACAGCTTTTTCAGAAGTTCTTCTGCTCTTTTTTCAGGTGATTTATTCATAAGGTCAACTCCTATTAATGTGCTTTTATGATAAGATATCCGCAGACAGGCAGTGTTATTTTGCCGGAAACGCTTTTGTTTTTAAGTGTATCTGTATACTCTTTATCAAGAACGATTATTCGTTCTTCATCTGCAAAGTTCATAATAAAAATTATGTCGCCACGCTTTCTTGAGAAAACTCCGTCACTGAGTTTTATGTCCGCATCGGCAGCAACATCATTTTCGGCAATAAGCATTTCGCAGAAATCATCGGCAAAAGTCCCGTCGTTTCTGAAGGCGGCATAGTATGCCTTACCTTTTCCGAATGCATTTTCTGTAACACAGGGCATTCCGCAGTAGAAATCGCTTTTATATTCGCCCAAAGTTTTTGCTCCGTTCGCATGGATGATATCGCAGATGTGGTTCACTTCATAGTTCTTGCCGTTGAATCCGGCCTTGCCCGTAATATCCTCGGGAAGAGAATCCGTTTCCTCACACCATATGCCGAAAACCTCCTTCAGCCTTCCTGCAGGGAAACCGCCGAGTCTGCAAAGGTCATCAGTATCGACTATGCCTAAGAGATACGTTGCAACAAAATTACCGCCGTTTTCAACATATTCCTCAATCCGTTTTTCCGTGCCGTTCTTAAGCATATAGAGAAACGGTGCGATAACAATATCATATTTTGAATAATCATCCTGCATGGAAATAACGTCAACGCTGATGCCTCTCTTATAAAACGGAGCGTACCATTTTATACATTCCTTCACATAATCTCTGCGGATGTTGTTATAACCCCGGAAAACATTGACTGCCCAGCCGTTTTCCCAGTCATATATAACCGCAACTCTGCTTTCGGTTTCGCTTCCGACAGCGGAACTCAATTTTTCAAGTGTTTCTCCAAGCCTTGTTACGTTTCTGAAAACTCTTGTGTTTTCGTGTCCGCAATGGTCAATAACCGCACCCTGAAATTTTTCGTCTCCGCCTCTGCTTTTTCTCCATTGGAAATACTGTATGCTGTCCGCACCGTGTGCAACAGCCTGGATTGATGCAAGCTCATGTATGCCCGATTTTGGGAGCTTGTTGACATCCTGCCAGTTTACTAATGACGGTGTGCTTTCCATAAGGAAAAACGGCTGACCGTTTTTTAATGAACGGAAAAAATCGTGTAAAAACGCTGTTTCAAGTGCCTCATCGAGATTTTTACCCTTGTCCCAGGCAGGATAACTGTCCCAAGATACAAGATCAACATAATTTGCGAACTTTTGATAATCAATTCCGTTATATCTTTTCATAAAGTTGGTGGTTACGGGAATATCCGGTGTAATTTCCCGCAGAGGTGCAATTTCGTTTTCAAAAAAAGAAATGTGGCTGTCGGTTATAAAACGCTGCCATGCAAGATTAAGAGCCGATGCACTGTCTTCTCCGTTTTTTTCGGGCGGATTAATCTGGTCAAAATCGTTGAAGGAATGCGACCAGAATGCATTCCACCATTTGAAATTCAGCTTATCGATATCGTTGTGATAATATTCTCTGAGCCATTTTCTGAAAGCCTCGCAGCAAAGCTCACAGCGGCATTCTCCGCTGTATTCATTTGAAATATGCCACATTTTCAGGGCAGGATGGTTTTTGTATCTTTCCGCAAGTATTCTGTTGATGCTGTGGACTTTTTCTCTGTAAACCTGGGAAGTGAGACAATGATTGTGTCTGTCACTGAATTTGCGGCGTATCCCGTTTTCGTCTTTTCTTAAAACTTCGGGATATTTTTCGGCAAGCCATGCAGGCCGCGCGCCCGACGGAGTGGCAAGGATTGCGGCAATACCATTCCGATGCATTTTATCAAGTATAGTATCAAGCCATTCGAAATTATAAACGCCTTCTTCAGGTTCAAGTGTTGCCCATGAAAATACGCCGACCGTTGCACTGTTGATATGGGCAAGCTTCATCAGACGCATATCCTCATCCCATATTTCGGGCGTTCTTATCCATTGGTCCGGGTTATAATCTCCACCGTGGATTATATAATCAAAAAACTTTTTTGCCATTGCTTTTCTCCTTTTTTGGATTTAAATGACCCGAACTGTATTCTGTCCGGGTCATTCACTCTGCCACAAAGCTCAGTAAACACTTCGTGTGTTACAGTTTAAATTTGTTTTATTTTTTAACTTCAAAACCTTTAAGGGTTCAGGCTTTTTACGAGTTCATTTAAAGTTGAAACGGTTGTTGACCCCGCTGAAGCTCCGGCTGAAAGCAGTTCTTCATAATGTCTGTGATAGGAGCCAAAGACCTTATCTGCGCCATCTATATCCCAAATAACATCAGTAATAAAGTGTGCGAAGTCGTTATCCGGCAGAATATATCCGATTGCATCGTTACAAAGTCCCATAACAAGAACTGTTTTACCTTCGGGAATGAGTTTTGCGGTTGCTTCATAAGTCCATTCTGTACCTGAATATGATTCTTCCGCCGAAACAAAATTACCGTATATAAGTTGAGGTA
Source organism: Acutalibacteraceae bacterium (assembly GCA_045540195.1). Taxonomy (GTDB): domain Bacteria; phylum Bacillota; class Clostridia; order Oscillospirales; family Acutalibacteraceae; genus CAG-488. Next base: position 36,208 of record JAZQGS010000089.1, read on the forward strand.
CAATTTCACCGGGAGCAGTAAGCAAAACAATATCTTTTCCGATTTCTATGTATCCGGCTTCCGTAATAACGGAATAACCTGTTTCGCTTGAAGAATCCTTTACGGTTGTTGTGCCGATAAAGCCTTCGGTAGCACCGTAAGCGAAAAGACCTGTTTCAAGGCTGACAACATACTCAGTCATTCTGACATTGAGTATGGGTTCAATTTCTTTTAAATTATCCTGGGCTTCCAGAATAAGTCTTGCGTATTCATAGCCGTAGAGGATGGCTGTCTTATAATCTTCTGCAGTAGGATTGACAGCGACTTTTTCATCAACCTCACCAATGGTTGACGCCGGAACATCTGCCCATTTGTTAACAGAAACAGGTGCTTGTGCACCCTGAATAAACATAAAATTCATACCGGCACCGTTGATTTTTTCTTCCATAAATGCAGGAAAGTCTGCAGAAAGAAGATTTGTTTCTTCATCAACAATTGTTGGGTGTGCGCCGATATTGGTAAAGATTGTTGCAGCTGAAGTCTTGTTGTCGGGAACAAATTTGAAGCAAGCAAACTTGTGCTGATAGCCCTCGGTATAGTATCTCTTGTTAACAAGATACGGGTATTCATCATCGGCATACAGACCGTGCTCGTCATCCTTGCCCATACCTGCTGTTTCAAAATAATAGAGCGAACCGGTTTCGATATTCGTATATGCTTCAACAATCGCATCGGATGCACGGTCAATCATAACCTCAAGAAACTCAGTATCCATTGACCTGCCTGCTCCGCCGAAGAAACTGAGAAAAATTTTAGGCAACAGGTCAAGACCTATACCCTGAGTATCAATAACCGTATGGCAGTGTGTAGCGTTGATATTGATGGCATTGATATCGCTGTCAACTTCCTTTTCTTTGAGCTTTTGCTCTACAGCACTTCTTATAGCGCGGACATCCGCATTGGCAACACCGATACCGTCGATTGAAGCAAAGATTGTTGTGCCTCTGCCCGAACCGTCGTTGAGGGCAATTGCAACAGCCTTCTGATCGTCGAACACACCGTTCACCTTCTGGGTAAAATATCCGCCGGTGTAGTATTTTTTGCTTCCGTCACGAAGATTGTCGGGAACAATGCTTTCCTTGCCAAAGCCGAGAGACCATTTGGCTCCATTTGCAGCTTCATCAACGAAGGTATCTGTTCCCTTGTAGAAATTTTCACTTTCTGTCGCGAAATATTCCTCAACTGTCGGATAGTCGGGAGTAGGGGTAAGTATTCCCAACAGCTTTATTATACCGTCAACAACACCGCCAAGAACATTTGTTACCGGGTAAATCGGATTGCTTTGTCTGTCAGCCGCAAATGCGGTCGTTGAATTTGCAGAGAAAAGAAGTGTTAGCGCGAGAAGAATTGCGATAAAAGAACTGTAAGACTTTTTCATAAATTACATCTCCTTTTTGCTGTTATTAATTAAGTGCCGATTCTATCAGCTTTTGCGTTTCATTAAGAATAATTCCGCCGGTTTCGGGACCTGTTGAATTTGTTTCCTCGTAGTGATCTCTGTCCATATCATCAGTTGCTTTGTTGATATACGGCAGGGCTTCATTCAGAAGAAAATCGTTTTCCGCAACAATGTAGCCCAGCTCGTCGTTGCAAAGACCGATAACGAACTTGTGTCTGCAGTCCGTCATATCCGAGAGCACTGCTTTATAACTCGCTTTTCTGTGATTTGCACTGTCCTTCTCCGTAAGAAACTCTCCGTTGTAAAGCTCGGGGAAAAGCTCACCGGGAACAAGAAACACGGCAACGTCCTTATTTCCGAGTTCCATATAGCCGACCTCGGAGAAAATGCACGCTTTGCTTCTCTTTCCGGTTCTTCCGATATCGTTGTTGAGGACCTTAAGGTATCTTGCAAGAATAAGCACCGTGTTGTCACCCGGAACAGTAATGCCCTTGGATTTGATGTTGAGGATGGGGCTGAGCTTGATTTCATTGCTGACAGCAAGAGTGATTTTACCTAATTGTCTGCCGAACTCCTTCATATATGCTTCGCAGTCAATAGAATCCCTGTAAACTTTTTTTATTTCCTTTGCAGAAATCATACCGCCTATTGCACCATTAAAGAAAACTACATTTGAACCAGGGTTATTCTCTTCAATTTCTTTAATAAGATATGCAGGGAAATCCGCACTGATGAGGGATGTTGTACCGAGCAATTCTGCGTGTGAGGCAAAATTTACTATATAGATGTCTCCGGAATTGTCATCCGGCGAAAAGCGGAATCTCGTAAGATTTTTGTCGTAGGTAACGGGTGTTCTGACATCAGCCTGCATGTCCTCAACAGGGGTACAACCCATAAAAAGACTGCCGTCCTTTCTGTTTTCATACGCTGTGACGACAGCCTGAGCCGCCGTTTTTTTAAGATTCTCCATAAATGTCTTATCCTTACCGCATTTATAGATTTTTTCACCCCAAAGCCCCTGAGTATCAACTCCGGCATGCGTGTGAGTGGAGGCTATATTGATTGACTTAACCTTACCGAGCCTGCCGCTTTCAAGAACAAGACTTCTGATATCGTTAATATCTTTTCTGCTCATACCTACACAATCAAGCGCGCAGAAAACAACTCCGCCGTCACCTCTGTTGTCATCAAGATAAACAGCTCTTGCATACAGATCATCAAGCACTCCCTTTACGGGGTTATTTGAATCATAGCCTGCGATATAGTATGTTTTACTCTCGTAATCGGAAGGTGTATATGTCGCTTTCCCGAATCCGCAGCTCCATTTTTCTCCGGGAACTGATGAAAATTTCTCGTTGCCCGTGAGCATAAATCTATCTGCATCCGACTGAACTGTGAAGTGCTTTTTCGGCATAGTCGAAATAATGAGTTTTGCAAGGGTGTCTACAGATTTTTTTGTGAAACTATCATTAAATTTCATAAACAAACCTCCAAAAACTGTATATCTTTACTATACACCAATTTCGGAATTTTTCAAGTATTTTATTGCATTTTAGTTATATTTATGCTAACCTATACCTGTAAACCGGATTGAGGGTGGTGAGTTATAATGGTATCTATCAGAAAGTATGAGGAAAAGGACCGTGCTGATATGCATTTTGTGTGCGATAACAGTGAGGGTCCTGAGGAAGTGCCGGATTATTTAACGGGACAGTTTTACCATAACACATTCTGTAATTATTATATTGAGCACGAGCCTGAAAACTGCTTTGTTCTCGAAGATAACGGCAGAGTGATAGGTTATATAATCTGTGCAGAAAATTTTGACAGATTCAAGGAGATTTTTGACAGCGAATATCTCCCGCGCTCGGACAGTTACGGAGATGACAGATACGAGTGGGCATCGACAGCATTTAATGTTCCTGAAAAATTCAAGGAAGAATATCCTGCACATTTTCATATAAACATTCTTCCCGAGTATCAGCGAATGGGTCTGGGCGGTAAACTCATTGACACTCTTTGTTCTCATCTTGCCGGAAAAGGGATTTCGGGTGTTTGCCTTACCTGCGGTCCGAGAAATGAAAGGGCAATGAGCTTCTACAAAAAATATGATTTCAAGCTTTTGTCCATCGACTACGATGACGCCTGCTTCGGCAAAAAAATTTAACTCAAACACATTTTATGAATAGGAGAATATATTATGGCTTCACCTGCTTTGGTTGAACAGCTTTATCAGGCACTCCCTGATGAAACAAAGGAATTTTTAAACACAGCGATTGAAAAGGTTATAGAAGTAAAAAAACGCGGCGGTAAGGTTGCAGCTGTTATAGGAAGCGGTCCGAATCTTCACGAAGGTGTTACAACACTTATTGCTGCTCTTATTCACGCAGGTCTTATTGACGGCGTAACAACAAGTTCTGCAGTAATTTCCCACGAAATGGGCGGCACCCTTGACAGAGTAAAGCGCTTTGATGCGGATATTCTCGGCGACAAATGCCCCGAAAACATCCGTTGCCGCGGTAACATTTATGAGCTTACACAGCTCAGCGACGAGGAATGGGCACGTATCCGTTCCGAGTTGCCCCTTGACGAAGAGCTTATATCTGTCTGCGAAAAGGCAGACGGCAAGGTGATTATCAAGGCTGCAGGTAATATGGCTTATCCTGTAGGTTATTTTAATGAGACTGTCTCAACAGAAGTTATGGTTGCGGCACAGACGCTCGGAGAAAGCTTTGAGTACGTTGCAGGTCTCGGTGCAGACCCGAACACCATGATCGGCGCAGGCGCAATTAAGGGTGTACCTGTTCTTGTCAGTGTTCCTCAGCTTATCGGTGGCGGTCAGGTTGGTCTTTGCATTTCTGACAGTATTCCCGTAAGTCAGCGTTGCAAGCGTATTGCAAAAATGCTTTCCGAGGCAGATGTTATCATTGAATCTGCTGTTGCTCTGACTCAGGAAATTCACGACGGTCCTTTCGAAACATACACAGGTCACGGTATCTGGGCAGCAATGAACGGTCTTCCTACGTACAGTCTTAAGGACAAAACTCTCATCCGCTTTGACCTTGACGAAAATCTCAAGCGTTCGTGGGATCTCAACAAGCAGAGCGAGCTTATCCAGAAGGCAATCAACGAGGGTCTTCCCAAGACCAAACTCACTAAAATTCCTTTCCGTATGGAAATGTCTGCATTTACACGTCTTGAAAACAGTATCCCGGTTATCGGCGATATCGGTGAACTCTGGCCGATTTTTGTCGATCGTATCTGTAACGAGCTCGGAGTGACTCTTGACTTCACCTCAGCTCCTCAGAATACGGATGAAGGCAAAGCAATGCGTGAGAAAATCTGCGATGAAATCAAGCCGTTCTCACTCAATAAGATGCGTAATGCTCTTCGTGAAAAATACAGTTTTTGATTATAAGTAAAAGGAGAATATTAATATGAGTGCTAAAGTCTTAGGTGTTATTCCTGCGCGTTACGGTTCATCCCGCCTTCCCGGTAAGCCTCTTAAGGATATATGCGGTAAGCCGATGATTCAGCACGTTTATGAAAACGCAAGCAAATCAAAGGTTCTGAGCAAAGTTGTTGTTGCAACTGATGATCAGCGTGTTTATGATGCTGTTATCGCTTTCGGTGGCGAAGCTGTTATGACAAGTGTCAATCATCCCACAGGATCGGACAGAGTTGCAGAGGCTGCAAGCAATTACGACTGTGATTATGTTATCAATATTCAGGGTGATGAGCCTCTCGTTCCTCCCGAAATAATTGATGATATCGGTTCTGCACTAATTAACAGTCCGGACTGCGTTATGGCAACAGGTAGCCTGGAAATTACGGGGGATGAAAACTATATTCTCAACAACACCGTAGTCAAGGTTGTCAGCGATGTAAACGGAAATGCAATTTATTTCTCACGTTCACCTATTCCGTATCCCCGTCATGAGGAAGAAGCAAGATATTTTGAGCATATCGGCATTTATGCATATACACACGATTTTCTCAATGCATATACCAAGCTTGCTCCCACTCCTCTTTCAGAGGCAGAGTCCCTCGAGCAGCTTAAGGTTCTTGAACACGGATATAAAATCAAAATCGTTCCCGCGCCGGCTCATTACAAAGCTGTCAGCGTAGACACAGAGGAGGACCTACAGGAGGTTATCCGTATTTATAAAGAGCTTCACGGCTGTTGATAACAAGTTAAAGCCCAAAATAAGGATACTTCGTTTTTGGGCTTTTATACTATTTATTACTTTCTGACGAGGAGATGATTCAAATGATTAAGGCAGAACTTTTATATCAGGAATACCTTGCAACCGAAGGTATCAACGAAGAAACTGGAGAATGTCATGCAGCCACAGTTGCTATCTGCGACGGTAAACCCACAGCCGCCTGGTTCGGCGGTATCAAAGAAAAGAATCCGAATGTGCGTATATGGTTTGCTGAGCGTAACGGAGAATGGAGCACGCCGGTACCCGTAACTCCGGATGACGGCGAGGCGGACTGGAACCCGACTCTTTTTGCTGAGAACGGTGTTCTTACGCTGATTTACAAAAGCGGTATTGATGAAGGTCATTGGTACTCAATGAAAACGGTATCTTTTGACGGTGGCAAAACATGGACAGAACCGAAGGAACTTGTCCCGGGTGACATCGGCGGAAGAGGACCCGTTAAAAATCAGATGATAAGGCTTTCAAACGGTACACTTCTTGCTCCCGGCTCAACTGAGGATTTGTGCGACCGTTGGGAATCCTGGACAGACTGCAGTGAAGATAACGGAGAAACCTGGAAACTGTCTGCTCCAGTTGCATTTGAACTTCCCGACGGCACGATATGCAACCGTAAGGAAGAGCTTCCCAAGGACGGTGAGGGCCTGATTCAGCCTGCGATATGGGAAGACCAGTCACACGACGGCAGAGTTTATATGCTTGCGCGTACAAACCTTAGTTGGATTTATCGCAGCGAGTCAACAGACTTCGGACGCACCTGGTCTGTAGCGCGCCCCACCGATATGCCCAATAATAACAGCGGTATCGGTGCGGCAATGACCGATTGCGGTGTTTTGGGATTGATTTGCAATCCCGTAAGTGAAAACTGGGGCGACCGCACACCTCTGTGCCTTTTCCTTTCCGAGGATAACGGTGCTACATACCCCGTCCGCATTGACCTTGAAACTCAACCCGGTGTTGAATTTTCATATCCCTCAATTGTTGCGGAGGGTAATCTTCTCCATATGGTTTATACCTGCGGACGCAAGAAAATCGGCTATGCGGTTGTTCGTGTAGGAAAGAACTAAAACAAAGAAAGGGTATTGCATATGGAAACTCAAAATATATTTGCTTTTCTGGCAATCAGTATGATTACTATGTGCTTCGGATGGGGCATGCGCGGCTCGGCAATCGGCGGTGAAAAAGGTGCTATGTTACCCGGTGCATTTATGGGCATACTTTGTGTCTGGTACACGGGTTCGGAGCTGTTGATGGACAACGTATATCTGTTCGCAGCTGCCTGTGCACTCGGCTATTTTTACGGAGGTATGGAGCCCTACGGTTCAACAATGAGTCTCGTTCTTCACCACGACATACCCAGATATAATCCTCCGTTGGGCTATCTGGCTCTTGCTTTCAAGGGTTCAATCTGGAGTGGTCTCGGAGCAGGTTTTCTCGGTGTAAGCTTTTCTGCTATGAGTGGTGTTGTTTATAAATGGTATGATTTTGTTATCTTCTTCGCACTCGTTCCTTTGGTGCAGGAAATCGGATACCGGATTTTCAACACACCCTACGACCCTGAACACGGCAGAATGCCTAAAGTCTGTTTCTCTAAAGACAGCCGAGAGGAATGGGGAAGAAACCTTGTTATAGTAGCCGGCCTGCTTCTTATGATGGCAATCCGCCGTGATATTTTCGGTATCATTATGTGGATTGGCGGCGCACTTGCAGGCTCTGTCGGTTGGGTTGTCGCCATCACCTTCTATGACAAGCAGATTCATCCTCTCAAGAACGGCAAACGCCTTTTCGGTAAATTGGATGCACTTAATGTTATTGATGGTTGGAAAATAATGGAATTTACACAGGGTTGCTTCAACGGTCTTGGTATTGCAGGTGCTTTTGTTCTCGGTTGGCCTCTTGCTGCCAAGAATCTTGAGCAGGCTGAAGCGGCAGGAAAGCTTTGGTATATGCTTCCCGAAAAGGTTGATACTATTCTTTCGTGGGTATTCTGTGCTTTGATAATTCTCACAATTTTCCTCTTTATCATTCCTTACCGCAGAAACGGCAACAAAATCACCCGTGCCTTCGGCGAGGTTGATATGAACATTGTTGAGGTTCTTGAGCGTCCCTGCTATATGGTCGGACCTCTTGCTCTTGTTATGCTCGGTTCAACAACGATGGCTTCAATTATCTGTTGCTTTACAATGTACTATGTTATTGCACAGCACGACGGCCTTGAACGCTATTGGGATTACAAGAATATAAAGATTATACGCATTTTCCTGATTTTGTTGGGTGCAGTTATACTTGTCGGTCAGATTATCAGAGGCTATACTCTTTGGGAAACCTGGATTTTCTACTGTGTAGGCTATATTCTCTTCGACCTTGCTTACTTTGCACGCCCGAAGAGACTCAAGGAAAACAGAGAAAAATCAAAATCTTTAAAGGAATTCATTATTTCGTTCGGCGGAGATGCAACGGTTCTTCCTTTCTTCTATGTTTTGATGGTAGTTCTGTTAGTTTTCGGTTATATGAATTTCCGTTAAGTTACTATATTCGACTAAGTCTGAAATTAGATTAAGCTCTTCAATCGTAGCTTACGATATTAAACTGACATCAACACAGAATATGGTGGCTGACACTTTAAAAGAAAGTTTAAAATAATGTTTAGTACGCTCGACCTCACCTCGTGTGAGGTCATTTTTTATATTTTTTATGTAATAAAATTGGACTTTTTAACGATTCTGTGTGCTTTTTTCAAGATTGAAGCAAAGCAAAAAAATAAGAACCGTCAAAACCTTTGAGATTTCAACGATTCTTAATGGTACGAGAGACGGGACACGGCTTTGCTTTGCAAATCATGTATCTTCGGCGACCGTTGCTTCGCAACAGTACTCGTCTTTCAAAAAAAGAAAAATTCTCAAACACCAAAAGGCATTTGAGAATTTTGGTCGGAGTGGCGGGATTTGAACCCACGGCCTCTTGGTCCCGAACCAAGCACGCTACCATCTGCGCTACACCCCGTTGATTGCTGGATAATTATATACTATATCTAAGATAAAATCAAGTCTTTTTTAAAAAAAGTTTATCATTCCTTACAAAATTTTTGTTTAATTATTGTTTATTTATAAGTTATCGATTCACTTGCACTTTCTTTATAAATCTATTATAATATAATAGTCTAAATGTATTTTGGAGAATGTTTGCTTTTTGTATAAATGTCTCATAAGGGAGGATGATTTTATGAAACGAAGGATACTTTCTTTTATCGTTTCTTTAGTTATGGTGGTGGGAATGGTTTATCCTGCTCTGGTTGTTGCGAGTGCGGCTGTTTGGAGCGGAGGTGCCGAAATCCCCGCTCTTTCGGGAGATGTTTATAACATTGCTACTGCAGAAAATCTGGCGTGGTTTGCGAATGCAGTCAATTCGGGCTCGACCACAATAAACGCCGTGCTCACTGCTGATATTCAGCTCAATGAGGCGGGCTCGACCGCTAACGAGTGGACTCCTATCGGCTCAGAGGCAAGTCCCTTTACCGGCACATTTGATGGTGCGGGACACACTATCAGCGGACTTTATATCAATCTGCCCGAGAATACCGGAACAGGACTTTTCGGCTGTGTTCAGAATACGGCTGAGGAGGGCAAGACAGAAAGCGTTGCGCCCGAATTCATCGTACAGAAAAAGGCAGTGCTTATCAAGAATCTGCGTGTGACAGGCGCTGATGTTACGGGTAAGCAGAATGTCGGCGGTATTGTCGGCAAATCAATCGACGCAGGAATCAAGGATTGCTACTTCGAGGGCAGCGTCAAGGGCAACGCGAACAGCGTCGGCTCAATTGTCGGCTTTGCAAGTGACGAATCCGTTGTTAATCAGTGTCAGGTCAACGCTACCGTTATCGGTAAGCAAAGAACGGGCGGTGTTGTCGGATACGCAAGCAGTAACTCTGTTGTCACAAAGTGCTACGGCACGGTCGATGTTACGGGAACACAGAATGTCGGCGGAATCATCGGCACTCTTGCGGGAAGCAATCTTGTCGGATGCTTTGCCTTTGGTAAGGTTACGGCAACAAATAAGGCTGGCGGAATCGCAGGCTATTCAACAATGAGCGTTATGCGCGGCGCTTATGCAAGCGTTGCGATTGAATCCTCAGGCGCGGACATCGGCGGTGCGGTCGGATCGGTGTTCGGCGGAGAATATGCAAATCTCTTCTTCCTTTATGAGGTTGCGCAGTGTGACGGACCTGTCGGCATCGGCAGAACTCAGGACGAGATGCTTGTCGCATCGTTTGTAAAAGAGCTTAACAAAACAATGCCGTATTTCTGCTTTGACTATACGGATATAAATAACGGATACCCTGTTCTGACCTGGATGCTTCAGACGGATGTGTGGACGGGTGAGCTTGAAATTCCGTCACAGAATTCCTCGGGCTTCTATCTCATATATAAGCCGTCGGAGCTTGCGTGGTTTGCAGGTCTCGTCAACGGAACTATTGCAGGACTTGACGCTAATCCTGCCGCAAGCGCAATGGTTATGAATGACCTGCTCTTCAATATCAATGTTTATGATGAATCAATGGGTATCAGAGAATGGACACCTATCGGCAATGCTTCACATCCCTTCACAGGCACCTTCAAGGGTGAGGGATACAATATTGCAGGTATTTATACAACCACCGAGGCAGGTGACAGCGGTAAGAATGTCGGTCTTTTCGGCTATGTCGGACAAGGTGCGGTTATCGATAATTTCCTTGTTATTGACGGTCTTATCTGCGGTGTCGAGAATGTCGGCGGTATAGCAGGCTACGCTATGGGCGCACAGATTAACAACGCTGTCTGTGACAGTGAGGTGCGCGGAGACAAGGCGGTCGGCGGAGTTGTCGGCAATATTGTCGGTGACACATCTGTTCTTGCCTGCGGCATGATCGGCTCTATCAAGGGAACGAATGTTACCGGTGAACAGTCGTTTGCTCAGAATATCGGCGGAGTTGTCGGCTACAACAACCGTTCGTCTGTCAGAAAGAGCTTCTGCTATGCAGAAATCAATGCACCTGATGCAAGATATGTCGGCGGTGTTGTCGGCAACAATGCGGCGGGTACAATCAATAATTCATACAGCACTTCAACAATAACGGGCTCGTCGAGCTGTGGCGGTATCGTCGGCTACAATCAGAACGGAACAGTATCCAAGTGCTACACGGCGGGTAAGGTAACGGCGGCAACACTTTCGGGTATAGCCTTCGGTCAGACTCTGGGTGCGAATGTTTCCGAGTGCTTCTATGACTCAGCCTATGTCACAATTTCCAACACAATCAACGGCGCAACAGCCAAGACAACAAAGGAAATGTCAGGCACCCGTGCCATTGAGGGTATGGGACTCTACACAACTGAGTGGAGATTCCTGAATGACGATACATACTTCTATTATTATCCTCAGATTAACTCTATGGCGTATTCTCAGTCAAGAACAATACAGATGACATCAAAGGAGAGCGTCAGAAGAGTTCAGCCGCAATACATAGCAAGAGTCGAAATCGACGGCAGAATAGATACCTATTACGAAACTCTTGATGCGGCGCTCGAATATGCGTCAACAACGGAATCCTCCGTTCTTCCTACGGTTTACATTGTCCGCGATTTTGAGATTGGTGAAACACTTGAAATCAGCTCTGAAATCGGTCTGTTCGGTGAAAACGGAGCAATCCTGCGCCGTGCAAGCGGATTTACGGGAGCCTTGCTCAAGGTTACGGGCAAGCTGACAATCGGCTCTGAGATTTACGGCTTTGACGATGCACCTGCATTTTTCGTTGACGGTAACAGCATCGAGGGTACAGAATCGGGCATAATCGTTGAAAGCAACGGTGTGCTGACGATTGAAAGCGGTGCTGAATTCCGCAACTTCAAAACAGTTTCACTTGCAACCGCAACCGTCAGAGGTGCGGCAGTCTGCAATAACGGAGGTACGCTCATCGTCAACGGCGGTATCTTCAATTCGAATATTTCAAAAACAACCGGCGGTGCTGTTTACAGCGAGGACGCCACGGTAACGGTCAACGGCGGTATCTTCAAAAAGAACGAGGCAACTCAGGGAGCGGCAATTTATAACTACGATTCAACTGTGGTTATCAATGGCGGCAGCTTCACGGACAATATCGCAAGCACAAGCGGCGGCGCGTGCGCAACCCGCGGAATGTACGCAAAGACAGTTGTTGCGAATTCCGCTGAGTTCAAGGGCAATCAGTCAACCGACGGCGGTGCGTTGAGCGTTCTTAATTACGCAACACTCGAGATAAACGGCGGCAGCTTCATACAGAATGTTGCTTACGCCTCGGGCGGTGCGGTTTATATTGAAGCTAACTGTATCGGAAAGATGCTCGACGGCTATTTTGCAGAGAATGTCTCAAATCATTCCAAGGGCGGTGCAGTTTACAATAACGGAACATTCATAATGCTCGGTGATGCACAGCTCGATTCAACTAACGATATTTATCTTCCTAAGGGCAAGTGTGTTTCTGTTACGGACAGACTCAACTGCTCGGGCTATGCGGCAATCATTACACCTGAAAGCTATGGTGAGGGCACTCAGGTTATTGACGGTTCGGCTCTCGGAACGGGATATTCAAAGTTCGGTCTTACGAACACAAGCTGGTATATACTCGCTAACGGAAAGATCACAAGCCTTGCTTCCACAACGGTTGCGACCGTCAGCAAGGAGGGCGCATATTCAGTTCAGTTCACAACGCTTTATGATGCGTTTGAATCCGTACAGGAGGGTGAGGTTGCCAACATTACTGTTATTGCCGACAATACGGTCACAAAGCCGATTGTGGTACGCGGTGATGTCACACTGACCTGTGACGATGTTGCTTATGTTTCTATGCGCGGCGGCGCCTTCAACGGAATAATGTTTGATGTTGTATCAGGCGGAAAGCTCAGACTCGGCGATATCGTTGAGGATGTCGACAAGCAGGCTCAGGCGGACTATGAGTCAGGCACACAGACAATGGGACAGATGATTCTTGACGGCGGAAGCGACCATACAGGCGTTATCGGCGCGGCGGCAGTCAATGTTCAATCGGGCGGTGAGCTTTACCTCCACGATGATGCAATAATTCAGAACTTCAAAAACAACACAACAAGCGCAATCACGGTTTCAGGTAAGATGTATATGTACGGCGGAACAATCCGTGATAACATCTCCTGCTACGGCGGTGCGATTTATGTCAAGAACACGGGCGTGGTTGAGCTTTCGGGCGGTGTCATCTGTGACAACACATCTGAAAAGGGCGCAGCTGCAATTTATTCCGAGGGCAAGCTTATCCGTAATATCCATTCATACAATTACTTCTTTATGGAGCATGTCTACGACGAAGAAGGTAATTATGTTGAAACTAAGGATCCCGTTTACTACTCAACCATCAGCACAGATGTGCTTGTAAAGCAGGGTGACGAGGTTTATCTTGCGAACAATCTGATTTATACACAGAAAACCGAATCAGATTTCCTTATCACAAGCACGGGCTCTGTTCCGATCTCTGACCAGCTTGTGATGAAGCCGATGACACTCGATCTTGCACAGTATACAATCGGCTCGGTTGTACTCACGGGTACGGATGTTGCAACAAATTATACCGCATTTGAAATGTCGGAGTTCGGATATTACATTCAGTCGGACGGTGTACTCGGACTCAACAAGCTTATACCCAAATCAACCTCACCGCTTGTTATTGACAGAGAAAAGGATTTGATTTCAGGCTTTGATCTGAGCAACACAACGGTCGGCAAGTATATTCAGAGCTTTGTGAACTCTTCATCCAATATCAGGGTGTATGATATGAACGGCAAGGTGCTCAGAAACACCTCAAATCTTACAACTGACTGCTACATTCAGCTTCGCGACAGCGCGGGCAAGGTCATTGATACGGTAACGGTTGTTATCTACGGTGATGTCAATGCCGACTATATAATTGACGGACAGGATTCAGTTCTGATTTCGGCCATTGCAGGGGGCTTGCTCAATGCTGACAACACATCAGCGGCAAGACTCGAGGCCGCAGATGTCAACTTTGACGGAGCCGTCACAGCCATTGATGCTGAGCATACCGATATGAGCGGACTGTTCCTTCAGACAATCGGACAAAGCAAGGTGTAAGAAATTATGGGAATTTGCTATATCGTAGCGGCGGGTGAAATGGCTTATCCGTTCGTACAGCCGACAGAGAATGATCTGATAATTGCGGCGGATGCAGGCTATCTTCACCTTGAAAAGCTCGGAATTGAGCCCGACATTCTGCTCGGTGATTTTGATTCAATGGAATTGCCTGAAGACAGACAAGCGTTGATTTATCCCGTCCGTAAGGACGATACCGACACGATGCTTGCCGTGCGCCTCGGCTTTGAAAAGGGATATAACGAGTTTGTGATTTACGGAGGACTCGGCGGAGAGCGGACCGATCACAGCATTGCGAACATTCAGTCCCTTGGCTTTATAGCCGAGCACGGCGGAAGGGGAACGCTCGTCGGTGACGGAGAGGTTTTCACGCTCATAAGTGACAGTGAAATTGTTATATCCTCTCAAGAAGGCAAAATCTTCTCCGTTTTCGCTTTCGGCGGAAAAGCAGAGGGCGTGACGATTGAGGGCTCACAGTATGATGTCAAAAACGCAGAGCTTTCACCGTTCTTTCCGCTTGGCGTGAGCAATAAGTTCAAGGAAACAAGAGTGAAAATCAAAGTAGAAAATGGTTGTTTGCTTATAATTTACAAAAAATAAACACTTCATCTATCTAAGGTCGTTCCACAAAGCGAAGAACAAAAGAAACAACAAAAATACAAGCCTTGTATGATTTCATACAAGGCTTGATTCTTTTTAATTCTATTATTTTCTTTTATTCGCTTTGTGGGGCGGCCTGACTTATTTCTTCAATTTGGTTTCAAAGCACAACCATCCGCAGCTCTCATGCCTGCCTACAACCTCAAAGCCGTACTTCTCAAATGCGTCAAGCACATCCTGCTCTCTGGTATCAATAATACCCGATGTTATATAAATTCCGTCTTCTTTAAGGAACTTGCCGACATTCTCGGTGAACATCACGATGATATCTGCAACAATGTTTGCCACAACAACATCATACTTGCCTGTAACCTTGTCTGTCAGATTACCCTCAAGAACGGTGAACTGCGGCTCACAAAAGCCGTTAATTTCTCCGTTTTCCTTTGCGGTCTTAACTGCAAGAGCGTCAATATCAACTCCCGTTGCACTCTTAGCACCGAGAAGAAGTCCTGCAATACCGAGAATACCGCTTCCGCAGCCGATATCAAGAAGCTCGATATCGGGATTGATGTGATTCTCGAGTGTTTCAAGACATAGTCTGGTTGTGTCGTGACCGCCGCTTCCGAATGCAAGACCCGGCTCGATGCTCAGCACAGTTCTGCCGTCAGCGTTGTATTCATCCTCCCATACGGGACGGATAAGCAGCTTTTTACCGACAGGCATCGGCTTGAAATATTCCTTCCAGTTGTTTTCCCAATCCTGGTTTCTGCAAACAGAAAGGTCGATTTCGTGCTCGATTTTCTCAGCGTTGTAACGCTCTGAAAGAAAAGCAACCGCCTCCGCGGGATTTTCCTCGGGAGAAATGTAAATGTGTACAACAGCCTTGTCTCTGTCCTTCTGAAGCAAGTCCTCGTCGATGAGGTCGATGTGGGCGATCTCCCACGCCGCCTCCTCAAGGTCGCTGTAATCCTCTATATAAATGCCATAGGGGACGACCATCTGTGCGATATCGCCGGCCTTTTCAACATCCCTTGCGCTTACATTGATTTTAACTTCTGTCCAATCCATATTTTACCTCACAACAAATCAGCCTTGGGAGAAACTTCCTTCAGACCATGATTGTATATTTTTCTGTTATCAAGTGCCCACTGACGCGGAGTAAAGCCGCCGGGTTCTGTTTCTGAAACTGCCTGAGCAATTTCATAGATTCTTGCATCCATAAGGTCAAGCTGAGAGAGAATCTCCGCTTCAAGAAACATCGGTCTTACCGCCGCACCGAATTCGGGCTCGCCGTGGTGAGAAAGCACCATATGCTCAACGAGCATCAGAAGCTCCTTGTCGATACCGAGCTCTTCGCCGATTTTTTCGATGTTCATAGCTCCGCGCACAAGATGTCCGATGAGCGTACCCTCAACCGTGTATGCCGAAACAACACCTGTTTCACTTACCTCAAACTCCTGAATTTTAGCCACATCGTGCAGGATAACTCCCGTAAAAAGAAGCTCCTTTTCAAGGCTGGGATAAACCTCGCATACCGCCTGAGCAAGCTTCAGAATCGAAAGCGTGTGATAAAGCAGACCTCCGCGGATAGCGTGATGAAGCTTGAATGCCGCGGGCCAGAAAAGCATTTTTTCTTTATTCTGCTCAAGAATTGTAAGAGTGAGCTTTTTAAGCTGAGCGTTTTCAAAACCCGAAACGGTGTCAAACAGATAGTCATACATAGCCTCACCGCTGTAATCGGCGCTCGGAACATAGTCCTCCATACGCACACCGTCAGACTCCATCGCGGGGCGCGCCCTTTCAACGCGCATCTGAAGCGCATCGTTAAACATAGAAATGGTGCCGCGCACCTTGATAAGCGAATTGAGCTTTATGTCACCGTGAAGGTCTTCCTTATAATCCCAGAGCTTCGCGCCGATCTCACCTGAGCTGTCAGTCAGCACAAGGTCAAGAAAGGGAACGCCCTTTGCGGTCTTTTTAACCTCAAGACTTTTTACAAGGCAGAAGCCCTCAACTGTTCCGTTTTTGTTTATCTCAGTAAAATTCAAAAAAATCCCTCACAATCTATGAGAATATACTGTATTATACCATACATATATAGTAAATAAAAGATATTTTTCTTGCAAAAATATTTGCCGTATGATAAAATTTTTCTAGAATTTAATTTGGAGTTGTTTCGGATATGGCAAAAAATAAGAATCATTTTTTTGCGATGCTTTCAAGAATGAAATATATAAACCGCTGGGCGCTTATGCGTAACACGCATACAGAAAACATCAGTGAGCATTCACTCGAGGTTGCAACTGTTGCGCACGCACTTGCGGTTATTCATAACACACGCTTCGGCGGCAATGTCAACGCCGACAGAGCAGCGGTTCTCGGTGTTTTCCACGATGCGCCCGAAATCATAACAGGCGATATGCCGACACCTGTCAAGTATTACAGCCGACAGATTAAGGAAGCCTACGACCAGGTTGAGGACGATGCCTGCAACGCACTTCTTCAGATGCTTCCCGAGGATTTGCGTGAGGAATACGCTCCGTATTTTATAAAGCAGGACGCTGACCGACAACTGTGGAAATTCGTCAAGGCGGCGGATAAAATCTGCGCTTATACAAAGTGTCTCGAGGAGGCAAAGGCAGGCAATCGCGACTTTGACAAGGCGGCAAAAACCAACCTTAAAAGCCTTCAGGAAATTGAAATGCCCGAGGTCAAGGCCTTTATGGAGGATTTTCTTGCGAGTTACAGCCTGACTCTTGATGAAATGAATTAAAGTATTGGTTGACTTTTGGATAAAATGCTATATAATCTATTTATAATTCAGTAAATGTGAGGTAATGAAATGAGTAAGTACACAAAGGAAGATATTCTCCGACTTGCAAAAGAACAGAATGTTCGATTTGTAAGACTTCAGTTCACAGACATTCTCGGTTGCATGAAAAATGTTGCTATTACCATCAATCAGCTAGAAAAGGCTCTTGATAATGAGTGTATGGCAGACGGCTCATCAATCGAAGGTTTTGTCCGTGTTGAAGAGTCGGATATGTACCTTTATCCCGATTACGACTCCTTTGTTGTGCTTCCCTGGGATCACGAGAGATACGGCACAACAGCGAGACTTATCTGTGATGTTTATAACGCTGACAGAACACCGTTCATCGGCGATCCGAGAAATGTTCTCAAGCGCGCTATCGAAAAGGCCGATAAGATGGGCTATAAGTTCAATGTCGGTCCCGAGCTTGAGTTCTTCCGCTTCCATACAGATGACGAGGGCAGACCTACAACAAAGACACACGACAAGGGCGGATACTTTGACCTTGATAATGTGGATCTCGGCGGTAACTGCCGCAGAGATATGTGTATCGCACTTGAGGAGATGGGCTTTGAAATCGAGGCATCTCACCATGAGTGTGCGGAGGGTCAGCACGAAATCGACTTTAAATACGGCGATGTTCTCGATGTTGCCGACAAGGTTATGACCTTCAAATATGTTGTCAAGAAGTATGCACAGATGCACGGACTTTATGCTACCTTCCTTCCGAAGCCGATTTACGGTATCGCAGGCTCAGGTATGCATACCAATATGTCACTCTTTGATAAAGAGGGTAATAATGTATTCTACGATCCCGACGGAGAGTTCGGCCTTTCAAAGATTGCGCTTCAGTTTATCGCAGGTATTATGAAGCACATCAAGGCTACAACAGCAATCAACAATCCGCTTGTAAACTCCTATAAGCGCCTTGTTCCGGGTTATGAAGCACCCGTATACATTGCGTGGTCAGCATCCAACCGCTCGGCACTCGTCCGCGTTCCCAAGGCAAGAGGCAAGGGAACAAGAGTTGAGCTCAGAAGTGCGGACCCTGCTTGTAATCCGTATCTTGAAATGGCACTCTGTCTGCTTGCAGGTCTTGACGGTATTGAAAAGGGCTATATGCCGCCGAAGTCAACCGTTAAGAACATCTTTGATATGACACCGGAAGAGAGAGAGGCAGACGGCATCACATCACTTCCGGGCTCACTCGAAGAGGCTGTCAATGAGTTTGAAAGCAGTGAATTTATCAGGGAATCACTCGGTGAGCATGTTTATACAAAGTTCATCGAAGCTAAGCGCAAGGAATGGGAAGGCTACCGCACCTCAATCTCACAGTGGGAAATTGACACATATCTTGCTAAATATTAAGAGACAAAAATTACCGCCCGAGATTCTCGGGCGGTTTTTGCGTTAATTGACAGGTTTTTGCAGATATGCTACAATCAAAAAGAAAGGGGAGAAAAATATGAAGAAAGTTAAGAGGTTTTTTATTGCGCTCATTCTTATAGTAGTAGTTTCAATAGCTGCCGTCTTGATTTTTGTGCCCGACATAATTGGTGCGTTAATGATGGCGTTTAGCTCTGAAGACCAAAACTGGTACAATTCTTTGAATATTGATACCGATGTTGAATTCCCGTATTCTATTGAACATGCGGATGAAGGATTTTCAATCAATGGAAAAGTGTATGTAACTGCGGAGGACTATAATTACGAAGCGGTAAAGCATCTTCCGATATCAGAACAACCGGATGTTGACATATATTACATCGAAGACAGTTATTTAGGTTGCGTTGATTCAGGCTATTCTGTTGCCGCCTTCGGTACATCATCAGACGATGTTGATTTTCTTCTCTACTTCGGTGACAAGCCTATAAGAAAATATGAGTGGTATGTTTCAGAAAGCTATGTTTTACCTGATATAACAAAGGATGATATATCGTCTATCCTTATTATGAATAAGGAATCAATGTTGGTGACTTATGAATCATCAGCCTATGACAGAGTCAGACAAGCGGATGCTATAACAAAGATAAGTGACCGTGCAATTATTGATGATGTAATAAAAAACAAAAACTACGATGTTCTCAATGATTACATTGAAGATGACGAACAGTATGTAGTTATGGCGCAGTTTGACGGTCATATAATTTATGAAACAATTACCGTCTTGAATGGTGCCCCCCATTGATTGTCCGTTATATTCAGTTTTTTGTTCGATAAATTGGATGTTTGTCGAAGCGTCGATTTTTGAACAAATTGAATTGTAGCATAGCCTCCCTTTAGGCAAGGGAGGCTGGGTTTCTGCTATATTTTCTCCCCGACAAATTAAAAATTTGCAATGATAAAACCCTGCGGATTGCTCCGCAGGGTTGAACTTTTATTTACATTTAGTTAATTTATAGCCGTTCTTCTTTTGATGCTCGTGGATCTGTTCTGTAACATCGATGATGATGTCAACGCTCTTTTCGAGAGTGTTCATATCCAGACCGTCACAGGTGTCGCGGTAGGTGTGGTAATAGTCCGTAACATCGGGCTTCTGTGCGGCAAAGGTGATTGTCTTATAGCCTGCACGGCAGATCGGTGTACTGTCACAGCCGCCGACGGGGTTTACGATGATATTCGGCTTAACGCCTGCGTTTTCGAATGCCTTGACGAGCATATTCTTCATATCGTCGTCAAACTTTGACATAAGCCAAGAGTCACCCTTGACTGCGTTGAAATGCTCATAGTCGCGAAGGCTGTCGATGTTAAAGAAATACGGATTGATAAGCAGCTTATTGTCGCCTGCGTGAGCCTTCATAAATGCCTCTGAGCCTTTAAGTCCTGCCTCCTCACTGCCGAGAGAAGCGATGATTATACGGCAGTTGTCGGGAAGCTTGTCGGGATTTTCCTTGAAATACTTACCCATAAGGATTGAAGCACCGACACCCGTAAGGTTATCCATAGCACCGGGAGAAGCCTTTTTCTTATCGTGTGAAAGGTAGATGCAAAGTGAATAAAGTCCGTATACAAAAAGAAGCGGAGTGACAAGAAGGAAAAGATAGAGCGGAGCAGCCATCTCTTCGGGCTTGACAACGCTCCACATATCAAAAATG
Organism: Acutalibacteraceae bacterium; assembly: GCA_045540195.1. Lineage (GTDB taxonomy): Bacteria > Bacillota > Clostridia > Oscillospirales > Acutalibacteraceae > CAG-488. Next base: position 56,524 of record JAZQGS010000089.1, read on the forward strand.
AAACGAAGAAGCGAGCCGATGATGATTGAAACAACGCCGACAACACCGAGCACTGTACGAAGAATCATTGTCTTAGGATTCTTGACCGCCATCTGCCACAGCCAGCTGCTGTCTGCATGACCGCTGAAAACGATTGTGTGGTCGATTTCGCCTTTACCTTCCATTACGGAGTAAACATTACAGCTTTCCTCCTGTTTGAAGAATCTGTCAAACCAGCCCTTGTATGTGAAAACCTGAACAACTGCAAAAAGCAAGGTGCACAAAGAAACAATGAAAGCGGGAATCGGATGAATATAATAAAGTGCGAGAGCGGCAAAGCCTGCATATCCGAGATAGGGGATAGCGCCGATGCTTGCTCTCGGAGCAAGCTTGAATTTCTCAACGGTCGGCTTAACTCCCGTCGCCTCTTCCATTATTTTTGCGATGTCAGCCTGTGCGGCTTTTTCTTCAGCGCTGCCGGGGAGTCTCGGTCCGTGCTTGTCGATAATTGTTTTGCAAAAATCAAAAATGAATTTTGCACCTGTTTTAGCGGTTGTCATAAAATCCCTCCGAATTTATGAAAAATATTATATAAAATATATCATATTATATTATTTCAGTCAAGAAAAAACAGGCAGCCGAAGCCGCCTGTCGGACTATTATTTTGAAATTACATCATAAAGTGTTTCATAATTGAGAAGTGAAAATCCGCCGTTTTCCTTGGGCACTGCCTGATAGCTTGAAAGTGCAAGCTCCTTGACCTCTTCACCGTTGATGATTTTTCTGACGAGATAATCGATTTCTGCAAGGTTTTCTTCATAAGTCAGCTTCTGTGTGTGGCTGAGCGTTGCGAGAAAATTAGCATAATCGTTTTTGACATCGTTGATATCAAAGCCGCTGTGCTCCGTGAAGGTGAGAATACGGCTTGCGATCTGCACCGCCTTGAGTGCCGAGCCTGCCGTACCGAGCGGATAATCCTTGATAAGATTGAGAATGGTGTCAAGGCTGTCAGTTTCAATCTTTTTTTCTGTTGTAGTTGTTGTCGAAGGCTCGGTCGGAGCTTCGGTCGTGGTGGTCGTGGTCGTAGTGGTTGTGGTGGTCGGCTCCTCACCAAAGGTGATTTCGCACGCACAAAGGGTAGAAATGATTATGATTACAACGCCGATAAGCGCAAAAAGCTTTGTCTTTTTCATAAGTATCAACTCCTTATCTTTAAATATATTATATCAGCATTATTCAGTTTTGCAATAGTCACGCTTTAAATAAAAGTCGGATGTCTTGCCCTTTTATGACAAAATTCTCTGTCGTCATTCCATATAATATACCCGAGGTGGTTGCTTTGACGGTGTATGCGGATGTTCTGCTTGTGATAAATCTGTTTGTCAATTATGCGCTTCTGCTTTGCTCGTCAATGATAATGAAGCGCAATCATTCTTCTGCAAGGATGCTTCTCGGCTCGGCGATCGGAGCGGTGTATGCGCTTGTGATTTTTATTCCCGAAATGCCCAAGGTGATAGAATTGATTATGCGCTTGGCTGTGACAGCGCTGATAGTTTTCGCGGCATTCGGCTTTACGAATCTGCGATATTTTCTCCGATGCTTTTTTACTTTTCTTGCGACAAGCCTTGCCTTCGGCGGAATAATGCTTGTGCTGTGGGTGACGGTTGCACCTGTCGGAATGATTTATAACAACGGCGCGGTTTATTTTGATATTGATCTTGTGATACTTGCGGTTTCAACCGTTGTCAGCTTTGCGGTTGTAAGTCTGATTTCTTATTTTACCGCTCGGCGCGCACCGCGCAACTGCGTTGCCGCCGTAACCGTAGGCTACAAAGGACAAAGCGTCAGTGCAAGGGCGTTGATTGATACGGGCAATTCACTTAGTGAGGGATTCAGCGGATATCCTGTCGCGCTCGGAGAGTTCGATACGCTTTCAAAAATATTGCCCGCCTGCGTTTGCGACTATTTTGACGGCAAGGAAATCACACCCTCATCAGAATTCAGAGTGGTGATGCACAAAACCGTATCGGGCACGGGACTTCTGCCTGTTTTTCGTCCCGATTACATAGAAATCAGAACTCTGTCGGGCGTTGTGAGGACGGATAAGGTCTATATTGCGGCAACAAAAAACAATCTTGCAGGGGGAGAGTATGAGTTTCTGCTCAATCCCGAGCTGTTGAGTGGAGAAAAAAGCTATGCTGAAACTGTTGGATAAAATCATAAAACTGTTATTAAGAATAAAATCAGCAGACACGGATACGGTGTTTTATATAAACGGCCCCGAAACTCTGCCGCCACCTCTTAGCAAGGAGGAGGAAAACGAGCTTATGGAAAGGCTTGGCACGGGTGACGACAGCGTGCGTGAAAAGCTTATTGTGCATAATCTTCGTTTGGTTGTCTACATAGCCAAAAAGTTTGAAAGCTCAGGTGTGGGCATCGAGGACCTGACATCAATAGGTACGATAGGACTTATCAAGGCGGTCAACACCTTCCGTCCCGATAAAAATATCAAGCTTGCGACATACGCCTCGAGGTGCATTGAAAACGAAATACTTATGTATCTCAGAAAGTCGAGTCAGCTTCGCAACGAGGTTTCAATCGACGAGCCTCTTAACATAGACTGGGACGGCAACGAGCTTCTGCTGTCAGATATTCTCGGCAGTGAGCCTGACACGGTGAACCGTGATATCGAGTTTGAGGATGAGAAAAACCTGCTGATAAAAACAATCAACTCAATGGGCGAACGGGAAAAAACGATAATGTCGATGCGCTTCGGACTCGGAGGCGGAAAGGAGCACACTCAGAAGGAGGTCGCGGATATACTCGGCATATCACAAAGCTATATTTCGAGACTCGAAAAAAGGATAATCGACCGCCTGCGCAAGGAGATTGAAAAAGTTTCGTGAAATCAAAAAATCCTGTTGAAATCCTTGTAATGTTAATGTATACTTTATCTATCCTTGTTTTGGAAAGGAGAAACGATGCACTACATTATAATGGACCTCGAGTGGAATAACACTTATGCCAGACGCATCAAGGGCTTTATAAATGAAGTGATAGAGGTCGGCGCAGTAATGCTCGATGAAAATCTCGAGTATGTTGACGAATTCTCGCGCATTGTCCGTTCACAGATCGGCAAGAAGCTTCGCGGCAATGTCAAACGCCTTACCCACATCACAAATGATGAAGTCCGCCACGGCGAGCCGTTCACAAAGGTTATGAGCGAGTTCAAGGCGTGGATCGGCAACCGCGAAAATGTTGTTCTTACCTGGGGCGACGGGGACATCAGAGTGCTTATCGAAAACTACCGTTATCTCAACGGATTACAGGTTTTACCGTTTCTCACAAATTATATGGATATTCAGCGTTATTTCCAGATTAAAAAGGAAATTCCGAAATCGAAGCAGATCGGACTTTTTGCGGCTGCGGAGCTTGTCGGAGTTGACGCTGAAGACTTTGATCACCACAGAGCGCTGGATGACAGTATTATGACAGCCGAGTGTATGCGCAGGGTTTTTGATGAAAAGGATTTCTTTGACAATATCGTTGTGTGTGACGATGCCTTTTATCAGAAGCTTCAGTATAAGCCGCACGCAATCGGAAATATCAATCATCCGTTGGTTGATAAATCTTTACTGTCCTTCACCTGCGACAAATGCGGAACAAAGGGCGAGCAGCTCACAGACTGGAGATACGGCAATCAGTTTTTCAGGGCAAATTTCCACTGTCCCGTGTGTGATTATGATGTCCGTGTAGCGGTGAGATTCAAAAAGTACTTTGACAGGTTGGAAACGAAAAAGAATGTTTCCATCATCAGCAACGAAAAAGTTAAAAAGGGTGCTGATTAAGCAGCAGGCAAAAAGCCTTAGGCCTTGGATATAAAATCCAAGGCTGCTTTTTTGTCTAAAAGATAGAAAATAAGTTTTTAATACTATATCTTGTTGACAAGGCGCGATTTGTGGTTTAAAATCATACAAGAAGGATCTTAAAAGCAGTGTAATTATGCCGACGAGATTGTAATAATATCAGGTGTTATTGTCTTGTCAGCGTCAGTTGACAGGGCTTTTTTTCTTCGGAATTCAAAATAATTGAAGGGATGGTCTTTTATGGCTAAAAAAGAAAAGGTCGTTATCGGCGATCAGGGTATCCATGACGCCTCCGTCCTCGGCAAACCGAGAATGCTGGTGCTTGGTATTCAGCACACATTTGCAATGTTCGGCGCAACTGTTCTTGTTCCGCTTCTTACGGGACTCGATGTTGCAACTACACTTCTTATGGCAGGTCTCGGAACATTGTTCTTCCACCTCGTAACAAAGGGTAAGGTTCCTGCTTTCCTCGGTTCATCATTCGCATTCCTTGGCGGTTATGCTGCTGTTGCACCGTATCTTGATAAGAACGGTAATGTCTGGGCAGAGGGCGCGGGCGATAAGGTTGCGAATGCAGAAATGCTTCCCTATGCTTGTCTCGGCGTTGCGGCTGCAGGACTCATTTACCTTGTTTTTGCTCTTCTTATTAAGGTTGTCGGCATTACAAAGGTTATGAAATTCTTCCCGCCTGTTGTTACAGGTCCTATCATTATCGCAATCGGTCTGAGCCTTGCAGGATCTGCCGTAAACAACTGTAAGACATGCTGGCCTCTTGCACTCATAGCTCTTGCTATTGTTGTTATCTTCAATATCTGGGGCAAGGGTATGGCTAAGATTATCCCGATTCTTCTCGGTGTTGTCGGCTCATATATCGTTGCAATTATCATCGGCAACGGCTTCGGCTACGAGCCTATGGCAGTTAATTTCTCAAATGTTCAGGCTATCATCAACAATATCGCTGAGGGCAATATCTACGGCCCGCAGGGACTTTTCTATCTTCCCATCGTTAAGGAATCAACAGTTCTCGGCGTTGATTGGGGCGAGTCATCAAAGGTTGTCAGCTCAATTATTGCTATCGCTCCCATCGCACTTGCAACAATGATGGAGCATATCGGTGATATTTCTGCTATCAGCGCAACCTGCGGTAAGAACTTTATCGCAGAGCCGGGTCTTCACAAGACACTCGTCGGTGACGGCGTTGCAACAACACTCGCTTCTCTTGTCGGTGCTCCCGCAAACACAACCTACGGCGAGAATACAGGTGTTCTTGCTCTTTCAAAGGTTTATGACCCGAAGGTTGTCAGAATTGCGGCTTTCTTCGCAGTGGGTATTTCCTTCTTCCCGATTGTTTCTGCTGTCATCAGCTCAATCCCGACAGCTATCATCGGCGGTATCTCATTCATCCTTTACGGTATGATTTCAGGTATCGGTGTAAGAAATGTTGTTGAGAATAAGGTTGACTTCTCAAAGAGCCGTAACCTTATTGTTGCCGCTGTTATCCTTGTTTGTGCTCTCGGTCTCGGAAGCATCAGCTTCACAATCGGCAAGGTTGGTATCACACTCACAGCTCTTGCAGTTGCAGCTATCGCAGGTATTCTTCTCAACGCTATCCTCCCGGGTAACGACTATGTTTTCCTGGCTGAATCCTACGACAATGCAAAGAAGTCAAAGGGCGACAAATAAATCAAAAAGATTAAGGGGCTGTGAAAACAGTCCCTTTTTTATGCAAAAATTAAAGCCTTGCCAAAAGGAGACACTTCGTAAAGAAGTTGTCCCCTTTTTCTATGCGAAGAGAAAATGACACTTTCAAAAATTGAAAGTGTCATAGTGGGTTACATACTTAAAAAATCACCAATCTCAAAGATAAAAATAATAAGTGATATTGTGAGACAGGTCTCACAGCGATATTTTTGACCTACGGCAAAAGCGATATAAAAGCCTTCGGCTTTTGCGATATTATATTCGTGCCGTTTCACGCGGCGAAGCCGTATATCGCGCGGTTTTAGCGCATATCGCTTCGTAGATATATCGCTCGTGCTTTGCGCGAATATAGCTGTGGCACCTTCCTTATGGAAGGTGCCACAACGACAAGGCTTTTTGATATCTTATTTTGAACCTGAATAGTTCGGAGCTTCCTTAGTGATGAAAACATCGTGAGGATGGCTTTCGATAAGACCTGCATTTGTGATACGAACAAACTTTGTCTTTGTCTTGAGCTCTTCGATGTTGTGGCATCCGCAATATCCCATACCTGCGCGAAGACCGCCGAGCATCTGATAGATTGTGTCGGAAACAGGTCCCTTATAAGGTACGCGGCCTTCAACTCCTTCGGGAACAAGCTTCTTGTTGTCCTCCTGGAAGTATCTGTCCTTACTGCCGTTTGCCATAGCGCCAAGGCTTCCCATACCGCGGTAAACCTTGTAGTTTCTGCCCTGGTAAATTTCGATTTCACCGGGTGACTCCTTACAGCCTGCAACAAGTGAGCCGACCATAATTGCGCTTGCACCTGCGGCGATAGCCTTAACGATTTCACCCGAATACTTGATACCGCCGTCTGCGATAACTGAAATGCCGTGCTTAGCGGCTACATTTGCAGCGTCAAAGATTGCTGTGATCTGCGGAACACCGATACCTGCAACAACACGGGTTGTACAGATTGAGCCGGGGCCGATACCAACCTTAACGGCATCTGCACCTGCGGCAATGAGAGCCTCAGTTGCTTCAGCAGTTGCAACATTACCTGCAACAAGAGAAATTTCGGGATATGCTGCCTTAACTTTAGCAACAGACTTGATAATATTCTGGCTGTGGCCGTGAGCGGAGTCAAGAACAAACATATCAACACCTGCTTCGGCAAGACAAGCAGCTCTGTCAAGAACATCAGCTGTTGCACCGAGAGCAGCCGCGCAAAGAAGTCTGCCTCTTGAATCTCTTGCTGAGTTGGGATACTGAACGCTCTTTTCGATATCCTTGATTGTGATAAGACCTCGGAGGAAGCCCTCATTATCAACCAAGGGGAGCTTTTCAATTCTGTTCTTCATAAGGATTGCCTTTGCCTGCTCAAGGTCAGTGCCGACAGGAGCGGTAACGAGGTTATCCTTAGTCATAACTTCACTGATTTTGATATTGAAATCAGTCATAAAACGCATATCGCGGTTTGTAAGAATACCAACAAGCTTGCCCTGCTCGTCACAGATGGGCACGCCTGAAATCTTATATTTTCTGCAGAGGTTTTCAGCGTCGTATGCGTAATGGTCAGGTGTAAGGCTGAAGGGTGAGGAGATAACTCCGTTTTCAGAACGCTTAACCTTGTCAACCTCCTGAGCCTGAATTTCCATAGGCATATTTTTGTGAATAACGCCGATACCGCCTTCACGGGCGATAGCGATAGCCATCGGAGCCTCTGTAACGGTATCCATAGCAGCAGTCATAATAGGGGTATTGAGAGTAATTTTCGACGTGAGCTTAGTCGAAATATCAATATCCTTGGGCAAAATGTCCGATTCAGCAGGTATAAGAAGCACATCATCAAAGGTGAGACCTTCTTTACCAAATTTCTCATCAAAAGTCATTTCAAAAACCTCCTAAACTGTATCTGTTTTTGTCTATTTTTTAAATTATGTTATTATAACGCGAAATTCAAAAAAATGCAATCGTTTATGAGATAAATTTTTAAGTTTTTAAAGAAAATATTGCCGCAAATATATATCACAGGTCATTTTCGTTCTTGGGTATGTACCAATAGGAATTAAATTGATATAAGTATGTCCGTGCGCCCTTTGGCATCTGTGTCAGAGCGTTGAAAACATTGAGATAATCTCCTGCACCCATTCCCGTTGCAAGGATACCCAGCGACAGTAAAAATACATTATCAGGCAAAATCATTCCGATGATATAAGGGATAATGCCGAAAACAATATTAGGAAGTAAAGACATAAATACGAATCTGCCCTTGGTCATTGTTTCGGGACCTACAACGAACAACATACCCTGTGAAAAATTAGTATACAAATATACATCGTTTTTAAAGCATATCGCGTGCAGAATTTCGTGCGGAAAGAGTGTCAGAAGAGGCAGGATAATGCCGATGTAAAATTCCCAAAAATCGCTTGCGACAAAGCTGCCGCGTCTGAAAAAAGCAGGAACGGCAAGCAGTATCATAATAACAACGGAAATTGCGTTTGCGACAATCGCCAGCTTTTTAGGGTCTTCGGGCTCTTTGAATTTTACGGCATTCGGCTTGTGGTCTCCGTGCGGAAGTGATTCGGGGTCTTTATTGAATTTGCCCATATAATGAAGCTTCATTTATACCACCTCTTAAAACAATCCCGCATCTCTGCCGTTTTTCTGATGCTGTGAAAGTGTGCTTGCGTAGTAGAAATCCTCACCCGTCGGGTCGGTCAGAAAGTAGTAATAATCCGTGTCGGCAGGGCTGACGGCGGCCTCGATTGCTTTTGTGCCGGGGTTGCAGACAGGGCCCGCAGGAAGTCCCTTACAGTAGTAGGTGCTGTAAAGCGACATATATTTCTTGACCGTGTCATTCTGCTTGTCAAGCTTGACATCCTTCTGATATCCGAGCTGCTCACCGAGCTTCTGTGTGATATAGAAGGTTGTTACATCACTCTGAAGAAGAGGGAATGACGGGCTTTTGAGTCTGTTATGAAAAACGGAAGAAACTGCCGCACATTCGGCAATATCCTTGTCGCATTCCTTCTGAATAATTGATGCGAGCGTGAGCATCTCGTCCATTGTGTAGCCCAAAGCATCAGCCTTTGCCTTGATTTCGGATGTTATCTTTTTGTTGTAATTATCAATAAACTTGTCCAGAACTGCCTTCGGGTCAGAGTTGAAATAAAATTCGTATGTGTCGGGGAAAACATATCCCTCGAGCAGGTATATTCTGTCCTCGGCGTTTTCAATTTCAATACCCTCATACGGCTGATTGCAGACCTCGAGAAACTCTGTCTTTGAGCAGACATTATTCTCTGCGAGTCTCTCTGCAATATCAACTATTGTAAAGCCTTCGGGGAAGGTGACGGTTACGGTATTTTTGACTGTCGTTGTGTGGCTTTTGGTTGTAAGAAACGGCACGCCCTCACCTGCATCGCAGGCGGAGAAGGTGAGAAGCACCAAAATGCAACAAATTATGGCAGAAACTGTCTTTTTCATATCAAACCTCTGTTATATCTGTTTTTTCTTCAATAATACATTAATTTCATTTTCGTGTCAATAAAACCCGACTTTCTGTAAACAATAATCGGGGAGGTGAAACCGTGGATAAAAAGAATAAAAAAGAAAAGAAGAAGCCGAAGCTCTCACCGCTTGTAGAGTCAATTATTGCCGATTGGGAAACTGCGTCGGAAAGTGATGTTCTCGGCAGCTATACAGGCAATCCCGATGAGGATGAAATGCCCGTTCAGGATGCTGATGATTTATAAAAAAACGGGGCAAGATTAACTTGCCCCGCAATTCAGATCTTATTTATTTTTTGATTTTCTTAATCTGTACTGCACTCCACAGAACAATCAGTGCGGCTGAAACAGTTACAAGAATATTGTGAATCATACCGATGCTTGTGTAGTTCTGATATTCCGCACAGCCGATAAACATATATGCAATGAAAATGAAAATAACAAAGCAGGGAAGGGCGACTGCGCAGTAATTTTTGTAAGGGATTTTCTCGATTGTAAAGCCGTATTTTTTTGCAATAACGATAATGATTGCAAGTGCGGCGATAACGGAGATTATTGTGTAAATAATCATATTGTCCGAATGGTCAAAGCGCTCGAGAACAGGTCTTACGATGCTGACACCTATCATACCGATAAGACCGAGGATAAATGTCAGTACATTCTTTGCCTTGTCGGGAAGCTTTGCGAATGCAGGCTCAGCAACATCGTCCTTTTTATTCAGAGAAACGATGAAGGCTGTTATAATTCCGCCTGCGATAAAGCCTGTGAAATACTCCCAGAGAGACCAGGAAGCGTATGTATCGGGAACTGCATATCCCTTTGACTCGAACCAGAAGAAAAGGTCAGCGAGCGTGATTGCAACGGCAAAAGCACCGCAGGTAACAGCGCCCGTAGCGGCGGCGCGCTTATCCTTGATAACAAAGCGTGTTGTGATAAGAACGGCAACTGCGCTGATGGCGGATGAAATTGTCATAATACTCTGGAAATAGTTTCTGCCTGCAACGCTGATTCTGCCGAGAGCCTCCTGAGTGAATTTCTTTGCCCAGGCATCGTTGTCAAAGTGCTGCATATAGGTCTTGTAGACACCGTCGGTTATTCCGACCATTTCAAGCTCACCTGCAAGAGCCTCAGCGGCCTGTGGCTGAATTGCCTGAAGAATAAGATGTGAAACAGTTGCCTTTGCAAGATAACCGACAGCGTAGAAAACGCCGACAAGAACGATAATGTGCCAGAGCCTCCACTCTTTGTCGCTGTACGCTCTGCCGAGCATAATTCCGAATATCGATGCAACGCCGAAGCCGAGACAAAGCATCATAAATACGCCCGACCACGGAGAAATCGCAACGGAATAATCGCCGAGTCCGAGTGTACCCGACATCTGATTGAGCAATGTGCCCCAGGCGGGTACGGTCAGCATAAACGAAAGTGCGCTGAGTGCCGTCCAGCCAAGATTCATCTTTTTCCTTTCACCCACGGCAACGGTGAGGAAAAGAACATAGACTATACCTGCATTGAGAAGCCCCCAGGAAGAGCCCCAACCGTGAGTGCCGCGAACACGCCAGAGAAAGCCCATAAGCAACGCGCCGACTATAACAACGATTACATTATAAAGCTTTGATTGAGAAGTGTTTTTTGTCATAAAATCCCTCCTATAATGGGATTATAGCACAATAATTCCGATATATCAATAATTTAGTTTTGTTGACAAAGAACTGACTGTATAGTATAATTTTATAGGTTAAAAATATAAAGTGAGGTATGATTTATGAATATAGCAGTTGTTCTCGCAGGCGGCTCAGGCAGCCGTATGGGTATGGTTGACAGACCTAAGCAGTTTATCGACATTTACGGCAAGCCCGTGATCATTCACACACTTGAGGCGTTTGAAATAAACGAAAAAATCGATGCAATCTGTGTCGTATGCGTCAAGGAGTGGCAGGACGACCTTTCACTCTGGCTCAAGGAGTACGATATCCGCAAGGTGCGCTGGATTGCGAATGCAGGTGCATCCCGTCAGGAATCCTCACTCAATGCACTTGACGCAATTAAAGAGGCCTGCGGTGATGACGATTATGTTATCATCCACGATGCCGCAAGACCGCTTATTTCACAGAAGATTATCAACGAAAACATCATGAAGGTGCGCGAATACGGTGCTTGCGATACCGTTGTTCCCGCACACGATACAATTATCAGAAGCGTTGACGGCAATACACTTGACTCGATTCCTGCCCGTAAGGAGCTTTATATGGGCCAGACACCGCAGTCATTTAAGTATTCGATTGTAAGAAAGGCTTATGACGATTATTTTGCTCTGCCCGAAAACGAGCGTCCTGAGATGACAGACGACTGCGGACTTGTTCTTCACAGCGGTGTTAAAATAGGAATGGCTATGGGTGACAAGCTCAATATGAAAATTACCACAATGGAAGATTTGCTTCTTGTCAAGTCAATAGTCAGAACAGGCAGATAAGGAGGAATTATTTTGTTCGCTAAAAGTTACAAAATAACCGAGCCTAAAAGATTTGAAATATTTGTTGAGGATATTCAGAATAACGATGTTCTCGTGCGTCCCGAATATCTTGCCGTATGTAAGGCGGATATCCGTTACTATCTAGGTAACAGAAGTCTTAATGTTCTTAAAAGAAAGTTCCCGATGAGCCTTATTCACGAGGCAACGGGCGTTGTAGTTAAGGATAAGAACGGTGTATTCGAGCCGGGACAGCGCGTTGTTATGCTCCCGTGCCGTAAGGCTGACGAGTGTGACGGAACAAAGTGTGATGAGTGTGTCAGAAATAATCCGCATCTTCTTGATAATTATTGTCCCGAATCAAAGTTCTGTTCAAGTAACTTTGACGGATTCAGCAAGGAGCTTATTGATATCGGCGCTGATTATCTTGTTCCGATTCCCGACGAGGTCGGTGCTGAGGCTGTTTTCTCTGAGCTTATTTCCGTCGGCTGCTGTGCAATACGCCGTGCAGGACTTGATAAAACTAATGCACCTAAAAATATCGCAGTCTGGGGCGACGGTATTATGGGCTATATCATTGCCCTCGTTGCAAAGTACAGCCTTGAATGCGAGGTTGATGTTATCGGCCTTAGTAAAGAAAAGCTTGCTGAGTTTGATTTTGCAAACATCTACTATGCTAACGATATCGAGGATTTACCGCGTATGACGGTAGCCATTGAGGCTGTCGGCGGTAATGCATCGGGTATAGCGGCAAACCAGGCGATTGATAAGCTTTACTCGGGCGGTAAGCTCATTCTTTGCGGTGTTGCAAACGATAACATTCCTCTTAATACGAGAATGGTGCTTGAGCACGGTCTTTCAATCAGAGGCACAACAAGAAGCACCCGCTGCGACTTTGAAAACGCACTTGAGCTTCTTAAAATCAAGGATTTCCGCGAGCGTGTTCTCAAGCTTCTTCTTTCAACAGTTGAGGTTGACGATATCAAGAAATACTATGCAGTATTTGAAAAAGAATCAAAGTCAACTGCACTTGGCAAAAATATAATGAAAATATCATTCTGATAAAAAGGCGTGAGATTTATGCGTTTTAAACGACTTATCAGTTGTGGACTTTGTGTGATTATGGCCTTGATGCCGCTGAGCGTCTCTGCTGACGCTGTGACGGATGCAGGGAGCTCGGATTTTCGCATTTCCACGATAGGGGATTTCACAGGCTCGGTTGTGAGCTTTATTGTCAGAGAGTGGAATAAGCTGTTCAATAAAAACGAACAGACTGTTCCCACACCGTCAGTCAATTCGCCATCGTGGGAAATCCACGGTGGCGAAATTATTGAAAATCCCCAACAGATAATAGAAGCTCAGAGCTGGGTTGCAGAAGAGGTAGTCTTTGAAAGTGAAAAGCTTTATGCAGACCCGTTCAACGATGTCAGCGTTGATTTGTTACTGTTCGGTAACGGCAGAAGCTATAAAATTCCTGCCTTCTGGGACGGCGGAAATGTCTGGAGGGCGCGCTTTGCGTGTCCGTCAGCAGGCGAATGGTATTTTACAACAGTCTGCACGGATGAAGAAAATATATCCCTTCATCAGAGAACTGGCAAGGTAATCTGCTCTGAATACAGCGGTGAACTCGACATTTATAAGCACGGCTTCGTTACCACGAATCAGGGCAAAAAGTATTTCACCTACGATGACGGAACACCTTTTTTCTATCTCGGTGACACTCATTGGAGCCTCGGTGACGAAACCATAGATATGGTAAGAACCATTTGCGAAAAAAGAGCTTCACAGGGCTTTACTGTCCTTCAGAGTGAGCCTATCGGCGCAAAATTCGATTTCACCAACGGCATAACTCAGGATGATATGGCAGGTCTTGCCGAATATGACGAGAAGTTCGCAATCATCGCTTCAAACGGACTTACCCACGCGAATGCTCAGTTTTTCTTTACATATTTTATGGAGCCGCTGATTGCCAATAACGGCGGTTATACGGCGGAAAATGACCTTGCGGACAGCACCAAGCAATATCTTGAAAAGATATCCCGTTATTGGGTTGCAAGGTACGGTGCTTATCCCGTGATCTGGACACTCGGTCAGGAGGCGGACAACGATTTCTATTGGAGTGACACCAACCACTCAATGTGGAGCTATAAAAACAATCCGTATAAGCTCGTAGCGGAGTATGTTGCGAAATATGATGCCTATGACCATCCGCTTTCCGCTCATCAGGAAAATACGGGCTCAACCGCCGCTTACGGTAACGGTGAGGGTGCAACGGACAAGTGTAAGGTATATCTTAAAAAAGTACAGCCGTCGTGCTTCCGTGATGTCAGCGCCCACGATTTCTATGCGGCACAGTGGCATATTTCAAAGACAGAGCAGTGTGACTTCAGAGTTGCCAAGGATTATTGGTTCAACTCTCAGGGCAAGCCTGCCGTGAATTATGAGGGACAGTACTGCTACCTCTGGACTAAGAATTTCGGCTCGAGAATGCAGGGCTGGACAGCGTATCTCAACGGACTGTACGGTTACGGCTGGGGCGGTCACGACACCTGGAGCTATCTCAACATCTATGATGAAGAAAACGACAGCTCTGACGGCGTTGATACAATCACGAGTGAGGAAAAGATAAACGCAACCTGGCAGGATGCACTTGAATATGCAAGCTCGTATCAAGTCGGATATATGCGTGATTTTCTTGAAACAACACAGTGGTATAACCTGATTCCGAGATTCGACGATAAATCATATTTCATCCCCTCGGGTAAAGTGTACTATACTTATGCAAGCAACGCCGACAATTCGGAAATCGTGATTTATTTTTATTCGTTCACCGATGCCTCTGTTGCCGAGAAGGCAAACACAAGGCGTAAGGGCGGAATCAAAACGGGCGTTGTCGGCAACCTCGAGCCGGGTGCAAGCTATACCTATCAATGGTTTGATCCGATTTCGGGCGAGCTTTCCGAAAAAACGGAGTTCACGGCAACTGTTTTCGGCACCGCTTGTCCCGGAAACAAGCCAAAG
>JAZQGS010000090.1:0-4315 GCA_045540195.1 Acutalibacteraceae bacterium
CAGCCGTAACCGTTTTGCAATCTGCCTTCGCGGTATTGCAAAGGGCGCAAAGAAAGTTGTTATTATGCTTTCATACCCCTCAGATGAAGTTGGTAACCACCTCATCTCAATGGACGCTATTGATGAAAAGGGTGTAGACCCGTACAAGGATGTTCTTTCAACTGCAAAGTACCGTGAGCTTTTCGGCTATGAGAAGCACACCTTTACAGGCGTTGACTATGTTGAATATTATGAGAACCTTGTCCGCGACTGCGGTGCAGAGTGCGAGATTATCTTCGCAAACAATGCAAAGGCTATCCTTGATTATACAAAGAATGTTCTTTGCTGTGACATTCACACTAGAGCAAGAACAAAGAGAATCCTCAAGGCTGCAGGTGCTGAAATCGTATACGGTCTTGCCGAAATCCTCAATGCCCCGGTAAACGGAAGCGGCTTCAACGCTGATTACGGTCTCCTCGGCTCTAACAAGGCAACAGAGGATAAGGTAAAGCTCTTCCCGCGCGATTGCCAGCCCGTTGTTGATGCTATCCAGAAGAAGCTCTACGATGCAACAGGCAAGAAAATTGAGGTTATGGTTTACGGTGACGGTGCATTCAAGGATCCCGTAGGTAAGATCTGGGAGCTCGCTGACCCCGTTGTTTCTCCCGCATACACAAGCGGACTCGAGGGCACACCGAACGAATTGAAGCTCAAGTATCTTGCAGATAACGAGTTCGCATCTCTTTCGGGTGACGAGCTCAAGGAAGCAATCAAGGGCAAGATTCAGGAGAAGGACGACAACCTCGTCGGTAATATGGTTTCCGAGGGTACAACTCCGAGAAGACTTACTGACCTTATCGGTTCTCTCTGTGACCTTACATCAGGCTCAGGCGATAAGGGTACACCGATCGTCTTTATTCAGGGCTACTTCGACAACTACACAACAGACTGATAACAGAAAGTGCCTTATATTTAATATAGGGCACTTTTAAAATAGCAGGTAATAATATGAAACAAAAAGTATATGATTTTCTGAATAATCAAAACATCAAATACGAGGTCACAGATCACGCACCTGTTTTCACAATGGAGGAAATGCTGGCAGAGGGGATTGACAAGCTGGGAACAATCTGCAAAAATCTCTTTATCCGAGACCAGAAGGGCAAAAAGCATTTTCTTATCACTGCCGATGATGCAACACACATCAATCTTAAAGATGCAGGCGTAAAGCTTGAAGCAGGCAAGGTGAGCTTTGCCTCAGCGGAAAGACTTGAAAAGTATCTCGGTGTAACGACTGGATGTGTTTCACCGCTCGGAATACTCAATGACGAGGAGCATGCCGTAACGGTTGTACTTGATAAAAAGCTCGTCGGCCTTGACCGACTCGGTGTTCATCCGAATGACAATACATCAACACTTTTCATTTCCTTTAATGACCTTGTAAAAGCAATCGAGGCTGTCGGAAACAATTACATAATTGTTGATTTTGAAAGCTGATAATAAGTGCATGAAAGCAGTCGCAAGACTGCTTTTTTTGTTGATTTTTTTACGAATGGTGATATAATTGTCACTGAGGAGGAGATAATTATGAAAACAAAAGTGATAAGTGTATTTCTGGCGTTGATTCTGATGCTTTCTGCTGTAATTATACCGTCGACGGTAGCTTATGCAGAGACTGAGGATACAACACCGCCGAAAATTCTTACAGAAACCCTGTCTGTCTCACACAAGAAAGTAATAACGGGTGATTCTGTCAGAGCAAGTGTTGTGATCACTGACGATTCGTTTGTGCAGGAAGTGTTTATTTTTTACGAATCGCCTGAAAGTCAGAATATTTATTATATGCCGATGCTCAAAAACATCAATACAGGCAGATTTATTGTTGATATGCCGATTGATAACTATACCGAATGCGGCACCTGGAAGGTGCTTTGCGTTGCTGCCGCAGATGAATACGGTAATGAGATTATCGTCGGCAATCACGAAAATGTCGACATTCAGGCTGATGTGAGCTCAGCTGATTTTGAGGTGCTCAGCGTGTTTTCTGACGGTGAGCCGCCGCACGATTACAGAATAACTGTTGATCAGACGCTTCAGCTCGAAATTGCTTCAAAGACCGAGATTAAATGGTCCTTGTCAGATGAAAGCCTTGCGGATATTACTGATGTCAAATTCGGATATGACTATAATTACTCAACGAGACTGTACAAGGGCTCATGCACCGTTGTTCCTGAAAAAAGCGGACTTGTCGATGTTTATGCTGAGGATAAAGACGGCAATTTAATCGGCGGTGCAAGAGTTTTTATTGCGAAATCCACAGAGTATTATAAGGTCTGGTTTGATTATCAGGGCGGCAAGGTCGGAACTGAATACATTGAGGTTCCTGTCGGATATTCTGTTCTGCTTCCGTCTTCCTATAAAAACGGAAGCCATATAGCAGGCTGGTCACGGAATCCGTATGCTTCAAAGGCTGAATTTTTTGCGGATAGATATTTTACACCCGATAACGATGTTAAGCTTTATGCGGTGTGGAATAAGCCGCAGCCGTCGAGCGGAAAAGCTCCGTATGAGCTAAAGCTTATTTTCAATGACGGAACAACAACCGCAGAAACTGTTGTTTTTGAAAAGAGCGAAACTTTTAATCTTCCGACACCGCAAAGGGAAGGTTATACCTGTATAGGTTGGTCGTCTAATAAATATTCAGAGCTTCCGAAATATACCTGCGGTTCCAGACTTTCGGTAAGCAGTGATATGGAATTATATGCTGTCTGGCTTAAAAACGGTCCCGAAGAAAGCTATGACTATGTTGTAGAAATGCATGAATTTCCCGTGATTGAATTCACTACCTTTTATCAGGTGAAAAAGTGGGTTTCTTCAAACGACTATGTTGCTTTTCCCGACAGATATTCTTTAGCAGGTGATAATGCTCCTATAGAGGAACGCGATTATCATTGCACTATTACACCGCGAAGAACGGGAGTAACCGAGTTTTATGCTCTTGATGAGAATAACTGTATCATAGCATCGTTCAGCGTGCTTATCAAAGAAAGCACTGCACTTTTTAAGTTGGAGCTTGATACAAACGGCGGTGAAGAATTACCGCCTGTTGAGAATATTAAATATAATCAAGCCGTTCCGCTTCCGACACCGACAAGGGAAGGCTATGTTTGTCTCGGCTGGGCAAAAAAGAAGGATGCAGTTAAGGTCGATTATAATTGTAGTATTAAATTTACCGTAAGAGAGGATACAACCCTGTATGCCGTTTGGCATAAGCTTGATCCTGACGGCTATCAGGTCGTTTTTGATTATAACGATGAATCAGGCACCGTTGAGAAAATTGAGGTGAATTACGGTGATCGGGTGGCGTTACCTGTTCCTACCCGTGATGGATACCTTTGCATCGGTTGGTCAACGATAAGTAAAGATGCAGTTACACCTAATTATTCACTTTCGTCAAAGGTCGAGATAACCGAAGATAAGGTATTTTATGCCGTATGGAAAAGCGTAGAAAACATATATTATAATGTGATTCTGTATCCGAACATCGGCGATCCGTATTATTCCGGAGATGGCTTTGTAACATATAAATTGAAATATGGTGATGGTATCACCTTGCCGACATTTCAGGCAAACGGATATACTTTTGCAGGCTGGGCAACTTCAGCTGAGTCTGACACTGTAAAATACAAAAGCGGTGAGTATCTGATTCCTGAAAAGAATACTGCTTTATATGGAGTATGGGTTAATAATTCTTCGGTAAAATTGGGTGATATCAACAAAGACGGCAAGATAAATTCCTTGGATGCGTTGTTGGTTCTTAATTATGCCGTAAAAAATATAACATTCAATTCTGAAGAATTGGTCGCCGCTGATGTAAACAAGGATAGTCAGATAAACTCTCTTGACGCTCTGATGATTCTTATGTGCTCTGTCGGAAAAATAGAAGAATTCAAATAATTAAAAGGGACTGCACTCGCAGTCCCTTAACTTATCCTATAAACTCGCCGAACATATCAATTTCTTTTGTTATTTCTTCAAGAAACGCCCGACAGTCGTTATCCTTTTTAAGAAGCTTTCCGACCTTTCTGACCGCCTTGAAAAACTTGGGATTGAATTCTATCTCTTCGCCGTGTTCAATCAGAGGACAGATTCGTGAAGCCCTCAGGTCGGGCTCAACGAAAATTTTTCCGTTTTCACTGATTGTCGGAAAAAACGGAAAAATTCTGCACGAAAGGGGACGGCTGCTTCTGTCGCAAGTGCCGTTACATACGGCAAGCCTCTGCCCGTTTTCACCCTCAATAACCGTCAGCGGGCTTTCCTCACCGGGAAAAAGAAG
>JAZQGS010000091.1:0-38922 GCA_045540195.1 Acutalibacteraceae bacterium
GCAAGGTGGCGCTCTACCAGATGAGCTACATCCGCAAATTATAAAGCCGAGCTGTTGCTCGGCTTGGTGACCCGGACGAGAATCGAACTCGTGTTACCGCCGTGAAAGGGCGGTGTCTTAACCTCTTGACCACCGGGCCAAAAATGGTAGCGGCAGTGGGATTCGAACCTACGACCAATCGGGTATGAACCGAGTACTCTAGCCAACTGAGCTATGCCGCCATATTTTGCCTTGACTTATCGTCAAGCGACTTGCTTATTATATACGATAGTCTTTTAAATGTCAATAGATTTTTTAAATTTTTTTATTTTTAATTATAAATCTGTTTTTCGGCGTCAAAATAATCATACCACCCGTTTTAAAATACGAATGTTGTAATAATTTCATATATATTGTTGATTTTTAGCTGACGAAGTACTATAATAGTGTTTCAGGAGATGATAAAGTGAAAACAAAAGTTCCCGCAAAAATTATTAGTCTGATTATGTGTCTGTGCCTGTTCGGTCTTTCGGGCTGTGTCGGTAATCCGTCCGCCGAGCCTGAGAAAACTACAACAACCACAACAACGACCGAAACGAGCACAACCTCCACTACCACGACTACAACTACAACTACAACTACGACTACCACTACGACAACCACAACACAAAAGAGTGAGACCTCAAGCACTTCAAAATCAACTCAGAAGTCAACCACTACCAAGCGTAATCCTCACAACGACGATCCGAATGTCGAAAAGCTTGTCGCTCTTACATTTGATGACGGTCCGTATTCTCCCGTCACCAACAGAATTCTTGATACCCTACAAAAGCACGGTGCAAAGGCAACCTTCTTTGTTGTCGGTGACAGAATTGACAATTACAGAAGTACTGTTGCAAGAGCCAGCCAGCTTGGCTGTGAGATTGCTTCACACACCTGGTCTCATAAGAATCTGACAAGACTGACTGCGGCACAGATTGCCGACGAAATCAACAAGTCCGTCAACAAAATTGAAGGTGTCACAGGTAAAAAGGTAACGCTTGTCCGTCCGCCTGAGGGTGCGGTCAACGATTCTGTTCGCAAGAATGTCCCCTATCCTCTGATTATGTGGACTGTGGACTCGATGGACTGGAAAAACCGCAACGCTCAGAAAAACTATAACGCTGTTATGGGCTCTGTTTTTGACGGCTGTATAATTCTTATGCACGACCTTTATCCGCAGACGGCTGACGCTGTTGCAAGATTTGTTCCCGAGCTTATGGCTAAGGGCTACAAGTTTGTTACTGTAAGCGAGCTTATGGAAAGACGCGGAGTCAGTCTCAACAGCGGCGTTAAGTATTACAGCGCGAAACCGTAAGGCAAAGGCAACACCTTTGCAGTGATATATCTGCTATGCAGATGCGATATACGCCTTACGGCGTGTGATATTTTGCTTGCGCAAAGTGATATATTCGCCGTTGGCGAATATTAAGGGGCTGCGCCGCTATTAAATAAAAATCCTCCCGTCACAGCTACGCTGCGCCACCCTCCTTCAGGCAAGGAGGCATAGATTTGTGCATAATTTGAGGAAAGGCAAAATGGAAAGTTATATCAGCGTTCTTGAAGGTATTGCCCTTCAGGATATGCTTCTGACAATAATCGCTCTCATATTATGTTCTGCGGTAATTCTCGGAGTATGGGGTTCTTTTATTTACAGAATCACAAAAACCACCAAAAAGAGAATGACCAACAAAAAGAAAAGAGAGCGTAAACAGGATATACGAAAATCAGTCATTGTAAATTGTGCGGCTACCGTTTTCACCGTTGTTTTAACAGTCAGCTTTATCTCTGTCTCTCAGTTGGATCACAATAATTATAAAGCTGATATAGAGCAGAAATCGTTTATAACATATCAGGGTGAATTCAGTATTGAAACAAACCGTACGGGAAGAAGATATCACCAATATGTTGTTCTGCCGAGCGGTGACAGCATAAGGATTGCTTCAATAAAGCACTTTTTTCTCAGAGACGGAGAATATACAGGAACAGTAGCTTACTCCGAAAACTGTAACATTTTAGTTTATATTGACAAAACCACGGGCTAGCCGTGGTTTTGTTTTTTATATCGCTTTGTAGAGAACAAGCTCGGATGACAGAGATGCGGGAATATAAATGCTTATACCCTCATATTTAAGCTCTCTGCCCGAAACAACAAGCTTTTCGTTATTGTTATCGAGTGTCACCTCGTATTGCTTCGACGCGTCTGCGCCCTTCAGGCGGATTTTTCGTACGGTTTCATTCGCTGCGCCGAGATTGAATGCCGCCAGCGCTCCCCTTTCACCGTCGGGTGA
Organism: Acutalibacteraceae bacterium; assembly: GCA_045540195.1. Classification (GTDB taxonomy): domain Bacteria; phylum Bacillota; class Clostridia; order Oscillospirales; family Acutalibacteraceae; genus CAG-488. Next base: position 2,310 of record JAZQGS010000091.1, read on the forward strand.
AGCGACCTCCAACGCCGAGAAGCCCTCAGTGAAGCTTTCGACAGCATCGGGAGTATGGTGGAACACCTTTGCTTTATAAAGGAAAGGTCTTATAAAATCCTTATAAAGCTGTACGCTGTGCCGAACAAACTCAAGCTGTTCCTCATTCATCGGCGCGGTTACGGGAGAGATAACATTTATCGACATATGAGACAGCATCGTGTTTCGCATCTGCATATCAAGTGAACCGAATTTGTGTGAGTTCATTCCCGCAAAAAGACGGTCAACTCTTTCGGGCGGCAACGCAACTGTCATTCCGTTTGTAATCATCACCGACAGCGGTGCACACTGATTATCCGACACCCAGGTGTGGTTAAAGCTTTTCATCATACCGAGGTCAGTTCTTCCGCCGCCACCTGCGCAGTTTTCAAAAATCACATTCGGAAAACGCTTTTTAAGTCTTTCATAAATTCCGTAAACCGTCTTGAAATGGCGCATTGTAAGACATTCGGGAATTCCCGTTCCCGTGTCGCGGATATTGAAATATTCCTTATAATCGGTGTTGTAGTCAATTCTGAGAAGGTCGAGCTTATAATCCTCAATCAGATGCGCAAGGGTGGTTTCCATATACTCAGCCGCCTGAGGATTTGTAAGGTCGATAAATCTGTTTGAACGCTCACCGTAGACATTCTCAGCACGCCACTCGGGATGTTTTTCATAATTCTCACAAAGTCTGCCGAGGCTTTCGATATCAGACCACAGACCGAACTTCATTCCCTTTTCGTGGCAGTAGTCGGCAAGCTCGGTGATTCCGTTGGGATAACGGTCATTGTCGGGAATATTCGTACCCGTAAAGTCACCCCACTCGGTCTGACGCTCGGGAGGACATTCCCAGCCTGCATCGACGATAAACACCTCACCGCCCATTTCATACATTCGGTCGATATAGGTCTTGCTCGTTTCAACGCTCATATCGTGCTCGGCACCCATTCCTGCGCCGACAAGAAGTGCCGTCGGGTCAGCCTCGGGAAGATTCAGAACAGACCTGCGTATATGCGTATGCATCTGATTGACGGCTGTATCAAAATCACCCTGCACCATTCCGATATGGATTTCGGGAGTTGTAAAGCACTCCTGCGGTGCGAGCACATACATCGGGTTGTGTGCCGTTATTTCAGCCTTGAAGGTAAGGTATGTATCCGTGTTTTCGGGCTTGGCATCGTAATCGAAGCTAAATCGGCAGCCGCCACTCCATCCGAGCTGAGCGTACCAAATTTTTCCGTTAAGATTGTTACGCAGCATTACAAGCGGATGACGGAAGCGGTTGCGGTTGAAGCGCGTGTCAATGCTCGTCACCTCGGACTTCAGGTCAGTCCAGGTAAACTTACCCTCATTTCCCCAGCGGTCATCAGCGAAATATCCGACAGAATAGAAATTTTCAACATCCCTTGAAAGAGTAAATCTGTCCGCTTCTGTCTCATCCATTGCACCGCCCATAAGCACAAGGCGGCTCAGGCACATCGCTTTGTCTGATTTATTCTCGATTTCATAATATCGGGTAAGCATCTGTGTGCCGTCGAGAACAGTGATAACTCTTACGGTAACAGGCTTTATCCGACTGTCAAGCACGAGGGTTGCCTTAACCCAATCTTCACTCTTTTCGGTATAAAAATCAACAAAGTCAAGCAAAAAATCAACACTCTGACCGTCAATTTCGATATTGAAGGCAAACGGCTCCTGATATCGCTTGTGGTCAGGTCGCGTCGGCATACAGGCAAGCACATCAAGAGGATAGCCTGCACCGTTCCATCCGTTTGAAAGAAGAGCACCGTTCAGAAGCATTTCTTCATAGACCATATTGCCGCTTCTGTAACAGAAGGTCGGCGTCTGAGTGTTATTGAAATATATGTCAAAATAATTTTTCATCTGACCATTCCTAACAAGTGTTTTATAAAAGTATTACATAATAAAATCGTTTTGTCAATGAGTGAGGATATCAAAAATCCGTTGAATTTTAAAGGACCGTGAAAGCAATCACTTTCACGGTCCTTTTGATTTAAATGCTTTTAAGCCGCTGATATTCTTCTTGTGTTATCTCGATAACCTTTCCGTGCTTGAAGCCGTACGGAAACGAGAAGCCCTCGGTTGCACGAGTGAAGCCTGCATCACCGGGCTGAGAAGAAACAAACGGAACATATCCCATTTTTTCTTTTTCACAGCCGAAGAAATCAAGCATCAGACACCATCTGCCGTCGGGCAAGGTATAGGTGGTCGGGCCTTCGTATGAGCCGGGATTTCTGATTTCTCTGTCCATATACTCCTCAAACGCCTCATCGTGCTCAAACGGACCGTAAAGGCTTTTAGAGGTTGCGTGCATATTCATCGGCGGGTCTGACGAGTTTTTATAGAACAGGTGGTATGTATCCCCTGCCTTTGTTATATGTGAATCAAGGATTTCGTTATCCTTTGTAAAATAGAGCTTTGGCTCCGTAAAGCTTCTGAAATCCTTTGTCGTACTGCAATAAATCGACATATGGGTGAAGTTATCCTCAGCTACGGTTGAGCCCCAATGGATAAGATACTCTTCATTTTCTTCATCAAAGAAAATCTCAGGCGCCCACAGACATCCGAAATCATCCCTGCCGAAATAAATGAACTCCTGCTCAGAGTAATTCACAAGGTCATCGGTTCTCCACATACACAGCCGCCTACTGCCCGAGGAGTTGACCTTTTTCCAGTCGACATTGTGATTTTCGTCCATTCGGTATGCAATGCAAAGGTCGGTCGTTATAAGAACAAATCCGCCCGTATGAAGCCTTACAATTTCGATATCACGGCATCCGCGCTCACTTTTTGTGCTTGTAAGTATCGGCTTTCCGCCGTTTACCTCTTCCCAATTATAACCGTCAGGGCTGATTCCGAAATAGACCTGCTCACCGTCGGGAGTTATTTTCTCTTTGAAATGCACAAACAGATACGGCATAAAATCACCCTTTGATTATTTCTTAAGTCTGATTACATTCCAGCTGAACGGCTTTAATTCAACCGTAAGAGTTGTTCCGTCAACTGTCGGAACAGGATTGTTATGCGGTCTGACCTTGACATCACCGAAGGTATTTTCATCCTTTTTATGATAACCGTCCATTGAAATGAATTCGCAGGGCTCGTAGCCGTCGAAATCCATAAGATTGACATCGATTACCATTGAATCGTCAGTGCTCTTATTGACACAGAAAATAGCCATTTCGTCATTCTCTTCATCATAGGTTGCAATAGTTTCAAGATAAGGTACATCGGTGAAATCCTTACTGTCATACTTCGGACAGTCAACGAGCGGAAGAAGTGCAGAGCCTCTGCCGTAATTTGAAAGGTGCATAAACGGGAAATATGTTGTCTGCTCGAAAACTCCACCGCCTGTTTCGGTGAAAATAGGCGCGATTACATTGACAAGCTGTGCAAGACACGCGATTTTAACGCGGTCGCAGTGACGCAGAAGTGTGATAAGCATTGAGCCGACAAGAAGTGCATCTTCAAAGTTATAGATATCCTCAAGAAGCTTCGGTGCAACGCTCCATTTTTCAAACTTTGCATTGTTTGAGGGGTACCATACATTCCATTCGTCAAAGGAAAGGTTGATTGTTTTCTTTGAACGCTTTCTTGCCTTTATGTAGTCGCAGGTGCAGATGATTGAATAGATAAAGTCATCAAGCTGCATTGTAAGAGCAAGGAAGTTCATCACATCGTCATCGTGATTGCCGTAATACTGATGCAATGAAACATAATCGATGCTGTCATAGGCGATATCGAGAGTCTCAGCCTCCCACTTGCCAAAGGTTGACATATTTCTGCTCGATGAGCCACAGAGCACGGTCTCGATACCGGGAGATGTCCATTTCATAAGCTTGGATGCCTCAAGCGCGGTTCTGCCGTATTCAACTGCGGTTTTCGCACCCATCTGCCAACCGCCGTCCATCTCGTTGCCGAGACACCAGAGCTTGATGTTATGCGGTTTTTCGACACCGTGAGAGCGCCTGAGGTCTGACCAATATGTGCCTGACGGGTGGTTGCAGTATTCAACGAGGTTGCGTGCCTCCTCGGGACCTCTTGTTCCGAGATTGACAGCCATCATACACTCGGTATCTGCCTTTTTACACCAATCGAGAAATTCGTTTGTTCCGAATTCGTTAAGCTCGGTAGTACCCCACGCAAGCTCAAGACGCTTAGGTCTGTTTTCAACAGGTCCGACACCGTCCTCCCAGTTGTATCCCGAAACGAAATTGCCGCCCGGATAACGCACAACAGGCACATTCAGCCTTCTGACGAGGTCGATAACATCCCGACGAAGTCCGTTTTCGTCGGCGGTGGGATGCCCCGGCTCGTATATTCCGCCGTATACAGCTCTGCCGAGATGCTCGATAAAGGAGCCGTAGATACGCTTATCAATTTCGCCGATACGGAAATCCTTGGCGAGAGTAATCTTTGCTTTCATAGTATCACCTGCTGTTATCTTTTAATTTTTGTAAACATTCTGACCATCGATAAAAGAAGCTTGTAGCTGTGGCGTGAGAAAAGCTCATAGACCGCAAGCCACTTTTTATCAAGGTCGGTTTTCACAAGATTCGGTTCTATAAAATCACGGTAAAACTCGTGATTATGTATGTTTCGGAAGATTTCAATTTTTTCTTCATCCGTAAGGTTATCACTCTGGGCTATGAGCTTGACGATATTCATAGCAGAGCGTGCAGAACGCATTGCAAAAACCTGCTTTGTGTTTTCACCGAGAATATCCGTTCCGCTAAGGTAGTCATTCCAGATAACCGAACGCACAGCAAAAATACTGTTGTATATATTCGGATCAATCTTTTGTGTAAGACTGTCGGGATTGATGCGGTAATTGTAATAGCACTCAGGCGCAAAAACAATTTTTTCGGCATTGAAAACGGGATAAAGTGACTGCAAAAAATCGTCTCCGTTTTTAACAAAACGGTATTTTTCAAAATCAAGAGTGTCATTCTTCAGCAATTCTGTTTTAATGAATTTGATGTTCATTGAATTAAAATGAACACTCGTCATCATTGCGGTATAAAATTCCTTCTTATCCTGACCTGTAAAGCTTCTGATTTCGTCCCAATAGGGCTTCTGATACTTTCTTACGCCGTCAACAACCTGCTCGTGACGGAACACAAGTATATCGCAGGGCTCCTGATTCAGAAGCTCGTTTGCTCTTTCGAGGTATGTAAGATCATAATAATCATCGGAATCACAGAAAACACAATATTCACCCGAGGCGTGATTGACCGCAAAGACGCGTGTCGCAAAGGAGCCTTGATTTTCGTTGTGAAAGACCTTTATACGACTGTCTTTTTCAGCGTATTCGTCACAGATTCTGCCTGACGAATCCTTTGAACCGTCATCAACAAGCAGAAGCTCAAAATCAGTAAATGTCTGATTTAAAATCGAGTCAATACATTCGTGAAGATACTTTTCTGCATTATATACGGGTACACTGACCGTGAATCTGACATTACTCATTTTTATACCTCCTTAAACATATTTTTCGGGAAGTGTCAGCCACGAGCCGATAAGCTCATCGGTACCCTCGGGCTGATAACAGGTGAATCCGCTGGCCACCATAAAGGTAAGCTCAGAGAAATAAAGTCTGTTATCTATTTCATAAAAATCAACGCGGACAAACGGCAGGTCCGCCGAAAGAATGCGTGAAAACTCAAGCATTTTTTCAAAATTCACGGGCTTATCAGGCAAGGTCTCAAATGCCTTGTATCTGCCGTGATAAAAGGGTGCCTTCTTCCATTCGGGGGTAAGTATCGAGATAAAATCATTCTTCTTGCCGACCGAATTCTGAGAAACATAAAGATATTTCGGCTCACCGTTAAAGCAGCTGATTTTATAATTTATAATTCCCGTCTGCTCATTCTGACGGTCATCCTTCATATATTTTTCGGCAATAATCCTCCTCGGAATATCGCGGTACTGCCATTCACGCGAAACTGCCGAATAATCCTCAGCAAGACCTTTTTTTAGCTTGGCAACAGTCTTGGGAATATCAAGCTTTGATTTATCCTTACAGATGCACATTCCGAGTCCTGAATTATGATTGCATTTAAGTACAAACTGATCGGGAAGCGCATCGAAATCAATGTCCTCGGGGTGCTCCCACACACCGAGCAGGGGCACGAGATGCTCCTCACCGATTTTCTCGGCAATATACGGCCGCACGGCATATTTATCCGCCATCATCGTGATTTCAGGGCGTCGGTAATAGAGCTTGAGCCACTGCAGCTTTTCGTTGAAGGTCTGAGGATTTTCAAGCTTGAGCTCTTTTCCGAACTTCGATTTATAAAGCTTTTTAAGATATTCTTCATCGGGCATATTGTTGTAAACACCCTTTGCGGCAAGGATTGAAAAGCGGTAATCCTTATCCGCAAGGAATTTAAATGCCGATTTTGCGATATGCTTTATATCCATACAAAACTCCGTGAGGCTTATTCGTCCTCTTTTTCTTCATAAGTGAGAATTTCCTTTGTGATATAAACAGGTCGGTTTTTGCCCTGCATATATGCTCTGGCAAGGTATTCACCGATAATTCCGATTGCGAGAAGCTGAACTCCGCCCATAAAAAGAATGAGCGTAATTATCGCAATCGCAGAAGTGATATTGTATGTGACTGCACCGACAATCAATGCGATTATCAGATAAAGAAATGCAAGCAGAATAAATCCGATACCCGCAAAGGATGCAACCTTGAGCGGTGCGGTCGTAAAGCCGACAATTCCCTCTATCGCATAAATAAAGAGCTTTGAAAACGACCATTTGGATTCACCTGCCGCTCTCTCGGCGACGGTATACGGAATAAATTTCGTATTAAAGCCGACAAAAGAGAATAAACCCTTTGAAAAGCGGTGATATTCCGTCAGGCTGACAACTGCGTCTACCATCGTTCTTCGCATAAGGCGGAAATCACTTGCGCCCTTGCGGAATTCAGTATCGCTGATAAAGTTTATTGCTTTATAAAAGGTATCCTTAAAAAAAGTCAGAAGCTTTCCTTCCTTGCGCTCCTCCTGATAAGCAGCAACACAGTCGACGGTGTCATCACTTTCGAGGATATCCATCATATCAAGAACAAGCTCCGGACGCTGCTGAAGGTCAGCATCAATAACGCAGGTATACTCACCGCAGGTATTCTGAAGACCTGCATACATTGCAGCCTCTTTACCGAAATTGCGGGAAAAACTGATAACCTTGACATTGTCTGACACCTTGTAAATTGCTTTCAATATGTCAGCAGTTTTATCCTTGCTTCCGTCATTTACAAAAACCAGTTCGTAATCTTCAACCTTATTTTCGAAAACACGGCGGACTTCCTTATAAAATTCATATATTACTTCTTCCTCGTTATAGCAGGGAACTACGAGAGAAAGCTTCATACTAAATCACCTTTGTTTTTTAATTCGATAATATATCTTTCGAGTGCGTTCTGCCAGCTCGGCAGTCTTTCGATGCCTGCACGGTCAAGACAAGCCTTTGAAAGCCTTGAATTGAGCGGACGCTGTGCCTTCGCAGGATATTCGCTTGACGGTATCGGCTTTATTTTTGTATTTCTGTTTCCGAGAGTCATAATTGCCTGTGCAAACTCTGCCCAAGAGCAGAAATTTTCGTTTGTGCCGTGATATGTACCGTATTTTTCGGTAACAATAAGATCACAGATAAGGCGGGCAAGGTCGGGTGTATATGTCGGTGAGCCGATCTGATCAGCCACAACACTGAGCTCATCTCTTTCGGCACCAAGGCGAAGCATTGTTCTGACGAAATTGTTACCATTGATTCCGAACACCCACGAGGTGCGGACAATAAAATACTTATCGGTATGCTTTTTTACGGCATTCTCACCCTCAAGCTTTGTAAGACCGTAAACGCTTTTGGGTGCGGTCGGAGAATCCGTCTCAAACGGCTCATCACCCTCACCGCCGTAGACATAGTCTGTGCTGACATAGAGCATTTTTGCCTGAAGCTGACTTGCACAAATTGCAAGATTTTCGCTGCCGACAGCATTTACCCTGCGGCACATTTCTTCGTCATCCTCTGCCCTGTCGACTGCCGTATATGCAGCACAGTGCACAATGACATCGGGAGAATATTCTTTTGTAAATCTGAGTGCGGCTTCACGGTCGGTGATGTCAAAATCCTGTATGTCGGTGCCGATGCATTCAATCTGTCTTGACCTGAGCTCCCTTACAACATCGTAGCCGAGCTGACCGTTATAGCCTGTTACAAGAACCTTCATAAACAATTATCCTATATAATCAAAGCTGACATCGCTGTCCTTGAGCAGCGGTGCATTTGTATCCTTTTGTGAAAGAATCGGTTTTTCAACTCCCCACTCGACTCCGAGCTCGGGATCGTCAAATCGGACACTTCTGTCATCTGTCGGTGAATAAAACTCGTCGACCTTATACATAACCTCAACATCATCGGTGAGTGTCACAAAGCCGTGAAGACAGCCCTTGGGAATAAAGAAGGATTTCTTATTCTCACCCGAAAGCTCAACGCTGACCCACTGCATATATGTCGGTGAGCCCTTGCGGATATCGACAGCAACATCGAGGATTGCTCCTCGGATGCAGGTGATGAGCTTGCTTTGTGCGGTAGGATTCAGCTGACAGTGCAGGCCTCTGAGTGTTCCCTTTTCAGCAGAAAAGGAACGGTTATCCTGAACAAAATCAACCGTGATGCCTGCATCGGCAAGCTTCTTTTTCGAATAAGATTCCATAAACCAGCCGCGATTATCACCGAACACATCGGGCTCGAGAATAATAGCGCCGTCAACCTTAGTTGTGATTGCTTTCATAAATCCTTCTCCTTAGTCTTCCTTACCCCAACGCGGGCGTTCACCTGATTCAGAATAAATAATCTTGCCCTCAGCGACCTTCATAAGATGCTGACCGTAGGCTGATTTTCCGTATTTCTTAGCGGATTCAATGAGATTTTTCTTTGAAATCCAACGAGAATTATATGCAATTTCCTCGGGTGCGGAAATCTTGATACCCTGAAGCTTTTCAACTGTTCTGATGAAGTTGCTCGCATCGGTCAGGGCATCCACAGTTCCCGTATCAAGCCAGGCAAAGCCTCTGCCCATAAGCTTGATATCGAGATTTCCGTTTTCGAGATAAATCTGGTTGATATCTGTAATTTCAAGCTCTCCTCGGGGTGAGGGCTTGAGGTTTTTGGCGTATTCAACAACCTTGTTGTCATAGAAATAAAGACCTGTTACGGCGTAATTTGACTTAGGCTCTTCAGGCTTTTCAACGATAGAAACAGGCTTTCCGTCCTCATCAAATTCAACAACGCCGAACTGCTCGGGATTTTCAACATAATAGCCGAAAATTGTTGCTCTGTTCTTATTCTTTGCTGCCTGTCTGAGCATGTGGCCGAAGCCGCTTCCGTAGAAGATATTATCGCCGAGCACCATCGCAACAGAATCCTTACCGATGAACTCCTCACCGATAATGAATGCCTGTGCGAGTCCGTCGGGATGCTCCTGAACCGCATAGGAAAGCTTCAGTCCGAACTGTGCGCCGTCACCGAGAAGTCTTTCAAACTTGGGTGTATCGTCAGGTGTTGATATGATGAGAATTTCCCTGATTCCCGCAAGCATAAGCGTTGACAAGGGATAGTAAATCATAGGCTTATCATAAACAGGAAGAAGCTGCTTACTCGTTACCATTGTGAGCGGATAAAGTCTTGTGCCGGAGCCGCCGGCAAGAATAATGCCTTTCATTAACTTTTCCTCCTTACTTGAACATCGTTCCGCCGTGGCAATCAATGCCGACTATAAGCGGAAAATCTTTAAATCTGATTCTTTTAATTGATTCGCAGCCGAGGTCAAAAAACGCGATTTCTTCACATTCCTCAACGCACTGCGCGGCAAGCGCACCTGCTCCGCCGATCGCACAAAGGTATACCGCCTTATTGCGTACAATCGCATCGCAGACTGCCTGATTTCTTTCTCCCTTGCCGATCATTGCGGCAAGTCCGTTATCTAAAAGAAGCGGTGCAAACGGATCCATTCTGCCTGAGGTTGTCGGTCCGCACGAGCCGATCGGCAGACCCTCGGGAGCAGGCGTCGGCCCCGCATAATAGATGCACGCGCCGCGGAGCTCAAACGGAAGCTCCTTCCCCTCTTTTATGAGGGCGGTCAGCCGCTTGTGTGCCGCATCGCGTGAGGTGTATACGGTGCCCGAGAGCACAACCCTGTCACCCGCGTGAAGCTCAACCGCTTTTTCGCTCAGCTGAGCCGTATCAAGAATATACTCTGCCATTATTTTAACTCCTTGATAAGCTTATTGAGCTTTGTTTTCAGCTGTTTTTGTGTGAATGTCTTGTCGCCGTCAAGCTCCGAGACAATTTTTGCAAGCTTTTCCTGTGCAGAAGAAACAAGCTTTTCTGCCGTCTGTGTTGCTGTTTCGACAAGCTCGTCACACATTCTGACAGTTTCCTCGGCATATTGCTCCTCGTCAGGCTGAGCGTTTTCAAGCTTCTGTTCAAGCTCGGCAATTTCTGCTTTTGCCTGAGAAAGCTCAGCTTTGCTCTCATCAAGTCTCGCAGTCAGCTGTTCAACCTCCTGACCGAGAGCTGAGATGCGTGCCTCCTTCTCGTCAAGCATAAGCTTATAATTCTGCTGTGCAGTTTTAAGGTGCTGAACATAGCTTATAACTTCCATACGGTCGAAGCCGCCGAATGCGGCTTTTTTGAATAAAAGATCCTCTTTCATAAAGAGCCTCCTTTTCAACCACTTATATATACAATCTTCGTTACTTTTTCGTCCGCTTTTCTCAATTCGCCGTCGGCAGTAAAGACATACATCTCACCCGACTTACCCTTTTCTGAGGTGGTTATGTTTTTGAGATAAGCAAATGTCTTTTTGTCGCATACAAAGCTTTCGGGCTCAACATCGGTATCGATATTTCTGAGTGTACCGTTCTCAAAAACCGCGACATCGACAAGCTCACTGCCTGCCGCCTGATTTCTGACAAGAATCACAAAATTCTCATCAGCGACAACATAAAGACCGATATTTTCACAGATTGCGGTTTTACCGTCCTCAACAGAGAATCTGTGAAGGTTTTCAGTATCCGTGCTCTGAGCTTTTGTGTAATAAATGTGTCCGCTCTCATAGCTGAAGGATGTGACATTTGTGTCAATGAGAGTCGAGGCTGAGAGCCCTGACTGAGAAATACTGTTGTAATAAAGCTCACCGTCGCAAAGAGCATACATTACACTGCCCGTCGCAAGGATAAACTCAGTTTTCTTGACATCATAGCCCTCGACGGGATATTCAAGCACCTTTGTGCCGTCATACCACGAATAAATACAGTCATTTGACAAGTCGTAAGAGCCGCTGACGCGCTCTCTGACATAATCGACCGCATCCGTCACCGAGCCGTCAGATGAGAGAGAAACAAGCTTATCCATAGGGATTTTCTTTTCAACCGCAATAACTGATTTTTTATAAATAATACGCGGTGCTCCCGTCGGTGTTGCGCTGATTACATTTTCAAGCACGACACCCGAGGCAAGCTTTTTGGTTGTCATACCGTTATAGACAAAGCAGGTGTAATCCTCCTTTGCGGCAAGACCGAGATCGATTTTATCAAGCTCTTCACGGATAGCGTCTCGTTTCTGCTTTGCCTTATACTTTGAAAGGGCGGCATTGTAGGCCACGGTATCGAGCACATAGCGCTTGAAAATAAAGCCTCTTTCAACAAGGAAATCACTCTCGAGCGGTTTTGTATGTGTGATATCTTTTTCAAGGTAAGGATCATCGATGAAATCCTGCCAGTTGACGGTCGAATTGTTTTTGGTGAAATAATACAGGTTGCCCTTGCAGGTATAAGAGTTGGCGTAAACCTCGCTGACATCCTCACAGACCTTGACGGGCTCACTGAAATCACTGACAAGAAAGACATCGACATTCAGTCCGTTGCCTGTCTGTACGGTATAAAGCACCTCAAAGCCCTTATCATCGTTGCAGAAGCGCACATAATCAACGGGGCTTGCAACATTGTGTGACTGTTCACCGATACGGACTCTGTGAAGAGAATAGGTTGAAGAAATTCTGCGTGTAAAGTAGATTACATCACCGTGCAACGCGAGGCAGAAATCCTCAACGGCGGTGGAAAGCTTCTCTTTTTTGCCCGTTGCGGCATTATAAGCATAAAGATTCTTTATGCCTGATTCTGTTTTTGTATAGCAAAGCAGACTTCCGTCAGCGTTAATCTGCCATTCCTCGTCAATACCGTTGTCGATAAATGAGCCCTCTTTTTTAAGTGAGCTCTTTTTTCTGACATTGATAAATCTGATATCCGACTTACCTGTTTTTGAGCCTGACCTGCGTGTGTAGTAAAGCATCATTCCGTCCTCAGAAAGACGGACAGAATCCATATCACCGACAGAATAGCTCTCAGAGTCAGCGAGCACCAGTCTTCCGTCATTTTCAAGGGCATAAACGCTGTTGACGGGTGATTCGTTTTTACCGCCGTTTACAATGCCGACAACTGCAGCCGCAAGCGCGGACACCACCACAACAACGGCAAGAACAACGGCAATAATCCTTTTGGGGATTTTATTAAAAACCGTAAAAAACGGCATATTTTTCTTTTTTGTATCTGTGTTTTTTGATTCGTTTTTTTCCTTTTTGGGTTGGGATTTTTCATAATCGGGAACAGAAAAATCCTCTACGGGCTGAATATCGCCCGAAAAATACATTATGTCATAAATTGGCAAAAGCTCAGACTCCTTTACGGCCCGAGCATCATTATCGTTTTCTATGCTGTTTTCAGACTTGAAATCGTTGTTTTCTTTCATTTTTATCTCCTCCTGACTGCTCCGCGCATTACGCGGAGCAGTCAGAGAATAAACAATTATTTCATTGAAATAGCTTTCTTTGCCTTCTCAACAATGTTAGAAGCGCAAAGACCGTAAATCTTGAGCAATTCAACTGCGGGGCCTGATGCGCCGAACTTATCCTCAACACCGACCTTAACAACGGGCACGGGATATTCCTCACATACAACCTCTGCAACCGCTGCACCGAGACCGCCGATGATGCTGTGTTCCTCAGCTGTTACGAGTGCGCCTGTTTCCTTAGCAGCCTCAAGGATGATATCCTTGTCGATAGGCTTGATTGTGTGAATATTGATAACTCTTGCGGAGATACCTTCCTCAGCGAGCATATCCTTTGCAATCATTGCTTCGTTGACCATAAGACCTGTTGCGATGATTGTGACATCGTTACCGTCAGCCATCTTGATACCCTTGCCGATCTCGAATGAATAGTTGTCGGGATCGTTGAATCTGGGCACTGCGAGTCTGCCGAAGCGAAGATATACGGGACCCTCATATTCTGCAGCAGCAAGAACTGCGGCGCGGGCCTCAACATCGTCAGCCGGGTTGATGATAACCATACCCGGGATTGTACGCATAAGTGCGATATCCTCACAGCACTGGTGGCTTGCGCCGTCCTCACCGACAGAGATACCTGCGTGAGTTGCACCGAGCTTAACATTAAGATGAGGATAACCGATTGTGTTACGCACCTGCTCAAATGCTCTGCCTGCAAGGAACATTGCGAATGAGCTTGCGAAAACTGTATGACCTGTTGTTGCAAGACCTGCGGCAACACCTACAAGGTTAGCCTCAGCGATACCTGCATCATAGAATCTTTCAGGGAATGCCTTTTTGAAAGCACCTGTCTTTGTTGCGGCGGCAAGGTCAGCATCCATAACGATGAGACTTTCGTCCTTTTCACCCAGCTCAACCAATGCCTTGCCGTAAGCATCTCTGGTTGCGGTCTTAATTACATCTGCCATCATTATGCCTCCAATTCTGCAAGTTTTGCCTGAAGTTCTGCCATAGCCTGCTCATACTGCTCAGCGTTGGGTGCAGTTCCGTGCCATGAACACTGGTCCTCCATAAATGAAACTCCGCAACCCTTGACTGTCTTAGCAATAATTGCTGTCGGCTTGCCCTTGAACTCTGATGCAGCCTTGAATGCTGCGTCAATCTCGTCAAAGGAATGGCCGTAAATCTCGATTACATTCCAACCGAATGCACGGAATTTTTCCGGAATCGGATAGGGCGAGTTAACCTCGGCAACAGAGCCGTCAATCTGAAGATTGTTGTTATCAACAACTGCGCAGAGATTGTCGAGTCCCTTAGCGGAAGCAAACATTGCAGCCTCCCAGACCTGACCCTCCTGAATTTCACCGTCACCGAGAACGGTGTATACTCTGTAATCCTTGTTATCAATTTTTCCGCCGAGTGCCATACCGACGGCTGTTGAAATTCCCTGACCGAGTGAGCCTGTGCTCATATCAACGCCCGGTGTGAGCTTCATGCTCGGATGACCCTGAAGCATTGCGCCCGGCTTACGAAGATTCTTGAGCTCGGAAATCGGGAAAAAGCCCTTGTGTGCAAGCACCGCATAAAGTGCGGGTGCGGTATGTCCCTTGGAAAGAACAAAACGGTCTCTGTTTTCATCCTTAGGATTTTTGGGGTCAACATTCATGTGTTCAAAATAAAGGTATGTCAGAATATCTGCTACCGATAATGAACCGCCCGGATGACCTGATTTTGCATTGAACACGCCTTCAATTACACCCATGCGAACATTGCATGCTTTAATCTGTAACTGCTTTTTTACTGCTGCGTCCAAAATAAACACCTCCAATATAATTAACGGGTAATTTACCCTAATGATTGGCTTAACATAAAGCTTGTGAAATAATCCGGCAGGTCAGCCTCAAGCTCAATGTAGCGACCGTCACGCGGATGGATAAATCCGATTAAGCCCGCATGCAGACACTGACCGCCGAGTGATGTTACTCCGTTTTTAGGGCCGTAAACCATATCGCCCGCAACGGGATGGCCGATGTGGGACATATGAACTCTTATCTGATGAGTTCTGCCCGTTTCAAGAGTAACTCTTATATATGAGAATTTCCCGTTTGTATCGAGAACCTCGTAATGTGTGACCGCCGAACGCGAATTCTTTTCGGTTACACACATCTTTTTTCTGTCCTTCGGACTTCTTCCTATCGGGGCGTTGACCGTTCCCTGAGGCTCTTTAAAGCCGCCGTGAACAACCGCTCTGTACTGTCGCTTGAAGGAATGCTCCTTTATCTGAGCGGCAAGCTTTTCGTGTGCAAAATCATTTTTTGCAACAATCAGAAGTCCGCTTGTATCCTTATCGATTCTATGAACAATGCCCGGTCGGATAACGCCGTTGATGCCTGACAGGCTGTCTCCGCAATGATAGAGAAGCGCGTTGACAAGCGTTCCGTTATAATTGCCTGCCGCAGGATGAACAACCATTCCGCGCGGCTTGTTGACAACAAGCAGGTCACTGTCCTCATAGACGATATCCAGAGGAATGTTCTCGGGCACCGCTTCGATTCCGACAGGCTCGGGCGGCGTAAAGCTGACCTCGTCCCCTGCCATAAGCTTGTAGCCCTTTGAAACCGTTTTTGTGCCGACCGTGACCTCACCGTTTTCAAGTATCTTCTGAATATACGAACGGGAATATTCCGTCAGCTCAGAAAGCGCCTTATCTATCCTTTGCCCTGCGAATTCATCGGGAACGGTAATGAATATTTCATCCATTCGCATCACCCGCTTTTGCCTGCTTTCTTTCGCGGTATATATCATAAAGCATATATCCCATAAGCATAAACGAGCCGCAGGTCACAAGGATATCGGCAAAATTGAAAACTGCAAAGCTCACAAACTGAACCTCGATATAATCAATAACATAGCCGAGCATCACTCTGTCAATAAGATTTCCCAAACCGCCCGCGATTATCAGCACAGCGCACACCTGACAGAACTTTGACTTGATTCTGCCCGAGAGCAGAACCGCAATTCCCACAACAATCACGATGCCCGTGAAAACGCTCAGAAGCACCGTATTGTCGCTGAAGGCGCCGAATGCCGCACCTGTGTTGCGCACATACTGCCAGCCGATGAAGCCGTCAATAAAGCTTTTCTCTCCGACGGGCTGAAGATCCCTTTCGACAAAGAATTTTATAAGTCGGTCAATGGCGGTAAGCACCGCGATTGATACCACACTGATTATTTTAGCCATTATTTTCTGAAAAAGCCCTTGAACTTAGCTGCGAGTCCGCCTTCGCTGTCATCGTCGTCCTCGTCAAACTCATCGTCATCGAGCTCATCAATGTATTCGTCATCATCAGCAATCTCATCCTGAGTATATGCTGAGATTTTATCCATATCAACCTTGAAGCCGTCAGAATTATTCTTAGCCTTTGAGAAATATACATCAGCCTCGGGCTTGATCTCCTCTTCATAGCTTTCAACTATTTCTGCGAGCTCAGCATCGCTTTCCTCATCGATTGCGGGAATGACAAAATCACCTGTGCTTTCGATGAATTCTTCCTCATCGTCATCATCCTGCTCAACGATTTCGTCCTCAGCGTCTGTATCCTCTGTTTCCTCGATCATCTGCTGAAGAGTTTCGATATCAACCTCTTCGTCCTCTTCAACAGCCTCAACTGCAACAGTCTCCTCAACTATGGGCTCCTCTGCAACCTCTGCGACCTCTTCAGCCTGCTCGGGAATCTCGACGATCTCCACCTCGATCTCCTCGTCCTCTTCCTCCTCGACTGCATAAACAATCTCGGGAAGGCTCTCGATGAGCGCGAGCTGTGCCGAATAAGAATCAAGAATCTGCTTCTTGAACTTTGTAACCTCTGCCTTCATCATTTCGAGCGCAGCCTCTTCTTTAATCATTGCATCTCTTGCTGAGATTGCAGCTGACTTTGATTCGTAGGTTGCATCGTAGATAATCTTCTCAGCCTGCTTCTGTGCTTCCTCGATAAGTGCCTTTGCCTGATAGGTTGCCTTTGACATCATCTCTGTAACGGCTGCATCGGTTTTTGCATTCTCAGCAGCTGCTCTTGCCTGAGCATCAGCAAGCATTTCGTCTGACTTTTCCTGAGCCTCACGCTGAATTTTCTCTGCCATTCTCTGGGCTGTGAGAAGTGCGTTACGGATGTTATCCTCATCCTGTCTGTATTCCTCAAGTCGCTCTGCAAGCAAGCTTATTTTCTTATACATTTCTCCGTTTTCACGGAACATCTGCTCATAGGATTCAGCAACCTCTTCAAAGAAGCTGTCGACACTGTCTGCCTTATAAGCATTACGGCCGGATGCCTCAAAATGATGATTCTTGATTTTTGCCGGTGTTAACATAGGCTTATCCTCCTGTATTTTGAACTGCTTAATGTTTTAAAAATTTTTAATCAATAACCTGAATGGTCAAAACCGTCAAGAAGCTCGCCTGTAAGCGGCACATTGTACGGTGTGATGATGTATGCTCTGCCTGCAACTCTCTTCATCTCGCCGCCGTTTGCATAAGCAACGCCGCTGAGGAAATCGATAATTCTGACAGAAACATCATTCGGACAGGTTTCGAGGTTGAGAATAACGATGCGCTTCTCGTTGAGAACATCAGCAACATTGCCGACATCCTCGTATCTGTCGAGCTTCTTGAATACGACATGAGCCTTTGATGACGGTGCAGATGCGGGAACTGATGAACGCATATCAACAACCTTGCCGTCGCTTGACTCGTTGCGTGAACGGTTGAAGCTGAAGCCGCTGCTTCTGACATCCTTTGAATAATCCTCGTCAGCACGCTCGCCCTCGTCGATATCCATATCGTCGAAGTACTCCTCCTCTGAGAGATTGAAAATATTTTTGAATTTATCGCCGAAACCCATAGTGTTTATCCTCCGTTAAATTTAATATACTCTTCTGCCGAAAAGCGACGAACCGACTCTGACCATTGTTGAGCCCTCAAGTATGGCACTTGCATAGTCATCGGACATACCCATTGACAGAATATCCATATTGATATTATCTAATTTTTTTGCCTTTATGTCAAGGAACATTGTATACATATTTGCAAAAAATTTACGATTTTCGTCTTCATTTATGCAAATTGGCGGAATAGCCATCAATCCGCGTATTCTGAGCCCCTCGATTTCTGCAATTTCACATACAGTCTCGTTGAGCTGAGCAGGATCAAGGCCGAATTTACTCTCTTCACCGCCGATATTTACCTCGACGAGTACATCGGTTATTATTCCCTTTTTCTGCGAAACCTTACCGATTTCTTTTGCAACCTTTACGCTGTCGACGCCGTCAATCATATCGACCTCACCGACAATCTGACGCACCTTGTTTGTCTGAAGATGTCCGATGAGATGCTTCTCGACTCCCGAAAGGTTCAGCTCATCTCGCTTGCCCAGATATTCCTGAACTCTGTTTTCACCGATAAGGTCAATTCCGAGTGACAGCGCGTGGTTGATATAAACACTGTCAACCGTTTTGGTAACCGCCATAAAGCGCACATCCTCGGGCTTTCTGCCGCTTCTGAGTGCCGCCTCACAGATGTTTTCCCTGATAGTCTTATAATTCTCTTCTATATCGTGAAAACGCTGTTTAAGCAATGCTTCGTCCATTTTTCAGGTTCCTGCCTTTCACTATAACTTCATCATAATGCCTGATCGGCTTGATTCCGAGAGCTGATTCGGTATCCTTGCTGACGATCGAATAATCACCGTCGGTATAGATAATCTCAACTCTTCTCGCATTCATAACCGTTCCTCGGATGATGTAAACAACGCTGATTTTTTCTTCAGTCTGTGTCGCACTTGTTGAAGGCTCTGTTGTCTGTTCGACATCACCCGGCTGAGCTGTCTCGGGCTCAGGTGTATAGGTGTGAATCGCGCTTGTCTTGACACGGTAGCCCTCATACTCTTTGATCACAAGCTCAACATTCTCAACACGCATATTGGCATAGGTTTCATTCATCACATTGCACGAAAGCGCAATCGCGATTTTGCCGTCGTGCTCGGGTGAGAGCTGTTCAACGATAACCTTGACATTCTTGTAGCCGTATTCGGGAAGGTTTATCTTCATTGAATCACCGATATCGATGATTTTTGAATACTTGCTGTCGATATTTGCAACGATGTACCATTTGTAACTGCTGACTATTTTTCCGAGCTTGCCTGCAACAGACACCGACTTGCTCTCGAGTGCGGAATCGACAACGGATACAGACAGATTCTTTACATCGTCATATCTGACAGTTGTTTCATAGCCGTCCAGATTGCTGATATAATAGCCCGAAACGGGCGCCAGCACATCGCGCGCCGAAATATTCTTTGCCTCAAGCTCGCCGATTCTCTTGTCAAGCTGAGCAATTTTTTCTGAAAGATCAATGTTTCCGTCACGGAGCACCTGCTTGCTTGCAAGGCAGTCCTCAAGCTGCATTATGCTTTCAGAAAGGCTCAGATAATCGCGTGAATTTGTGATTTCAAGCAGCTTTGTATACGCCTTATCAATATCGCTGTTGAGCTTCTGCATATCGAGTGCATCAAGCTCAGTCTGTTCATTAAGACGGACATAGCGCTCGCGCAGATTGCGCGCTTCTTCGAGCTCGGCATAATCCGCCGCGTCCTGCTCCTTTGCACAGACTCTTGCAACCGCATCAGAGCTTGCAACGCGGTCACCGTCAGAAACAAGAGGTACGACAGTTCCCTTTGCATCACCGTCGAGATATCTTTCGTCTCTGACTATAAATGCGTCGAGCTCAATAACATCCTGCACCGTTACGAGCTGAGCTGTCTCGGTTTCGTATTTGTTACTGTTTGTTTTAAAAACATCCTGAAACAGATACAGCATAACCGCAAGCACAAGCACCGTACACACTGTATTGACCAGCTTTTTATTTCTGAGCATTCTGTCGTCTCCTTTCCCATTCCTGTATTATCGTGAAGGCCTTTTCGTACATCGCTTGCTTTGATGAAAATGTATCGATAAAAAGCCAGTTTATTTCTTTGTTGCGCCTGAACCAGGTAAGCTGTCTTTTGGCATACCGTCGGGTGGCTTGTCTGAGATTGTCAGCCGCCTGACCGAGTGTCAGCTCACCGTCAAAATACGGTCTGAGCTCCTTGCAGCCTATCGCCTGTGAAGAGGTTGCCGTATCTGAAAGTGAGAGATATTCTCTCGCCTCGGCCTCAAGTCCGTTTTCAAGCATTATATCAACGCGCAGATTGATTCGGTTATAGAGATATTCCCTGTCGGTCGCATCAAGTCCGAGATAAAGCACCTCGTACGGGCTTTCGGTACGGGAATTTTCAATCTGCTGTGTCATTGTAATCCCCGATGAATACCACACCTCAAGCGCACGGACAATTCTTTTGACATTATTCGGATGCATTTTGGCGGCATAATCGGGATCGATTGATTCAAGCTCACTGAGAAGGCTTTCTATGCCCTCGTTTTCGACTCTCGCAAGAAGCTTTTCTCTGAGAGCCTCGTCAAAGGAATCCTCAGACAGGCGAATATTATTAAGAAGCGTATCGATATAAAGTCCCGTGCCTCCGACAACAACGGGAAGCTTGCCGCGGGAATGAATATCCATAATACACTCACCTGCCATCCGCTGATACTCGGCAACGGAAAAGCTCTCGGTGACATCAAGAAAATCCATCATATGATGGGGTATACCTTTTTTCTCCTCCCGAGTGGGCTTCGCGGTGGAAATATCGATACCCTTATAAATCTGCATAGAATCGGCTGAAACGGCTTCTCCGTCAAAGCGGCGGCAGATTTCAACCGCTAAATCCGACTTACCCGAGGCGGTCGGACCGACAACAGCAACAACGGGTATTCTGTTCAATCCGATCACTTCCTAAATTCTGCCGAAATTCTTTTCGATATCGCGCTTTGTAAGCTCTATGAGCACAGGTCTGCCGTGGGGGCAGTAACGGATATCGGGATTGTTAAGTAATTTTTCAACGAAAATATTAAGCTCATACGCTGAGGTTTTATCCCCTGCCTTGATTGCCGCACGACAGGCGGTTGAGTGGTAAATCCAATCAAGCTTTTCAGGTATAAGCTCCTTGCGGTTATCTGCAAGATAGCCTGCAAGCTCCATTACGACGCCTGACAGGTCGGTATCCGATACCGCTGTCGGACATTCTGTGAGAATAACCATTCCGTTGCCGAAATCCTCGATACAGTAGCCTGCCTTCGCAAGTAAGCTGAGGTTTTCGAGCACGGCGGAGTATTCCTCTTTGGAGAGTGTGACCGTCACGGGTACAAGAAGCATCTGTGTTTCGATCGTATCCTGTGCGGCACGGAATTTTTCAAACAGCATCCGCTCGTGGGCGGCGTGCTTATCGATAAGCAGAAGCTTTTCACCCTGCTCAACGAGGATATATGTTCTGAAAGCCTCACCGATAACTCTGTACGGCTCAGGCTCAGGAATTTCTTTTTCTTCATCTGTATCAACAGCATTGAAGGTGACCGTTTCACTTTCGTCAACCACATTAGGCTCAGGAAGTACATTTTCGGGCTTGGCTTCCTCGATTATAATTTCGGGAGAGGCGCTGACCGGCTCTTCCTTGACCTGTGTAACCGTCTGCGCCTTCGGCTGCTGAGGAATCAGGTCGGGCTCGTCAGGCTCAACACTGAAGCTTGCTTCATCACGCATTGTAATGCGCACAGGCTCGGGAGCAGGCTGCTGACGGTATTCATCAGCGGTCGTCTTCTGCCAGAAGTCATCCTTTGACACCTTTTCGAGCTGCTGCTCATAAATTTTTATCTGTTTTCCGCTGACGGGCTGAGGCATAAACTGTCTCTGAATAAACTGTTGGGCTTTCGGCTGAATGCTTGCCTGAACCCTGCTGTCGCCCTTTTCGAGAGCCGATTTAGCGCAATAATAAACTGCGTTGAAAATAAGCTTCTCGTTGGCAAATCGCACCTCGGTTTTTGCCGGATGCACATTGACATCCACGCTCTGCGCATTAGCCTGAATGTTAAGCACACAGGCAGGAAATTTGCCTGTCATAATCTGATTTTTATAGGCTTCCTCAAGCGCGACAAGACCTGTTCTTGTCTTTATAAAGCGGTTATTGAGGAAGAAAAACTGCATCGTTCTGTTAGGTCTTGCGTTGAACGGCTTTGAGATAAATCCGCTGACCTTTATGCCGTCAAGCTCGTATTCGGCAGGGATAAGCGTTTTTGCGAACTCCTTGCCCAGAACACTGTGAATTGTGCTTTCAAGCCTTCCGTCGCCCGTAGTGAAAAGTGCATCCTTGCCGTCACGGATAAATCGGATGCTGACCTCGGGGTGAGAGAGCGCAATACGGTCGACAACTCCTGCAACTGCATTCGCCTCGGTGATATCCTTTTTGAGGAACTTCATTCTCGCGGGAGTGTTATAGAAGATATCCCTGACGATAAGTGTTGTTCCCTTGGGACAGCCTGCATCGTCAAGCAGAATTTCCTCTCCGCCCTCGATGCAGTAGCGCGTGCCTGTTTCTTCCTCCTCGGCACGGGTCATCATTTCAACACGGGAAACCGCCGCAATCGACGCGAGTGCTTCACCGCGGAAGCCGAGAGTGAGAATGGAATTAAGGTCATTTTCGTTTGCAATTTTGCTTGTTGCATGACTGACAAACGCCTTTCGCACATCGTCACGCGTAATTCCGCAGCCGTTGTCGGTGATGCGGATATAGGTTATGCCGCCGCGCTGTATTTCGAGCGTGATTTTATCAGCACCGGCATCAATGGCGTTTTCCATAATCTCCTTGACGATGGAAGCAGGTCTTTCGACGACCTCACCCGCCGCGATAAGCTCAGCCAGATGCTTTGGCAATATATTGATTTTCGGCACTGTAATCACCTCTGTTTTTTATACTTTTTCTGCTTCCTTTTTAAGCTCATAGAGCATCTGCAACGCTTCGATGGGAGTAAGGGTGTTGACATCAACTTTCTTTAGCTTGTCAACAATACCCTCACCTGCGTTCGAGCCGAAGGAAAGCTGCATTTCTTCCTCCTTAGGAGCTTCAACCGTTCTGATAACGGTTACGACACCCTTTTCCTCAAGCTCTTTGAGGATTGCTTTTGCTCTTGTAACAACGGTATTCGGTACACCTGCGAGCTTAGCAACCTCGATACCGTAGCTTCCGTCTGCACCGCCTCTGACGATACGGCGCAGGAAGGTTATATCATCACCGCGCTTTTTGACGGCGATATTGTAATTCTTTGCACCGTCTATCTCTCCCTCAAGCTCGGTAAGCTCGTGGTAATGGGTTGCAAAGAGTGTTTTTGCACCTAATTTTTTGTTGTCTGCCGAATGCTCCAAAACGGCACGGGCAATACTCATACCGTCAAAGGTCGATGTACCTCTGCCGATTTCATCGAAAATAAGAAGGCTGTTTTTGGTCGCATTATTGAGAATGTTGGCAACCTCACTCATCTCGACCATAAAGGTTGACTGGCCCGAGGCAAGGTCATCCGATGCGCCGACACGGGTAAAGATTGCATCAACGATACCGATCTGTGCGCTCAAGGCGGCAACGAAGCTTCCGCACTGTGCCATAAGCACAATAAGCGCAACCTGACGCATATAGGTCGACTTACCTGCCATATTCGGTCCCGTGATTATCGCACAGCGGTCATCACCGCAGTTAAGCAAGGTGTCATTGGGAACAAACGGAGTATCCTTGACCATTTTTTCAACAACGGGATGCCGTCCGTCTCTGATGATGATTTCGTGAGAATCAGTCATTGTCGGACACACATAGTTGTTTCTCTGTGCCACCTTAGCAAACGAACAAAGGGCGTCGAGAGTTGCAAGGGCGTGTGCGGTTTTCTGAATTCTGTAAAGCTCAGCCGCAACACGGGCTCTGACCTGAGTGAAGATTTCGTACTCAAGCTTGACAATTCTCTCCTGCGCGCCGAGAACCTTTGATTCAAGATCCTTGAGCTCGCTTGTTATGTAGCGCTCGCAGTTTGCAAGAGTCTGTTTTCTGATATATTCTTCAGGCACAAGCTCCTTGAAGGAATTCGGAATTTCAATATAATATCCGAAAACACGGTTGTAGCCGATTTTGAGCTTTTTGATGCCTGTTTTTTCCTGTTCTGTCTGCTGAACGGCGGCAATATAGCCCTTGCCGTTCGTAACAATGTCACGAAGAGAATCAAGCTCCTCGTTAAAGCCGTCCCTTATCATTCCGCCCTCGCGGACAGTGAACGGCGGATCCTCGGCTATTGATGACTCGATAAGCTGTTCGATATCCTCAAGAAGATCGATGTTATCGTGGATCTCGTTCAATAATGCCGATTTACAGCCCGAAATTGTTGATTTGATTGCGGGCAGAAGCTTTATTGTTGTAAGAAGAGCGCGAAGCTCCTTTGCGTTGGCTGTTTCGTAAACGATACGAGCCATAAGGCGTTCAATATCGCTGACATCCGAAAGGTTTTCGATTTCCTCTTCAAGAAGAAGTGAGTCGGCATAAAGCTCCTCAACGGCATTATGCCTTCTGCTGATTTTTGCGATATTAAGAAGCGGCTGTTCAATCCAGCTGCGTATAAGACGCTTGCCGGGAGCAGTCTTTGTTTTGTCGAGCACCCACAGAAGTGTTCCGCGGCGCTCACGGTTACGCATAGTCTCTGTTAATTCGAGATTGCGTCTTGACGCAAAGTCAAGCTTCATAAACTGATGATCGGAATAAAACTCGATTTCTCTGATGTTATCGAGTCCCGATTTCTGCACCTGAGTGAGATAGTCGATTGTTGCGCCGAGCGCACATACGGCCTCTTCACTGTCTTCGATGCCGAGCTGAGTAAGGCTCTTGCCGAAATGGTCGGTAATGACCTGTCGGCTGTAATCAAGCGTAATTTTGTCACCGTCAATTTCATCAGCGGTGCACTGAACGCGGTTGCGGATAAAATCACGGATTTTATCACTGCCGATAACCTCGCGGTTGTATCGGATCTCTGACGGCATATATCTGCCGATTTCGTTGACTATTTTGTTAGCGGGATTTTTCTCGTTAATCTGTGTAAGATTAAGCTCTCCCGTTGACACATCGGCAAAGCACACACCTGCCGATGTACCGTTGAGCCAGATTGAGCAAAGGAAATTGTTTTTCGATTCGTCGAGCATACTGCTCTCAATGACGGTGCCCGGCGTAAGAATCCGGACAACATCTCTTTTGACAATTCCCTTTGCAGTGGCGGGATCCTCGGTCTGTTCACAAATGGCTACCTTGTATCCGCGTGAAACGAGCCTCGCTATATAAGAATCGACACTATGAAACGGAACGCCGCACATCGGAGCGCGCTCCTCCTGACCGCAATCCCTGCCCGTCAGCACAAGCTCGAGCTCGCGGGAAGCTGTCTTTGCATCCTCAAAGAACATTTCATAGAAATCTCCCAGGCGGAACATAAGAATCGTATCCTGATAATTCTGTTTGATTTCAAGATACTGCCGCATCATCGGCGTCATTTCTGCCATCTGTTTTCACCTCAGTTTTAACATTCACTTTTGCTTTAATGCAAATTTTTTCATCCGACTGCAGGTCGGATTTCATTGAAAATCTGTTGTGCAGATTTTCTTAGTGGCAACCGCCGCATGAGCTGCACTCGCCTGAGCACTGATGCTCTGCCTGAGCTGCCGGATCACATGTTGCGGGATCTTCACCCTGAACACACATTGCAAGAATCTGTGTGAGGTAGTTCATCATATCGTCAACAGCCTTTCTTGCTGCCTCGTACTTCTGCATATTCTCATTAGCCATAACTGCTGCATAAACCTCTGAGAACTCCTTGTCGTAAGCCTGAAGCTTCTCTTCGTTTGCATCGTCCTTTGCAGCCTCGTGCTGATATGACATATGGATAAGCTGAATCTTGTTGATAAGATCGTTGAGGTCTGTGTCAGCCTCGTTTGCCTCTCTTGCCTTGTGGAAAGCAAGATAACGCTCATCCTGCTGAATAGCTGCACCAAGCTGTCTTGTGATTTCGATTACATCCATTTTAAAAATCTCCTTAGAATATATTTATAACTTTAATTACCAGAAAGCCACAAGGTTTTGAAAGGAAGCTTTCCGCCTCGGCTTCGTTAAAAATCTTTGAAATAACCCCGTATTCCTGCAGATTTTTGCCTTGCCGAGACAAAAATCTTCTCTTTCAAAACTGCCCGAATGTGCGTGATATATTGTATTTCAGACTTGTGTGTTGTTGGAAATTAAAGTTATTACTTTTTGTTATACAGAATTTATTCGGCAAGCTCACCGCGGACAATCCAGGTCAGCGGATCGGTTACCTTTACCTTACAGAAGCTGCCGAGAACATCCTTGCCCTCGACCTCGGGGAATTCAATCATAATGTTGCCCTGAGTTCTGCCGTTGAGCACACCCTCTTTTGCATAGCCCTCACACAGCACGGTAAAGATTTCACCCTTCATTGCCGCGGTGCGCTCACCTGCGATTTTTTCCTGAAGGTCGGTAAGCTCCTTGAACCATACACCCTTTTCTTCACGGGAGACGGGATCAGGCATTGATGCCGCCTTAGTTCCCGGTCGGGATGAGAAAATGAAGGTGTAAAGTGAGGTGAATTTAACCTCGTCTATGAGAGTGAGTGTATCTCTGAATTCCTCATAGGTTTCACCCGGAAAGCCGACGATGACATCACTCGTCATTGAAAGTCCCGGCATAACCTTGCGAGCATAGTGTGCAAGCTCGAGATACTGTTCACGGGTGTAGCCTCTGTTCATCTCTCTGAGAACACGGTTGTTGCCGCTCTGGAAGGGCAGATGCAGATGCTTCGCAACCTTTTCGCATCTTGCCATTGTGTCGAGCAGCTCTTTTGTACAATCCTTTGGATGAGATGTCATAAATCTGATTATGAAGTCTCCCTCAAGGTCGTTTATCTGCTCTAACAGCTTTGAAAAGTTTATATCGCTCTCAAGGCTCTTGCCGTATGAATTGACATTCTGACCGAGAAGCGTGATATCCTTACAGCCAAGAGAAATAAGCTCCTTTGCCTCAGCGATAATGCTTTCGGGGGTACGGCTTCTTTCGCGGCCGCGGACATAAGGAACGATGCAATAACTGCAAAAATTGTTGCAGCCGTACATTATCGGAAGCCAGCCCTTGACCGTGCCGTCGCGTCTGACGGGCAGCGGCTCGGCAATAACGCCGTCACTGTCATCGCAGGAGAAAACGCGTTTTCCCGTACACAGCACCCTGTAAAGCAGCTCGGGAAGTCTGTGTATGACATGAGTTCCGAAAACAAGGTTGACAAAGGGATAGCTTTTTTTGATTTTTTCCGCAACTCTGGGCTGCTGCATCATACATCCGCACAGGGCGATTATGAGATTCGGATTCTCTTTTTTCAGCTTTTTGATAGCACCGACATTGCCGTAGATTCTGTCCTCAGCGTGTTCACGGATTGCACAGGTGTTATAGAGAATGAGATCGGCATCCTCTGTTTTGTCTGTAAATCCGTAGCCTGCGCGCTCAAGAATACCCTTGATTCGCTCACCGTCAGAAACATTTCCCTGACAGCCATAGGTATGCACAAAAGCAAGCGGCTTTTTGTCAAAGCGTGCGGACAAAACCGATGTCACAAGAGCAGAATATTCTTTTTGTTTTTCTAATTCTTCCTGCGGAACAAAGTATTTTTCCGAGAAGTTTATTGTGCTCAAAAGCGACACCTCTCTTTTTAATATTTAACTAAATTATTATATATTATTATAATAGATTTTGCAAGATAAAAAGGCGGGTTTTTAAGTGAATTTTGTTCCAAAAAACAAAAAGCAGTGAGCCTTGCTCACTGCAAAAGAAAAACCACACAGACCATACGCCCATAGGTCTGTGTGGGGGCGTTAAAAGTTTGGTATCATAAGGGAGTTATCCGGAATAATCCCCTTGTGAACTTAAATTAGTCTTCCTTCTTGCGAAGTGCAACGATTGCTGCACCGCTGATAGCAAGAAGAGAAACGATTGCAGCAGATGCTGTTACGCTGTCACCTGTATCGGGGTTGACAACATCTTCGTCAGCAGCGGGTGCATCTGTCTTGTCCTCTTCGGGAGCTTCGGGCTCTACGGGAGCTTCAGGCTCTACGGGAGTCTCAGGCTCTACGGGAGTCTCGGGCTCTACGGGAGTCTCGGGCTCTACGGGAGTCTCAGGCTCTACGGGAGTCTCAGGCTCTACGGGAGTCTCAGGCTCAACGGGAGTCTCAGGCTCTACGGGAGTCTCGGGCTCAACGGGAGTCTCGGGCTCAACGGGAGTCTCGGGCTCAACGGGAGTCTCGGGCTCTACGGGAGTCTCGGGCTCAACAGGAGTCTCGGGCTCAACGGGAGTCTCGGGCTCAACGGGAGTCTCGGGCTCAACAGGAGCTTCGATCTCAGGGATGTTGTTTTCGATAACAACATCATACTGCTCTGTGATAGAACCGCAAACATCAACTACAAGAGTGATATCCTCGGGACCGATATCAGCAGCATCGATCTTGTCAAATGTATAAGTAGCAAGAACTGCACCCTTTACATCATAACCGTCAACGATAGCAGCTGAGAAGAGACATGTAGCAGCGTTAACTGATGCTGTGAAAGCATTTGTTCCCTGCATATCTGAACACTTTTCAATCTTAGCCTCGTTGTAGTCGATGCCGAAGTCGATTGACTGGAAGCTACCGTCCTCGAGAACAACTGTAACAACGATCTTCTCGTCTGTATCTTCAACGACATTAACTGAGAAAGTTGTTGTCGGTGCTGCAAGAGCAGATGTAAGCATAACGAGAGCAAGGCTGAGAGCAACTGTTACAGAAACAACAGCTGATAAAATCTTAGCAACTTTATTCATTGTAAATCACCATTTTCTCCTTTATAAATTTGCACCGTAGTGCATATATTTAGACATCAGACGATTTAGGCGAAACCGCAGATGAACTAAAACTTAGTAAATAAAGCTTGTGTAACTCATTCCTGTATGAAGTGTTGACTTTGTGTTGAGTGTAAGGAAGGCTATTGCCGTCTTGGACTCAACCGTCATATCAACGCTCATATCCATTGAAACAAGATTACCTGTACGGGGGTCAATCACGAAGGAAATCACAGCATCGGAATACTCCATATCACCAACGGTAACTGTTGCCGAAATATCCTCCTCACCCATTGAGGATGACATCTCATCCTTGAGGTTTTTCTCCATTGTTGCGTAGTCGGGAAGTCCGAACACGGTAACAACGGGAGTATTGGATGCAGGATTCAACTCATCCTTGAACTTGATAACAACACTGTATTCGCCTGAGGGCAATCTTTCGCAGGTAAGGCTCTTGAGCACGGAGGCGTCAGTGAGCTTACATTCAATCGGAAGATTGTTCTTTGCAGGTGTTGTACCCTGGCGGTAGATATTGCTGGAAACCTGCTTTTTAAGCATATCCTGCTTCATCGCCTCAACCTCTTCGGCAGGGAGCATTGAAGCAAGTGTGCCTGAAAGCTGGACATCCGTTGCATACGACTCTGTTGCGAGCTTGTATGCGGGGATTTTCTCTCTCGCAGCCTTGATTGTTGAAGCATAGAGCGCGAGAATCTCGTTGTCGGTCTTAGGAAGCTTCACCTTGATCTCCGCTGAGAAATAAGGCAGCTGCTTGACCGCAACCATCAGAACCTCGAGCGCATCGAGTGAATTGATTTTTGTATCACCGTTGACATCCGCAGCGATCGCGAGCTCGTCGGGAACAAGCTCAAGACGGACATTGTGTCTGAGGATAATCAGCGCATCGATCGAATTTATTTTTGAGTCTTTATTAAGGTCGCCGTAAACAACCTCACTTGCAGAGGCGGTAACGAACATACCTGCCGCAATTATGAGTGACATCAGCAATGCCACAATTCTTTTTGAAAAAATCTTCATTGCTTTGCATCCTTTTTAATATTGAGAGCATAGTGCAAAAGAGCATAACACTACATCTTGTGCATCATACTTGGGTACATTATAAACCAATATCCTACCGTTGTCAATAGGAAAATAGTGGCTATATCGGTGCCAACAATACATTTTCGGCATTATGTGACGGCAATCTCCTTTCACACATTACAAAAGCCCTACCTCATTGACACGCGCGCATTTATGATGTATAATACATAGGAATATATTCTGTATAAGGAGGAATAGAAGTGAAAAAAGCACATATCCGAACATCAGTATCCGCTTTCCTTGCTGTACTTATCGCATTTTCCTGTATGACAGTCGCATTTGCCGCAGAGGCAACGGTTGTCAAGAAGCCCGACCGCACCACCTTTTATCAGGGTATTGACTGGTCATACAATAAAGCAGGCACTATCTCTGTTATAGGCAGCTTTGACCTGACAGGCACGGTACTTTCCTACAATTCGGAAACAGTCGAATACAAAATGGGTGAGCGTTGGCCCAATATGTACTACACAGCACCGACCGGCGGCTGGAAGGTCGGCAGCAACACAATGAAAATCAAGTGTGACGACTTCCCCTCAAGCGTGTATGCAACCGTTGCGGTAAAGCTTGTGGCTGTTGATTCGATAACCGTTGTCAATCCGCCCAAGAAAACAATTCTCCGTCAGAATGTTGACTGGAAGTTCAGCGGTCTGGGCGATGTCGAATTCACAGATCTTGATCTTGCAGGAATCAGCCTTAATGTCAAGTATACAGACGGCACGGTAAGAAAGGTTTCTTATTCCGATAACAAGCTCATCGGCTGGGCTGTCGCACAGGGTATTGACTCAGTCGAGCCCGGTTATGCAACACTTTATGCTACCTTCTGCGGCAAGAGAGCTCCGTTCACAGTCAACTTCCTCGCTGATGACGCTTATCTTTACGGCGATGCAAACTGTGACTATAAGATCAACTCTATTGACGCTCTCAGCGTACTTCAGCACAGCGTAAGCAAAATTGAGCTGACAGGCAAAAACAAGGTTCAGGCAGACGCAACCAAGGACGGAAAAATCAATTCCATTGATGCGCTTCTTATCTTACAGTACACGGTCGGAATTGTTCAGTCTATATAATCTGAGGAGGATTCATTATGAAAATTGTTAAATCAATCATCTCGGTTATCCTTGCACTCACAATAGTTATCGGCACATCCGCATTTTTCGCAATCAGCGTTTCAGCCGCCGACAATTCACTCGGTGATGTAAACAGCGATGCGGCTATCAACTCATTCGATGCGCTGATGACAGTAAGATACTGTACAGGTCAGGAAAAGCTCACAGACGCTGAAATCAAGGCCGCCGATGTTGACGGCAACGGCAAAATCAACTCAACGGATGCGCTTTATATCCTCCACTTCTCAGTAGGTAAAATCACATCCTTCCCTGCCGGCAGCACAACCGATTCGGGACGAGTTGAAATCTTCGGCAACTTCTGGTATGACCCTGCAACAGGTATGGTCACAAATCCTGACGGCTCAGGTCTTCTCGGCTTCTCTTACGACGCGAGAGAAAATGTTTTCTATGCATCAAGCAACGCATGGCAGAGAACCTTCGGCTATACATTCATCTATGATGTATCGGCTCCCGTTATTATCTGTTGGTTTGACACAACAAGAATCTTCTTTGAATATGACAACAAGGAATGGATGGTTCAGCTCTGGAAGGGTCAGTACGGTTGGGTGCTTATCGGCGCTGAAATCGGTCTTTACTACCGTGACTTTGACAATCCGATGATTGACGAGAACGGCGTAAACTATTTCAAATGTGCTGACGACGATCTTCTTATCAAGATGAGTATGAGCCTTTACAGAAACAAAAATCTCCTCTTCTCAAGAGGTCAGCAATATTCATGGTGGCTGACAGGCTTCGTTCCCGGCGCTCTTACAGGCTGGGGTGCACAGCCCGAGGCAACCGCTGAGCTCGGTCTTGACGCAACGCTTACCTTCACGGATACAGAAATGATGAACGCCTTCATTGACGGACTCAACAAGGTCAATAAGGTTGAGCACAACGCTTCAGGACAGTCAAGAAGCTTCAAGTTTGAAAAGGGTAAGAATTATCAGGTTAACCCTGCTAAGAATTCAGTCACCTTCACCTGGCAGTAAGATAAAACAACACGGTTTGGGCAGATGCTCAAACCGTGTTTTATTATTTATTTCAGTTTTTTCTGACAAGTCCGCTCTTGACGGGCTTTGTAACATAGATGCTTCTGACGATTGATTTGAGTGCCGAGGCGGCTGACTGAGCCTTTGACTCGTCATCGAATATTCCGTAAACTGTCGGACCGCTTCCGCTCATACAGGCGGCAAGTGCGCCGTGGCGGTTGAGTGTGGACTTTATAGGTACACGCTCGGGCACCTCAATGAGTTGTTCAAAAACATTCTTTGTGTGTCTGCAGATTTCCTTCAGGTCGCCCTGTGATGCGGCATAGAGCATCGCACAGGTATCAAGGTGGCGGACATTCGTCGCCGTATCAAATGCGGCAAACGCCTCCTTTGTCGAAACGCCCTTATCGGGCTTGGCAAGAACAATATAGCACTCGTCAAGCGCAGGTAACGGTGAGAGAATTTCACCGACATTCTGTGCAAGACAGGTTCCGCCCGTCAGACAGAACGGCACATCCGCACCAACCTTCAGTCCGATACGGCAAAGCTCGGCATTGGTAAGTCCCGTTGAATAAATGTCATTCAACGCCGCTATCACCGCCGCGCCGTCGGCACTTCCGCCAGCCATTCCCGCCTCAAAGGGAATACGCTTTTCAATATGAATTCTGATACCCGTATTTGTGACTCCCGTTGCATCAAAAAATGCCTGAGCCGCCTTCCACGCGATGTTCCGTTTATCGCAGGGAATCCCCTCCTCGTCGGAGGTCAGGCTGATTTTTCCGCTGTCATCGGTTTCGACAGTTACGGTATCATAAAGATCAACAGACTGCATAAGCATAAACAGGCTGTGATATCCGTTACCAAGACGCGCAAGAATATCAAGCATAAGGTTAATTTTTGCCGCCGCATCGTAAATTACTTTCATTTCAGAATACCTCTTTGGTAAAACATTGGTTATATTATATCACCTTTATTCGGTTTTGAAAAGTAAAATTTTAATTCTTGAAAATATCAGGGAATAGTGTATAATGTATATGTATTTTAAAACATTAAATCTTTCGGAGGTTTTATTATGACAGAAGTAACAAAAGATATGATCATCGGTGACATCCTTGATGCAGATGTAGGTACAGCAAAGTTTTTCCTTGAGATGGGTATGCACTGCCTCGGCTGTCCGTCAGCAAGAGGCGAAAGCCTTGAAATGGCTTGTCAGGTTCACGGTGTAGATGTTGAGGATCTCGTTGCTGATATCAACGCTTATCTCGCAAGCAAATAAGCGATGCTGAAGCTTGGTTCAAGACTGAATATGGCTGCACGGATGGTCAGGAGCGGTTCAAGGGTTGCCGATATCGGCACCGACCACGCTTACCTTCCGTCAGCTCTCATCCTCGACGGCACAATCAACAGTGCCATCGCCGCAGATCTCAGAAAAGGTCCATTGGAAAACGCTCAGGCAACCGTCAGCTCATACTCGGTTGCCGATAAGATTGAGTTGCGTCTTTCCGATGGGCTTACCGCTATTTCACCCGATGAGGTTGATGACATCGTCATCGCAGGAATGGGCGGTATACTTATTTCTGAAATTCTCGAGGCGGCGCCGTGGGTGAAAAATAAAAAATACAAGCTGATCCTTCAGCCTCAGTCACATGACGAAATTCTGCGCGGATGGCTGTGGGATAACGGCTTTGAAATTTTGGAGGAAGCCTCGTGCTTTGACGACGGCAAGGCTTATGTTTGTATGTCTGCCGCTTATTCGGGTATAACCGAGGAGCATTCTCAGGCACAGCTTCTCTTCGGCGGATTTATAAAAGCGGACGATGAGGCCTCGCGCGCGGTATGTGAAAGGAAGCTTCGCCGTGTCAGCGTAAGGCTTGATGCGTTATTGAAATCAGATTCCGATAATCCCGAAATCGCGGTATTGCAGGGAATCCTTGATGAGGTGAAGAAATGACTGTAAGAGATTTTTTTGAATATCTTAACACGCTCGCTCCCCTTGAAACTCAGGAAGAGTGGGACAACAGCGGTATGCTTGTCGGTGATATGAACGCTCAGGTCACAAAGGCAGTTGTTGTTCTCGACATCGATTCTTTTGCTATTCAGAAAGCAAAGGAGCTCGGAGCAAACCTCATCATCAGTCATCATCCTGTTATTTTCAGCGCAATGAAGTGCTTCACAAAGGGAAGTCTGCCGTTTGAGCTTGCTTCAAATTCAATTAACGCAATCTGTATGCACACTCCGCTCGACATTGCTGACGGCGGTACAAACGATGCTCTCGCAGAATTGCTCGGCTTTAAAGCATACAAGGGAGAAAATCCGATTATGCGCTTTGCTGATATTGAGGAGACTACTGCCGAAAAGCTTGCTTCGCATATTGCAAGAGCACTTGACACAAAGGTACGCTTTGCTGACGCAGGTAAGACTATCCGCAAGGTCGCAATGTGTACGGGCGGCGGCGCTTCGCTTATGAACGAAGCAGGAAGCATCGATGCCTTCATCACGGGTGACGCAAAGCACAACGATTTTCTCGATGCGCTCGACAGCGGAATAACACTTATCGCGGCAGGACACTTTGAAACGGAGTACCCTGTTGTTCCCGTGCTTGTTAAAAAGCTCACCGAGCAGTTCGGAGACATTGAAATCATTGATATCAATCAGGAAAATCCTGTTAAATTTACGGAGTAATTATGGCACTTGACGGCATATTTTTAAGTCTTATCAAAAACGAAATACTTGACGGTGCGCAGTTCAGCCGTGTTGAAAAAATACACCAGCCCTCCCGTGAGGAGCTGGTTATTCATCTGCGCGGTAAGGGCGGTGCGAAGAAGCTTCTTCTGAGCGTGCGCGCCAACAGTCCGAGGATTCATTTCACCTCTCACGCGCCGGAAAATCCTGCAACACCGCCGATGTTCTGTATGCTGATGAGAAAGCATCTTGTCAACGCATCGCTGTCGGATATCCGTCAGTCTGAGCTTGACAGAATTCTCTATATCGATTTTGATGCAACAAACGAAATCGGTGACCGAGTGAAGCTGACACTTTCAATCGAAATTATGGCAAAGCACAGCAACATAATTCTCTTTGACGGTGAGGGCAGAATCATCGATGCACTCAAGCGTATTGACCTGAGCCAATCGACAGTAAGACAGATTCTTCCCGGCTTCAGATACACCTCTCCCCCACCGCAGAACAAGCTGAACATAACACTTCATTCGACAGAAAATATATTTGAGCAGATTAAGTCTTATCCGACAAAAACGCTTTCGTCTGCAATACTCAGCACGCTGCAGGGCGTCTCTCCCCTTACGAGTCGCGAGCTTGCAGGTGAGGATTATGAGCTTTTTGTTGATGAAACAAGCGACAAATCCTTTGAGGCTCTCGCAACAAGAATCGACAGCTTGAGAAAAACCGTTGAATGCGGTCAGGGACTGCCGTTCATGCTCAAGGATGAGTCCGGCAAGCCCTTTGATTTTTCGTTTATGCCTATTCTTCAGTACGGCACAAAATATAAGGTTGAGGAAAAGCCGAGCTTTTCCGAGATGCTCGACGAATTCTATTATGAATGCGACAGGCTCGACAGAACCCGCCAAAAGGCTCAGGACCTTGTCAAATTTCTGAATTCTTCAATCGCTCGAATTTCAAAGAAGCTGAGTCTTCAGCAGGCAGAGCTCAAGCAATGCGCCGACCGAGAAAGCCTAAGAATAAGCGCGGAGCTTATCAACGCAAATCTTTACAGACTCGAAAAGGGTGCTGTTTATTATGACCTTGAAAATTATTATGACGAGAATAAACTTCTGCGAATAAAGGCTGACCCGTCAAAGTCTCCTGCACAGAACGCACAGAAATATTTCAAGGATTACCGAAAGGCTAAGACGGCTGAGATAATGCTCACTGAGCTTATCGAAAAGGGCAAGGATGACCTTCAGTATCTCGAAACGGTTGCAGATGCTCTCGACCGCGCAAGCACTCAGGCGGAGATTGAAGAAATCCGCAATGAGCTTGCCGTCAGCGGTTTTATGCGATTCAAGCGCAAAACTAATTCAAAGCAGCCTAAGCTCCTTCCCCCGATGGAATACAGAACAACCGACGGCTTTCGTGTGCTTGTCGGCAGAAACAATATGCAGAATGACAAGCTCTCACTCAAGACCGCGCAGAAAGGCGATATGTGGCTTCACACACAGAAATTCCCCGGCTCGCATGTTATAATAGTCAGCGACGGCAAGGAAATCAGCGACGACGCTATTGTCGAGGCAGCTGAGATTGCCGCATATCACAGCAAGGCGCGTGACGCGAAGCTCGTTCCCGTTGACTACACCTATGTAAAGCACCTGAAAAAACCTCAGGGTGCGCCTCCGGGCAAGGTAATTTACCATGTTTACTATTCGGTAAATGTGACACCCGAGAGGGAGAAAATCGAAAAGCTGGAAGTTAAATGAAGACTAAATCCCGGACACATATCGCACTGTGTCCGGGATTTTCCTGTAAAATATATTAACCGAAAAGACCTTCAAAGAGCGGAATCTTGAATCCGAGCTGTCTGTTGTCGTAGTAGTCGCCGATATTGGTGAAGAAATTAGCTATAAAGCCGATTACGCTGACAATCGGATAGTAGAGCCTTCCGATCGTTTTGTAATTATGACCACCCTCGTTGCTTGT
>JAZQGS010000092.1:0-6583 GCA_045540195.1 Acutalibacteraceae bacterium
GAGATATAGTCGCCTTCGTTGTATACCTTACCTGCGAGTTCAAACTTCTTGTTTTCTTCATCCATCTTGATTTCGCCGCAGCCTGATACGCAGCATGTACCCATACCACGAGCAACAACAGCAGCGTGTGATGTCATACCACCACGAACTGTGAGGATACCCTGAGCAGCCTTCATACCTGTGATGTCTTCCGGTGAAGTCTCAAGACGAACAAGAACAACCTTCTCGCCCTTCTCGTTCCATTCAACAGCGTCTTCAGCTGTGAATACAACCTTACCGCAAGCAGCACCCGGAGAAGCGCCGAGACCTTTACCTGCAGGAGTAGCAGCCTTGAGAGCCTTTGCATCGAACTGCGGGTGGAGGAGTGTGTCAAGGTTTCTCGGGTCGATCATAGCAACTGCCTTCTTAGCATCGATCATACCCTCGTCAACGAGGTCGCAAGCAATCTTAAGAGCAGCCTTAGCTGTTCTCTTACCGTTTCTTGTCTGAAGCATATAGAGCTTACCAGCCTCAACTGTGAACTCCATATCCTGCATATCTCTGTAGTGATCCTCAAGGATGCCGCAAACCTTAACGAATTCAGCATATGCCTCGGGGAACTTGTCAGCCATCTGTGCGATCGGCATCGGAGTACGAACGCCGGCAACAACATCTTCACCCTGAGCGTTTACAAGGAACTCACCCATGAGGCCCTTGTCGCCTGTAGCGGGATCACGAGTGAAAGCAACACCTGTACCGCAATCGTCACCCATGTTACCGAAAGCCATAGCCTGAACATTAACAGCTGTACCCCATGAATACGGGATATCGTTGTCACGACGGTAAACATTTGCACGGGGGTTGTCCCATGAACGGAAAACAGCCTCAACAGCACCCATGAGCTGCTCTCTGGGGTCTGACGGGAAGTCCTTGCCGATCTTTGACTTATACTCAGCCTTGAACTGCTCAGCGAGCTCCTTAAGATCCTCAGCTGTAAGCTCAACATCCTGAGAAACGCCTCTGTCTTCCTTCATCTCGTCGATGAGCTGCTCGAAATACTTCTTACCAACTTCCATAACGACATCGGAATACATCTGGATAAATCTTCTGTAACAGTCATATGCCCAACGAGCATTGCCTGATTTAGCTGCCATAACTTCAACAACTTCTTCGTTAAGGCCGAGGTTGAGGATTGTGTCCATCATACCGGGCATTGAAGCACGGGCACCTGAACGAACAGAAACGAGGAGGGGATTTTCCTTATCGCCGAACTTCTTGCCGGTGATTTCTTCCATCTTGTCGATGTACTCCATGATTTCTGCCTGGATGTCTTCATTGATTTTTCTGCCATCCTCATAGTACTGTGTACAAGCCTCTGTTGTAACAGTGAAGCCCTGAGGAACGGGAAGGCCGAGACTTGTCATCTCAGCAAGGTTAGCACCCTTACCGCCGAGGAGCTCACGCATTGAAGCGTTACCCTCTTTGAAAAGGTATACATACTTGTGTGCCATTTTTATACCTCCAAAAATAATAATAACTTGATTGGGTGTTAATAGGCATAATTTTCCCACTAACATTCGTAAATTAGTATATCACAGATTTATGCAAATTGTCTATACTTTTTTATAGAAATTTGTTTGATATGAAAAAGGATTTTTTTGTATTAACTGACGAAAAATCAAGAAAATGAAACAGGAGACATTCAACTGTCCCCTGTATTATTGTTAAACCGGTGTATTGATGCAATGCAGAGCTTTTTGAATAACTCTTTGTTTTTTCTTGCTTGCAATTTGATTGATATCGTCGACTGAATCGACATTGATGAGTATTCCGGATCTTCTTAAATATGTAATTTTAAGATGCTTTATTTGATGGTCATCTAAAATTACAAAATTGAGTAATTGTCTGAAGGATATCACGGCGCGGATTTTCTTCTCTTCGCCACGATCGTTTATTACTTTTATTTTCATTTTTGATACATGCAAGTCTTTGGGATATAAATAGCGAATATACGAGTTTCCTGTACGATTACCATTAAAAGAAAATTCATCATTGAATTGTTTAACCGTGAATATTTCTGTTACATAATCTTCTTTGCGTTTGTCGATCAGGGCTTGAATTATAACTCTGTAATTAAGAAGCAATGTTACAGCAATAAAACCGACAACAAAAACAGCGTAGACAATGAAAGGAAATTTTGCAAAATATAGAAGAAGTAAAACCATTGAAACAACAATCGCTTCCAAAAATATTGTCATACAGGCTTCTTTTATATATGGTTCAAGTCGGAGTTCGACTATTCTTTTGCTAACCATTCCAGATACCTCTTTTTAACACAATTTACTTTAATATGACAGAAATGTCGGTCAGCATAATTCTATCATCATACAATCCGAGTGTCAAGAAAGCGTGTTGCGACAATACTCCTGCGCCTCGCTCGGTAGGGCGGGGGCTTGCTCCCGCCGTTTTATAATTGCAAAGCAAACACATCATCCGCGAAGCGGACATCATTGCAAATGCATTGCATCTGCACGACAAACCCCAATTTGACATTACAATTTCCGCCCCGAATTTTTGTGGAATTTGTCGCAAAAAAATCCTGAATTTACTATTGTAATTAAGCCGTTTTTCTGCGATAATATAATTGTATATTTATAATATCCGGGATTGGAGGTCTGTTTATGAGTAAAAAATGTGCATTGATTCTCGCAGCCGGTGACGGCAAGCGTATGAAGACAACGAAGCCCAAGGTTATGGCTGAGGTTCTGTTCAAGCCGATGATTGATTGGGTTACCGATGCCGCTCAGGCGGGCGGTGTTGACGAAATCTGTGTTGTTACGGGTCATTGTCACGAGGAACTCGAAAATCACCTCGGCGGAAGGTTCAAAACGGTTATCCAGTCTGAGCTTCTCGGTACAGGTCACGCTGTTATGCAGGCGAAGGATTTTATCAAGGCTAATATGCCGGGTGACATCCTTATCCTTAACGGTGACGCACCGCTCATCGACGCTAAGACTATAAGCACGGCTTTTGAATATCATTCATCGCATAAAAATGCGGTTACGATTATTTCTGCAAAGATTGATAATCCCTTCGGCTACGGCAGAATTATCCGAAACAAGGATAAGTGTCTGAAGAAAATCGTTGAGGAAAACGATGCTAACTCAGCTGAAAAAATGATCAACGAGGTCAACTCAGGCGCATACTGGTTCAACTGCTCGGTTCTTCTTGAGGCTCTTGAGGGCATTATTGAAATGCACGATAAAAAGCATCAGGCTGAATACTATCTGACAGATGCGATTGAGGTTATTCTTGATAAGAATCTCAATGCCGTTGCCTACGATGCGGCAAGTCCTGATGTTGTTCTCGGCGCAAATGACAGAGCTCAGCTTCAGCAGCTCAACGAAATCGCACGCAGAAAGATAATGAATGAGCACCTGCTCAACGGCGTTTCAATTCCGTGTGCTGACGGAGTTATGATAAGCCCGAGCGTAAAGATCGGCGCTGAAACCGAGATTCTTCCCGGTACGATTATCAAGGGTAATACCGTTATCGGTGATAATTGCGTTATCGGTCCGAACAGCCTTGTCGAGGACAGCGTTATTGAGGATAATGTTACGCTCAATAATGTTCAGTGCTTCTCTTCAACGGTTAAAAAGGATGCTAAAATCGGCCCGTTTGCCCGCATCAGACCTGATTGC
The DNA here is from genome assembly GCA_045540195.1 of Acutalibacteraceae bacterium. Lineage (GTDB taxonomy): Bacteria > Bacillota > Clostridia > Oscillospirales > Acutalibacteraceae > CAG-488. The sequence continues at coordinate 3,681 of JAZQGS010000092.1, forward strand.
GTTATCGGCGAGGGCGTTAAGGCAGGCAACTTTGTCGAGTTCAAGAATGCGACAATCGGCGCCCGCACAAGCGTTTCGCACCTGACTTATATCGGTGATGCTGACTTCGGCTCAGAGGTCAATGTCGGTTGCGGATGTGCAACGGTCAACTACAACGGTAAGGAGAAAAACCGTACTAAGGTTGAAGATCATGCCTTCATCGGTTGCAGCACATATCTTGTTGCCCCCGTCAGCGTCGGCAAGAACGCCTATACGGCGGCAGGCTCGGTAATCACTGAGGATGTTCCCGAAAATTCACTTGCAATCGCAAGAGCAAGACAGTCGGTCAAAAAGGATTGGATTGTCAAGAAAAAGCCCTACAAATGGCAGAAATAAGAGGTAGTTTTATGAACAGAAATATTTTAATCCGCGCAGTTTCACTCATCCTTGCGGTCTGCACAATTCTCACTGTATATGGCTGTAAGGATAAAGATGATTCCGGTCTGAGTCAGCCGACAATGAATGATGAAGATAAGGTTGTTATCGAATACACAAGCACAAACGATAAGGGCAAGCCCGTTGACGCAACGAATGTTGTTGATGTCAACAAGGATGCAATCGGCAACCTGAACGCAGGCTCAACCCTTGATAAGGTTTTTAAGGACGAGAAGGATGAGGATAAATTCCTTGACCGTAACGAGGATTTCGGAATCGACGATGACAAGGCTCAGGAGATTGTTGACAATGCTGAAAAGTGGACTAAGTTTACATACAGCATTTATGTTGCCAACTCACATCCTAAGCGCGTTGCATTCGGAATGCTCAAGGCAACAAATACCGAGGATATCATAATCGACACCAACCTCGGCTGTGAATACGGCTTTAATCCGGGTAGGGGAATGCCGATTCTTATTGAGGGTCTTGTGAATTCATCAAAGTTTGAAACAGAAGAAGATATTCTTGCTGAGCTTAACAAGATGGATATTCAGATTATCTATACACTCATTGACAGCGACCTCGACAGCGTTGACGATTGGTCAAAGGTCACAACAGCGTATATGCCTGTTACATTCTGAGAATAAGAAAAATATTTCGGGACGGTCCGCCGTCCCGAAAAGCTTGTAAAGATACTTTTAGGAGATTGAAATGTTTTTTAGAAAAAAAGCAACACCCTCACCGTCAGGTTCACCTGAGTTTATGATTGTCGGACTCGGTAATCCCGGTAAGGAATATGAATTCACACGACACAACGCAGGCTTTCTGACTGTTGACCATATCGCCGCCGAGGAGCATATTGACATCAAAAAGCTTAAATATAAGGCTCTTATCGGTGATACCGTTATTGCGGGACATAGATGTCTGCTCGTCAAGCCTCAGACCTTTATGAATAACAGTGGTGAGGCGGTACGCGAGATTGCACAGTTTTATAAAATTCCGCCCGAAAAAATCATCGTTATCTTTGACGATATCTCTCTTGACTGCGGAAAATTAAGAATCCGCCGCAAGGGTACTGACGGCGGTCATAACGGAATCAAAAGTATTATCTATCATCTTAATTCCGATCAGTTTCCGAGAATAAAAATCGGCGTCGGAGCAAAGCCGCATCCCGATTATAATCTTGCTGATTGGGTGCTTTCTACTTTTAAAAAGGACGAGATTGAAGAGCTGAAAAAAGCTATTACAAAAGCGACGGAGGTTATTCCGTTTATTCTTGACGGTGATATCGACAAGGCAATGAATAAAGCAAACTGAAATAAGAAAGACCGAAGATCTGAAATCTTCGGTCTTAGTTTTTTATTTGTAATTGTTGATGCTTACCTTACCTGATGAAACAGAGAGGATGATAAGTGCATCGTTTGATGTGATTCTGCCGTCCTTATCGAGGTCAGCCGCCTTAGCCTGACTCTTTGAGGGCTTATAGTTACCGACTGTTGCTTCAAGAGCAATAAGAGCGTCTGTTGCGTTGATTTTCTTATCCTCATTGATGTCGCCGAGCTCGTAAACAAGCTTGTATGTCGGCCAGTACTTTGTCTGTGCATTACTGCCTCTTGCTTCAGCCTTGCTTGCCTTGTTTGCGGGACGCTCAAAGTAGTAGCACCAGTCATAGCCTGCCTTATAAGCGCCGTCAGCCGTGTTTGCAACATCTGAAAGTCTGTCAAGGATTTTGCCTGTGTCTGTCTTGTTGGTTTTCAGCTCATATTTAAGGAACTGAAGCTGACCTTCAACTGTCTTCCAGTTATAGCCGTTATTGTTGCAGAATTTCTTGAGATTCTCAAATCTGCCGTTATGCCACTGACAGATGCCGTAGCTTGAACCGCTGTCACCGTAAAGCTGGGGATTGAAGTTTGATTCCTTCTCGATGTTAGCGAGAACACCGCATGCAGCCGCTGAGTTAAGTCCCATATCGTCTACGAGGAAATCGAATATAGTCTGAATGGTTTCAGCCTTTGATGCAGCCGCCATTGTTGCGACAGGAAGGGCTGAAAAAACCATAACGAGAGCAAGAATTGTGATAAGAGTTCTTTTTATGTAGTTTTTCAAGTGCATAAAAATTAGTCCTTTTTTAAGTTTAGCCGAATAGTCAGCAATAAACTTATAACATACAAATGTTACGAAATTATGACATTTAAAGAAATTTTGTAACTTTTTGTAACTATTTTTAAGGAAAATCAGCTTTATTTTTCGATTTTGACATAAAAACACCGCCGAAGCGACTTGCAACGGCGGTGAATTCGTTTTCAATTATAAAGCGTATTCAGCGGCAATGTCTGCAATTTTAACAGGCATACCTGTAACGAGTGACTTCTTTGCGGCAAGACCGATGAGAACGGGCTGAAGACCGCAGTCAAGACCGACGCTTACTTCCTTATCGTTTACGATACAGTCGATGAACTCTGTGATTTCCTCAACATAAGCGCCCATAT
>JAZQGS010000093.1:0-3134 GCA_045540195.1 Acutalibacteraceae bacterium
TTCAAGCTGATATAGTCTCTCACGAAGTCTGTATTTTTGATTGCTCGTAAAAGCAAACACTTTGTTGTTCTCAACTGTAAAACAGTCAATTTCAGCAGGATTTATTTTAATTGCCTCATTATCTGTGTATCCGAATAATGACACGGATCCCGTGACAAGAGCTTCTATTTCTTTTATAAGATCATTTTTCTCGTGAGCGTAAATCACCACCTCTTCTTCGTGTTCCTTATCGATAAAGATTGATAGTTTCATCGGTGTCCCTCCCTTCAATGGCATAATATATTGTTTTTTCAAGCTTTTCAATACCTTCAAAGCCTTTGGTTATTTTTACACTTTATTCGGCAAAAAAGAAAACCGTCGGCCATTTACCGACGGTTGAATGATATGAATTTTTATGCAAGAAGCTGCTCGATAGCCTCGATTATACCTGCGAAGATGCCGTTGAAGCCGTCAACGAAGCCTGACATATCTGCGCCTGTAAGCTCTGAAATAAACTGTGCGATATAAAGGGGAATGTCGCTGAGAATTGCAATAATAGCCATAATATTACCTCCGTTTTTTCTTTATTATATCACATAAAAGCGGTGTTGTCAAAACACAAGCTGAACGAGTGCCATATAGCACGCTGTGCCTGTGATAATGCTGAGCAGAGTGTTTCTTTTCCATATATAAAGCGCACCCGTAACAACACAGGCGATAAGCTGCGGCAAAAATTCCGAAACGGCGCCGAAGCTTATATTCCTGAGGCAATAGACAACAAGCATTGCCATAACCGCATAAGGGAGAGTCCTGCCGAGCTTTTCGATAATGGGCGGAGTCTTTCTGTTGCCGTTAAAAACGATGAACGGCAGAAAACGAAGCAAAGCAGTACCGACAGCCATAATAGCAACCGACAGCCAGAAATGTGTATCAGTCATTTGTGCGTTCCTCCTTGTAAATACAGAGTGAAACCGCAATAACAACCATTGTCGGAATAAGGAAGTTGTCTGCACCGAAAATAATCAGACAGATAACAGAAGCAAGAATACCGATAGTTGCGGGCAGATGCTTTTTTGTGCTGAGCCATTGCTCAAGGAAAATCGTCACAAACAGCGCAGTCAGAACAAAGTCGATGCCCTCCGAATTGAAATCGACGAGCGTTCCTGCGGTCGCACCGAGCGTGCAGCCGACAATCCAATACGATTGATTGAGCATTGATACCGCGAGATAATAGTCCTTTCTCTTATCAAGCGGAATGTCGGAATGGTCGTTGCACATCAGCGAATATGTTTCGTCCGTCAGAGCAAAAATCAGATAGAGCTTTCTTTTGCCGACATTTTTATATTTGTCGAGCATCGATATTCCGTAAAAAAGGTGTCTTGCCTGAACGAGCAGGGTGGTCAGCGCAACTGTCAGAAGCGATGCACCGCCTGCAAGCAGACCGACGGCAATATACTGCATTGAGCCTGCATACATAGTGACACTCATTATAAATGCCTCAAAAATTCCGTAGCCTGCCGATTGAAGCAGTATTCCGAAGCCGAAGCCCAGACACAGATACCCCGTCATAACGGGAACGGTGTCAACCAACGCCTTTCTTATGATTTTTTTCATTATTATCACTTTCTTTTGCCTGAATTCAATGTGCAATATTCTAACACTTTACACCTGACTTTTCAAGACTTTAAAGCGATAAAATATGAGAACCGTCTATCTGACTTTTTTATACATTGTCCGCAAAACACCGTTGCCGTGATTTCTGATGTCGCTGAGCTCAAAATTGTCAATAACACTGCCGAAGAAAAGCGGCTTTGATTCACTGTCCGCAATGACGGGACAGATAACGAGACTCAGCTCGTCAATCACACCCGCACGCTGAAAATATCCGTTGACAACGCTTCCGCCCTCGAGAAGAAGCCTGTCAGCGCCGAACAGACTTTTAAGCTTAGTGAGCGCAAGCTCAACATCAATTTCTGATTTCCCTGCAAAAATATAGGGGATTTTCATTTCTTTAAGATATCCGAGATAACGCTTGTCAGCCTCCTCGGTCAACACCTCGATTATCTGTGCGCCGTCATACCCGGGGTCACCGTCAGGATCTTCAATAAGCCTCGACTTCCAGCCGAGCCTTCCCTTGGGATCAAACGCAACAGCATAAAAGCCTGTCAGAGCTTCATTTTCAGGAATGAAATCCGTACCGGCCGACTCGACGGGCGAGTATTCACAAAGGTCAGGATACCACCCTTCGGTAAAGCTGCCCTCCATTGTAATTCTGCCGCAGATAAATCCGTTGCATTTCAGATATCGGTTGATTTCATAATAAAGCTCAGTCGCCCTCTGCGTCTCGGGACGAAAGAGAAAATCTCCCGTAACCTTGCCGTCAACCGACATAACCATGTGACAGATGATATAAGGTCTTTGCATAAAACCACTCCTTTATTTCATTTTAACATACAAAAGAATATTTTTCAAATTGCATAAAAATAAGTCGGGTATTATGTATTATTTCTACAATCTCTTTTTCGAAATTTATTGACAAGAAAAATTAAAAGTGATATTCTTTTTCGTATAAGAAATGTATGGAATTTGCTTTTCTTAAACTCAAAACTCAACAGCAAGGAGATTGAAACTATGGAAATTATGTACAAAGGTAAAACAAAGGATGTTTACAAGCTTGAAAACGGCAATGTAATGCTCAAGTTCAAGGACGACTGCACAGGTAAGGACGGCGTTTTTGATCCCGGCGAGAATAGTGTAGGTCTTACCATTGAGGGTATCGGAAAGGCAAATCTCGAAACTTCAGTTTATTACTTTGAAATGCTTAAGGCAGCAGGTATCAAGACTCACTATGTGAGTGCTGATATCGACAACGCTACAATGGAGGTCCTTCCCGCAACAGTATTCGGCCACGTCCTTGAGGTTATCTGCCGTCTTGTTGCAACAGGCAGCTTCATCCGCAGATACGGCGAGTACATCGAGGACGGCACAGTTCTTGAGGGCGGCTATGTTGAGTGTACATTCAAGAACGACGCGAAGGGCGATCCCCTTGTTACAGGCGAAGGCCTTGCAGCACTCGGTGTTATGACTCCCGACCTCTTCGAGAGCATGAAGGAGCAGACACTCAAAATCACAAAGATCGTTGCTGATGACCTTAA